>NZ_JBSFUS010000006.1:0-571915 GCF_053591915.1 Streptomyces sp. NPDC002853 | reverse complement strand
TCGTCCTCGGCCTGGAAGGTGCGCACACCGAAGTTCTTGTGCTTGCTGAGCTCGTGCAGGATGTCCGAGGCCGGGGTGATGGGATACGAGCCCAGGTAGAGCGGCAGATCCGCCTGCCGGCCCGCCGCGATAAGACCGTACGAGAGGGCCAGGTTCCCCGAGATGTTGCGGTAGGTGCCGGTAGGGAAAGCGCTGGTCGCCGGGGCGACCTCGTACGAGACCGCAAAGTCCTCCGTCGTCTCGCCGAAGTTCCAACCCGCCCTGAATGCCGCGATGTTGGCCTCGGCGATGTCCGGCTTCTTGGCGAACTTCGTCCGCAGGAACTTCTCCGTGCCCTCGGTCGGCCGGTGGTACATCCACGACAACAGACCCAGCGCGAACATGTTCTTGCTGCGGCCCGCGTCCTTGCGCGAGAGGTCGAACTCCTTGAGCGCCTCGACCGTCAGCGTCGTCAACGGCACCGGGTGGACCTGGAACGCGTCCAGAGACCCGTCATCCAGCGGCGACCGGGCGAAGCCGACCTTCTGCATGGCCCGGGGCGTGAACTCATCGGTGTTGACGATGATCTCGGCCCCGCGAGGAACATCCGGAAGGTTCGCCTTCAGCGCGGCCGGGTTCATCGCGACCAGGACGTTCGGCGCGTCGCCCGGCGTGAGGATGTCGTGGTCGGCGAAATGCAGCTGGAACGAGGAGACACCCGGCAGTGTCCCGGCAGGAGCACGGATCTCGGCGGGAAAGTTCGGCAGTGTCGAGAGGTCGTTCCCGAAGGACGCCGTCTCCGAAGTGAACCGGTCACCGGTGAGCTGCATGCCGTCACCCGAGTCACCGGCGAAACGGATGATCACCCGGTCCAGGCGGCGGATCTCGTTCTGCTTCAAGGTAGTCGCCCTTTCCGGAGGCGGTCGCAATTGACGCTGGGACATGGGGAGTTGGTGGACGGTCGCAGCGATGGGCCGGGGGAGCCGCTAGGCCGGCTCGCCCGCGGCCCGGCGCACCCCGTCCAGGAGCTCCGCCTGCCGCAGGCACACGGGATCCGGCGTGGACCGCGCGCGTACGCCGTCCACGAAGGCGGCGACCGTGCGGGCGACCTGGTCCGCGGGCGGCAGCTGGATCACCTCCGTCCCGGTGCGGCGCTCGACCCGGATCTCCGGCACGAAGTCCGCGGGCGGCGTGAAGGCGCGCTCCACGGTGATGCGACCCTCGCTCCCCCACAGTTCGTAGGAGGACCGGTAGGCGTGGTCGAGCCCGAAGACCAGCCGGGCGCCGATGCCGCCGGGTGTGCTCAGGAGGGCCTGCCCCGAGGTGTCGACCTCGCGGCCCTGGCCCCGGCCGAGCAGCGCGCCCCGGACTTCGAGGCCTTCGCCGAGGAAGTGCAGGGCGGCCCGGACCGGGTAGACGCCGGTGTCCCAGAGGGCGCCGCCGCCCAGGTCCGCGCGGTGCCTGATGTCGTCGTCCGGCAGCCGTGGGATGGCGAACGCGGCCTGGAAGGCGCGCAGTTCACCGATGGCGCCGTCAGCGACGAGTTTGAGCACCGCGTCGTGCAGCGGATGATGGACGAACATCACGTTCTCCATCATGAAGAGCCCCGACTCCCGCGCCAGCGTGACGAGTCGGCGGGAGCTCTCCAGGTCGGTCGTCAACGGCTTCTCGGCGAGTACGTGCTTTCCCGCGCGCAGCGCCGCCTCGGTCCACTCCGCGTGCAGGGCGGCGGGCAGCGGGAGGTAGACCGCGTCGATGTCGTCGCGGTCGAGCAGCCGCTGGTAGCCGTGCACGGGCTCGGCATCGTAGGACCCGGCGAGTTCCTCGGCCCTGTCCGCGTCCCGGCTGGCGATCGCGGTGATCCGGATGCCGTCCGTGCCTGCCATGGCGGGCAGCACGCGCCGCCGTGCGATGTCGGCGCAGCCCAGCAGACCGACTCGTATGCCGCCCTTCTGCCCCATCAGGACCGGCCCGCGAGTGAGTTGAGGCACAGGAGCAGCGTGCGGGCCTGGACGTTGAGGTAATGACCGTGCCGCAGCAGGGAGTTGAGCTGGTCGCGGGCGATCCAGCGGTACCCGGGGGGTGCCTCCACGGGATCCGTTTCCTCGTCCGCCTCGACGATGAGGTAGCGGCTCTCGGCGTTGAGGAAGCGGCCGCCCTCCTCCGAGTGCACCGCCTCGTAGCGGATCTGTGAGGGGGTCGCCGCCAGGACCAGGTCGAGGAAGGGCGGGCGGTATTCGCCCTCCAGGTAGGCGTAGTTGTCGGGGGTGTGCATGACGGTCGGCGCGAGCTCCACCGTGTCCAGGAGGCCGCCCTCGACGCGTGCCTCCATCAGGACGTGCGGCACTCCGCCGATCCTGCGCGTCACGAAGGCCGTGACACCGATGCCGTGCGGTTCGAACACCGGCTGGGTCCAGCCGGTCACCTCTCGGCTGCCGGCCTCCACGCGCAGGGCCACCACGCTGAAGTAGCGGCCCTCCTCGTGGTCGATGGACATGTCCCCGCGCTTCCAGCCGCTCGCCTCGTCCAGCGGAACGCGTTCCGCGTGGACGTCGTGCCGGGCGCGCTCGGCGGTGAACCAGGACAGGACATCCGTGTCCGAGTGCAGGGCGCCCTCGTCCTCCTGGGGCAGCGGCGCACAGGCGAGGACGGTTCTGGTGTCCATGTTGATGACGTTGTCGCGGCGCAGGAGCTCGCCGATCTGGCCGAGGGTCAGCCAGCAGAAGTCCGGGTCGAGGGGGACGTCGTCGACGGCCTCGACGATCATGTTGCGGTTGCTCTTGCGGAAGAACCACGCGCCGTGCTCGGACTGCAGCGAGTCGGCGATGACCCGGCCGCGGTCCGCCTGCGTGAAGTACTCGATGTACTTCACGTCGGCGCCCTTGTGCACCTTGGTGTAGTTGCTGCGGGTGGCCTGGACGGTCGGCGACAGCTGGAGCAGGTTGCGGTTGCCGGGCTCCATCTTGGCCTGCATCAGGAAGTGCAGGACCCCGTCGAACTCCTTGACGAGGAGGCCGAGGATGCCCACTTCGGGCTGCTTGATGGTGGGCTGGTACCACTCGCGGTGCGGGCCGGTGTCCCGGGTGACGTGCAGGCCCTCGACGGTGAAGAAGCGGCCGCTTCGGTGCACCAGGTTCCCGGTGGCGGCCTCGAACGACCAGCCGTCCAGGCCGCTGAAGGGTATGCGTTCGACCTTGAAGTGGTGCGCGCGGCGCCGTTCGTCCAGCCAGTCGGCGAAGTCATCGGTGCGCAGCCGCGCGCCCTGTGCCGTCGCGGCCGACCGCGCCATGCGGTGTGCGACGGCCGGGTCGTCGCGCGACGTCAGCGTGGTCGGCCGGGGGGTCGGCCTGCCGGGTGGGGCGTTCATGGGGTTCACTCCTTGCGGATCAGGGGCGGAAGGCGCGGGTCAGGACGCGGTGGGTACGGTGGCGCGGCCGGCGCCCGCGGAGTCGAGGAAGGCGTCGAGGACCTGCCGGTAGTACGTCGGGGTGAAGCCGAGCCGGGCCGTCTCGGGCACCAGGCGCCGCAGTTTCTCCGTGCAGATGACGTGGTGCGCCCCGGCGTCGCGGTACTCGCGCTCGACGTCGAGGCCGAGCCGCGCCTGCAGGTGGTCGACGATGTGGTCCACCGGCACCGCCTCCCCCGACGCCACGTTGACCGTCTCGCCGCGTACGCCGCGTTCCAGGAGGCAGTCGATGACGGTGACCACGTCCGCGACGTCGATGAGGTCGCGGGTGGCGCCCCGGTGGACGCGGACCGCGCCCTCCAGGACCTGCCGGAGCAGCGAGGGCATCAGCTGGTGCGGCGGCTGTCCGGGGCCCACCAGGTGGCCGAGGCGGAGGATGAGGTAGTCCGCCCCTGAGGCCTTGAGCTGCTGCTCCAGTGCGAACTTGTGCGCCCCGTAGGGGGTGCAGGGCGTGATGGGGCTGTCCTCGCGTCCCGTGCCGCCCCCTTCTCCGTACATCCCCGTGGACGCGGTGGAGAAGAACAGGAGCCGGCGCCCGGTGGTCCGGCAGCGCTCGGCCACCTCGTCAAGGAGTGCGGACTCCCGGGCGAAGTCGTCGTCCGAAGTGCCGCCGGCCCAGGAGACACCGGCCGCCAGGACGGCCGTGTCGGGGTGCCGGTCGGCGATGGGCCGGAGGTTCCTGGCGAGAAAACCGTTTCCGACGATTTCCATGGTCATCCACGGGCTCCCACGAATTCCTTGATCGAGGAGACGACGTAGTCGAGCATCTCCTCGGTCAGGCCGGGGTAGACCCCGATCCAGAAGGTCTGCTCGGTGATGATGTCGCTGTTGGTCAGCTCGCCGACGACGCGGTGCGGCTGGCCTATGTAGGCCGGGTGGCGGGTGAGGTTGCCGGCGAAGAGACGGCGGGTGCCGATCTTGCGGCCCTCCAGGAAGTCCACCAGCTCGGCCCGGGTGAAGGGCGCTTCGGGTGACACGGTGAGGGCGAAGCCGAACCAGCTCGGGTCGCTGCGCGGGGTGGCCCGCGGCAGCAGCAGGTGCGGCAGACCGTCGAGGCCGTCGTACAGCTGCTTGAAGTTCTTGCGGCGCGCGGCGCAGAAGTCGTCGACCTTGGCCAGCTGGGTCAGGCCGAGTGCGGCCTGCAGGTCGGTGGCCTTCAGGTTGTAGCCGACGTGCGAGAAAATGTACTTGTGGTCGTAGCCGGCGGGCAGCGTGCCCATCTGGTACTTGAACCGCTTGAGGCACTTGTTGCTCTCGCCCGGCTCGCACCAGCAGTCCCGGCCCCAGTCGCGCAGCGACTCCACGATCCGGGCGAGCGCCAGGTTCGAGGTGAGGACGCAGCCGCCCTCGCCCATCGTCAGATGGTGCGCGGGGTAGAAGCTGACGGTCGTCATGTCGCTGAAGGTGCCGGTGAGCTGACCGTCGTACGTCGAGCCGACCGCGTCGCAGTTGTCCTCGATGAAGAACAGGTCGTGGTCTTCGGCGAGTTGGGCGATCTCGGCGACCTCGAAGGGGTTGCCGAGGGCGTGCGCGATGATGATGGCGCGGGTCTTGGGGCCGATGGCCTGGGCCACCCGGTCGGCCGTCGTGTTGTACGTGCCGAGCTCGACGTCGACGAAGACCGGTATCAGGCCGTTCTGCAGGATCGGGTTGACGGTCGTGGGGAAGCCGGCGGCGACCGTGATCACCTCGTCGCCGGGGCGCAGCCGCCGGTCCTCCAGGAGGTGGGAGGTGAGGGCCGTGGTGGCGAGCAGGTTGGCCGACGAGCCGGAGTTCGTCAGATGGGCCTTGCGCCGCTTGAGCTTGCGCGCGAACTGCGACTCGAACTTGCGGGAGCTTCGCCCCGCCGCGATCCGCATGTCCAGGGCGGCCTCGACCAGGGCGAGGCGGTCCTCCTCGTCCAGGACCGCGCCGGACGGCCAGATCTCGGTGGTGCCGGGGACGAAGCCCCTGTCGTCCTGGACGTCCCGGTGGTACTTGCGGACTTCGTCCATGACGAGTTCCTTGTGCACGCTCATGCTGTTGTGCCCTTCCTGAGTTGTTGCCGCGTCATGCCCGGTCCGCCGCGATCGCCTTGGAGTGCTGCCACCAGTCGGTGTTCTCGCGGTACCAGTCGACGGTGTCGGCGAGGCCCTGCTCGAAGGAGACGCGCGGCGCGTATCCGAGCTGGTCGGCGATCTTGGTCTCGTCGAGCGAGTAGCGCAGGTCGTGCGCCTTGCGGTCGGCGACGCGGCGCACGCTCGTCCAGTCCCTGCCGGTGAGTTCGAGCAGCCGCTCGGTGATGGCGCGGTTGGTGCGTTCGTTGCCGCCGCCGACGTTGTAGACCTCGCCGGCCTGGCCCTTGTTCAGGACGAGGTCGATCGCGCGGCAGTGGTCGTCGACGTGCAGCCACTCGCGTACGTTGGCGCCCTCTCCGTAGAGCGGCACGGTGAGGCCGGCCAGCAGGTTGGTCACGAAGAGCGGGATGAGCTTCTCGGGGTGCTGGTAGGGCCCGTAGTTGTTGGAGCAGCGGGTGATCGACAGGTCGATCCCGTGGGTGCGCCAGTACGAGCGGGCGACCAGGTCGGACGCGGCCTTGGAGGCGGCGTACGGGGAGTTGGGCGCCAGCGGCCAGGTCTCGGTCCAGGAGCCCTCGTCGATGGAGCCGTAGACCTCGTCGGTGGAGACGTGCACGACACGCTCGACGCCGCTGGCCAGGACCGCTTCGAGCAGGGACTGGGTGCCGAGCACGTTCGTGCGGACGAATTCCGCGGCCGACTCCAGGGAGCGGTCGACGTGCGACTCGGCCGCGAAGTGCACCACGGCGTCATGGCCGGGCAGCAGCTGGCGCAGCAGGTCCCCGTCGAGGATGTCACCCCGCACGAACGTCAGCCGGGGGTCGTTCGCCGGCAGGCTCTCGCGGTTGCCCGCGTAGGTGAGCTTGTCGACGACGGTGACGTGGGCGCCTTCCCAGCCCGCGTACTCGTCCTGCAGAAGGCTGCGTACATAGTGCGAGCCGATGAATCCGGCGCCGCCTGTGACCAGGATCTTCATGCTGCTGCCACCTCTACGCTGGTGTGGTCACCGACTACGAGCCGGTGCTGGGCCGCCTGTCCGACGGTCGCGGACCGTCCGATCACCGAACCGTGCAGACCACGGACCTCGGTGACCGTCGCGCCGTCGAGAGCGATGGATTCGTCCATGTGGGTGCCGCGCAGGACGCAGTCCTTGCCGATGGAGGTGTAGGGGCCGACGCGGCTGTCCTCCACCAGCGTTCCGGCGCCGATGATCGCCGGGCCTTCGACGGTGGAGCGGACGATGCGGGCACCGGCCTCCACGATGACCTGGCCGGTGATGACGCTCGTGGCGTCGACCTCGCCCAGGACGTCGGGCTTCACGTCGTCGAGGAGCTTGCGGTTGCACGCCAGTACGTCGTCGACGCGGCCGGTGTCCTTCCAGTAGCCCTCGTACTGGCTGGCGCGCACGTCGGCGCCGTGGGTGAGGAGCCACTGGATGGCGTCGGTGATCTCCAGTTCGCCGCGTGCGCTGGGCTCGATGGAGGCGACGGCCCGGTGAATGGCCGGCGTGAAGAAGTACACGCCGATCAGGGCGAGATCGCTGCGGGGCTGCTTGGGCTTCTCCACCAGGCGGGTCACCCGGCCGTCCGAGTCGAGCTCGGCGACGCCGAACGCGGTGGGGTCGGCCACCTTGTGGACGACCACCTGGGCCGCGGGGCGGTCCGCCGCGAACTGTGCCGCGATCTCCCCCACGCCGTCGGGGAGCATGTTGTCGCCGAGGTACATCACGAAGTCGTCGTCCCCGAGGAAGGGCCGGGCGAGCGAGACGCAGGCGGCGAGGCCGGTGGGGTTCTCCTGCGGGATGTACGTGATGCGCACGCCGAGCGACGATCCGTCGCCGACGGCCGCCTCGATCTGCTGGGCGCCGCCGCCGACGATGACGCCGATCTCGGTGACGCCGAGGTCCCGGATGTTCTCCAGGACGTGCTGCAGGACCGGCTTGTTGGCTATCGGAATGAGCTGTTTGGGCATCGAGTAACTGAACGGACGCAGGCGGGTGCCCGATCCGCCCGACAAAACCAGGGCCTTCATGAAGATGTCCTCCTCATTGCGGTGCCCGCTTGTGGCGGTCCTCGCTTGTGGCTGAATTCCGACGGAATTCCGATTGAATTCCGTGGCCGCGCCTATACGTAGGGGGTGTGGGGTTCATAGGGCATGAGCAGCCCTGCGGCTGCCGCCTGTGCCGCCGTCGGCGCCTTGGCGTCCTTGTCGGAGATGAGCGGCGGCTCCGTGAAGCCCCAGGGCAGGGCGAGTTCGGGGTCGAGCGGATCTATGTCGACCTGGGTGCCCGGCACATGGGCGGTGGACAGGACGTAACAGATGCAGGCGTCCTCGGTGAGGGTGAGGAAGCCGTGTCCGACGCCTTCGGGGACGAAGACCGAGGTGCCCGCGTCGGCATCGAGTTCGTTGGTCACATGGCGCCCGTACGTGGGCGACCCGAGGCGCAGGTCGACCAGGATGTCCCGCAGGACGCCCCGGACGCTGGTGACGAACTTGGCCTGGCCCGGCGGGTTGGTGACGCTGTGGATGCCCCGCAGCGTGTTGCGCCGGGAGACGGAGTAGTTGATCTGCCGTGGGGTGAAGGGGCGTCCCGCGGCCTTCTCCAGTTCCTCGGTCCGCAGCGCTTCGTGGAACGACCCTCGTTCGTCCCGCAGATGGTTCGGTGCGATGACGAAGGCGCCGGGAATCTCCAGCTCGGTGATGCGCACGTGTGCTCCAGTCCTCAGAGGTTCGCCAGGTCGTCGACGACCCCGGCCGGCGTGGGCATCAGCAGCATTTCGGCGCGCAGCCGCCCGGCCGCTTCGGTGTACTCGGGGTTGTCCAGGAGGTCGGTCAGGGCGTCCCGCAGCCGCCCCGGCGCGTCCTGCGTCTCGGCCGTGTCCAGCGAGACGGCGGCGCCCAGGTGTGCCAGGCGGTCGCCGTGGCCGAAGTTGTCGGCGATCTGCGGCAGCACCAGCTGCGGAAGCCCGGCGAGGGTGGCCGTCATGGAGGTGCCGGAGCCGCCGTGGTGCACCACGGCCTCGCACCGGTCGAGGAGCAGGCCGAGCGGCACGGAGCCGACGCACCGGATGTGGGCAGGCACCTCGCCGACCAGGCCGCGGAACTCCGCGGGCAGCGTGGCGAGCACCTCGATGCCCGGGATCTCGCCGATGGCCCGCAGCAGCCGGACGACGAACCCGGCCCCGTTGAGCCGCAGTGTCCCGCCGAGCGACAGACCGACGCGCCGCTTTCCGTCCTGCCGTGCCTCCCAGGGAAATCCTTCGGGCAGCCGCCAGTTGGCGCTGTACGGAACGTGCCTGACCGGCAGCCCCGGCTCGGCGCCCGGCTGCTGGAGCGAGGGCGGGCAAGGGTCGAGGATGACGGCCGGGTCGGGCAGGGCGCCGACGCCGAGTTCCTCGCACAGCTCCCGCAGGTTCTCCCTGGCGAGGCCGCGCGCCGCCCCCGCCAGGCTGTCGACGCCCCACCTGTGGTGGACGACGGGCACGTCGAGTGCGCGGCCGATCACGAGGGTGCTGTACTCGAGCGGGTCGCCGACGATCAGATCGGGACGGTAGGCCCGCGCGAAGTCCAGGTGCCCGCGGACCACTCGCGCCGCGTGCCCCGACCACGCCTGGGCGTAGCCCTCGATCCGCAGCCGCTCACGCGGGCGGACCTGCAGCGGGCGCTGCCACGGTTCGAGCCCCCGCAGCAGCACGGCCTCGCCGTCGAACGCCGCTCCGGTCTGCAGGCCGACGAACCCGGAGGCCCGTACGGCCTCGTCGATGTCCGGCTGTCCCGCCACCACCACGTCGTGTCCGGCGCCGCGCAGCGCCCAGGCGAGGGGCGCGAGCGGGGTGAAATGGCTCGCGGAAGGAGTGCTGATGAATAGGACGCGCATTAACTCTTCTCCAGAGTGCGGGACTTCATTGCGAAGCCGCTTCGACCGCGCCGCCCACGGTTTGAATTCCGGTCGGCGAGGAAAATGCGAGGGCAGCCGATATGCATGGGCAGCTGATTAAAGACTCTTGGGTGCGCGGCAACCCCGTCAACACACTTCACCTGGAATTGACGCGGACCGGACCGGGCGGTGAGGTTCTGTCATGCGTCGCATTCCGCGCGGAATACGGGTCCCCGCGGGAGGGGTCAGCGGAACGCGTCCGGCCGCTCCTGGACCCACTGGCGGAAGGTGCGCGCGGGGCGTCCGGTGACGTCCGCCACGACCGTGGAGCCGACCTCGGGCTCCTTCGTCAGCATCGCGAAGTAGTCCAGGGCGCCGTCCGCGTACGAGGGCGGCCAGCCGGTGTCGACCATGGCTTGGCGGGCGGCGTCGTGCTCGATGTCCTGCCAGCCGAGTTCGCGGCCGATGACCTCGCCGATGACGCGGACCTGGCCCTCCTGGGAGAGCTCCTCGGGTCCTGACACCAGGTACTTCTGCCCCGCGTGTCCGTCCTGGGTCAGCGCGGCGGCGCCGACGGCGGCGAGGTCGCCCTCGTGGACGGAGGTGCGGGTGGCGGCGCCGTAGGGGAAGTGGACGACGCCGCCCTCGCGGATCTGGCCGGCGAAGCCGAGGGCGTTGGCGTGGAAGCCGGTGGTGCGCAGGAACGTCCAGTCCAGGCTCGTTTTCTCGACGATCGATTCCAGGTAGGCGTGGCAGTTGTTGTCGACCGGTTCGAGGCCGATGTGCACGCCGACCGAGGAGACGACCGCGATGCGGCTCGCGTGTGCCTCGATCTTGCGCAGTACGGCGGGCGCGGTGGTGACGTCGAGGGCGAAGAACGGCCACATCCAGAAGACGCCGTCGACGCCGTCGAGCGCGGCGTCCAGGCTGTCGGGGTCGGCGAGGTCCCCGTAGTGGATCTCGGTGCCCTCCGGGAGGCGGCCGATGTTCGGGTCGTCCTTGAGCACCAGGGCGCGGACGGTGGCGCCGGTCTTCTGCAGTTCGGCGACGGCGTGCGGGCCGACGTTGCCGGTGGCGCAGGTGACCAGGATGGTTCTGGGCATGGGTGTGTCCTTCTCGTACGTGGGTGGGGCGAGGTGGGGTGCGATGTGGTGCGGTGCGGTGCCGTCGGGGTCAACTGCCGTTACTGCGGCGGGTTTCCGTGCTTTCGCGACGGCAGGTCGGCGTGCTTGGCGCGGAGCATCGCCAGGGAGCTCGTGAGCACCCTGCGGGTGTCGCGCGGGTCGATCACGTCGTCGACGAGCCCGCGCTCGGCGGCGTAGTACGGGTGCATCAGCTGCTCCCGGTACTCCTCGATCTTCGACTGCCGCAGCGCTTCGGGGTCGTCGGCGGCGGCGATCTCCCGGCGGAAGATGACGTTCGCGGCGCCCTCGGCGCCCATCACGGCGATCTCGTTGCTGGGCCAGGCGAGGGCCAGGTCGGCGCCGATGGAACGGGAGTCCATCACGATGTACGCGCCGCCGTAGGCCTTGCGCAGGACCAGGGAGATGCGCGGGACTGTCGCGTTGCAGTAGGCGTAGAGCAGTTTGGCGCCGCGCCGGATGATGCCGTTGTGCTCCTGGTCGACGCCGGGCAGGAAGCCCGGCACGTCCACCAGGGTCACCAGGGGGATGTTGAACGCGTCGCAGAACTGGACGAAGCGCGCGCCCTTCTCCGAGGCCTCGATGTCCAGGACTCCGGCCATGGCCTTGGGGTTGTTGGCGACGACACCGACGACCTGGCCGTCCAGGCGGGTCAGCGCGCAGACCAGGTTGGGCGCCCAGGCGGCGTGCACCTCGAAGTACTCGCCGTCGTCGACGATCTCCTCGATGACCTCACGCACGTCGTACGAGCGTCCCGGCTCGCTCGGCACGATGTCGAGGAGCGCGTCGGTCAAACGGTCGGCCGGGTCGTCGCTGTGCTGCACGGGCGACAGTTCACGGTTGTTGGCGGGCAGCAGGGACAGCAGATAGCGGACGTCCTCCAGGCAGCTCTCCTCGTCGTCGTACGCGAGGTGCGCGACACCCGAGGTACCGGCGTGCACGTCGGCGCCGCCCAGGCCGTTCTGGCTGATCTCCTCGCCGGTCACCGCCCGCACCACGTCCGGTCCGGTGATGAACATCTGCGAGGTCTCGCGCACCATGAACACGAAGTCGGTCAGGGCGGGCGAGTAGGCCGCTCCCCCGGCGCACGGGCCGAGCATCACGGAGATCTGCGGGATGACGCCGGAGGCACGTGTGTTGCGCCGGAAGATGCCCCCGTACCCGGCGAGCGCGGTGACGCCCTCCTGGATGCGGGCGCCCGCGCCGTCGTTGAGCGAGACCAGCGGGGCGCCGGCCGACGCGGCCAGGTCCATCACCTTGTGGATCTTCTCGGCGTGCGCCTCTCCGAGCGCGCCGCCGAAGATGCGGAAGTCATGGGCGTAGACGAAGACCGTGCGGCCCTGGACGTTGCCCCAGCCGGTGACGACACCGTCGGTGTGGGGCTTCTTGTTCTCCAGGCCGAAGCCGGAGGCCCGGTGTCTGCGCAGGGTCTCGATCTCGTTGAACGAGCCTTTGTCGAGGAGGAGTTCGATGCGCTCGCGGGCGGTGAGTTTCCCTTTGGCGTGCTGCGCCTCGGTGGCTTTCTCGCTCGGCCCCGCGAGTGCTTTCTCCTTCAGGTCGAGCAGTTCTTCCAGCTGTTGCAAGGCAATGCTCCTTCACGATCGGCGAAGAGGTCTCAGTGCGGCCAGCAGCCCCACCGCGCCGGCGCCGGTCACCAGGACCATCGCCGTGCGGCTGCCGTGAGCCGTCAGGAGCGCGGCGGTCGGCGCGATCACCAGGACGGCGCCGCTCTGCACGGCGGTCTGGTAGGTGGCGACGGCCGGGCCGCGCTCGGCGGGCGCGATGCCCGCGACCGCCTGGGTGTTGAGCGCCGCGAAGGCGCACACGAAGCCGGCCCCCACCAGGAGCAGCGTGGGCAGGACTCCGGTGGCGTACGTCGCGTGCGCGGGGTCCCGCAGGTACAGGACGTATCCGATGAGAGGCGCGGTGGCGCCGAGGACGATCAGCCGGGGCGCGCCGAAGCGCTGGACCATGCGCCCCGACGACAGGGCCGTCAGGGCGAGGGGCGCACTCGCGGGCAGCAGCGCGATACCGGTGCGCAGCGGCCCCCACCCCTGCGCCGCCTGCCACTGGTAGGTGACGACGAACAGCAGCCCGAGAAAGGAGCCGTTGAGAGCGGCGGCACCCACGGCCGAGCGGAGCAGCGGCCCGTGGCGCAGCAGCGAGGCCCGTACCAGCGGCCGCCGTGCGCGGCGTTCGGTGAGGCAGAACGCCGCGAGGAGCGCGAGGGCCGCCGACGCGGCGCCCAGGGTTCGTGCGTCGGCCCACCCCCGCTCCGTGACGGTGACGGCGGTGAGGACGAGGGCGAGGAGCCCGCCGGTCAGGGTGAGCGCGCCCGCCACGCCCAACTGCCGTGTGTCCGTGCTCTGTTCGTGGCCGGTTCCGTCGTCGCCGGGGATGAGTTTCCTGCCGACGACGAGCAGCACGAGCACGACCGGGGCGGGGAACACCATGGTCCAGCGCCAGTCCACCTCGGTGAGCAGGCCCGAGAGGACGAGCCCGGCCGTGAAGCCGCACCCGCCGAAGAGGGTGTAGACCGACACGGCCCGGTCCCGGTCCGGCCCCGCCCTGAAGGTGGCACCGATGATGGCGAGCCCGGTCGGCGCGGTCAGCGCCGCACAGAACCCCTTGACGAAGCGGGTGGCGAGCAGCGTCGCCGGATCCCCCGCGAACCCCGCGACGAGCGAGGCGGCGGCGAAACCGAACAGCGCCCACAGGTAGACGCGCCGCCGCCCGAGCAGGCCCACGACCCGTCCCGCGAACAGCATCAGACCGCCGAAGCCGACGGCGAAGCCGGTCATCGTCCACTGCGCGGCAGCCGGCGTCAGACGCAGGTCCGCGCCGATCGACGGGACGGCCACCACCATCACCGACACCTCAAGGGCGTCGATGAGCATGTTGCCGGCGAGGACGATCAGCAGCCCCCACAGACGCGGGCCCCAGGCCCCGGAGGCCCGGGGCCCGGCCGTGGCCGCGGCGGTCACGTCAGCCAAGGAGGGTGCCGCCGGTGGCGTCCACGAAGGAGCCGGTTATCCAGCGGGCCTCGTCGGAGGCGAGGAAGGCGACGACGTCGGCGATGTCCTCGGGCTCGCCGACCCGGTTGAAGGCGGAGAGGCCAGCCATCTGCTCGACGGCCTCGGGTATGTCGAACACGGGGGTGCCGTTGCGGGTGATGCCGGGCGCCACGCTGTTGATCGTGATGTTGCGCGGGCCCAGGTGCTTGGCGAAGTGCAGGGCCAGCTGCTCCACCGCGCCCTTGGTCATCGCGTAGGCGATCTCGGACGGGTTGGCGCACCGGGTCAGGCCGGAGGAGATGTTGATGATGCGGCCGCCGCTCGGCAGGTTCTTCAGCGCCCGCTGGATGATGAAGAACGGCGCCCGCGCGTTGACCGCGAAGAGGCGGTCGAACGCCTCCGGAGTGGTCTCCTCCGCGGCGACACCTCCCATGACACCGGCGTTGTTGACCAGGATGTCGAGCGTCGTGGACCCCGTGCGCTCCTTGAGGCCCTCCTCCAGGCCGAGGAACAGCTCGTGCACGTCGCCCGGGACGCCGAGTTCGGCGCGGACCGCGAAGGCCCGGCCGCCCTCCTTCTCGATGGTGGCAACGGTCTCCTCGGCGGCCTCCTTGTTGCTGGTGTAGTGCACGGCGACCAGTGCGCCGTCGCGTGCGAGACGCAGGGCCGTCGCACGGCCCATGCCACGGCTCGATCCCGTGACCAGGGCTGTCTTTCCTTCAAGCCTGCTCATGCTGTTTCTCCTGTGGTCGGCTGATGTCGCGGCTCGCGTCGTCCCGAACCAGCGCTCCAGAGCGGCGCGCAGACCGTCCGTTCCGGAGCCCGTCCAGGCGACATGGCCGTCGGGGCGTACGAGGACCAGGCCGGCGTCGTCCAGCTCCGTGCCGGATGCGCGGGCCGCCGTGACGGTGATGCGGTCGTGCCAGGGCTCGGTCAACTCCCTTACGGCGGTGTGCTGTTCCGGGTTGTCCCGTAGGTCGATGAGCAGTCCGCGGCCGGTACGCAGCAGGGCCGTCGTGGTCACCGGGCCTTCGGACGTGGTGAGTTCGGTGTGCGGGAGGCGGGCCCCCAGGAGCGGGGACGGTCCCGCGCCGACGTCGTAGCGCACGTCCAGGCCCGAGACCATGCCCGCCAGGTGCTCCCGTGCGCGGCGGCTCGCGACGAGTTCGCCGACCACCGCCCGCACCGGTTCCACCTCGGGGCCGCCGAGCAGCAGCAGGGCCTGCGCCTTGATGTTGGTCAGGACCCGCCGCCCGACCGTGTGCCGCTCCTGGTGATAGCTGTCGAGGAGACCGTCCGACGCCTTTCGCGCTACCTGGACGGCCAGCTTCCAGCCGAGGTTGACGGCGTCCTGGAGGCCGAGGTTGAGGGCCTGGCCGCCGATCGGCATCTGCTGGTGCGCCGCGTCACCCGCGAAGAGCACCCGCCCGTCGCGGTACCGGGTGAGCTGGCGGCTCGCGTCACCGAAGGAGTTGATCCACAGCGGGGTTCCGCCGCTGATGTCCTCCCCGGTGACCCGCTTCCACACCGCGCAGAGTTCGTCGAACGACGGCTCGCCGGTGCGCGCGCCGGCCGGGCGGCCGAACTCGTGCACCATGACGCGCGTGACGCCGTCGTCCCTGCGCGCCGCGATGGCGAGCCCCTTCTCCAGGCGCTCGAAGCGCCGGCCCGGTACGTCGATCCCGGCGACGTCCGCCCGGATCAGCTCACGGCCGGCGTCCGTGCCGGGGAAGTCGGCCCCGGTCAATCGCCGCACGGCGCTGTTCTCGCCGTCGCAGCCGACGACGCACAGGGCACGCAGCCGTACGGCGCCCTCGGGCCCCGCCGCCTCGACCTCGACGTGGTCGTCCTCGACGGACAGCGCGCGCACCTCGTGCCCGCGCCGCAGATCCGCGCCGAGGGACAGCGCCCACTCCTGGAGGACCTCCTCGGTGCGGGTCTGCGGGACCTTCCACTGCCCGGGGTAGGGGCTCGGCAGCGTCAGGTCGAGCGGGACGCCGCCGAAGTGGCCGCGGGGCTCGTTCGGCGGGGTGCCGAACTTCTCCAGGAGGCCCCGGCTGTCGAGGATCTCCATGGTCCTCGCGTGCAGGGTGGAGGCCCGCGACTCCGTCGTCGGGGCCTCCCTGCTCTCCAGGACGATGACGTCGGCGCCGCCGAGCCGCAGCTCCCCGGCGAGCATCAGACCCACGGGACCGGCACCCACGACGATGACCTGACTGTCCAGGTGATGGTCCTGGTGGCGCTCGTGTTGGTGCGACGGCATGGTCAGGCCCTCGACTCCGCGTAGTCCTTGGCATGGCCGAGGGTGGCGCGGCTGTTGGTGCTGAGCGCCGAGTGCACGTACTCCCTGGCGTCGGCGACCGTGGCGTCCGCGCCGAGGATGCGGGCGATGTTGTCCGGGTTGATGACCACGGTGTGCTGGGACGACGCGGCGACGCCGGTGCCGTTCTCCTCGAACGTCCAGTAGCCGGTGTGCAGCGTCATCAGGGCCGGCAGGGTGACCTGCTTGTAGGCGATCTTGTGGTGCTCGAAGGTCACCCGGTACGACTTCGTGGTGTGGGTGGAGCCGTCCTTCGCCCTGGTGTCCATCTCCAGGGTCTGCAGGCCCGGGGTGTCCTCGTCGAGGCGGACCTTGGCCACGTGCGGCAGCCGCTCCTCCCACTTGTCCGCCTCGTCGATGAAGGCGTAGACGTCCTTGGCCGAGCCGTCGATCTGCACGGTGTCCTCGAAGGAGAACGTCAACTCCTCGGCGGCGTGCGCCCGTTCGACGTTCTCCTTCAGGGCGGCCAGCTCGGAGCGCGAGTTGCGGTCGACCGCCTCGTCGATCCACTTCAGCCCCGCGGGGTCGTCGTCGACCGCGCGGTAGTCGTGCAGAAGGCGTATCCGCGACGAGGTCGCCGAGAGCGCCTCGATGATCCAGGTGCCGCCCATCGAGGCGACGGGGGGCGTGGAGACCGTCTGCCGGAAGGTGATCCGCCGGGCCTCGGGATCGAGGGTGCGGCGCGACGACCAGTTCTTGGCCTCGCCGTTGGCGGTCGCCCAGATTCTGATGAGCTCCTCGTTCCCGCTGCTCTCCACCTGGTCGACGTAGATCGTCGGGGGGAAGATGCGCGGCCAGTTCCCTACCTCCGCGATCAGCCGGTACACGGCATCGGCCGGTGCCTCCACACTGATCTCGTGCTCCACCTCACGCAGGCCGTGCTGCGACATGTTCACGCTCCTTGACTGTTGATCGGGTCGGTGCCGCTCGCGGCTCAGAAGTTGCCGAGGCCGCCGCAGACGTTGAGGGCCTGCGCGGTGATGGATCCGGCGGTGTCCGACGCGAGGTATCCGACGAGACCCGCGACCTCTTCCGGCGTGGAGTAGCGGCCGAGCGGGATCTTGGCCCGGAACTTCGCGAGGATGGCGTCCTCGGAGGTGTCGTAGGCGTCGGCGTATCCCTGGCGCACGCGCTGTGCCATCGGCGTCTCGACGTACCCGGGGCAGACCGCGTTGACGGTGATGCCGGTCGGGGCGAGCTCGTTGCCGAGCGCCTTGGTGAAGCCGACGACGCCGTGCTTGGACGCCGAGTAGGGCGCGCCGAGCACCACGCCCTGCTTGCCGGCCGTCGAGGCGATGTTGATGATCCGTCCGCGGTCCTTGTGGCGCATGCCGCCGGTGTTGAGCACCTCACGGGTCATGCGGAAGACGCTGTTGAGGTTGGTGTCGATGACGTCGTGCCACAGCTCGTCGGTGATGTCGGCGGTGACGCCGCCACCGCTGCGCCCGGCGTTGTTCACCAGGACGTCGACGGTGCCGAAGCGGTCGACCGCGGCCTGGACGAACGCCTTGACGGCTGCCTCGTCGCGTACGTCGAGGACGGCGCCGTCGGCGTCGAGACCCTCGTCCTGCAGTTGTTTGACGGTCGCGGCGACGTTCTCGGCGTCACGTGCGCCGATGAACACCTGGTGTCCCTGGGTGGCGAGGAGCCGGGCGGCGGCGAGGCCGATCCCGCTGGTGGCTCCGGTGATGAGGGCGACGCGCTGGTTGTCCTGTGCCATGGTTCGTTCTCCCTTGATGCGGCCGGTCAGGCGGCGGTGGCCGTGGGGGCGAGCTGCGCGCCGACCGCTTCGATGAACCTGCGGGGGGTGGCGGCGTCGGTGACCATGTCCTCGTCGAGGGTCACGCCGTACTCGCGCTCTATTCGGCTGCTCGTCTCGAGCATCGCCAGCGATTCGTAGCCCAGGTCCTCGAACGGGGTGTCGAGGATGTCGCCGTCGAGGTCGACGCCCTCGGCGGCGCCGGCGCCTTCGAGGAGGATGCGCTTGAGGTCTTCGAGGGTGAAGCGAGGTGCGGACACGTTGTTCCCTTCGTGGTGCGGTCAGGTGTGGTTGTGGTTGTGGTCGTGGTCGTGGTGGCGGGGGCTCCGCCGGTGGGGCGCCTAGTCGGCGGCGCGGACGACCAGGGCGGAGTTGAAGCCGCCCTCGCCGCGGGCCAGGACCAGCGCGGTGCGCACCTCGGCGGGGCGCGGCTGGTTCACGACCAGGTCGAGGCCGTAGGCGGCGTCGGGCGCGACGTTCACCGTGGGCGGGATCAGGCCCTCGTCGATGGCGAGGAGCGCGGCGGCCACGTCCAGGGGTGCCGCGCCCGAGTAGAGCCGTCCCGTCATCGTCTTCGGCGCGGTGACGACGACCTTGCCGCGGCCGAAGACCGCGTTGATGGCCTCCGCCTCGACGCGGTCGAGTTCGGGCACGGCGGCGGCGTCCGCGAAGACGACGTCGACGTCCTCGGGGGCCACGTCGGCGTCCGCGAGTGCGATCTCGATGGCCTTGCGCAGGCCGGGCTCGCGTCCGCTGCCGGGCTTCGGGTCGAAGGTCGCGCCGTACCCCGCGATGGAGCCGTAGATCTTCGCCCCGCGCCTGCGGGCGGCCTCCTCGTCCTCCACGACGAGGATCGCGCCGCCCTCGCCGGGCACGTGCCCTGCGGCATCCGCGTCGAACGGCAGGTAGGCACGGTTCGGCTGGTCGTGGGTGCTGAGCCGGCCGCCGGCCAGCTGCGCCACCCAGCCCCAGGGGCAGATGGAGGCGTCGACGGAGCCGGAGACGATCAGGCTGGTGCCCTTGCGTATCTGGCGGCGCGCCTGGGCGAGCGCGTCGAGGCCGCCCGCCTGGTCGCTGACGACGACCCCGCTCGGACCCTTCATGCCGTTGCGGATGGAGATCTGGCCGCTGTTGACGGCATAGAACCAGGCGAAGGACTGGTACGCCGAGACGTACTGGCTGCCCTTGCCCCACAGCTTCTCCAGCTCGCCCTGCCCGAACTCGAAGCCGCCCGACGAGCTCGCCGTGATGACGCCCATGTCGTACGCGGACATCTTCTCCGGCTCGACGCCCGCGTCGGCGAGCGCCCAGTCGGTGGCGACGAGCGCGATGCGCGTCATCCGGTCGGTCTGCGGCAGGAGCCTGCTGGGCAGCTGGTCCTCGGCGACGAAGCCGGGGACCTCGCCCGCGAGCGTGGCCGGGTAGGGCGTCGGGTCGAAGTGCGTGACGCGCCCGATGCCGCTCTTCCCGCTGCGGGTGGCTGCCCAATAATCGTCTGTGCCCAGGCCGTTGGGGGACGCGATGCCCAGGCCCGTGACAACGGCGGAGGCCGTCATGCGCCCTTCCTCTCCGGGTTGGCGAGCACCATGGCGCTCTGGAATCCGCCGAACCCGCTGCCGACGGTCAGGACCGTGTCCGTGCGCTGGTCGCGTGCCGTGATCGGCACGTAGTCGAGGTCGCACTGCGGGTCGGGGGTGTGCAGGTTGGCGGTCGGGGGCACCACGTCGTACTCCATGGCCAGCGCGGACGCGGCGATCTCGATGGAGCCGATCGCGCCCAGCGAGTGGCCCACCATCGACTTGATGGAGCTCACCGGCGTGCGGTACGCGTGGTCGCCCAGCGCCCTCTTGAAGGCCGCGGTCTCGTGCCGGTCGTTCTGCTTGGTGCCGGAACCGTGCGCGTTGATGTAGTCGATCTGGTCGCCGTTCATCCGGGCCTCGTCGAGCGCCACCCGGATCGCCTCGGCCATCTCCGCGCCGTCGGGCCGCAGGCCCGTCATGTGGTACGCGTTGCTGCGCGCCCCGTAGCCCGCGATCTCGGCGTAGATGTGGGCGTGTCTGCGCCGCGCGCTCTCCAGTTCCTCGAGCACGAAGACGGCGGAGCCCTCGCCGAGGACGAAGCCGTTGCGGGTGTTGTCGAAGGGCCGCGACGCCTCCCCGGGCGCGTCACTGCGCGGTGTGGTGGCCTTGATCGCGTCGAAGCAGGCCAGCGTGATCGGTGAGATCGGCGCGTCGGACGATCCGGCGATCATGACGTCGGTGGTGCCCTCGCGGATGAGTTCCACCGCGTGGCCCACCGAGTCGATGCCGGAGGTGCAGCCCGTGGACACCACGGCGGAGGGGCCCTCGGCGCCGACGGCCCAGGCGACCTCGGCGGCGAACGAGCTGGGCACCAGGTAGTTGTAGAGGTGCGGCACGGCGTACGCGTGGTCGACGAGCCCGAGCCGGCCGCCGTCACTGACGACGCGGTACTCCTCGTCGAGCCCCGTCGTCGCGCCGACCGCGCTGCCGACGGTCACGCCGACGCGGTGGGGGTCGTAGGCCCCGAGCTCCACGCCGCTGTCGGCGACCGCCTCGCGCGTCGCCACGACGGCGAGCTGCGCGGCCCGGTCCATGCGCCGGATCTCCTGCGGGCTCAGGCCCAGTGCCTCGGCGTCGAAGTCGATCTCGGCGGCGACCCGGGAGCGGAAGGGCTCCGGGTCGAAGAAGGTGATGCCGCGCGTCGCCGTACGGCCCTCGCTGAGC
Source organism: Streptomyces sp. NPDC002853 (assembly GCF_053591915.1). Lineage (NCBI taxonomy): Bacteria > Bacillati > Actinomycetota > Actinomycetes > Kitasatosporales > Streptomycetaceae > Streptomyces > Streptomyces sp. NPDC002853. The sequence continues at coordinate 551,557 of NZ_JBSFUS010000006.1, read as the reverse complement.
AGACCCCAGAAGTTCTTGGTCCCGATGCCGCCCGGGGCGACGACACCGATCCCCGTGATGACGACCCGGCGACCGGTCACTGGGAGGCCTCCCAGTTGTAGAAGCGCTTGGCCATGGCGTCGGCGGGCGAGCGCCAGGTGGCCGGGTCGTACGCCTCGATGAACGGCTTGAGGTCCTGGCTGATGCCGACGAACCGCGGGTCGGTCTTGGCCTCCTCGATCAGCTCGCCGCCGTTGTCCTGGTCGAAGTCCTGCAGGTGGAAGTACAGGCCGCGGTACGAGAACAGCTGGCGGCGGCGCGTGCCCATCCGGTGCGGCATCTCGGTGTCGTCGAACTCGCCGAACAGACGGGCCACGTCGACACCGGAACCGGGGTCCATCCGGGCCACGATCAGTGTGCTGTGCATGTCTTCTCTCTCCTCAACTACCGGATCGGTCCGGTCGTCGTACGTTCGTGGTGGATCTGGTCTGCCGTGACCGGCGGCCGCTCTAGCGGGACGGTCCGAACCAGCGCTCCAGGGACATCGGCAGGTCGTCGTGGCTGCCGGGTGCGGCCCAGGCGACGTAGCCGTCGGGGCGGATCAGGACGGCGGTGGTTCCGGCCAGTTGGCTGTTCTCGGCCAGGCCGTGCGGGGCGGCGGTCACCACGTCCACGCGGTCGGCCCAGCCCGCGGCCCTGCGCCGCAGCACGGCGTTGTCCGCCAGGTCGAGCAGGACGCCCCGCCCGGAGTGCAGCAGCTGGGTGGCCCGGGTCTTGAGGTCGGCGCCCACCAGTTCCAGGTCGGGCATCCGGCGGCCGAGCAGCGGGTGCCGCCCGCCGCCGACGTCGTAATGGATCTCCAGGCCGCTGACCATGCCCGCGAGGTGGCGGCTGACGTCCTCGTACTGGATGAGCTCGCCCAGGACGTCGCGCAGCGGCTGCACCTCGGAACCGCTGAGGAACAGCAGGCCCTGGGCGCGGGTGTTCATCAGGAGCCGCTGCCCCACGGGGTGCCGCTCGTCGTGGTACGTGTCGAGCAACCCCTCGGGCGCCTTGCCCCGCACCACGGCCGCGAGCTTCCAGCCGAGGTTCATGGCGTCCTGGATGCTGGTGTTCATGCCCTGGCCGCCGGCGGGCAGATGGATGTGCGCGGAGTCGCCTGCGAGCAGTATCCGGCCGCGCCGGTACTCGGTGGCCTGCCGGGTGGCGTCGCCGAAGGAACTCACCCAGATCGGCTTGCCGTGCGAGATGTCCTCGCCCGTCACGCGCTTCCAGCCGACGACCACTTCCTCGTACGAGGGGGCGCTGGTGCGCTTCTGCGGCGGAGTGCCGCGCTCGCAGAGGATGAGGCGCGTGACGCCGCCGGGCAGCGGGCCCACCATGACCATGCCGCTCGCGAATGTCTCGCCGATCATGCGGGGCGCGAGGTCGAGCCCCTCCACGTCGGCGAGGAACATCTCCATCGTCGACGCGGTGCCGGGGAAGTCGAACCCGCCGGCCTTGCGCACCATGCTGCGGCCGCCGTCACAGCCGACCAAGTAGGAGGCGCGCAGGGTGTATTCGCCGTCGGGGCCGCGCACACCGACCTCGACGCCGTCGCCGTCGTCCTCGATGGACGTCACTTCGTGGCCGCGTCGCAGATCCGTGCCCAATTCGTTCACCCAGGCCTCGAGCGCGGCCTCGGTCTGCGACTGCGGCACGGACTTCGCCGCCTGGTGCGCGCCTTCGAGCACCGCGAAGTCCACGGGAAGGCCGCCGAAGTGGCCCACGTTGCTGGTCTCCACGTCGCCGAAGCGGGTGAGCAGACCTCGCTGGTCGAACACCTCCATGGTGCGGGCGGTGAAACCGAGTCCGCGGGACTCGCCGGTCCGCTCCGGCAGGCGCTCCAGGGCGATGACATCGACACCCGCGAGCCTGAGCTCACCGGCGAGCACAAGCCCGGCCGGCCCCGCCCCCACGACAATCACTGCAGCGTCCATACGCATCTCCTTGGTAATCGTCGAATTCCCGCCCGACAGCTCGACACAGAGCAGCGGAAGCTATTAATAAGCTTCTTCGCCGGTGCTGTCCTTTTCAAGATTTCCCATGTCATACGTTGGTGAAGTTGAGTCATGAATAGGTGCGGGAATCCGACAGAAACGTGCGGGAGAATTGCCAGGGGAATGTCAAATGCCGGTCAGAACAGCAGATCAGCCATGGCTGGACGGCGGCGCACCCATGACATGCGACAAGGCCCGGCCGGCGGCTGCCGATCGGGCCTCGTGGGGGGGCGGTGGGGTTGGCGGGGTGGGTCAGAGGGTGCGCGCCGCTCGGCGGCTGAAGCTCTCGTGCACGTCCTGCTCGAAGTAGTAGGTGCGCCCGACGCGTTGTTCGCGCCGCCACCGCTGCTCGCTGGCGAGCCGGTAGACGGTGCCCTTCGGGGTGCCCCAGAGCCTGCAGACGTCCGCCGCCGTCAACCAGCGGGCGGCGGGCGGTTGTTCGGTGGCCGCGACCCTGGGAACCCGGGCTATCGCCCTGCTGAGCTCCGTCCACTGGTGGCGTTCCCACACGTGCTCCGCGTTCCGGTCGCACCGGATCTCGGTGGCCGCGGCCCCGGTGGCCGCGTTGACGGCCGCGGTGAGCTCTCCTCCGCAGCCCTGTGTCGCGCACGGTCCGACGCGGACCGTGCGCCGCCGCTCCCCGTGGGCGATCCGGCGGGCCCTGCGGGCGAGCTGGGCCACTTCCCTGGTGGCCTCACCGACGGCGGGGTGCACGGCGAGCCAGTCGGCGTGCCGCACGAGGAAGAGGGAAAGGGGTTCGACAGAACGCCGGGGAGCGGAAATTCCACGCCCCTCCGCGACAAGTCCGCACCATGAACTCAAGGTGGTGAGAATAGATGTCCGCACATCGGCGGCGGCGCCGTTGAAGGGCATTCCGGGAAGCGATCCACCGCCGGTCGCCCGCTCCCCCGGCAATTGCGCCGAGCCGCCGCCCAATACGCTGCCGCAATCCTCGTGGAGTCCGGGCAGCCGGCGCAGCTGCACGACGAATCCTTCGCGGCACAGCGGGCAGAGGCGCTGCCCCCGCACGGCGAGGCGGCTGCCCTCGCCGGTCGCCGCGCGGTACTTGCATCCGTCTCCCTCGCACAGGGTGCTCGTGGTCGGGCGGGCGGCTGTCCGATGCGTCACGGGTGTCTCCGGAGGTCTCTCGGTCGGGTCGGGAGGAGCGGGGCCTTGCGCGGGCACTGATGCACGCTCACGCCTGGCCGAACCGGAATCCGACACCCCGGACGGTGATGATCCAGCCGCTGCAGCCCAACTTGCTCCGCAGGCTGCTGACATGGGTGTCGACGGTCCTGCGGGACCACGAGTCGCCCCAGACGCGCTGCATGAGCTGCTTGCGCGGGATGACGGTGTCGGGGTGGGAGGCGAGCAGGAAGAGGAGGTCGAACTCCTTGCGCGTCACGTCTATGCGCCTGCCTTCGAGGCTGACCTCGCGGGCGCCCGCGTCAATGCTCAACGGCCCGCGGGAGATGGCCTCGGCGGTGGACGACGGCTGCCGCGTGGTCCGGCGCATGACCGCCTCCATGCGGGCCATCAACTCCCGGAACCCGTAAGGCTTCACCAGGTAGTCGTCGGCGCCTGCCTGGAGACCGAGCACACGGTCCAGCTCGCTGCCGCGGCCGGTGACGGCGATGATCGGGATGTTGCTGACCCGCCGGATGTCCCGGCAGACCTCCAGCCCGTCCAGGTCGGGCAGTTCGAGGTCGAGGAGCATCAGGTCGGCCGTCTCGTACGATCGCAGCGCCTCGCGCCCCGTCGTGACGTGCTCGACCTCGTGGCTGTGCCTGCGCAACCCCCTCACCAGGCTGTTGGCGTCATCGACGTCGCTCTCGGCGACCAGCACGCGCCACACGTCGTTCGTGGCGCGAACTTCCCTCCCCGGGACGCCTGTCGGCCTGACCAGCACGGACATTCTCATGTCGCGTGAGGTCGGTATATGAGGCTCCAGAAGGTCTGCCGCACTCTGATTCATCGTCTTCCCCCTCGATCGATGCAGCTCAGCTACTACCTCGCGTCAAGACGGGTAGAAATTTACAAACCTCGGTGCCGGTTTGTCAAAGAAAAAAGTTTCCTTGAGACCGACGTCGCACCCGAGCTGAACCCGGACATAGCCACGCCAATCCGGCCGGAACGACTCCCCCAGCGACCCTTGACCCCACGAAGCTACGGGAAAAATTGGCGCCAGCTGTAGAAACAAAACAGACTTGGCGGTTTAAATACAGTTCATGAACACGCCGCCCCCGCGGGTCCCGCAGTCACCCGGGCCGCCCGCCCCCGCTCCAGAACCGTCAGGAATCTCATGACCAAGCAGGTACGGGCCGTTCGTACACGATCCCAGCTGATCGCCGCGGCCGCTCTCGCGTTCCACCAGCACGGCTTCACCCGCACCAGCCTCACGAACATCAGCCATCAAGTAGGCGTCAGCTCCGGGGCGTTGTACTTCCACTTCGAGAGCAAGGAAGCGCTGGCCACCGAGGTAGTGAAGCAGGCGTCCCGTGCGCTCCAGGACGCGGCGCGGCAGTCCTACCGGGCCGGCACCTCGTCCCTGCAGTGCCTGATCGACACCTCGCACGCGCTCGCCGAGCTCCTCCGCTCCGACACCGTCGTGCGAGCCGGATTCCGGCTCAACCGCGCGGGCCACGGCGCGAGTCGGACCGACCTGTGCCAGGAGTGGCAGGCCTGCGTCCAGCGGCTGCTCGCCGAGGCGGCCAGGGAGGGCTCACTGGCGCCCGGTGCCTCGCGGCAGAGCATCGTGGCCGCCCTGGTGGCGGCGACGGTCGGTTTCGAGGTGCTGAGCCGCGACGACTTCCAGTGGCTCTCCCGGCACGCTCTGAGCGGCTTCTGGAGCCTGCAGCTCCCGTGCATCGCCGCCCCGGAGGTTCTCGACCGGCTCAGCCCGGCAGGCTCCGACACGGCCGTGCACGGGCCGCGCGTGACCCGGCCTGGCGACGGGCGCTGGGCCCGCCCGGACGGCGCGCGGACCGAGCGCCCGGGAGCACGCCGGGCCACCACCTGAGCCGGCCGCCCCTGGCAAACGGCTGAGCCGGTTTGTCAGGGGCGCCGCGCGCACGCACGACCGTCGCGCGGACAGCCCCCCGGCGGCGGCGTCGCGGGCAGCACACGAAAACGCGGGCCGGGCCGGTACGCCACAAGGGCGCCCGGTCCGACCCGCGCGAAGTGTGCCGCGTACGGCCTGCCTCAGACCGCCGCGCCCACGTCCTCCCGAACGTCCGTCCGTGCCATCTCCGCCTCGACCAGCTCGCCGCGCCCCGGAGACATGTCCAGGGTGGCCAGCACGCCGGGCAGCGCGATGCTGGGCATGATGTGCCGGTACAGGGCCGCGGCCCGGTGGCGCAGCTCCGCCTGCTCGCCCGTCGACCGCGCCATCATGTTGATCCCGGCGTACGCGCCCACGATGATCAGGCCGGACTCGAGCGGATCGACGTGCGGCAGCAACTCGCCGTTGTTCTTGGCCTGCCGCAGCGTGTCCACGTTCAGCTCGGACCAGTTGCGGTACGGTCCGCTGCGGTCGAGCCGCGGGCCCGTGTCGTCCAGGGCGAGACGGACGCTGCCGCGCACCACCGGGTCGTACGTCAGGCGGTGGGCGAACACCATGCCGATGTCGACCACCTCCTGCAGCTTGGACTTGCGGGGGATGACCGGCAGCCCGTCACTCACCTGCGCGGCGAGGACCGCGAGGGCGAGCGCCTCCTTGGACTCGAAGTGGAAGTACAGCGCGCCCTTGGTCACTTCCGCCCGGGTGAGGATGTCCGTGATCTTGGCGGCTTCGTACCCGCACTCCTCGAAGACGCCGGCGGCCGCCTCGAGGATCACGCGGCGGGTCCTGATCCCGCGGTCCTGCTTCGCCATGGCCACTCCACCCATCTGCGCCCATCCGTGCGGGCCCTGTATACCTCCACGTGCCGGTGCACGCTGACGGAGCCATTCTAAACCGCCAGGTCTGTATGTAATCAATACGTCAGTCGCATATGCTTTTGAGATCGTTCACGCAAGAGGGCGTCCCGCGTCACCGGCATCCCGGACGCCCCACGCGTCACGCGTCACACGATGGTGAGCCCGCCGTCCACCGGCATGGTCATGCCGGTGACGAAGGAGGCACGGTCACTGAGCAGCCATGCGGCCGCCTCGGCCACTTCCTCGGGCTCCGCGGTGCGCGGCTGCGGGGTCGCCTGGTGCAGCACTTCCTCGATGCCGGGGTTCGCGGCGAACCACTCCCCCACGACCTCGGTCCGCGTCGTGCCCGGGGCCAGCGCGTTCACCCTGATCCCCTGCGCCGCGTACTCCGCGGCCGCGGCCTTGGTGAGCCCCAGCACCGCGTGCTTCGCGGCCACGTAGGGCGCGGCCACCGGGGTCGCGAGGAGGCCGCCCACGCTGCTGGTGTTCACGATCGCGCCGCCACCGGAAGTGAGCATCGAGGTGATCTCGTCACGCAGGCAGTTCCACACCCCGCGTACGTTGACGTCCATGATCTGGTCGTAGAGGCCGTCGTCCATGAGGTGCAGCGGGGTGCGCCCGGTGCCCCAGCCGGCGTTGTTGAACGCGGCGTCCAGCTTTCCGAAGCGGTCCACCGCGTGGGCCACCGCCGCCGCCGTGTCCCCGGGCCGTGTCACGTCCGTCACCACGTACTCGGCCTCGGCCCCCGCGTCGCACAGTTCCGCGACGAGCTGCTTGAGCCGGTCCTCCCTGCGTGCCGCGAGCACGACCTTGGCACCCTCGCGAGTGAAGACCCGGGCCGCCGCTTCCCCGATCCCGCTGCTCGCCCCCGTTATCAGCGCCACCCGGCCGTCGAGCAATGCCCCCTGCTTGGTCATCGGCTTCTCCCCCGTCACTGTCTTCTCCCCTGTCACGTAATTTTCCCTTGTCACGTGGATTTCCCCTGTCACATCAACCGGTGTTGTCCGTAGGGCGGTTCAGGCCCACACGGCCCCGGCGGCGGCCTCGGCGTCGACCCTGCGCAGCAGGTCCTCGTCGATCTCCTGGAGCGCTCCGACCACGTGCCGCACACCGGCCTTGCGCATCAACTCGCCCTGGTGACCGTGCTCGAAGCCGCTCGGGTGACCGATGAACGCCGTCCCGAGCTCCTTGGCCACCTCGGCGACCCGCGCCACGTCGTCGATGAAGACCACCTGGGCCGGTTCGAGTCCGAAGACATCGCGGACGATCTCCTGGACGCCGGGCCTGAAGTCATTGGTGCACACGTAGTGGGGCTCGTCGAAGAGCGGGGCCAGGTCGCCGAGGTGGCGGTCGAAGTGGGTCTTCTCCAGACCGCCGTAGCAGATGGTGCGCAGACCCAAGGAGCGCAGGCGGCCCAGGAGTTCGGCAGCTCCGTCGAGGACGCGGACCGGGTCCTCGGCGAGGTGTTCCGCGCGCTCGGCGAAGTAGAGGTCCCGGATCTCCTCCGCGGTTTCCGTCATCCCCGCCGCCGCCCCGAGCGCCTTGCAGGCGGTCAGCTGGGTCTGGGAGAAGATCTCGCGCTCGGTCACGGCGTCATAGCTGCCGCCGCGCCGGGTGATGAAGCGGTGGATCACGGGGCTGAAGGTGTCGTTGAGGAGCACGCCGTCGATGTTCACGGCGGCGAGCCGTATCTGCTCCAAGTGCTGCACAAGGTCTCCCCGTTGAGTGGTGTGACGCGGCGTGGCCCGGCGTTAAAGAGACGGAAACAAAACCGCGTGGACCGGATGTTCTGCGTCAGGAACATACCGGAAACAGCACGCGCGCAGCGGTGCGAGAGCAAGATCCTCATGGATGTACGCAACACCTGTCGGGCCGAGTTGAACCACCAAGCGGCGTTTCACCTGCGGAAACAGAGGATCTTCAGATGCTGGATCAGTCGGCGACCCACAGAGCGCCGAAAAGTTGCTCGCGAATCTTGTTGTAAACCAAACCACGAAGTACGTATCTTTTTCCCTGCCAAGCACGCCTCGGTCTGTCGACATCTCTATGGGGGAACCATGCTGCAGACGCTGGAGTCAACGGAGTCGGTCCGCACCACGGACACGCACCACACGGCCGCGAGACGCACGGTGGGGAGCATCGAAGCCACGCTGACCAGGACCGTTCCGCGAGAGTTCGTGCATCGGGCCGCGGTGGCCGAGGTATTCCTCACCGGCATACGACAGCTGAGCGACGAGCAGTTCACCGTGACCGCCCAGTGGCCCCGCGGCCACAGCTTCTACGGTTCCGTGCACGGCAGGTACGACCCCCTGCTGATCGCCGAGACCATACGCCAGGTCGGCGCACTCCTGTCCCACACGGTCTTCGACGTGGCACTCACCCACAAGTTCCTGCTGTGGGACCTGAATTACACCGCGCTGCCCGAGGGCCTGGTCATGGACTCCGCGCCGGCCGACCTCGAACTCTCCGTGACCTGCACCGAGATCCGCCGCCGCGGCAACCGGCTGGCCGGTCTGCGCTACGAGGCCACCATCAGGCACGCCGAGCGCATCATCGCCACGGGCGGGGCAAGCTTCACCACCACCTCACCGGAGGCGTACCGCCGACTGCGCGCCGCACGCCTGGAGAGCTCGACCGGCCCCGTGATCCCGGGCGCCTCCGTGCTGCCCCAACTGGTCGCCCGTACCTCGCCGTTCGACGTGGTCCTGGCCCCCGCCGAGCAGGCCGGGCGCTGGCAGCTGCGGGTCAACGCGGCCCACCCGGTGCTCTTCGACCACTACGTGGACCACGTACCCGGCATGGTCCTCCTGGAGGCGGCGCGCCAGGCGGCGCACGCCATCGGGTCGCAGGACCGCCCGGTCCTCCCCGTCACACTGGACAGCACCTTCCACCGGTACGCGGAGTTCGACAGCCCGTGCTGGGTGGACGCCGAGATCATCGACGGCGACGCCACGTCGCCCGACGCCTGCACGGTGCGCGTCACCGGCCGTCAGGACGGCGAGACCGTCTTCACCACGACCGTGGGCCTGACGGCGCTGAACCCGACACCCATGGTGTAGCCCCACCCGCGCATGACCCGCGGCCGGGAGGCCGGGGTGCGGCGGGCAGTGGCCGCCCCACCCGAACGGCCGTATCGCGCTCACCGCGATCACCCCGGTATCCCGGCAAGTTCGGGTCATGTTCACGCACACCTCATTGACGCTTCTCTCCCACCTCCTTAGCTTCATGGCGCACCTGTCGTCACGTCAGCTTCAGCCAAGGGGAGGGGTCTGGTGTGCGCCCACGCAGCTCGCGTACCTCGCGTATCTCACGTATCTGGGGTGCGGCCGCCGTACTCGCGGTGATCAGCGGCGCCGTGCCCGTGGCGACGGCACAGGCCGCCCCGCACAGACCCGGGCCGCTCCCTCTGGAGCGGCTCTTCGACAACCGGGCGATCAGCGATGACGCGCGGCCGGGCGATGCGGACTTCGACAGCTCGGGCGGTTCGCTCTCGGCGCGGGACCTCGCCGCGGCGGGCTGGACCCCGGGCCGTTCGCTCGCCGTGGACGGGGCACGGCTCACCCTGCCCCGCACGGCCGCGGGCGAGGCGGACAACGTCCGCGCCGACGGGCAGTCCGTGCGGGTGCGCGGACGCGGGGACGCCCTGGCGTTCCTCGTCGCGGGCACGGGCGGCGAGGCGAGCGGTACGGGGACGGTGCGCTACCGGGACGGCCGGAAGGGGACGTACCGCCTGACGGCGCCGGACTGGCGCTCGGGCCCGCTCGCCACGAAGGCGGTCGCGCTGCCGCATCTGAACACCCCGGGCGGTCAACTCGCCGAGAAGACACGGCTGTACGTGGTGACCGTGCCGGTGGCGCGCGGGCGCGAGGTCGCCTCGGTGACCCTGCCGAAGGATCCGGGCGCCCCGGATCTGCACGTCTTCGCGCTCTCCGTAAGGCAGCAGGCCAAGGGATGGACCGGCAGCTGGTCGACGTCGACGGCCGGTCGGACGACGGTGGGCCCCTGGACCGACCGGACCGTACGCCTTGTCGTCCACACCAGCACGGGCGGGCCGCGGGTGCGGATCCGGCTCGACAACACCTTCGCCTCCGCCCCGGTGCGGATCGGGAGCGCGACGGTGGCCGTGCAGGAATCCGGGGCGGGAGCGCGGGACGAGCCCCGGGCACTCTCCTTCCGCGGCAGGGCGGGAACCGAAGTCCCGGCGGGGGCGCAGGCGTTCAGCGATCCGCTCGACTTCGACGTGCCCGAGGACACGAATCTCCTGGTGAGTTTCCATCTTCCGGAGACGGTGACGACCGCCCCCGTCCACAGCCAGGCCATCCAGCGCTCGTACGTGAGCGGTCCCGGCGACCACGCGGCGGACGGCTCCCCGGCGGCGTACACGTCGACGATCACGACCTGGCCGCTGCTCACGGGGGTCGACGTGGGCGGTGGCCCCGGGTCGGTGGTGCTGCTCGGCGACTCCATCACGGACGGCGTGAAGTCGACGCAGGACGCGAACCGCCGCTGGCCCAATGTCCTTGCCACACGGCTGCTCCAGCAGGACGAGGTCCCGCGCTTCGGTGTCCTGAACCAGGGGATCTCGGCGAACCGCGTGGTCGCGGACCGCTACCCCGGCGACGGGGTCTCCACCGACACGGGCGGCGTCAGCGCGCTGCACCGCCTGGACCGTGACGTGTTCGCCCAGACGTCGGCCCGTACGGTCGTCGTCTTCGAAGGTGTCAACGACGTGCGGTGGGGCGCGTCGGCGGATCAGGTGATCGCCGGTATGCGCGAGATCTCCGAGCGGGCCCGTGCGCGGGGCCTGCACGTGGTGGCCGCGACCATCGCGCCCTGCCAGGGCGAGTCCCTGTGCACGGCGGCGGCGGACGCGGAACGGGTGAAGGTCAACGACTATCTGCGCGACGGCGACGACTTCGACGCCGTCCTGGACTTCGACGCGGTACTGCGGGATCCGGCGAACCCGGCACGGATGCTGGCCGCGTACGACAGCGGAGACCATCTGCATCCCGGGGACGCGGGGCTCGCCGCCATCGCGGAGTCGGTGGATCTGCGGCTGCTGGAGCCGTAGGGAGCGGGCCGGGGTGCCGACCGGAGGTCCTCACCCCGGTCGGCGCCCCTGGGTCACACGTCCAGGTCCACGACGACCGGCGCGTGGTCCGACGCGCCCTTGCCCTTGCGCTCCTCGCGGTCCACGTACGAGTCGGAGACGGCCTTGGCGAACGCCTCGTTCCCGTACACCAGGTCGATGCGCATCCCCTTGTTCTTGGGGAAGCCGAGCTGGCGGTAGTCCCAGTACGTGAACGGGTGGTCGTACTTCAGGGGCCGCGGCACGACGTCCGAGAGGCCCGCCTCCCGCAGTGCCGCGAGTGCCGCGCGCTCGGCGGGGGTCACATGCGTGGCGCCCTCGAACAGGGCGGGGTCCCACACGTCCGCGTCGGTCGGCGCCACATTGAAGTCCCCGAGGACCGCGAAGGGCCGCTCGCCCGCCGCGTCGGCGGCGACCGCGGTCTTCAGCGCCTCGAACCACCGCAGTTTGTACGCGAAGTGCGCGTGGTCCACCTCGCGGCCGTTGGGCACGTACACCGACCAGACGCGGGCAGGACCGCAGGTGGCGGAGATGGCGCGCGGCTCCTGGACCCCGTCGTAGTCCGGGCCGCCGGGCAGGCCGGTGGTCACGTCGTCGAGGCCCACGCGGGAGACCAGCGCGACGCCGTTCCACCGTCCCGTCGCGTTCACCGCCGACTCGTACCCGAGCTCGCGGAGCTCTACGGCGGGGAACTGCTCCGCGGTGGTCTTGGTCTCCTGGATGCACAGCACATCCGTACCGCTGCTCTCCAGCCAGGCGAGGAGCCTGGGCAGCCGAGCGGTGATCGAGTTCACGTTCCAGGTGGCAATGCGCATGCTTCCCAACCTACCGAACGCCACTGACAGTCCCCGGCCCGCCGGTCACAGCTCGGCGGACTCCCCCGGCGTGAGCCGCAGGTGCTCCGCGCCGCCGAGTGACCCGATCTGCGAGTCGTAGATCGGCCGGGCCAGGTCCGTGAGCAGGGCGTCGTGGACGTCGTAGGCGCGCTGCGGCTTGACCTCGCGCACGTAGTCGATGACCTCGGAGATCTTGCTCCAGGGCGCCATCACCGGCAGCATCAGCGTCTGAACCGGCTGCTCGGGGACGGTCAGGGCGTCTCCCGGGTGGAAGACCGAACCGTCCACCAGATAGCCGACGTTGGTGATGCGCGGGATGTCCGGGTGGATCACGGCGTGCAGCTCGCCGTGCACCTGTACGGCGAATCCGGCGGCCTCGAAGGTGTCGCCGTGCCCGACGGTGTGCACCCGCCCCGGGAAGGCCGCCGAGATCTTCTCCGCGACGGAGCGCAGGGTCCAGATCTCGGCTGCGGGGTTGGCCTCGAGACCGGCCCGCAGCCGCTCCTCGTCGAAGTGGTCGGGGTGCTCGTGCGTGACCAGGATCGCGTCGGCGCCGAGCGCCGCGTCCTGTTCGCTGAAGCCGCCCGGGTCGATGACCAGACTCCGGCCGTCCCGCTCCAGGCGGACACAGGCGTGCGTCTTCTTCGTGAGCTTGATGCGCTTCGCGGCAGTCGTCATTGCCCCATCCTGCTACGCCTCACTCCTGGGGCGTGGTTTCCTCACGGATCACGGCCTGGGCGACCTTGAAGGCGGAGTTCGCCGCGGGGACGCCGCAGTAGACGGCCGCCTGGAGCAGTACTTCCTTGATCTCCTGCGCGGTGAGGCCGTTGCGCAGGGCGGCGCGGGTGTGGAAGGCCAGCTCGTCGAGGTGGCCGCCCGCGACGAGCGCGGTCAGCGTGACGCAGCTGCGGGAGCGCCGGTCCAGGCCGGGACGGTTCCAGACCTCGCCCCACGCGTAGCGCGTGATGAGCTCCTGGAAGTCCGTGGAGAAGTCGTCGGCCGCGGCGAGCGCGCGGTCGACGTGCGCGTCACCGAGCACCTCGCGGCGGACCTTGATCCCGGCCTCATAGAGGTCGGGGCGGCCGTCGCCCACGGCCTCGGGCTGCTCCATGGGGCCGATCTCGGCCACGGGGAAGACGGGCGGCGGCGGGGCGAGCACCGGCTTGACCGGCGTCGCGCTGATCGCCGCGTGCGTCCCGGTGGCGTCGGGTGCGAGCTGCCAGGCGGTGGAGAAGTGGCGTACGAGAAGGTCGGTGACGGCGGCGGGCTGCTCGACGGGGGCGAGGTGGGAGGCCCCCGGCACCACTGCGAGGCGGGAGTCCGGGATGCCGGCGACGAGGGTACGGGCCTCGCCCTGCCCGGTGACCTGGTCCTCGGACCCGACCAGGACGAGGGTGGGCACTCCTATCCGGCCCAGTTCGGCGCGCACGTCGAAGGCGGCGAGGGCCTCGCAGGCGGCGATGTAGCAGCCCGGGTCGGTCGTCCGCACCATCTGTACGGCCCAGTCGGTGATGGCGGGCTGCGCGGCGGCGAAGCCGGGCGTGAACCAGCGCTCGGGGGACGTGCGCGCGATGGGGTCGAGGCCGTTACTCCGCACGATCACCCCGCGCTGGCGGAACTCGTCGGCGCTGCCGAAGCGGGGCGAGGCGGAGATCAGCGCCAGGGAGGCGACGCGCTGCGGGTGCCGCAGGGCGAGCTCGGCCCCTATCGCGCCGCCGAAGGCGCAGCCCGCGTACCCGAAGCGCTGCACGCCGACCTCGTCGAGCGTGACGAGAAGCCGCTGGACGAGGTCGCCGACGGAGCCGCAGGGGTGCGCGGGGGCGCCCCCGTGTCCGGGCATGTCGAAGCGGAACACACGCCACTGCTTGACCAGCTCGGGCACCTGCCGGTCCCACATGTGCCAGGTGGTGCCGAGCGAGGGTCCGAGGATCAGCACGGGGGCGTCTTCGGGGCCGTCGAAGCGGTACTGGAGGGCAGGGGTAGTCGTCTCGCTCACCGCTCTACGCTAACGGGCGGAGCTGACGCGTGAGTAAGAGGGTGCGCAAGCTCTCGCCGGGACGGTTGTCCGCGACGCGGGATTGCGCGCGACAAATACGAGCAGATACTCCTGAACTGCCCGCCCCCGAAAGGAACCAGCAATGAGCGAGGCCCCGCCCTACATCGACGCCGAGGCCATGGCCCGGTCCGTCCCGATGTCCGCGGCGATCGAGGCGGTGGAAGCCGCCCTCAGGGCGGGCCTGGACCCGGAGGCGGAGCCGCCGCGGGGAGTGGTCGACGTGCCGGGCGGCCAACTGCTGCTGATGCCGTCCTCCACGAGGGCGTACACCGGGGTGAAGATCGCCACGGTCACCCCGGAGAACACCGCCCGCGATCTCCCTCGTGTCCAGGGCCTGTACCTCCTCCTGGACGGCACGACCCACACGCCCCTTGCCGTCCTCGACGGGATCGCGCTGACCTCGCTGCGGACCCCCGCGGTGTCGGGCGCGGCGATCAAGCACCTGGCGGTCCCGGAGGCCCGCCGCCTGCTGGTCTTCGGCACCGGCCCGCAGGCCTGGGGCCACGTGGAGGCGGTCCGCGCGGTACGCCCGACGCTGACCCACGTGGACGTGGTGGCGCGCAACCCCGAGCGCGTCGCGGCCTTCGTCGGCCGATGCCGCGAGGCGGGCCTCTCGGCGGCGCCCGCGACCCCGGCGGACGTCGCGACCGCCGACGTGGTCTGCTGCTGCACCACGTCCCGCGAACCGCTCTTCGACAGCACGCTGCTCCCGCCCCACGCGACGGTGGCCGCGGTGGGCTCCCACGAACCGGACGCACGCGAGGTCGACGAGCACCTGCCGGCCCGCGCGGTGATGGTCGCGGAGTCCCACGAGGTCGCGCTGCGGGAGTGCGGCGACATCGTCCTCGCGACGGCCACGGGCGCCTTCGACGTACAGAACCTGCGCACGCTGGCCGAGTTGGTACGAGGCGAGGTAAAGATCCCCGACGACCAACCTCGCCTGTTCAAGTCCGCGGGGATGGCCTGGGAGGACTTGGGGGTGGCGGCGGCCGTTTATGAGGGGGCCGGAGCCGGCTAGAGGCTCACACCACCCTCACCGCATGCCGCACCACCGCGTCGAACAGGTAGCCCTGTGTGTTGTGTGTCGTCGTCTTCGGCTGGGTGCGGCCCGTGGTGTCCGTGGCGCGGGCCAGGAGTGTTGCCGGGCCCGGGGTTCGGGGGTGCCAGGGGGTGGTCCAGCGGGTCCACGTGGCTCGGTGGGGGGTGTCCTTGAGGTGGGCCGGCTGCCAGGTGCGGCCCTCGTCCGTGCTGATGTCCACGCGGGTGATCGCGCCCGTCGCCGACCATGAGCGGCCGGTGAGGTGGTGGGTCGTGGACGCCGGGAGGCTTGCGTTCCAGGGGAGTTCGAAGGCGGACTTCAGCGTCTGGCGGGTGAGTGGGGCGCTGCCCTCCGGGGGGTACGCGTCGCCGAACAGGCGGTAGAACTGCGTGTTCCAGGGCGAGTAGAGCGGGGTGGACGAGACCTCGATGTCGCCCACCCATTTGATCGACGCGATGCCCACCCACGCCGGGACCAGGACCCTCACCGGGTAACCGTGGTCCGCGGGGAGCGGGGCGCCGTTCATCTCGTACGCCAGGAGTACGTCGTCCATCGCCTTGGCGAGCGGCAGGGGGCGGCGGACCCGGCCCAGGTTGGTGCCGTCGTCCGTGACGTACTCCGCGTCCAGGCCGCTGGGCAGCACGTCCACCGCGTGCCGGGAGACGCCTGCCCGGCGCAGGACTTCGGAGAGGCGCACGCCGCGCCAGCGCGCGTTGCCGATCGCGCCCAGGGTCCAGGCCGTGCCGGAGGCCGGTCGGCCCTGCTGGGTGGTGAAGAAGCTTCTGCCGTTGCCGGCGCATTCGACGAAGGCGGTGCGTGTCGTCGACGGGAGGCGTTTGAGGTCGGCGAGCGTGAACTCCCTGGCCCTGCCGTCCCGGAGGCCGTCGCCCCAGATCCGCAAGGTCCACGTCTTCGCGTCCAGGCGTGGCGTCGCCGTGTGGTTGCGCACGAAGAAGTGCGACGCGGGGGTGTGCAAGCCGGTCTCGGCCAGCGCCTCGAACTTCGTCTCCGCGTTCGTGCCGCGGATCGTGAAGCGGTCCGCGGGGAGCGGTTTCACGATCCCGGCTGCGACAGCGCCCTGCGCCGCCTGTGCCCGGGGTGCGCCCAGTGCCACCGGCAGCGTCGCCGCGGCCCCGGCCGCCGCGAGCAGCCGCAGCATGTCCCTGCGTGCCACCCCGTCCGCGCGCGCCTCCCCCGCGAGCCACTGGGCGCGCCGGCGTCTGTCGTACTCCTCTTCGGACGTCACTCTGGAGATCATGGGCGTCATCGTACGAGTCGCCCGTCGGTCAACTCACCGATGAAACACGCCAGTTACGGGGTTGTCGTAGACACTACATAGACCATCGGGTGCTCCGCGTTGACGCGGTTCACCACCACGTCCAGGGTCGGCACCGGGTCCTTCTGCACATGGGTCAGACCCATCCAGGGGCCCGGGTCCGTGAACTCCCAGCCGACCACCTTGCGGTCGCGCTTGCTGATGGTGATGTCGTTCTTCTCCAGCGCCTTGGTGCTCGTGCCGATCTGCTTGAGGAACTTGTCCAGACCTTCGTTGCTCGTCAGGAACTGGGCGTACAGGCGGCTGGTGCGCCAGTTGTTCGTCTCGTAGTAGGCGACTTCCCGGGAGTAGTACGGGATGGGCACGTCGTAGAGACGGCGCTGCACCTTGGAGGGCCAGCCCGCGGTGAGGCCGGTCGCGGAGTACTTTGCCTCCTTGTCGCGGCCGCTGTTGCGGCTCTGGTTCGCGGAGATCACCAGATAGCCGGCCGGCACGCCGATCAGGAGCACGATGATCGTGGCCGTCAGCCAGCGGCGGCGGAGCATGTGGCGGCGGCCCTCGCGGGGGCGGCCACCCTCGTCGGCGGTGTCCGGGGAGTCCGCGGAGTCCGGGGACGAGGGCTGGCGGGGGACGGTCATCTGTTTACTGGGTTCCCTGAGAGGTGCGGTCGTTGGTGCGGCGCGCTTCCACGTACCGCTCGTACCGTTCGTGGCGCTCCACCCGGCGGCGGTTGGCCCGGCGGAAGCGGCGGGCCACCAGACGGGCCAGGTCGGCCGCGCCCACCATGCCCGCCTCGGGGCCGAGCTGGGCGCGGGCGATACGGGCCTCGGGGCGGTAGCCGCGGCCGGTCAGCTGGCGGCGGAAGGCGTCGCGGGCCGGGCCGATCAGGAGGTCGTCGGCGGCCGAGACGCCGCCGCCGATCACGAAGCAGGACGGGTCGAGGGCGGCGGCCAGGTTCGCGATGCCCACGCCGAGCCACTGGCCGATGTCCTGGAGGAGCTCGACGCACATCGCGTCGCCGTCGCGGGCCAGCTCCGTGATCAGGGGGCCCGTGATGTCGGGGATGTTGCCCTTGACCCGCTCGATGATCCCGTACGCAACCGGGGAGTCGGCGGCGGCGAGCTCGCGGGCCTCCCTGACCAGCGCGTTGCCGGAGCTGTACTGCTCCCAGCAGCCGCGGTTGCCGCACGGGCAGCGGTGGCCGCCGGGGACGACCTGCATGTGCCCGAACTCGCCGGCGACCCCGAACTTGCCGCGCTTGACCTGGCCGTCCTCCAGGATCGCGCCGCCGATGCCGGTGCCGAGCGTGATCATGACCAGGTGGTCCTCGCCGCGGGCCGCGCCGAAGCGCCATTCCGCCCAGGCGGCGGTGTTCGCGTCGTTGTCGACGAGCACGGGCACCGCGAGGCGGCCGGAGATGCGGTCGCGGAGGGGTTCGTTGCGCCAGGACAGGTGGGGGGCGAACAGGACGCGGTTGCGGTCCGCGTCGACCCAGCCCGCCGCGCCGATGCCCACCGCGTGCACGTCGTGCCGGTCGGAGAGGTCGAGGACCAGCTCGACGATGGTGTCCTCGACGACCTTGGGGCTCTTGGACTTGTCCGGGGTCTCCGTGCGGAGCGTCTCCAGGATGTTTCCGTCGGCGTCGACGACGCCCGCCATCACCTTCGTGCCGCCGATGTCGATGCCGACGGTGGGCACACGGGGCGCCGTCAGATGTGATCGGCGCTCACGCGTGCCCACGGTCCGCAGGACGGTGGCTCGGGCGGAGCCGCGGTGCGCGAGATCGCGGTAGGTGCTCATTGCGGCGATTCTGCCTCACACTCGCGGGGGCGCGCACAACGGACCCCGGGGTGCCCCCAGGCTCCGGGGGTGCCCCGTCAGGGGCGCGGGGAACTGCGCGAGCGACCACAAAAAAGCCGCAAACGCGTCTGCTGGGTCACAGAGCAGTCGCGACTGCGGCTTTTCCTGGGCTGAGCGCGCAGTTCCCCGCGCCCCTGACGGGGCCTTGCTCAGCGCTTCTCCAGCTCGTGACGCAAGTCGTCCAGTTCGGAGCCGCCCGCCATCTGGCGGGTCAGTTCGTCCAGGGTGATCTCGTCACGCGCGTAGCTGCCGAACATCGTGCCGCGCTTCAGGAGGACGAAACGGTTGCCGACCAGGAAGGCGTGGTGCGGGTTGTGGGTGATCAAGACCACTCCGAGGCCCGCGTCCCGCGCCGCCGCGACGTACTTCAGGACGACGCCCGACTGCTTGACGCCCAGCGCGGCGGTGGGCTCGTCCAGGACGAGGACCTTCGCGCCGAAGTACACCGCGCGCGCGATCGCCACGCACTGGCGCTCGCCGCCCGACAGGGTGCCGATGGGCTGGTCGACGTCGCGCAGGTCGATGCCCATGCGCAGCAGCTCCGCGCGTGTCGTCTCGCGCATGAGGTCGACGTCGAGGCGCTTGAAGGGGCCCACGCCCTTCGTCGGCTCGGAGCCGAGGAAGAAGTTGCGCCAGACCGGCATCAGCGGGACCACGGCGAGGTCCTGGTAGACCGTGGCGATGCCGTGGTTCAGCGCGTCGCGGGGCGTGCCGAGCTTCGCGTCCTCGCCCTCGATCCGGAAGGTCCCGGCGTCGTGCTGGTGCAGACCCGCGATGATCTTGATGAGGGTCGACTTGCCCGCGCCGTTGTCGCCGAGGACGCAGGAGATCTCGCCCGCGTGGACCTCCAGGGAGACGCCTTCGAGGGCGCGGATGTTGCCGTAGTACTTGCTGACGTCGTCGAGCTCGACGAGGGGCGTGCGCTCCGTGGCGGGCGTCGCGTCGGTCACTTCCGTCATTTCGTCGCCTCCGCGCGCTTGCGGACCCAGTGGTTGAGCAGGGTCGCCAGGAGCAGCATCACTCCGAGGAAGAACTTGAACCAGTCGGGGTTCCACTCGGCGAACACGATGCCCTTGCTGACCATGCCGAAGATGAGGGCGCCGACGGCCGCGCCGACCGCGGAGCCGTAGCCGCCGGTGATCAGGCAGCCGCCGATGACGGCCGCGATGATGTAGATCAGTTCGTTGCCGACGCCCTCGCCGGACTGGACGACGTCGTACGAGAAGAGCAGGTGCTGGCCCGAGATCCAGGCGCCGAAGGCGACGCCCATGTAGAGGCCGATCTTCGTCGCGGCGACCGGGACGCCGACCGCGCGAGCCGCGTCCTCGCCGCCGCCGACCGCGAAGATCCAGTTGCCGACGCGGGTACGGAGCAGGACCCAGGTGGCCACCGCGATCAGGCCGAGCCACCACAGGATCGTGATCTTGAAGTCGACGCCGCCGATGGTGATCGTCGAGGCGAAGACGTCCTTGGCGGAGGTGAAGCCCTCCATGTCGGCGATCGACTTCGTGGAGACCGTGCCGCTGATCAGCTTGGTGAAGCCGAGGTTCATGCCGGTCAGCATCAGGAACGTACCGAGCGTGATGATGAAGCTCGGCGGGTCGGTGCGCGTCAGCATCACGCCGTTGAAGACGCCGATCGCGAGGGTGACGAGCAGCGAGACGAGCACGCCGACCCAGACGTTCGCCGTCATCTGGTAGCTGAACATCGACGAGATCAGCGCGGAGGACGTCACCATGACGCCCGCCGACAGGTCGAACTCGCCGCCGATCATCAACAGCGCCACCGGCACCGCCATGATGCCGAGCGTCGATGCCGCGTACAGCACCGTGGCGAGGCTGCTGGCCTGCAGGAAGCTGTCCGCGGCAACCGCGAAGAAGACGAAGACGGCGATGGCGCCGACGACGGAGCCGAGCTCGGGCCGGCCCATCAGCTTCTTCAGCGGCGAGGCCTTCAGGAGGCGCTCGTCCGACTTCGTGCCCGGGGAGCCGGGTGACGGGGCGGGCGCCGGGGCTGTGGCTGTCATCGGGTCCCTCGCTTCGCGTATTCCTCCAGCTTGGCGGCCTGGCCCTTGGTGACGATCTGCGGACCGGTGAGGACCGGCTTGCCGCCGCCGAGCACGTCGTCGTTGTACTTGTAGAGCCAGAGCAGGTCCACGGCTTCGTAGCCCTGGAGGTAGGGCTGCTGGTCGACGGCGAAGCCGAGCGTGCCGTCCTTCAGGCCCGCCGCGACCTTCTCGTTCAGGTCGAAGGTGTCGACCTCGGCCTTGCTGCCCGCGCTGTCTGCGGCCTTCACCGCGGTGTCCGCGAAGGGCGCGCCGAGCGTGACCACCGAGTCGATGGACTTGTCGGACTGGAGCCTGGCCTCGATGGAGGACTGCACGTCGGGCATGTTCGTGCCGGTCACGTACAGGTTCTGCATCTTGCCGTCGAAGGTCTTCTTGGCGCCGTCGCAGCGCTGCTCGTGCCCGACGTTGCCCTGCTCGTGCAGGATGCAGAGCGCCTTCTTCTTGCCGCGCTTGTTGAGCTCGTCGCCGACGGCCTCGCCCGCGATCGTCTCGTCCTGACCGATGTGGGTGAGCGCGCCGAACTCCTTGGACTCCGCGGAACCGGAGTTCACGGTGATCACCGGGATGCCGGCCTTCTTCGCGCGGGCCAGGGCGCCCTTCATCGCGTCGGGCTTGGCGAGGGTGACGATGATGCCGTCGACCTTCTTGTCGATGTACGAGTCCACGAGCTGGGCCTGCTGCTGGGCCTCGGCGTTGTGGGAGTAGAGGAACTTGATGTTGTCCTTGCGGGCCGCCTCCTCGGCGCCCTCCTGGACGATGTCCCAGAACGTGTCGCCGTCACCCGAGTGGGTCACCATGCCGAACGTCCACCTCGGCGTGCTCACCGCTGCCTTGCCGTGTGCCGTTGCCGCCTTGCGTGCGTCCTCGGCCCGCTTGCCGCCGGTGCTGCTGCACCCCGCGAGGGATACCCCGAGCACCGCGACCAGCACGGCGCCCACCGCACGTACCCCTGTCTGAACCCTTGCCACGACGCCGTGCCCTTCTAGCTCTGCTCCTCGGTGAGGCCGGTCCGGATCCCCGGCCCCAGCCGCCCAAGTATCGACCACGCGGATCACGCATGTGTTCATCGGGTGCCGCGGGCGGTGTACTTCTCCAGCTTCGGTACGTCCTTCTCCGTGACGATCGCGGGGCCGGTGAGGACGGGCTTGCCGCCGCCCAGGACGTTCGCGTTGGTCTTGTAGAGCCACAGCTCGTCGATGGCGAGGTAGCCCTGGAGGTAGGGCTGCTGGTCCACGGCGAAGCCGACCTCCTTGGCCTTGAGGCGCTTGACGACCTCGGCGTTCAGGTCGAAGGTGGCGACCTCGGCCTTGCTTCCGGAGTCCTCCTTGGCCTTCACCGAGAGGGCGGCGATCGGCGCGCCGAGCGTGACCACCGCGTCGATGTCCTTGGTCGCCTGGAGTTTCGCACTGATGGAGGACTGCGCGTTGGGCGCGTTGGTGCCCTCGACGTTCAGGTTCTCGACCGAGCCCTTGAGGGTCTTCTTGACGCCGTCGCAGCGCTGCTCGAGGGAGACGTTGCCCTGTTCGTGGATGACGCAGAGCACCTTCTTCCTGCCCCGCTCGGTGAGCTCGTCGCCGACCGCCTCGCCCGCCACGGACTCGTCCTGGCCGATGTGGCTCAGGGCGCCGAAGTCGGCCGAGAACTCGCCGCCGGAGTTGATCGTGACGACCGGTATCCCGGCGGCCTCGGCCTTCCCGAGGACCGCTTCCATCGCCTCGGGCTTGGCCAGGGTGACGACGATCCCGTCGACCTTCTTGTCGATGGCGGACTGGACGAGCTCGGCCTGCCCCTTGGCCTCCTTGTCGTTGGAGTAGAGGAACTCGACGTTGTCCTTGCGGGCCGCCTGCTTGGCGCCGCTCTGGACGATGTCCCAGAAGGTGTCGCCCTCGCCGGAGTGCGTGATCATGGCGATCTTGAGGCGGGGCGTGTTCACGCCTTTGCCGCCTCCCCCGCCGTCACCCGACTTGTCCTCGTCGTCCTTGCCGCCGGAGCCGCTGCACCCGGCCGCGAGCACGACCACCGCCGCGAGAGCTGCTGCCGTGCGTGCTGTACGCATGGTGGGACTACGCATGGTGGGACCACCTCTTCTCCCGGCCGCCCGAGTGCGGCTGGTGGGAGTTCTAGCGGCGGGCGCGCGGCAGCGTCAATGGATTTGTCAGAACATTCTTACGACCGTTGGCCAGTTGGTATCAGGCGCGCCGGCGCCGACGGGTCGCTGCCGACAGAAGGGGCGGCCCCGTCAGACGGGGCCGCCCCAACAGCGCTTGCGTGACCGGTGAGGTCAGTGCTTGCCGATGTCCTTCGTCTTCTCCTTGGCCTGACGTGCGTCGCCCTTCATCTGCTGGGCCCGGCCCTCGGTGGTCAGCCGCTCGTTGCCCACGGCGCGCCCGGCGGCTTCCTTCGCGGCACCGGTGACCTGCTCGGTCTTCGCCTTGGCCTTCTCGTTGGCGGTCATGGCCGCTCACGCTCCTTGGCATCGACTACGTGTGCTGTCACTCCGGTTGACCGCCGAGCCGCCCGGCAAACATCCTCGCCGGGAGACTTCTTTCGTTCCGAAATAATTGTGTGTGGGTGACGATCGGTGGGGTACACGGGCCGTCGCCGAAGGAAGTTTCGAACTGAACAAGGAGCGGAACGCATGATCACCGCGGCGCAGGAGCAGACGCAGGATTCGGTCACCAAGGCCGAAGAAGACCTCGTTGAACGCGCGTACACGGACCCCTCCTCCATCGCGCCGAGGGACGCGCGGGAGGTGGGCAAGCGTTTCTTCGACCGCCTCACGCAACTCGAGGAGGGCACGCACGAGTACCAGTACGTGCGCAACGTCCTGATCGAGATGAACCTCTCCCTCGTGCACTACGCGGCCTCCAGGTTCAAGCACCGGGGCCAGCAGGAGATGGAAGACATCATCCAGGTCGGCACCATCGGCCTGATCAAGGCGATCGACCGCTTCGAGCTGACCCGCGAGGTCGAGTTCACCTCCTTCGCCGTGCCGTACATCACCGGTGAGATCAAGCGGTTCTTCCGCGACACCTCCTGGGCCGTGCACGTGCCGCGTCGCCTCCAGGAGGCCCGTCTCGAACTGTCCAAGGCCACCGAGGAGTTGCGCACCCGCCTGGGCCGCCTGCCCTCCACGGCCGAGCTGGCGGAGCTGATGCAGCTCGAGCCCTCCGAGGTCGCCGAGGCGCAGAAGGCCTCCAACGGCTACAACGCCATCTCCCTGAACGCCGCGGTCAACGGCGCCGACGACGAGTCCGACACGATGCTCGCCGACTTCATCGGCGTGGACGAGCGGTCCTTCGAGCTCGTCGAGAACTTCCACTCCCTGGCCCCGCTGATCGCGGACCTCGACGAGCGGGACCGCACGCTCATCCATCTGCGCTTCGTCGAGGAGCAGACCCAGCAGCAGATCGCCGACGAGCTCGGCTACTCGCAGATGCACGTCTCCCGGCTGATCACCCGCGTCGTGGGCAAGCTCCGCGCCGGCCTGATGGCCAACGACTGACCTAGATTCGGACCTTCCGGGCAGTTGCGGGTGTAGCGGTGTCCTCCTGGGGCACCAGGTGGACACAAACCCGTACAGAACATACGAGACAGGAGGCACTCCGTTGACTTCCGAGGCCACCCCCAAGTACACCGTCCCTGGCATCACGGTGCGGGAGGCCGGCACGGTCATCGAGCTGCTGCAGCAGCGCCTGCACGCGCTCAACGATCTCCACCTCACGTTGAAGCACGTGCACTGGAACGTGGTCGGCCCGCACTTCATCGCCGTGCACCAGATGCTCGACCCGCAGGTCGACCGGGTCCGCGACCTGGCCGACGACACGGCCGAGCGCCTGGCCGCCCTGGGCGGCATCGCACACGGCACCCCCGGCGCCCTGGTCAAGGAGCGCACGTGGGAGGACTACAGCGTGGGCCGCGCCGATGCCATCGCCCACCTCGGCGCCCTGGACCTCGTCTACACCGGCGTCATCCAGGACGTGCGCGCCGCCATCAAGAAGGTCGGCGAGATCGACCCCGCCACCGAGGATCTGCTGATCGAGCAGCTTCGTGCCCTTGAGCAGTTCCAGTGGTTCGTCCGGGCCCACCTGGAGACGGCCGGCGGCACGCTCACGACGGCGGGCGCCACCACCGAGACCGAGGCCGCCGAGAAGTCCTCGGGCGCGTGATCTCCCTCGCGGCGGGGTCGCGGTGCTCGCGCACCGTGGCCCCGCCGACGTGTGTCCGGCGCCTTATGGGCGTACGAGGAGCTGGAACTCGAAGGAGTAGCGCGAAGCCCGGTAGATGTGCGAGCCGAACTCGACCGCGCGGCCGGTGTCGTCGAAGGTCGTGCGCTGCATCGTGAGCAGCGGGGCCCCCGCGGGTTCGCCGAGCTGCCCGCCCTCGTCGGCGGTGGCGGCGCGGGCCCCCACGGACTGGCGCGCGCTGTGCAGGGTGATGCCCGCGGCGCGCATCAGGCGGTAGAGGCCGGTCGCCTCCAGGTGCGCGGTGTCCAGGGCGAGGAGCCCGGACGGGATGTGGTTGCGCAGGCACGCCATGGGCTCGCCGTGGGCCAGCCGGAGCCGCTCGACGAGGTGGACGTCGTCGCCTTCCGCGATGCCGAGCCTGGCCGCGACCTCGGCGGACGCGGGCTCGACGGTGTTGCGCAGGACGCGGGTCTCGGGGCGCTGTCCCGCCGCCTCCAGGTCGTCGTAGAGGCTGCTGAGCTCCAGCGGGCGCTTGACCTGGCTGTGCACCACCTGGGTGCCCACGCCCCTGCGGCGCACGAGCAGGCCTTTGTCGACGAGGGACTGGATGGCCTGACGGACGGTCGGGCGGGAAAGCCCGAGGCGTCCGGCCAGTTCTATCTCGTTGCCGAGCAGGGTGCCCGGGGTCAGGGCGCCGCGCTCGATCGCCGCCTCCAGCTGCTGGGACAGCTGGAAGTACAGCGGGACCGGGCTGCTGCGGTCGACGCCGAGCTGGAGCGAGACGGTCGGGTCCACGGCTGGTTTGTCGGCAGATTTGGGCACGTGGCGAGCGTAGTCGCAGGGAATGATGACGGGAAGTTCTGAAGTTCTGTTGTCCGGACAAAGGATTGACAGGATCGCGGGGCGTCGCGAGGGTTGGTCCATGCGCATCGGATTGATCGGAACGGGCCGTATCGGCACATTTCACTCTGCGGCTCTGCAGCGGCATCCGGAGGTGGACGCACTGGTCGTCGCCGACGCCGACGCCGGGCGCGCGGCCGGACTCGCCGCACGGATCGGCGCGGCCTCCGTGCCGTCGGTGGACGACGTCTTCACGGGCGGCAGCCGGACGGGGGCCGTGGACGCGGTGGTGATCACCGCGGCGACCGCCGCGCACGCCGAGCTGATCGGCAAGGCCGCGCGTGCGGGGCTGCCGGTGTTCTGCGAGAAGCCCATCGCCCTCGACCTGCCCGGCACGCTCGCCGCGCTCCGTGAGGTCGAGGCCGCGGGCACGGTGCTCCAGCTCGGCTTCCAGCGGCGGTTCGACGCGGGGTACGCGGCGGCGCGCGAGGCCGTGCGGTCGGGGCGGCTCGGGCGGCTGCACACCGTCCGGGCGATGACCTCCGATCCGGCGCCGCCGCCGGCCGCGTATCTCCCGCTCTCCGGCGGGCTCTACCGCGACTGCCTGGTCCATGACTTCGACATGCTGCGGTGGGTCACCGGCCGCGAGGTGACGGAGGTGTACGCGACCGGGTCGGACGCCGGTCCCTCGATGTTCCGCGAAGCGGGCGACGTCGACACGGCGGCGGCGGTCCTCACCCTGGACGACGGCACGCTCGCCACGGCGACGGCCACCCGGTGCAACGGCGCGGGCTACGACGTACGGATGGAGCTGGCCGGGGAGGAGGACCAGATCGCGGTCGGCTTCGACGACCGCACTCCCCTGTCGTCCGTGGAACCCTCCGGCCCGCCGCCCCCCGAGAAGCCGTGGCCCGGTTTCCTCGAACGCTTCACGCCCGCGTACGAGGCGGAACTCGCGGCGTTCGTCGACGTGGTCCGGGGCGAACGGACCAACCCGTGTGACGGGCGCGAGGCACTGGAGGCACTGCGCGTCGCCGAGGCGTGCGAACTGTCCCGCAGGGAGGGGCGGTTGGTGCGGATGGCGGAGATCGACGGGTTCTGATCACCCGTCCGACCGGCTCCCTTTCCGGGGCGCGTGCTACTCCGCCCCGTCCAGCAGCCCCGCGTCATGCGCCAACAGGGCGATCTGTACACGGTTGTTGAGGTCCAGCTTCGTGAGGATGCGGGAGACGTGGGCCTTGACCGTGGCCACGCTCAGGAAGAGTTCCGCCGCGATGTCCGCGTTCGAGGCGCCCCGGCCCACGGCGACCGCCACCTCCCTCTCCCGCTCCGCGAGCAGGGCGAGGCGGTCCAACGCCCGCTCGCGGCGGCCCTGTTGGGGGTCCACGCCCGTCACCCGGGTGATCAGCTGCTGTGTCACCGTGGGGGAGAGCACCGGCTCCCCGGCCGCGACCGCCCGTACCGCCGCGACGATCTCGGCGGGCGGGGTGTCCTTGAGGACGAACCCGGCCGCTCCCGCGCGCAGGGCCCGCAGCACCTGTTCGTCGGCGTGGAAGGTGGTGAGGACGATGACCTCGGGTGCGTCGGGGCGCTTGCGGAGGGCCTCCGTCGCCGCGAGGCCGTCCATCGTGGGCATGCGGATGTCCATCAGGACGACGTCGGGGCGGAGCCGACCGACCAGCGGGGCCACCTGTGAGCCGTCCGCGGCCTCGCCGACGATCTCGATGTCCTCCGCGCCGCCCATCATGAAGGACAGACCGGCGCGGACCAGCGGGTCGTCGTCGACGAGAAGCACGCGGATCGGGTTCATGGGCCCACAGTAACGAGATCTCCGGACCGCCGATCACGCCTGCCGTACGGGGTCGGGCCGGGGCACGGTAGGGGGCCGGAACAGCACCCCCTAGAAGAGCCCGTACGCCTGGAGAGCCACCGGCGCGGGAGTCTAGGGTCCTTCTTGGCGGACCCTTGGCTCGCGGCGGACGCGGGTCGGTTCGGCTGGGCAGCCCGAGGCATGGAGGTATGCGCCATGGTCGACAGCGAGCAGCTCTCCGCACGCGTGCGCTCTCCGCGTGCCGCGCCGGGCGACTCCTTCCGGCAGGGCGAGCTCCTGTGCGCACCCGCCGAAAGCGGCGGCGAACGCGCCCCGTGGGACATCGGCGAGGTGCAGCCCGCCGTCGTCGAATGGGACCGCGAGGGCACCATCCGCGGTGAAGTGCTCGACGCGGGCTGCGGTTCGGGCCGGAACGCCGCGTTCCTCGCCTCGCGGGGGCACAGGGTCACCGGCATCGACTCCTCGCCCGAGGCGATCGGACGGGCGCGGGACCTCGTGCGGGGGCGCGGTGCGGGCGTCACGTTCACCGTCGCCGACCTCACCGGACTCAGCGGTTACGACGGCCGGTTCGACACCGTCGTCGACAGCGCCCTGTTCCACTGCCTCGACCAGGAGGAACGGCCCCGCTATCTGCGGGCGCTGCACCGGGCCACCGCGCCCGGCGCCCATCTGCACCTGCTGTGCTTCTCGGACGCGCTGCCGCGCGGGAACCCCGACCTCTTCCGCATCTCCGCCCAGGAGTTGCGCGGCTCCCTGAAGGCGGAGGGCTGGGAGAGCTGTGAGCTGCGCCGGGGCACGCTGCTCGGGTGCGTGCCGTCCGAGGAACTGCGGGAGATCTACCTCAGCCGCTTCAGCCCCGACGGCGACGCCGACGCCTACGGGGTGGTGCACAGCCCGGCGTGGTGGGCGCGGGCCCGCCGCGTGTGAGCGTCAGCAACGCCGCGTGTGGGCGTCAGCCCGCCGCGCCGCATCCCTTCTCGCGCCCCACGGGCGGCGCCGCGTCGAGGACCCAGCGGTCGTCGCTGCGCACGGCGGACCACGTGGTGCACACCGTGCCCTTGGCCCCGGCGTCGGCGGTGACGGTGAGCACCGGGTCGCCGCCGCCCTCGGCCACGGTGGCGCGGATACGTCGCGGGTCCGTGTCGCCGAGACGGGCCACGTAGTTCTTGGCGTAGTCCTCGCCCGCGCTGTCGGGGTCGACGAGCCGCCCGAACTCGCCGTCGTCCCGGTCGGTCAGGGCCTGTTGCACGGCGGAGCGCAGGCCGTCCAACGAGGCTTCCCCCTCCGGCTCTTCGTGCACGATCGAGACGATGACCGTCCCCATCCAGGCGGCGAGCAGGGCCGCGCCGATCAGCAGGACCAGGGAGGACGGCCGCTTCAGCCAGGGCTGCCGCTGCTCGGTCATGTACGTCCCATTTCCACACTCAAGAGGGGCATTTGCACCGCGACAGTACCATCGGCGGATTCACGCCTGAGAGCTGTACGGACGCGGTACACAGCGCATGGAACGGCGCCTTCCGTCCGACGGGGGGAATCGGACGGAAGGCGCCCTCGGCGCGCCGGCCGCGGGGGTACGGCCGGTCAACTGCCCCGCAATTTCTCGATGATGGGCGCGAACGTCTCGATGTAGGGCTGGTGGACCGTGATGTACGAGAAGCCGTACTTCTCGCGGTTGGCCACCAGCTGTTCGGCTATCTCGTCCACCGTGCCGATGAGGAGGTACGGCGTCTCCAGGGCGTCCTCGACGCTGATGCCCATGCCGAGCTGCGTCAGCAGCTTCTCCGCCGTGGCCCGCCGGTCGTTGGTCACCTCGACGGCGTGCGCCAGCATGTGCCATTCCAGGTCGGGGAGCCGGTCTCCCGCGTGTTCCCTGACGAAGCGCACCCGGTCGGCGGCCTCGGCCGCCGAGCCGAGCCGGCAGGCTCCCGCGGGCTTGCCCGGCATCTGATGGACACCGGAGATGCTGACGATGTCGGCGTGTTCGGCGGCGATGCGCAGCACCCGGTCGCCGACCCCGCCGATGAGCAGCGGCGGGCCCGTGCGGTGGAATCCGCGCCGCTGCACGGCCCGCGACTCGCCCCGGGCCTCGGGCGGGGCGCCGACCTCCGTGGTGAAGTGCCGTTCCAGCTCGGTGACGGTGGTCTCCAGGCGCTCGGCGCGGACGCCGATCGGGTCCCAGGGGATTCCGGCCTCGTCGAACTGCCAGCGCATGTGGCTCGCGCCGAGCCCCACTTCGAGGCGGCCGCCGGTCAGGAGGTCGGTGCTGAGGATCTCGCGGGAGAGCAGCGCCGGATTCCAGAACGAGGTGTTCAGGACCAGCGTGCCGACACGCATCCGTTCGGTGGCGTCCGCCGCGGCGACCAGTGCGGGAAAAGGCGCCAGCATTCCCAGGTGATCGGCCGCCAGAACTACGTCATAGCCGTACTCCTCACTCTCCCGGCACTTCTGGGCGAAGGCTTCTCGGGAATCCGCTTGGCAGATGTTGAAGGAAAACCGGAATCCACGCATGGCGTCGAGGCTGGCAGGGCGGAACCACCCTGGCTACCCCAGTCGAACCCCTTCCGCATAGGGGCATCCCCCTTGTTCAACATAGGGGTTTCGGCCTTTGAGCGGGGTCTCTAGCGTCACTGATCGTCCTGCCTCAATCGACTTGGAGGCTCAACCGATGACAACCCAGCAATTGATCGACATACCCCTGGACGAATTCGATCTGGATATCCGGGTCGACGTCCCGGAAGCCGGAACGGAGGACACCGACCCGATGGCCTGGTGGTGCACCCACCGCTACAGCTGCCGCTGGACCAAGTGCTGCTCCGGTGAGCTGATGCAGAACATGCCCACCGAGTACTGGAACTAGCAGCCGCGCCGGGGGCGACCGCTTGCTCCCGCCGACATGACTCCGCCTGACGGAGGCCGGCGGCTGGGACGTGCCGCGGTCCATCAGTGGCTCGTCCCAGCTCTGGCACCGACCGCACGTGAGGACGCCCATGCCTTCGCCGCCGCGCGCACCCGCCCCTACGGACCAGCAGAGCACCGCCGTCACCGGCACGCCGTCCGCGACCTCGTGGCGCCCCGCACTGTCCGGCGCCCTCCAGGAGCGGGCCGTGGCATGCGCGAGGGCGGTCGGCCTGCGGCTCGCCGACCCGGAGCGGGTGCTCGCCACCGCGGCCGAGGCCGCCCGCGCGTCCCACCGCTTCGAGTTCGCGGGCTCCTCCCTGGCCTGCGGTTTCCCGAGCGTCGCGCTGACGCTCCTGCACCTCGCCCGCGCACTGCCCGGCGAGGGCTGGGAGCAGCGCCTGCACACCGCCCTCGGGCTCTCCGCGCGCTCGACCGCGCAGAGCCCGCTGCACGGACCGGGGCTGTACGGCGGCACGGGCGGCCTGGCCCTGGTGCTCGCAGGGGCGGCCGAGACGGAGCCGCGGTACGCGCCGACGGCGCTCAAGGTGCAGACCGCGCTGCTGGGCCAAGTGACGTCCGGGCCCTGGCAGTTGAAGCCGCCCTCGGCGCCCGGGACGTACGCGGAGGGCCGGACCCACACGGAGCATCGGACCTACACGAAGGACCATCTGTACGACGTCGTCACCGGCGCCTCCGGGGTCCTGGGCGCCCTCCTGGCCGGCGGCGTCGACAACGCGGCGCGTGAGGACGCAATCGGGCTCCTGATCCGCTACCTGAGTGGCGTCGCCGACGGGGACGGCAGCGGGCGGCTCCTCTCCCCCGCCGACTCCGTCGACCCCGCGCTCCTCGACGAGTGCCCGCAGGGCTACTTCGACCTCGGGACGGCCCACGGCGCCGCCGGGCCGCTGGCCGCTCTCTCGCTCGCCTGCCGGGCGGGCCACCGGGCCCCCGGTCAGCTCCAGGCCGTGCGGACGCTCGCGGACTGGGTCGTGGAGCACCGCGTACAGGATCCCTGGGGCGTCAACTGGCCCAACCACGTGGGCCGTCACGATCCGCCCGCGCGGGGCGCGACCACCGGCCGGCCACCGTCCCGCGCGGGCTGGTGTTACGGCGCACCGGGCATCGCGATGGCGCTGTGGCACGCGGGGCACGCCCTGGACGCGCCGGAACTGAGGCGGCTCGCGGTCGAGGCCGTGCACAGCGCGCTGCGCCGACCGGTGTCCGAGCGGCACATCCCCTCGCCCTCGCTCTGCCACGGCGTGGCGGGCCTGTTGATGGTGTGCCTGCGCCTGGCCCAGGACGACCCCGACTCCCCCTTGCGGGACCACGTCTCCGCCCTGACCGAGCAGATCACCGACCTCTTCGACCCCGAGGCGCCCCTGTGCTTCCGCGACGAGGAACAGCCCGGCGTGTTCGTCGACGACCCGGGGTTCCTCACCGGTGCCGCAGGCGTGGCGCTCGCCCTGCTCGCCGCGGCCACCCCGGTCGCGCCGACCTGGGACCGGGCGCTGCTGATGTCGTGACCGGGCGGGCGGCGCGGTGGACCCACGTAGACCGAAAGGCAGGAATCACGTACCCATGAGCCGGCACGACAAGGGCACACCTCCTCCCCCGTCCGCCTCCGGGCCCGACGCCACCTACGAACCCGCGGGCTTCTTCCTGCTGCGCGCGCCCGCCCTGCCCTTGGCCTCCTTCCACCGGCTCACGGCCCCCGCCGACGACGTACCCGAGGGGCCGCACGCGGCGGATCTGGAGTCCGCCCTGCACGCCGCGGGTGACCGGACCCGGGAGCTGCTGCGCAAGCGCGCGGCCGACGCCGAGATCAGGCAGGCGCTCGCGGTCGCCAGCCCGCCGCTGCTCGCCGCGGTCGACTGCCTGGACGCGGGCGGCACTTCGGAGCGCCGGACCGAGCGCACCTACCGCAGCCTGCTGCGTTATCTGACGCGGATGAGCACCCGCGCCACTCCCTTCGGCCTCTTCGCGGGCGTCGCCGCGGGACGCTTCACGGACCGCGCGACGGAGGGGGCCGACGCCGCCGGGGACACGCTGCGGCTGGGCCTGCCCGTGACCGGGGCCGTGCGCACCCGACCCGACATGAACTGGCTGATGGCGCTCGTGGAACAGGTCGAGCGCGACGCGGACGCGCCGGACCACCTCGGCGTCGTCGCCAACCCGACCGCCCACGTCGCCGGTGACCGTCTCGTGCTGCCGGTCGCCGACATCTACGGCACGCGCGACACCCGCTCCATCACCCTGCGCGCCACCTCGGTCGTCCTGGAGGTGCTGCGCCGGGCCGGACGCCCGCTCCCGTACGCCGAGCTGCGCGCCGGTCTGATCCGTGATCTGCCGCAGGCCGGTGAGCAGCGGATCGACGCGCTGCTGCGGAAGTTGTGGGCCAACCGGTTCCTGATGAGCGACCTGCGGCCCGCGCTGAGCGACTCCCGGGCCGCCGAGACCTTCGCCGCCCGGCTGCCGGACGGGCCCCGCACGGCGCTGCTGCGCGCCGCGCTCGGCACGGCCATCGACCTCGCGGGGCGCACCCAGGCGGCCGAGCCCGCCGACCGTGAACGCCTCTTCGCCGAGCTGCACCGTCACCAGACGGGCATCCACGAGTCGAGCGCACCGCCCTTCCAGGTCGACATGGCCCTGAACACCGTGGGCGACCGTCTCCCGCGGGGTGTCGGTGACGCCGCGGCGGACGCCGCCGACGTGCTCCTGCGCCTCGGACTCTTCCCCTCCGGCTTCCAGCACCTGCGCGGCTACCACGACGACTTCGCACAGCGCTACGGCGAGGACGCACAGGTACCGCTGCTCGAACTCCTCGACGCCGAGTCGGGCCTCGGGCCACCCGCGACCTACACCGAGCCGCTGCCCGACCCGCCCCGTCAGGCGCCGCCCGCTCCCCTGAACCCGCACCGCGATGTCGCCCTGTGCGGCCTGGTGTCCGAGGCGCTGCGCAGCGGCGCGCAAGAGGTCGAGCTCACCGACGCCCTCCTGGACACGCTCGCCAACTGGCGGCCTCAGAACGGGCCCCGGGCGCCCGAAGTCCTCGACGTGTACCTGCAGTTGCAGGCAGCCGACGCCGCCGCCCTGCAGGGTGACGACTGGCGGGCGGTGCTGTGTCCGACTCCCCTCGCGGACGGCGGCCGTACCTTCGGCAGGTTCACCGATGTGCTGCCGGCCGAGGTGACCGGGGCACTGCGGCACTGCGCGCGCCGCGAGGAGGCCGCGCGGCCGGACGCCGTCTTCGCCGAGCTGAGCTATCTGCCGCTGGTGCGGCGGGCCGCCAACGTCGTCGTCCACCCCGAACTGCGCGATCACGAGATCGTGGTCAACGCCTCCGCCTCGGTCCCCGACGAGCGGACGATCTCGCTCTCCGACCTGATGGTGGGCGTGCACGACGGCCACTTCTACGTCTGCTCGCAGCGCCTGGGCAAGGAGGTCGTGGTCGGGCAGAGCCACCTCCTGACCGACCTCCAGGCACCCAACGTGTGCCGCTTCCTCCTGGAGATCGGCCAGGACCGCCACCCGTTGCTGGCGGCCTTCCACTGGGGCCCGTACAAGAGCGCGCCGTTCCTGCCGCGTCTGGTGCGGGGCAAGGTCGTCATCAGCCCGGCGCAGTGGATCCTCCAGCACGGCTCGGTCGCTCCCACGGGTCCGGGGGACGACAGCACGCGCTGGTACCGCGGCGTCCAGGAGTGGCGTGCGCGCTGGCGGGTGCCGCGCTGGGTCCACCTGGTCGAGTTCGACAACCGGCTGCTGCTCGATCTGCGGCACCCCATGTGCGTGGCCGAACTGCTCACCGCGCTGCGGAAGTCCACGGCTCCCGGCCGCGTCGCCGTGCAGGAGGCGCTGCCCGCGCACGACCGGCACTGGCTGCGGGACACCGAGGGCAGGACGTACACGTCGGAGGTCGTGGTGCCGGTGACACGGCGGGCGCAGGCCGGGCCACCACCGAAGCCCGGCGCGGACGAGCCGCTGCCGGTACGGCTCGCGCGGTATCCGAAGCGCCCGCCGGCCGCCGACGAGCTGCGCGTGCTGCCCGGCGACGGGTGGGTGTACCTCAAGCTCTACACCTCGGCCAAGCGACAGGACGAGGCCGTCGCGGGCCCGCTCGCTCCGTTCGTGGCGTCGCTGCGCGCCGACGGGCTGCTCGCCGACTGGTTCTTCATGCGCTTCGCCGACCCCGAACCGCACCTGCGCGTCAGGCTGTTGGCCGCCGACGCGCGGCGGGGCGGCGAACTCCTGGCGCGGACCGCGGCATGGGCGGGCGACGTGGTGCGCTCCGGACTCGCCTGGAAGTTCGGCTTCGACACCTACTTCCCCGAGGTGTGGCGGTACGGCGGCCCCGTGGCCATGACCGCGGTGGAGCGGGCCTTCGGCACCGACAGCGAGGTCGGCCAGGCCGTGCTGGCCGCTCGGCAGGCCGGGGCGCTGCGCCTCGACCCCGCCGTGTCGACCGCGTTCTGCCTGGACCGCATCGCCGGGGCGTGGGGGCTCGGCTTCGAGGAACGGCTCGCCTTCATCCGGGCCCGCTCCGACAAGGACGAGTTCAGCGACGCCTTCAAGCCGCACCGCACCGAACTCTGCGAGCTCCTGCGCCCCTGGCGGCGGCCTGCCGACGATCCGCAGCGCCGCGTCCTGCTCGCCATGACCGAGCCGTACGCGCAACTCGCCGACACAGCAAGGGACTTGCGCGAGTTGCACCGCGAGGGCTCGCTCTGGCAGGACCCGCGGGAGATCCTCGCCAGCCTGGTCCACATGCACGTCAACCGCGTGTGCGGCATCGGCCCGAGCCGCGAGCGGAAGATCTACGCGTTCTGGCGCAAGGCGCTGGACGCGCTGGAACAGCGTCCCGACCGCACGGAGGTGACATCACGATGAGCGACGGTGAACTGGCCGATCGGGTCCGGGCGTTCCGCGAGGACGGTTATGTGGTCCTGCCCGGCGTCTTCGGCAAGGACGAGGTCGCCGCGTTCCGGCGGCTGTACGACGAGGGCGCGGACGACTGGCAGTTCGTGCACGGCCGCGAGGACCCCCCGCTGATCGTCGGCCATCTCGTCGAGCGCAGCCCGCGGGTGGCGCTCGGCGCGGTCACCCGCCCCGCGCTCCTGGATCTGGCGGAGGCCGTGATGGGTCCGGCCGTGCAGCTGGACAGCACCGTCCTGTTCAGTGCCGACGCCGAGGAACCGGAGGCGAAGGGGCGGCCCGTGCACTGGCACCGGGACCGGTTCGGGTACTTCCCGAACGGCTCGTACATGAAGCCGCTGCTCGTCATCTGCTTCGCGTACCTCCAGGAGATGACCCTCGAGTACGGGCCGCTGCGGGTCATCCCCGGCTCCCACCGCTCCCCCGTGAGCATCCCCGAGGACCGCCTCGAGGAGCCGCACGAGGACGAGGTGCTGCTGCACACCACGCCGGGCGACGTCGTCCTCATCCACCACAACCTGCTGCACTCCGGCACGCACAGCGTGAGCGAGGGGCGGCGGCAGTTCCTCGGCATCGGCTACAACACCTCGGCCATGCGCCACGACGAGTCCTACACCGGACCCAATGTCCGGGCGATCGTGGCGACGGCGCGCAAGACGCGGGACCGGCGGATGCTGCGCCTCTTCGGCGAGGACGAGATGTTCGACCGGCGGCAGAACGCGGGTTTCACCGTCCCCGAGCGGACGGCGTGGGAGGCGTGGCGGCGCGCCGACGAGGAGCACGCGGACGAATGCACCGAAGCACGTGCCCGGGTGGCACAGGCACGAAAGAGGTTCTCGTAATGGAGGAGGTTCCCGGCATGACGCATGACCAGCAAGGACCCGACACCCAGCGGTATCTGACGAAGGAACAGATCGACTTCTTCCACACGTTCGGCTATCTCGTGCTGCCCCAGCTCCTCGACGAGGACGAGATGACCCGGCTCGCCGACGAGGTCGAGCGGTGTCACGCCGACGCCTTCGGCTATCTGGCGGGCGCCCGTCCCGAGGGCCAGGGCCTGCCCTCGTACCTGCTGCCGATGATGAGCACGGAGCGCACCCCGCTAAGCCTCGAACTCATGGAGGACAAGCGGTTCTACGGCGTCGCCAACGATCTGGTCGGTGCCCGCGCGCTGCCCACCTTCGCCGAGAGCATCCTGCTGTTCACGCAGACGCCGCTGCACCGCGACTGCATGCCGGGCATGCACGGGGTCACCTTCGCCGTCTACCTGGAGCCGCTCACCGCCGACACCGGTGCCCTGCGTTTCCTGCCCGGTTCGCACCACGCCGACTTCTCCGCCGCGTCCGACGCGTGGAAGAAGACGTACGGCATCTGGGCGGACGAGTGGGGCGAGAAGGCCGTCCGCAAGCAGGTGTCGGAGCTGCCGCTCGACGTGGCCGAGACCCGGCGCGGCGATGTCATCGTCTTCGACTGGCAGGTGTGGCACGCCAGCATCAACGGCGTCGACCGCCTCCAGTGGTCGGTGAGTTACGCCAACGAGCCGACGACCGACGAGGAGGAGACGGCGTTCAGCCGCTTCTTCCACAGCGCGGGCTCGGTCGACCCGGACGCCGCCTACGACACGACGGCCTACCCGCGCTACGACGAACGGTGGGTGGAGCAGGCCGTACGCGACCCGAAGATGGCCCCGGTCATCGCCAGGATGCGGGAGCTGGCCATGATCGGCAGCCCCGACGACGACGTGCACGGGGTCTCCGGCGGTCCGGTGTCAGGGGCGAGCGCCCCGCAGGCCCCCGCGTGAGGCTCCTGGTGCTCGGCGGCACGGGTTTCCTCGGCCGCCACATCGTCGAGCGCGCCGTGCTCGGCGGCCGGCACGTCACCACGTTCAACCGGGGTCTGACCGGGGCCGACCATCCGGCGGTCGAGGCGCTGCGCGGCGACCGGGAGGCCGAGGACGGCCTGGCCGCGCTCGGGTCCGGCCGCTGGGACGCCGTGATCGACACCAGTGGCCATGTACCGGCCTCGGTGGCCCGGTCGGCGCGGCTCCTGGCCGACCGGGCGGGCACGTATCTGTTCGTCTCGTCGCTCGCCGCGCTGCCCTGGCCCGCGAAGCCCGCCGCCGACGAACTGGCCCCGCGTGACTGCCCGTTGGACGCGGGCGTCGAGGACACGGGGTACGGGACGCTGAAGGCGGGCTGCGAGCGTGCGGTCCGCGCGGCCTTCGGCGACCGGGCCCTGATCGTGCGTCCCGGCATCATCACCGGACCGCGCGACGACGCGGGGCCGGTGCGCGGCTGGCTGCTGCGGGCCGCCCGCGGAGGACGGTTCCTCGCGGGCGGCGACCCCGGCGATCCGGTCCAGCTCCTGGACTGCCGCGACGTGGCGTCCTGGCTGCTCGCCTGCGCTCGCGAGGGCAGGACCGGCAGCCTCAACGCGGCGGGACCGCTGGGGCGTACGACGCGGGGCGGGCTCATGGACGTCTGCGTCGCCGTCACCGGGGCGGGCGCCGAGCCGGTGTGGGCCGACGACCGCTTCCTGACCGCCGCCGGGGTGCGCCCCTGGCTCGACCTGCCGCTGTGGACACCGCACGACACCCCGGGCTACGGCCACCTGTGGACGGTGGACGCCGCCGCCGCGTACGCAGCGGGCCTTTCGTGCCGGCCGCTCGCCGAGACGGTCGAGGACACCTGGGCCGAGCTGCGCGACGCACCGGCGGGCGGGGTGTACACCGGCGCCTTCTCCGCCGAGCGGGAGAGAGAAATCATCGACGACTGGCTCGGCCGGCGCGTGACGGCGCCGTAGACAACGGGACGCTCACAGCACGGCAGGAAGGGAGAAGCATGCGGATCAGGCGGATCAGGCCGTCGCGCCGCTCCGACCCGAGCGGACGCGGCGCCGCGCAGCGGGACGCGCCGGACGCCGCCGCGCCCAGCACCCCGGAACTCGCCAAGGAACCCTGGGAGATGAACGAGGCGAACCTCTTCTCCGCGGGATTCTGGGCCATGGCGAGCGGCCTGCCCGCGCTGATCGGGCACGTCCTGCGGCTCGCCTGGCGGACCAGCAGGTTCGACACGTCGGCGGCCATCGTCCTCAACGCCGTGTCGGGCGGCTTCCTCTCGCTCGGCCTGCTGGCCACCACCTCGGTGATGCAGTCCCTGTTCACCGCGGGCCCCACCCCGGACCGGGTGCGCGACGCGCTCCCCTCCCTGCTGCTCGTGGCGCTCGCCCTCGCGCTGCGGTCCGGTTTCCAGGCGGCGGCCGCGTGGGCACAGGCGCGCCTCATCCCCCGCATCGAGCGGGCGGTCGAACTGCGGCTCATCGAACTGACCACGGAGGTGGACCTGGCGTCGTACGACGACGCGCGGTTCCACGACAGCCTGCAGCGGGCCCGTGAGCGAGGGACGGCCAACGCGCCCGTCACCGCCCGCGCCACCCTTGAGGTGTTCAGCAATCTCGTGGGCCTGGCCGCGGTGGCCGTGACGCTGGGCGTGCTGCACCCGGTGCTGCTGCCGCTGCTGCTCGTCACCGCCGCACCCGACTGGTGGGCGGCGGTGCGCTCGGCACGGATGCGCTATCGCGCGCTGTGGGACCTGATCGCGAGCCGCCGCCGCAAATGGATCATGTTCGAGCTGATGACGGACCGCAGGTCGGCGGCCGACGTGCGGTCCTTCACGATGCGGGGCTTCCTGCTGCGGCAGTACGACCGGGTGGCCACGGTCGAACGCGACGTGCAGATCGACCTCGCGCGCAAGGAGACCGGGGTGCGCCTGGCCGGGGACGCCATGAGCGGGGTCGCCACCGGGGCCACGTATGTGGCGCTCGGGCTGCTGCTCGGCGCCGGGGCGATCCCGCTGGAGGTCGCGGGCGCGGCGGTGCTGGCCATCCGCAGCGGCAAGGAGTCCCTGCACCTGCTGGTGCAGGAGATGAACAGGCTTTACACCGAGGGCCTCTACTTCTGCGACTACCTGGACTTCTGCACCGAGGCCGAGCGTGTCCTCACCCTGTCGGAGAAGCACGCCGCGCCCTCGTCGTTCGAGCGGATCACCGTGCGGGACGTGACGTTCAGCTATCCCGGCGCCTCGTCGCCCGCCCTCTCGCACACGTCCATCGAGATCGCCAGGGGTGAGGTCATCGCTCTCGTGGGGGAGAACGGCTCCGGCAAGACCACGCTGGCCAAGATGCTCGCGGGGCTCTAC
The DNA here is from genome assembly GCF_053591915.1 of Streptomyces sp. NPDC002853. Classification (NCBI taxonomy): domain Bacteria; kingdom Bacillati; phylum Actinomycetota; class Actinomycetes; order Kitasatosporales; family Streptomycetaceae; genus Streptomyces; species Streptomyces sp. NPDC002853. Next base: position 512,516 of record NZ_JBSFUS010000006.1, on the reverse strand, counting down.
ACGCCGGACAGCGGGGCCGTGCTCTGGGACGACACCTCACTCGCCGAAGCCGACCGATCCCAACTGTGGGAACACATCGCGGTCGTGGCGCAGAACCCCACCAACTGGCCGCTCACGGCGCGCGAGAACATCTCCATGGGCGACGGCGGGGAAGAGCGGCGGATGCGCGACGCGGCGGCGGAGTCGGGCGCCGACCAGTTCATCGACCGGCTCCCGCAGGCCTACGACACGCTCCTGGACAAGCGGTTCGAGAACGGCCGTGAGCTATCCGGCGGACAGTGGCAGCGCCTGGCCGCCGCGCGCGGCTTCTACCGCGACGCCCGGCTGCTGATCTGCGACGAGCCGAGCGCGGCTCTCGACGCGCGGGCCGAGCACGAGCTGTTCCGGGCGATCGGCGGTCACGCCGAGGACCGCACGGTCGTCCTGATCACCCACCGCCTGGCCAACGTGCGGTACGCGGACCGCATCTACGTGCTCGCCGACGGCCGGGTGACCGCGAGCGGCACGCACGAGGAGCTGATGGCGGCCGAGGGCCTGTACGCGGACCTCTACAACCTCCAGGCGGAGGCCTACCGCACGGACCAGCCGAACGGTCAGTCGAACGGGCAGTCGAACGGCCACCCGCTCGCCCTGCCGCGCCCCACCACACCCGTCGTCTAGCCACAGGAGACCGATCCCGTCATGACAAGGCCGACAAGCCCGGCCGCCCTGGTGCCCTGGGTCGCCCTCTGGGAGGGCGAGTCCCGGCTGGAACCGGTGCGCGTCGATCCGGTCAGCGGCGCCGTCCGCTACGAGCGCGAGGAGCCCGAGGACCGCGACGAGCACGGCGTCCTGTGGATGCGCCACCTCGGCCCGCGCGGCGAGGGCCGCCCGCTCTTCTCCCGGACGCACGCCCGCCGCCAACGAGAGTGCATGCGCCGCATGCTCTGCCAGGTCTGCGGCGAGCCGATCGCTCCCAGGGACGGCCGCCTGCCGTGGCTGCTGCCCGCGGGCGAGTACGGCAGCCGCCCCAAACGCCTGCACACCACCGGTACACCCCCCACCTGCCGCTCCTGCTGGGCGCTCGCCGCCGAGCACTGCCCGCATCTGCTGGAGGCGGGCGCCACGGCCCTGGAGGCCGGACAGGTCACGCCGTGGGGCGTGGCCGGCCTCCACCATCCGCCCGGCGGCGGAGAAGCGCGGTGGACGGGGTGCGGTTACGAGGGCACGGCACCGGCGGCCCTCGCCGGGATGCTGGCCGAGACACAACTGGTCGTCCTGAGCGACCTGCGGGAAGTCCCGCTGACCGGAAAGGACGGTGTGCTGTGAGCAAGGGACCGGAGAACGACCGAGACGATCGAAGCGACTGGATACGGCGCTTCAAGCCGGCGGAGCAAGCACCGTGCCGCCTTGTCTGCTTCCCGCACGCGGGCGGTTCGGCGAGCTACTTCCACGGCCTCACGCAACGCCTGGCCCCGGACGTCGACGTCCTGTCGGTGCAGTACCCCGGCCGCCAGGACCGCAGCGCCGAGCCGTCCCTGGAGAGCGTCACCGACCTCGCCGACGAGGCATACGAAGCCCTGAAGCCGTGGACCGGCAAGCCGTTGGCGCTCTTCGGCCACAGCATGGGCGCGATCGTGGCCTTCGAGGTGGCGCTGCGGCTCGCGGCCGACGGCACCGTGCCGCTGCGGCTCTTCCCTTCGGGGCGCCGGGCCCCCTCCCGCTTCCGCGAGGAGAACGTGCACCTGCGGGACGACGACGCCCTGCTGATGGAGGTGGCGAGCCTCGCGGGCACCGACAGCGCGCTCCTGGCCGACCCGGACGTGCGGCGGATGATCCTGCCGTCGCTGCGTGCCGACTACCGCGCCATCGAGACCTACCGGCACACCGGTGGCAAGCGCCTCGACTGTCCGGTGCTCGCGCTGGCCGGCGCGGACGACCCGAAGGCACCGCTCGACGACGTACGGGCCTGGGGCGAGCACACCACCCAGGGGTTCGATCTGGAGGTGTTCCCGGGCGGCCACTTCTATCTCAACGGCGAGACGGCGGCCGTGGCCGCACTGCTGCGCTCACAGCTCACCGCCGCGACCGGAGGGTGACTCCCACGGCAGCCAGGCGTCGACGCGGAAGCCGCCGTCGCCCACGGACCCGTGCTCGATGCGGCCGCCCGCCAGCGTGGCCCGTTCCGTGAGGCCGATCAGTCCCTGGCCGGAACCGGGGACGTTCGGCACGTCGCCGGGAGGCGGCGGGTTGCGTACCGACAGGGTGAGGCCTTCGCCCGGGGCGCCGGACACCGAGACCGTCACCTCGGCGCCGGGGGCGTGCTTGCGGGCGTTGGTCAGGCCCTCCTGGGCGATGCGGTAGGCGGTGCGGCCCACAGCGCCGGGCACGGCGGCCGGGTCGGTGACGCGGTGGTCGAGTGCGACCTTCATGCCCGCGTCGCGTGACTCGGCGACCAGCGTCTCCAGGGCCGTGAGGGTGGGCTGCGGCCGTCCCGATGCCTCACCGTCGCTGCCGCCGCGCAGGACGCCGATCACCTCGCGCAGATCCTGCAGCGCCTCGTGCGAGCTCTCCCGGATGACACCGGCGGCGCGGACGATCTCCTCGCGTGGCGCGTCCGGGCGGAACTCCAGCGCGCCCGCGTGCACGCTGAGCAGGGTGAGCCGGTGGGCCAGCACGTCGTGCATCTCGCGGGCGATGGACTCGCGGGCAAGGCGCTGGGCCTGTTCGGCGCGCAGGGCCGCCTCGTTCTCGGCGCGGATCGCGCGGTCGCGCAGGCTCAGCAGGAGTTGGCGGCGGGAGCGCACGAACATGCCCCAGCCGATGACGGAGGCGTTGATCAGCATGCCGATGAGGACGGCGGCCAGCCAGGGCAGGTCGGCGTCGGGCCGCATCCAGTAGATGAACGGCATCAGGCAGATCGAGACGCCGCCGATCCAGCCGACGTACCGGAAGGGCCGGTGCACGGCGAGGCTGAACAGCGCCACGGCGCCCGCGCCGCCCGCGGTGTCCGAGGCCAGGCTCACCAGGACCAGCGCGGCGGCGAGGCCGACCGGCCAGCGTCTGCGCAGCCAGACGGCGGCGCAGGCCAGTGCGCCGATCAGCTGGTCGGCCTCGGCCGCGCCGTGCGAGACGTTCGGGTTGCTGCTGACCGCGTCCGCGCCCACCATGCCGATGACGACGGCCGTGGCGAAGCAGGCGAAGTCGACCAGCCAGTCCCGCGCGGTCCGCCGGGGCCCGCGCCTGCCCTTGCGCGCCGACTGGTCCGGGTCGAACTCGGCGGCGACGGCCGAGGGCAGCGCCCAGGGACGCCTCGCCCAGGAGGCCGAGGGGTCCGACGGAGGCTGATTGCCGCTCATGGTCGACAAATCTACGCACTGCTTCGGGCATGGGCTGCCCTCCGGGCGTGATCGTCCACCAAAGTCGCGCACGGAGAGACTTTGGGAGGGTGCCGGGGGAAGAGGCCTCGCCCTGTGGCCGATGTGCGTGGGGGGCCCACGGGGCGAGGCTCTTCGGCATGAAGCAGGTACTTGAGCTCTTCGGCGTCCTTCTCCTGATCCAGGGTGCGGTCACCCTGGTGCACGAGCTGACCGGCCGGCTGCGCGGCTGGGGGATCGTGCGGCGGATCGGGTTCCTCGACGGATACGAGATCTACGCGGGCGTCACGCTGATCGTGCTGGCGCTCGCGCTGTTCGCGGTCGCGGAGAGCCGGAAGGCCCGTCGGTGAGTACCGTGCCGGGTCGGGCCGGGTCGGGCCGGGCCGGGCTCAGCAGGAGTAGTCGACCAGGTCGAAGGACTCGTAGTGGTCGGCGGTGTAGTAGTCCTCCTGGTTCTTCTCACCGGTCACGACGCGGCGGGCGCCACGGTCCGGTGAGCCCGGCGTGACCACGGTGTACTCGTGGTAGTAGCCGGAGCCCTGGGAGGGCAGGATGCCTTCCCTGTTCTGGAAGACGGTGCCGTCCTGCGGATACGGGTAGGGGCCGCCCGCCTCGATCAGGTCCAGGGTGTCGTGCGCCTGGGCGGGCAGCGCGGAGTGGCAGATGTCGCCGACGGCGGTGATGGAGTACGCCGTCGAGGCGGGGGCGTGGTGGTCCGGGAACGCGCTCGCGGAGGCGGCGACGGGGCCGCCGACGAGCAGGGCTGCGGCGAGGGCGGTGACACTCACGATTCGTGGGGGGATTCGCATGCGACCAGTGTGACGCGCGTAGAGGTTGTGGTGTCAACGCCAAGTGCGGTGAATTTTCCGGGAGTTAACCGAGCGCGGCCGGTTCTTCCTCAGTCCTTCTTCGCGGCGGCGGCCGCGCCCTTCGCGGCGGCGATGCGGTGCTCCGCCATGTACTCGCGCATCCGCAGACTGGTGGACCCGCTGCTGTAGAGCACCGCGCCCACCACCGAGAGCGGCACCGAGAGCCCCAGCCAGGCCAGCATCTCGGGCCACCTGCGCTGCGCGCGGCAGTCCTCCCACGTGGAGTCGTGCCATGTCGGGGCGTCGCCCTCGTAGAAGAGCACCGACTGACACGTGCGGCTGCTGGAGGAGTCGTCGTCCCCGTCGCCGAACGGCACCATCAACTGCCAGGCGAGCACCGCCCAGATGACGGCCGCGGCGAAGAACAGCACCCCGCCCCCGATACGGCGCTTCTCCGCGCCCGCGGCGAATTCCTGCTCGAAGTACTCGTTCATGGGCTCCCCCTGTTGATCGACCCCGGAACGTATCACCGCACCCCGCGGCCCCAACTGGTCCCCACCAGAACCAGCACACCCCCCACCAGACCCACCACACCCAGCCGCTCCCCGCCCAGCGCGATCCCGACCGCGGCCGCCCACAACGGCTCCGTGCCGAGCAGCAGGCTGACCCGTGAGGGAGACGTCCTGCGCACCGCCCACATCTGCACGAAGAAGGCGAAGAGCGTGCAGAACACGGAGAGGAAGAGCAGCCCGGCCCACTCGCGCGCACCGAAGCCGGCGGCGACGGACCAGGGCGACGCGCCCGTGCCCGCGACGGCGAGCACCGCGAACACGGTGACGGCGCCGCCCAGTTGGACCGTGGTCAAGGAGAGGGCGTCCGCGCCCTGCACGGCCTTGATCCGGGACATCGCAAGGACGTGCACCGTGCGCGCGAGGGCCGCCAGGAAGATCAGGCCGTCGCCCACCGAGGGCCGCGTGAAGCCACCGCCCTGGGTCAGCAGGACCACGCCGAGCACGGAGAGCCCGGCCGCGGCGAGGAAGGCGCGCGGCGGCCTCTTCCGCATCACCGCGGCCTCGGCGAGCGGGGTGAAGATCATGGTGAGGCTGATGATGAGGCCCGCGTTGGTCGCCGAGGTGTGGACGACGCCGTACGTCTCCAGGAGGAAGATCCCGCTCAGGACGAGGCCGAGCACTCCCGCCCCGCGCCACTGCGGCGCCGTCAGGGCGCGCAGGCCGCGCCATCCGGCGATCACGAGCGCGGGCAGCACGACGGCGAACCGCAGCACCAGGACGGCGACGACCGTGTGCGTCGTCGTGATGCCCTTCGCCGCGAGATAGCTGGCGCCCCAGACCACGGCCACGAGCAGGACGGGCAGATCGGTGAGCCAGGCACGGCGCGCGGCGGGCGGCGCGGCGGGAACGGTGAGCGTCGACACGGGCGCGGTCTCCAACGGCTGCGGTGATGTGGAGACTTCGGCGGCTCTCACGCGGGTCGATCACCGTATCCCCTCCCCGGAGAAAGCGGTGTCCATTTCCCGCCAGCGACGGCGCACTCCGCCCGCTTTCATTGAAACCGCAAGCACTTCTCAGGCATCACGCACATAACCACGCGAATGAGGTTTACGGACATGTCTTCTCTGACCGGCAAGACCGCTCTCGTCACCGGCGGCAGCCGCGGCATGGGCGCGGCGATCGCTCTGCGGCTCGCACAGGAGGGAGCCGACGTCGCGATCACGTACGTCAAGGAAGAGGCCGCCGCTCTCGACGTCGTCGCCAAGATCGAGTCGACGGGGCGGCGCGGGTTCGCCATCAGGGCGGACGCGGCGGACCCCGGCGACGCCGCGGGCGCGGTGGAGCGCGCGGCGGACGATCTGGGCCGCCTGGACATCCTGGTGAACAACGCGGGCATCGGAGTTCTCGGCCCCATAGGGGAACTGGCGCTCTCCGACGTCGACCGGGTCCTCGACATCAACGTACGCGCGGTCTTCCTGGCCTCGCAGGCGGCGGCCGGCAGACTGGCCGACGGAGGCCGGATCATCTCCACCGGAACGGCGCTCGTCCGGTACGTGGGCGCGGGCGGCAGCGCGCTGTACGCGATGAGCAAGGCGGCCCTCATCGGCATGACGAAGCCTCTGGCGCGGGAGCTCGCCGGGCGTGGGATCACCGTGAACGTGATCCACCCGGGAGCGATCGACACGGACATGAACCCGGCCGACGGTCCGTTCGCCGAGCCCCAGAAGGCGGCGGCCGCCCTTGGCCGGTTCGGCTCCGCCGACGAGGTGGCCTCGCTCGTGGCCTATCTCGCCGGTGAGGACGCCTCGTTCATCACGGGCACGGAGCTCGTCGTCGACGGCGGGCACTCCGCGTAAGCGCACGCGGGCATGGTGATGGGGCGCACCGGGGCTTTCCACCCGGCGCGCCCCACGTTCTTCAGCGGGCCTCAGAGGCTCCGGTTCAGCCGCCGAGCTCCTGGTGACGCGCCGTCAGACGACTCTGTCCCGCCTCGGTCAGCGAACCGAAGAGGTGCAGCCGCGAGATGCCGCCGTCCGGGAAGATGTCGATGCGCACGTGGGTGCCGACGACCGGGGCGTCCAGGACGAAGCGGTGGTTGGTGTCGGGCTGCAGACGGGTGCGGGGCAGCGCCTCGACCCACTCGCCGTCCTCGCCGTCACGCACCGAAAGGGCTGCCCACCCGGCGGAGTTGCCCTTGAGGTAGGCCGTGTCGATCTCGACGGAGCGGATCTCGGACTGGCCCACCAGCTGGTAGCGGATCCAGTCGTTGCCGTTGTCGCGGCGACGCCGGGTCTCCCAGCCGTCGTCCATCTTGCGGGAGCGGCCCGGCTGGATGGTGTTGGTGGCCGGGGAGTAGAAGCGGTCGGACGCGTCCTCGACCTGGCCGCCGTTCTCCAGGGCCACGACGTCGAACGTGCCGAGCGCCGCGAGCCACTTGGGGTCGGCGACGACCTCGCCGTACACGCGCAGGCGGGCGATGCCGCCGTCCGGGTGCTGGTTGACGCGCAGGTGCGTGAAGCGCTGCTCCAGGTCGACGGCGAAGCCGTTGGCCGCGTGGCCGCCGACTGCCGTACGCGGCACGAGGGTCGTCCACTTCACGTCGTCCGAGAGGAGTTCCTCGGGGGTCGGCGAGCCGTCGACGCTGGTGCCCTCGACGGACACGGCCTGCGGGTAGTTGCCGCGGAAGTGGGCGGTGTCGATGACGATGCCGCGTACGACGCCGGGGGCGCCGAGGCGTACGAGCGCCCAGTCGTGGTCGTCGGCGGTCGGCCACGGGTGCTCGCCGGAGACGCCACGGCGGCGGCGGGTCTCCCAGCCGTCCATGACCTTGCCCTTGTGGCCGAAGTGCTCGGGGTCGAACACGGCCGGGTGCGCGAGGAGGAGGTTCTCGCGCATCGCGAAGAACTCGTCGTTGGCGGCGATCACACCGGCGCCCAGCTGCCGGTCGGCAAGGTTGGCGTACTGCGTGAAGGGGAAGTCCGCGGTGCGGTAGTCCGCGTAGGGGTCGCCGCCGCCGTAGGGGCTCGCATCGCCGGTGAAGGTGGCCAAAGGGGATATATGCTGCGCCGTCGTCACAGTGATCAGTTCTTCCTTTCCAGAAGTCGGCCTGCGGGTTCGCTGAACTCGCCGCCGTGCAGGATGCGTTCGCCGCGCAGCCAGGTGGACTTCACGACGCCGCTGAGGGTCTTGCCCGCGTACGCCGTGACTCGGTTCCGGTGCTGCAGCTCCGCGGGGTCCACGGTGAAGGTCTCGTCGGGCGCGAGGACCGCGAAGTCGGCGTCGCGGCCGGCCTCGATGGCGCCCTTCTGGTCGAGTCCGACCAGTTCGGAGGTGCGCGTCGACATCCAGCGCACCACGTCCTCGAGGCTGTGGCCGCGCTTGCGGGCCTCGGTCCAGATCGCGGGGAGGCTCAGCTGGAGGCCGGAGATGCCGCCCCACGCCGTCGCGAAGTCGTCGGTCTTGAGGTCGGCCGTGGACGGCGAGTGGTCCGTCACGATGCAGTCGATGGTGCCCTCGGCGAGCGCCTCCCAGAGCAGGTCCTGGTTGGCGGCCTCGCGGATGGGCGGGCAGCACTTGAACTCGCTCGCGCCGTCCGGGACTTCCTCCGCGGTGAGCGTGAGGTAGTGCGGGCAGGTCTCGACGGTCAGCTTGACGCCCTCGCGCCTGGCGGCGGCGATCAGGGGCAGCGCGTCGGAGGACGACAGGTGCAGTACGTGGACACGGGCGCCGAGCCGCTTGGCGAGCGAGATGAGCCCCTCGATCGCGACGTCTTCAGAGACGCGCGGGCGGGTTTCCAGGTAGTCCGTGTACTTGGGGCCGCTCTTGTGTGGGGCCGCGTCCAGCTCGTGCGGGTCCTCGGCGTGCACGATGAGCAGGCCGCCGAAGCCCGCGATCTCCGCCATGGAGGTGGCGAGGCGGTCCTGGTCGAGGTGCGGGAACTCGTCCACGCCGGACGGCGAGAGGAAGCACTTGAAGCCGTAGACACCGGCGTCGTGCAGGGGCTTGAGGTCGCCGACGTTGTCGGGCAGGGCGCCGCCCCAGAAGCCGACGTCGATGTGCGCCTTGGTGCGGGCCACGTCCTGCTTCGTGCGCAGGTTGTCGACGGTGGTGGTCGGCGGCAGGGAGTTGAGCGGCATGTCGACGAGGGTGGTGATGCCACCGGCGGCCGCGGCACGGGTGGCGGTCCAAAAGCCCTCCCACTCCGTGCGGCCCGGGTCGTTCACATGGACGTGCGTGTCGACGAGTCCGGGCAGCAGGACGTCGTCCCCGAAGTCCTCGACCCTGGCCCCCGCCGGCACCTCGGCGTCGTGTGCGAGCACGGCCGCGATCTTCCCCCCGGAGACCGTGACCGACGCGGCGCGGGTTCCCTGCGGGGTGATCACGCGGGTCGAGCGCAGCACCAGTTCTACGTCCACGTCCTCAACGCCCTCTCTTCGCTGTTGCTTGTGTGTTCGTTCTTTTCCGCTACACAGACCATTCGTTTCCGCTAAACGGAATTCAACGTTCTGTTGAATGAGTCTTCACGGCCGACCCCGAACCGTCAAGGGGCCATCCCGAGCACACTGGACGTTTCCACAAAGTGGAATTAGAATTCCGCAGGCCAGAACGTAGCTACGCACAACCGGGCCGTCAAACGATCACCGGGTGTGACGGCGGAGAAGCGGACAAAGGCTCCCCGACCGGTCCCTGGACGGCCCTGACCGGCGATGACGCCAGGGCCGCGAAGGGACCTCGCGAGGAACCGCCCGGTAGGCTGCTGCCTTGCCCGTCAGCCCCGAAAGGACTGCGCCGTGCCGACGTCAAGCGCCAGCGACGCCTCCACCGAAGTCGCCGCCTCCAAGCCGCCCGCTGCCAGCGGTGGTGTCCAGTCCCTCGAGCGCGCCTTCGACCTCCTCGAACGGATGGCGGACGCCGGCGGCGAGGTCGGTCTGAGCGAGCTCTCCGCGAGCAGCGGCCTCCCGCTGCCCACGATCCACCGCCTGATGCGCACACTGGTCGCCTGCGGCTACGTACGCCAGCAGCCCAACCGCCGCTACTCCCTCGGCCCGCGTCTGATCCGCCTCGGCGAGTCGGCGTCCCGCCTCCTCGGCACCTGGGCGCGCCCCTACCTCGCGCGCCTGGTCGAGGAGACCGGCGAGACCGCGAACATGGCGCTGCTCGACGGCGACGAGATCGTGTACGTCGCCCAGGTGCCGTCCAAGCACTCCATGCGCATGTTCACCGAGGTGGGCCGCCGGGTCCTGCCCCACTCCACGGGCGTCGGCAAGGCCCTCCTCGCCCACACCCCGCCGGACGAGGTACGCGCACTCCTCGCCCGCACCGGGATGCCCGCCGCCACGGAGAAGACGATCACCACGCCGGAGGGCTTCCTCGACGCGCTCGAAGTGGTCCGCGGCGCGGGCTACGCGGTCGACGACAACGAACAGGAGATCGGGGTGCGCTGCCTGGCGGTGTCGGTCCCCAACTCCCCCACGGCGGCCGCCATCTCGATCTCCGGCCCGGCGGGCCGCGTGACCGAGGCCGCCGTGGAGAAGATCGTCCCGGTGCTGCAGGAGGTGGCGGTGGAGCTCTCCGCCGCGCTGGCCAGCTCGGGTCCGGCGGCGTAGCCCCGCCCGACAACCCCCACCGGGCGGCTCCCGGCCGCTTCCGCGCGGCGCCCGCCGGCCGGCGATGCCGCGTCAGGCATCATGCCGCGCATGAGTGACTCCGATGCAACCAGCGCGGTCGGCCGGAGCGGTCTCGCGCACCGTCTGGTACCGATGACCGGCCGTGACCCGGAGGAACACGGCCGGGCCTCCTCCCCGCTCGAGCTGCTGTTCGACCTGACCTTCGTGGTCGCCGTCGGCACCGCCGCGTCCCAGTTCGCCGAGATGCTCGCCGAGGGCCACGCCGGCCAGGCGACCCTCGCGTTCCTGCTCGCCATGTTCGCCATCAGCGTCGCCTGGATCAGCTTCAGCTGGTTCGCCTCCGCCTTCGCCACCGACGACTGGCTCTACCGCGCCCTGACGATGCTCCAGATGATCGGCGTCGTCGTGTTCTCGCTCGGCCTGCCGGCGATGTTCCACTCCCTCGACGCGGGCGACCACCTCGAACTGCGGGCCATGGTGATCGGCTACGTCGTGATGCGGATCGCGATGGTGGCGCAGTGGTGGCGGGCGAGCCGGGACTCTCCCTCCTTCCACAAGGTCGGGACGGCCAACATCCGCTGGACCGTGATCGCCCAGGCCGGGTGGATCGTCGTCGGCTTCACCGAACTGCCGCTCGCCGCGGTCCTGGTCGCGTTCGTCGTGCTCGGGGTGCTGGAACTCGCGCTGCCGCTCCTCACCCAGGGCCGCGCGGGAGGCACCCCCTGGCACCCCCACCATGTCGCCGAACGCTACGGCCTGTTCGCCATCATCACCCTCGGCGAAGGCGTCGTCGGCACCATCGCCTCGTCGGGCGAACTCCTGGGCGGCGCGGACGGAACGCAGTGGGGCGTGAACGCCGTAGCCGTCGTCGTCGCCGGAGTCGGTCTGACCTTCGGCATGTGGTGGGTGTACTTCGCCACCCCCTTCGGAGACATCCTCACCCACCGCCGCAACCGCGGATATCTCTTCGGCTACGGACACATCCCCCTCTACGTCGGCATCGCCGGAGCAGGCGCGGGGCTGCACGTGGCAGGGCTGTACCTGGAACACCACGCGAAGATCGGCGAGGTCGCCGTCGTCCTGTCCCTGGCCCTCCCCGTCGGCCTCTACCTGCTGACGGTCTATCTCCTGCACACCCTGCTGCTCTCCGCCACGGACCGCTTCCACCTGCTGCTCATCGGCCTCACGCTCGCCGTGCTCGCCGTGGCGGTGCTGCTCTCGGCGGCCGGTGTCGCGATCGCGGTGTGCCTGCTCGTCGTCATGCTCGCCCCGTTCGTCACGGTGATCGGCTACGAGACGATCGGCCACCGGCACCAGCAGCGCATGCTGGAAAGCATCGCGGGATCCTGACTAGCCCGCGCCGCCCCGGATCAGCCCTCGCCCCGTCGCCACGGCTACCGCCGCCGTGCGCGAGTCGACGCCCAACTTCGCGTAGATGTGCACCAGGTGGGACTTGACGGTGGCCTGGCTCAGGAAGAGACGCTTGCTGATCTGCAGGTTGGACAGCCCTTCCCGCACCAGCCTGAGCACCTCCAGCTCGCGCCCGGTCAGCGCCTCCCCGGGTGCCCGCATCCGGTCCATGAGGCGGTGGGCGATGGCGGGAGCGAGCGCGGACTGCCCCGCGGCCGCGGTCCGCACCGCCGCGGCCAGTTCCTCCGGCGGCGCGTCCTTCAGGAGGTATCCGGCGGCCCCCGCCTCGACCGCGGCGAGGATGTCGGCGTCCGTCTCATACGTCGTCAGGACGAGCACCCGCGGCGCCCCGGGCACGGCGGTGATCGCGGCCGTGGCCTGCGCCCCGTGCATGCCCGCCCCGAACTGAAGGTCCATCAGGACGACGTCGAACCCACCGGTCGCGGCGAGCGCCACCGCTGCCTCCGCCGTCGCCGTCTCCCCCGCCACGGTGAAGTCGGCCTCGGTGTCGAGCACGGCACGCAGCCCGGCGCGGACGACGGGGTGATCGTCCGCGAGGAGCAGCCGGATGGGCTCCGGCGGCCCGGCGCTCATGGCGCGGCCCCCGTCGGAAGCGGCAGGGTCACCGCGACGGCCGTCCCCTGGCCCGGCGCCGACTCCACGCTCAGCGTCCCTCCCAGGGACCGGGCGCGCGCCCGCATCGCGGGAAGACCGAAGCCGCCGTCCCCGCGGGGCGCCGACGCCGGGTCGAAGCCGCGGCCGTCGTCCACGACGTCCAGGGAGACGGACGTGTCCATGAAGCTCAGGGTGATCTCGGCACGCCCCGCGCCCGCGTGCCGGACGGTGTTCGCGAGCGCGGACTGGGCGGTGCGGAGCAGCGCGACCTCGTACGGGGTGGGCAGCTCGGTGGGTGCGCCGCTCACCGTGAACTGGACGTGCAGGGCGGAGCCGGGCGACGCGGACGCGGAGAGGCGCTCCAGGGCTCCGGCCAGGGAGCCGTGCGCCAGGTCGGGCGGGCTGAGGGCGCGTACGAAGCGCCGTGCCTCCGCGAGGTTGTCCTGCGCGGCGGCGCGGGCCTGCTCGATGTGCGGCGCGGCGGCGGAACCCGCGGGCAGCGCGCGTTGGGCGGCGCGCAGCAGGAGCTGGATGGAGGAGAGGCCCTGCGCGAGCGTGTCGTGGATCTCGCGGGCGAGGCGCTCGCGCTCGGCGAGGGTGCCCGCGGTCCGCTCGGCGGCGGCGAGCTCCGCCCGCGTGGCGACTAGCTCGTCGATCAGCTGCCTGCGCCGCTCGCTCTCCCGGTACAGCGCCTCGTATCCGAGGACGGTGGCGACCGCCACGGCCGCGCCGAGCAGCGGTCCGATGAAGCTGCCGGGCGACAGGGGCGAGCCGTGCGACACGAAGCCGGTGATGGCGGCGGCCGCGGTGAGCGCGACGGCGGGCAGGGCCCAGCGCACGGGCAGCAGGTGCAGCTGCAGGAAGTACAGGGGGAAGGCCGTCCACAGCCCGTCCGGCGACAGGACGAGCAGCGCCACCCAGGAAAGGCCGAGCGCGCCGAGCCACAGCGCTGCCGCCCGCTGCGACCGCGCCACGGCCGGGCTGAGCGTGCCCGCCACGTAGACGCAGCCGATGACGGCCACGGCCGCCACGACAGCCCCGGCACGCGGCGCTCCGTCGGCCAGGGCCCGCACGGCGGCGAGCACGAGCAGCCCCGCGAGCAGCGCGTGCAGGCAGAGCCGCAGGACAAGCGTGACGGGGGTGGGCCGGTGGGGTCCCGTGGGGGGCTTGGGAGCTTCGGAGGTGTTCATCGGACCTTCCAGCGTATGCGGAGCCGCCCCTCGGCCCCTCAACCAAAAGGTTGATCGTGGGCTCCCCCCTTCGATTCGGGTGAAGCGTGCTGTGGCGCGATGCCCGGGGCGTGTGCGCGGACGGAGGGTGGGGGCATGTTCGTCGCATGGAGAGACCTTCGGTTCGCCAAGGGGCGGTTCGCCCTGATGGGAGCCGTCGTCGTACTCATCACTCTGCTCGTGGGGCTCCTTTCCGGGCTCACCGCCGGGCTCGCCAGGGAGAACACCTCCGCGATCACCGGTCTCCCGGCCGACCACCTCGCGTTCGCCGCGCCGCCCCCCGGTCAGTCCCGCTCCTTCACCAGCTCCCAGCTGGAACAGCGCGCCTGGGAGAAGTGGGCGGCGCAGCCGGGCGTACGGTCCGCACAGCCGATCGGCATCAGCACCCTCAACGCCACCGCGGGCGACCGCTCGGCCGCCGTGTCCGCGTTCGGCGTCGAGCCGGACTCCGGGATCGCGCCCGCCGGCGTCGCGCCGGGCGAGGCCGTGCTCTCGCAGAAGGCCGCGGCTGACCTCGGGGTCGGTGCCGGGGACACGGTGCGGCTCGGCGGCAGCGGGGTCCGGGAACGGGTGGCGCGGGTCGCGTCGGACGCCTCGTACAGCCACACCCCCGTCGTGTGGACCGCGCTCGACGACTGGCAGGGGCTCGGCCACCGGGGAACGTCGACGGACGAGCAGGCCACGGTCATCGCGCTGCGGACCGGCGGTGGGGTCGACCTCGCGGCCGGCGACAAGGCCGCGGGCACGGAGACGACGACGCTCGACGGCGCACTCACCGCGATCGGCTCCTACCAGGCGGAGAACGGTTCGCTGCAGCTCATGCGTGGCTTCCTCTTCGTCATCTCCGCGCTCGTCATAGGAGCGTTCTTCACGGTGTGGACGATCCAACGCGCGGGCGACATCGCGGTGTTGAAGGCGCTGGGCGCCTCGACGCCGTATCTGCTCAGGGACGCGCTCGGACAGGCCGTGCTGATGCTGGCCGCCGGGACGGCCCTGGGGACGGGCATCGCGGCGGTGGTCGGTTCCGCGATCAGTGGCGGGGACGTCCCCTTCATGCTCGATCCGCCGACCGTGCTGTGGCCCGCCGCCGTGATGATCGCCCTCGGGGCGCTGGGCGCGGGTCTGTCCGTCCGACGGATCACCGCCGTGGATCCGCTGACCGCGCTGGGGAGTGCCCGATGAGTCTGTACCTCGAGGACATCACGCTGACGTACCCGGACGGCGAGGGACGCCTCACGGCGCTCGCCGGCGTCGGCCTCGACGTCCCCGCCGGAACACTGACGGCGGTCGTCGGCCCGTCGGGCTCCGGCAAGTCCAGCCTGCTCGCGGTGGCCGCGACGCTGGTCACCCCCGACCAGGGCCGGGTGGTGGTCGGGGGCACGGAGACGGGGTCCCTCTCCGCCGCCGAACGTGCGGAGTTGCGGCGCCGGAGGATGGGCATCGTCTTCCAGCAGCCGAATCTCCTGGCGTCGCTGACGGCGCTGGAACAGGTGGAGCTGATGGCGCGCCTGGACGGCCGCGGGCGCCGTTTCCACGCCGTCGAGGTCCGGGAGCGGGCACGGGAACTCCTCGACACCGTGGGCCTCGCGGACCTCGCACACCGGCGCCCGCATCAGCTCTCGGGCGGCCAGCGCCAACGGGTGGGCATCGCGAGGGCGCTGATGAACGCGCCCGCGGTGCTCCTGGTGGACGAGCCGACGAGCGCGCTGGACCACGTACGGGGCGCGGCGGTCCTCGACCTGCTGGGCAGGCTCACGCGGGAGTGGAGAACGGCAACGATCCTGGTCACCCACGACCGAACACGCCTGACGGTCGCCGACCGAGTGGTGGAACTGGTGGACGGCAAAACCCGCACCTCAGCCCCGTCCCGCACCTGAGAACGCCCCCGGCGGCGAGCGGACTTCACGGTCCGCTCGCCGCCGGGGTCGGTCGGTCCGTCGGTCGATCGGTCGGTCCGTCGGTCGGTCCGTCGGTGTGAGGGTCTACCTCGCGCCCGGCTCCCCGAAGAGTTCCACCGCTCCGCGGACCGCCGCGAGACCCGCGGCCAGCGCGCTGACGGAGCCGATCGCTCCTGCGACGAGAAGCAGCGAGCGTCGCAGCCTCGGCACCTCGGGCGCACCGTTCCGGGCCATCGCGGCCAGCGCCGCGAGCTCGTCCTCGGCGATGCCCCGGTCGGGAAACTCGGCCGGATGCGCGGCGAGCTCGCGGCGCAGTCGCGACACAGCCGTGCCCAACTCCGCGACTCGCGGATCCTCCTCGATGCCGGTCACTCGCCTCTGCCCCACGCTCCGCAACACAGCTCTCCCCCTCGCACGACGTCGTGCGCAGTTCACGTTCAGATCTTGCCGACCCCGCGCGGCGTTGGTCAGACGCCAGGGGCCGCGGGCCAGTAAACGCCAAGGGACGCGGGACGCGCCACTTTCTGGCCGGAAGACACCGCCTCGGGTTCCGGCGGGCCGCGGCCGTGGGGACAGGGTGCGGTATGCAGGAGCCATGACGAATCCGATGATCGCCGGACTCCTCCTCGCCGCGGGCGGCGGGCGACGCCTCGGCGGCCGCCCGAAAGCGCTCCTCGACCACCAGGGGCGGCCCCTCGTGGAGCACGCGGTCCGCGTACTGCGTGAGGGCGGGTGCACGCGCGTGCACGTGGTGCTCGGCGCGGACGCCGATGTCGTACGGGAGAAGGCCTCGCTCCCCGGCTGCGTACTGATCGACAATCCCGACTGGGCGCAGGGCATGGGTTCGTCGCTGCGGGCGGGGCTGCGTTCCCTGAGCGGCACGGATGCCGAGGCCGCCCTCGTCTCCCTGGTCGACCAGCCCGGCATCGGCCCTGCCGCCATCGCCCGCGTGCACGCCGCCCACCGCTCCCGGGCCACCCTCGCGGCCGCCGCGTACGACGGCGAGCGCGGGCACCCGGTGCTCTTCGGCGCCGACCACTGGGCGGGCATCGCGGCGAGCGCGACAGGCGACCGCGGGGCACGCGCCTATCTGAAGGAACACGCGGGAGAAATCACCCTCGTCGAGTGCGGGGACGTGGCCCGCGCGTACGACATCGACACGCCCGCCGACCTGATCCATCTTGAGTGAAACCTTGTGTGACCGGGATGGCACTCAGCGACACGTTCTGTCGATGAAGAGAATCTCGACATCAACAGACGATTGAACTTCCACTATGAGGAAACTAGTATCCACTGTTCAGAAGCACCCGTTCCCTCATGTGGGGTCCACGGCCGTATCTCGGCTCCGGTGGCACTGAGTGTCACTGCGAATGCCCGGCGGTCGCCGCGGCACCACCTGTGAAGCTCGCTGAAGGAAGTGACAGCTCATGTCCGCACCAGCGCAGTCCCCGCTGGCCATCGTCGACGCGGAGCCTCTGCCGCGGCAGGAGGAGGTCCTCACCGACGCGGCCCTCGCCTTTGTGGCCGAGCTGCACCGGCTCTTCACGCCCCGCCGTGACGAGCTCCTCAGCCGCCGCGCCGAGCGCCGCGCCGAGATCGCAAGCACCTCCACGCTCGACTTCCTTCCCGAGACCGCCGCGATCCGCGCGGACGACTCCTGGAAGGTGGCCCCGGCCCCGGCCGCCCTGAACGACCGCCGCGTCGAGATCACCGGGCCGACCGACCGCAAGATGACCATCAACGCCCTGAACTCGGGCGCCAAGGTCTGGCTCGCGGACTTCGAGGACGCCTCGGCACCCACCTGGGAGAACGTGATCCTGGGCCAGCTCAACCTCACCGACGCCTACGAGCGCCGCATCGACTTCACGGACGACCGCAGCGGCAAGTCGTACGCCCTCAAGGACGCGGGCGAGCTCGCCACCGTCGTGATGCGCCCGCGCGGCTGGCACCTGGACGAGCGCCACCTGCAGTTCGAGGGCACTCCGATCCCCGGCGCGCTCGTCGACTTCGGCCTGTACTTCTTCCACAACGCCAAGCGCCTCATCGAGCTCGGCAAGGGCCCGTACTTCTACCTCCCGAAGACGGAGTCGTACCTGGAGGCCCGCCTCTGGAACGACATCTTCGTCTTCGCCCAGGACTACGTCGGCATCCCGCAGGGCACCGTCCGCGCCACGGTCCTCATCGAGACGATCACGGCCGCGTACGAGATGGAGGAGATCCTCTACGAGCTCCGCGACCACGCCTCCGGCCTGAACGCGGGACGCTGGGACTACCTCTTCTCCATCGTCAAGAACTTCCGTGACGGCGGCTCGAAGTTCGTCCTGCCGGACCGCAACCTCGTGACGATGACCGCCCCCTTCATGCGGGCGTACACCGAACTCCTCGTCCGCACCTGCCACAAGCGCGGCGCGCACGCGATCGGCGGCATGGCGGCGTTCATCCCGTCCCGCAAGGACGCCGAGGTCAACAAGGTCGCCTTCGAGAAGGTCAAGAACGACAAGGACCGCGAGGCCGGCGACGGCTTCGACGGCTCCTGGGTCGCGCACCCGGACCTGGTCCCGATCGCGATGAAGTCGTTCGACGCGGTGCTCGGCGAGAAGCCCAACCAGAAGGACCGCCTGCGCGAGGACGTCAAGGTCGCCCCCGGTGACCTGATCGCCATCGACTCCCTCGACGCGAAGCCCACGTACGACGGCCTGGTCAACGCCGTCCAGGTCGGCATCCGCTACATCGAGGCGTGGCTGCGGGGCCTGGGCGCCGTCGCCATCTTCAACCTCATGGAGGACGCGGCCACCGCCGAGATCTCGCGCTCGCAGATCTGGCAGTGGATCAACGCGGGCGTCGTCTTCGAGAACGGCCGGACCGCCACCGCCGACCTCGCCCGTGAGGTCGCCGCCGCCGAACTGGCCGCCATCCGCGCCGAGATCGGCGAGGAGGCCTTCGCGGCCGGCAAGTGGCAGCAGGCCCACGACCTCCTCCTCCAGGTCTCCCTGGACGCGGACTACGCGGACTTCCTCACGCTGCCCGCGTACGAGCAGCTGCGCTGACCCGTACCCGGAGATGACCAGGGCCCCCGGCACCGCACAGCGCCGGGGGCTCAGTCATGAGTGCCCCTTCGGGGTGCCCCGTAAGGGGCGCGGGGAACTGCGCGCCCGGCCACATGCGTTTTGCAGCTAACCGATATGCCGCGACCAGTCCTGCTCAGCCGCAGGCTTCCCGTGCAGGTCAGGCACCCGCTTCAGCCAGGCCGGACGGCCTCTCTCGGTAGCGGCCGCGCGCCGCGCATCCGCGGCGGCGAGCTCGCCCCGGCTGGGGAAGTCCACCGGCAGCCAGGCCGCCGAGGAACGAACGCGTGCCAGCAGGAAGTTCACATACGCCTCCCGCACCTCGTCGGGTGACGAGAAGCCCGGCTCGTCTGCCAGCCACGCCTCGGGGACGAGGCCGACGATCTCGCGAAGAGCGGCCTCCGTGACGAGCGGCGCCAGCTCCGCGTCGGCGGCCCGCGTGTCCGGTCCGTACCCGCCCAGCGCGTGATGCCGGAAGTCATACACCTTGTCCGGCGCGGACGCGCCCCAGCGGTGGTGGAAGACCAGGGCCGCGCCGTGGTCGATCAGCCACAGCCTCGGCCGCTGGAAGCCTGACGTGGGCCAGATCATCAGGTTCGAGCTGTGCACCGTGCGGTCGACGTTCGCGGTGAGGGCGTCGAGCCACACCACCTTGCCCGCCTCCAGCGGGTCCACGTCGAGCGGCTCGGGAGTGAAGTCCACCGCGCCCGGCAGGAGGTCCATGCCCAGGTTGAGACCGGCACTGGCCCGCAGCAGGTCCTGTACCTCCTGGTGCGGCTCGTCCGACGCGACCGCAGGGTCGAAGTGGACCAGGACCAGCTCGGGAAAGCGCAGGCCGAGGCGGCGGGCCAACTCGCCGACGATGATCTCGGCGACCAGCGCCTTGCGGCCCTGCGCCGAACCGGTGAACTTCACGACGTAGGTCCCGAGGTCGTCGGTCTCGACGACGCCGGGCACGGAGCCCCCGGTCATCAGCGGGTTCACATACCGGACAGCAGTCACTTCACGCAGCACACCGGCAACTGTATGCGGGTGGCCGCTCCGAGCACGATCCGGTTTCGCCGGATCAGCCGGCGCGCAGGGCCTTCGCGAGGACACCCTCGCCGGACACCTCGATGCGGCCCGCCCGCACCCCTTCGGCGACCGTCAGCGCGCCCCGGCCCACCGCGACACAGGTCTCCGCGTCGAGGGTGAGGAGTGCGTCGGGGGCTTCGGGGGCGGGCCCGTCGCCGTACGACCCGGCGGCGTCCCCCACCCGTACGTGGAACTCCCCCTCGTCCAGGCGGACCTGCACCACCCCCTCCACGCCGGGCCCCGCAAGGACCCGGAGCAGCGGCAGCGCGAACCAGTGGGCGCGGACCGCATCAGTCGGCGCACGCTCCTGGAGGGCGGGTGCGCCCCAGGTGGCGAGCGCCTGGAGGACCGGCAGCAACTCGCTTCCCCGCTCGGTCAGTTCATAGACGTACGCGGCCGAGGGCGGGGGAAGGCGGCGGCGCGTCGTCAGGCCCTCGCGCTCCATGTCCTTGAGCCGGGACGCCAGGACGTCCGTGCTCACGCCCGGCAGGTCGGCGTGCAGATCGGTGTAGCGGCGCGGGCCGGCCAGCAGTTCCCGGACGATCAGCAGGGTCCAGCGGTCACCCACGGCGTCCAGGGCGCGGGCGGCGGCGCAGTACTGGTCATAGCGTCGGCGGGACCTGGCGGCAGGTGGCGTGTGACCCATGCGGCACAGTCTATGCAAGTTGTTGGACTTTCCAAGCTCCAGCTTGGTAAAACCAAGTAACTCACGTCACGGGAGGCACAGCGCATGGAGTTCCGGCAGTCCAGCAAGCTCAGCGAGGTCTGTTACGAGATCCGGGGCCCGGTCATCGAGCACGCCAACGCCCTGGAGGAGGCGGGACACAGCGTCCTGCGCCTGAACACCGGCAACCCCGCGCTCTTCGGCTTCGAGGCGCCCGAGGAGATCGTCCAGGACATGATCCGGATGCTTCCGCGGGCGCACGGTTACACGGACTCGCGCGGCATCCTCTCGGCCCGCCGCGCCGTCGCCCAGCGCTACCAGGCGCTCGGCCTCGACGAGGTCTCCGTGGACGACGTCTTCCTCGGCAACGGCGTCTCCGAGCTGGTCACCATGGCCGTGCAGGCCCTCCTTGAGGACGGCGACGAAGTCCTCATCCCCGCCCCGGACTTCCCGCTGTGGACGGCCGTGACGACCCTCTCCGGAGGCAAGGCCGTCCACTACACGTGCGACGAGTCCGCGGACTGGTACCCGGACCTGGACGACATGGCGTCGAAGATCACCGACCGGACCAAGGCCGTCGTGATCATCAACCCGAACAACCCCACGGGCGCCGTGTATCCCAAGGAGATCCTGGAGGGCATCCTCGACCTCGCGCGCCGCCACGGACTGATGGTCTTCGCCGACGAGATCTACGACCAGATCCTGTACGACGACGCCGTGCACCACAGCGTCGCGGCCCTCGCCCCCGACCTCGTCGTCCTGACCTTCTGCGGCCTCTCCAAGACCTACCGCGTGGCGGGCTTCCGCTCGGGCTGGCTGGTCGTCACGGGCCCGCAGCAGCACGCGAAGAGCTACCTGGAGGGCCTGACGATGCTCGCCTCCATGCGCCTGTGCCCGAACGCCCCCGCCCAGTACGCCATCCAGGCCGCGCTCGGCGGCCGGCAGTCCATCCGCGAGCTCACCGTCCCGGGCGGGCGCCTGTACGAGCAGCGGGACATGGCGTGGCGGAAGCTGAACGAGATCCCCGGCGTCTCGTGCGTGAAGCCCAAGGGCGCGCTGTACGCCTTCGCGCGCCTCGACCCCAAGATTCACCCCATCCACGACGACGAGAAGTTCGTCCTCGACCTGCTGCTCCAGGAGAAGATCCAGGTCGTCCAGGGCACGGGCTTCAACTGGCCGCGGCCCGACCACTTCCGCATCCTGACGCTCCCTTACGCTGACGACCTCGACGCGGCCATCAGCCGCATCGGCCGCTTCCTCAGCGGCTACCGCCAGTGACCTGGCGCCACCACAAGACGACGGGGGTCGTGTGTCTCTCTGTTCAGCCTGCCGGGTCCCTTCCCTGACCCAGTTCGCCTCGCCCGACCTCGTCGGGCCCATCGTGTACGGCGCGTTCGACCGCGCGGACGACCCCGCCTGGGCGGAGTCGGGCGCCGCCACCCTCGACGACTACGCGCGCTGGTGCGGCCATCTGTGCGGCCTGACCTGCCTGCGGATGGCGCTGGGCCCGGACGCGCCCTCGCTCTTCGAGCTGCGGGACGGCGCGCTGAAGTACGGCGCGTACACGGAGGATGCCGACGGCACGATCCGCGGGCTGATCTACGCGCCGTTCGCGGAGTACGTGCGGGACGTGCACGGCGTCAACGCCACGGTCCACCGGCACCTCACGGTGGACGAGGTCACTGGCTTGCTCGACGAGGGGCGCTCGGTCATGGTCTCGGTGCACTACGAGATCCGCCGCCCGCACCTGCCCTCGCCCGGCCGGGGCGGTCACCTGGTGCTGGTCACGCGGCGTTCGGCGGACGGCGGTCTGCATCTGCACAACCCGTCGGGCATCGACGCCGGGACGCGGACGGCGGACATGTCACTTTCGGACTTCGCACCGTTCTTCGCCGGACGCGGGGTGTCCCTGCACTGACAGGGGATCATCCTTGCTGCCAGGATGGCGCGATGATGCGTGGAGGCAGGGTCGCCGTCGTGGGCGGGAGCGTCGCCGGATGCGCCGCCGCACTCGCCGCGTACCGCGGTGGCGCCGCAGAGATCACCGTGTACGAGCGGGCGGCGGAGTGCCTGGCGGACCGCGGGGTCGGGCTCGCGGTGCACAACTCCCGTTACGCGGAGCTGGATTCCGCCGGGTACCTGGACGCGGACATGCCGTGGGTGCAGCTGGAGCGGCGCCGCTGGTATGTGCGGGGCGGGTCGGCGGCCGGGCCGCTCGGGCACGAGATCGGGGCGATGCCGTTCGCCTTCCGTACCTACAACTGGGGTCCGCTGTGGCGTGAGTTGCGGGGCCGCGTGCCCGATTCCGTGGTTTTCCGCGCGGGCATGGCGGTGGACGAGGTGCGAACGGGCACGGAGGGTGCCCAGGACCCTGAGGGCGCCGAAGTGGTGACCGCTGACGGCACCGAGCGCTTCGACCTCGTGATCGGCGCCGACGGCTACCGCTCCGTGGTCCGTGCGGGGGTGTTCGCCGGCGTACGTCCCGCGTACGCCGGTTATCTCGCCTGGCGGGGCGCCTTCCCGGCCGGCCGGCTGCCGGACCCGGGGCTGTGGGCCCAGGAGGACTGCGCGTACGTCGTCTTCCCCGGCGGCCATGTCATCGTCTACCGCATCCCCGACGGGGTCGGCGGCCACCGCGTCAACTGGGTCCTCTACACGACACCGCCGCCGGGCCTCGACCTGGGGCTCGGTGTCGACCTGCGGCTCACCGCCCCCACCAGCCTGCCGCCCGGCGGGCTCACGGAGGCCCTCGCCTCGCATCTCACCCACGTGTGCGAAGAGTTGCTGCCTCCCTACTGGGGCGATCTCATCCGCGCGACCACCCCCGACGAGCTCTTCCTCCAGCCGATGTACGACTACACGGCGCCCCGCTACACCACGGGCCGCGTGCTCCTGACGGGCGACGCCGCCACCGTCGCCCGGCCGCACACCGGGGCGGGCGCGGTCAAGGCGCTGCAGGACGCGACGGTCCTGGAGTCCGCCTTCGCCACGGCCACGACCTGGGCGGACGCGCTCGACACCTACGACACCGACCGCGCTGTCGCCGGTGCCGCGATGGTCGATCTGGGGCGGTGCCTCGGCCGCGCGCTCGTCGAGGAGACACCGGCGTGGCACACGATGGACCAGACGGCCCTGGAGACGTGGTGGAAGCAGGCCGACGGAGGCGGGGTCTTCGGGGGCCGTGAGCTGAGGCGCTGAGCCGGGGCGGCACAAGGTCATACCCACCCGCCGGTTTGGGTATGCACGTCAAGATCAATAAGATCCGGCGATGATCACAAGACAACGGCTGGCGGCCGGGGCCTTCGCCCTGCTCGCCGCCTTGACCGCCGGGCTCGGCACGGCGGGCCCCGCCGCGGCCTCCTCCGCCGGTGACGACGAACCCGCACAGCCCTCGCCCAAGGTCGAGCTCGTCCTCGACGTCAGCGGTTCGATGCGGGCCCGCGACATCGACGGCAAGTCCCGGATGGCGGCGGCGAAGCAGGCTTTCAACGAGGTGCTCGACGCCACGCCGGACGAAGTGCAGCTCGGCATACGGACGTTGGGCGCCAACTATCACGGTGACGACCGCAAGACGGGATGCAAGGACACCGAGCTCCTCTACCCGGTGGCGGAGCTCGACCGCGCGGGGCGCACGGACGCGAAGACCGCGGTGGCCACGCTCGCGCCCACCGGCTGGACGCCGATCGGCCCGACCCTCCTGAAGGCCGCCGACGACCTCAAGGACGACAACACCGAGCGCAGCCGCCGGATCGTCCTCATCTCCGACGGCGAGGACACCTGCCGGCCGCTCGACCCCTGCGAGGTGGCCCGCAAGATCTCCGCCGAGGGCATCCACCTCACGGTCGACACGCTCGGCCTGGTGCCGGACGCCAAGACCCGCGACCAGCTGAGCTGCATCGCGGAGGCGACCGGCGGGACGTACACCTCGGTGCGGCACACCGATGAACTCTCGGGCCGCGTCAAGCAGTTGGTGGACCGCGCCGCGGACCCCGTGGCCACTCCGGTGGCCGCCGACGGCGCGGCTCAGTGCTCCGACGCCCCGCAGCTTAAGGCGGGTGTCTACACCGACCGCGAGAAGTTCGGCGAGCACCGCTGGTACCGCGTCGACGTCAGGCCCGGCCAGGAGCTGCGCGCCTCCGTCAGCGTCGGCGCCGACCGCGCGGTGAACAAGGACTACGGCGTGCTGCTGCGGGCCTCGACCGTGCACGGCCGCGAGATCGTCCGGGGTTCCGAGGCGGGCGACGGGCGTACGGACGTGATCTCGACCGGCCTGCGCTATCCGAAGCCGGACGCGGACGGTGACGACGAGGAAGGGACGGACGGGAAGAGCGGGCCCGCCGCCGAGACCGTGTGTCTCCAGGTCAGCAACTCCTACTCGGCGCCTTCCTCGGTGAAGACGACCCCGGGGCTGCCCGTCGAGCTCGCCGTCGATCTGGTGGACGCGCCCGACGAGGCGTCGGACGTGGCGTCCTTCGGTCTCGGCAACGGCTGGTGGCTGCTCGGTGTGCTGATCCTCACGGGCTTCGTCGCCGGTCTGGTCTGGGGCTGGCTCTCGCGCTGGCGCTTCGCGGTCTGGAGGACCAACTGATGCGTAAGACACGTGTGTTGAGCCGGTTCGGCCTGCTGACCGGTGCCGCGCTGATCGCCCTGGCCGGGACGGCGGGGGCGGCGTTCGCCGACGCTTCCGACGACGCCGACGACAAGGCGGCCGCGCCCACCGAGGCCGGCACGTCCTTCCGTACGGCGACGCCGATCCAGCTGGACCAGGAGGCGACGGCGGAGGCGTCCACCGGCGACTACCTGTACTGGTCGTTCCCCGCCGACATCGGGCAGCGCCCCACCGTGCACGCGACGGTCAAGCTGCCCGAGGACGCCGCGAGGCACGGCGGCTCCACCTGGCAGGTCGACGTGTACGACGGGCTGCGGCGCCGCCAGGCGTGCCGGTTCGGCGCGCAGACGAAGACGGTCGCGCAGGACGCCGCCACGGTCGAGCTGTCCTGCACGCTGCGCACCGTGCGCGCGTCGGCCGAGCCGTGGGCCAACGACCCACTGCCCGGCACGTATTACGCGCGCCTGACCGTCACCGGCCTCAAGGCGGACGACCTGGGTCTTCCGATGCGGGCGGCGACGAAGGTGACGTCGAGCGACGCGGGCGGTGCGCAGGCGGTGGACGGCTCGCTGGCGAAGCCCTTGGTGCCGGGCATCGGCACCGACATGGCGGCGGAGTCCGGTGAGCCGGAGGACGGCTGGGCTTCGGCCTGGTGGTCGTCCCGCTGGCTGTGGACCGCGGGCGGTGGCGTGCTCGGTGCCCTGGCGGGCATCGGGGGCTACTGCCTGACGCGCGGCTCGGGCCGCCCCGCGCGCGTACCTGCGGGGATCTAGTCTCGGTGGTGGCCGGACCGGGCCCTTTCGCCGGACCGGCCACCACCGACAGAACCCCGAAAGACAGGAAGTTCCGCACCATGGGTGACCTGCTCCTCGTCCGGCACGGCGAGACCGAGTGGTCGATGAACGGCCGGCACACCAGCTGGACGGACATCCCGCTCACCGAGAACGGCAGGGAGCAGGCGCGGGGGCTCGCGCCGCTGGTGGGACGGTTCCGGATCGGGGCGGCGTTCACGAGCCCCCGGAAGCGGGCCAGGGACACGGCTGAGCTGGCGGGGTTCCCGGACGCCCGGGTCGACCCTGACCTGGGCGAGTGGGACTACGGGGCGTACGAGGGGGTCACGACGGTGGAGATCCATCGCACCCGCCCCGACTGGTATCTGTTCACGGACGGCGTGGCCCCGGGCCCCGCCGAGCACCCCGGTGAGACCCCGGAGCAGATCGGCGAGCGGGCCGACCGGATGCTGGCGAAGGTCGACGCGGCACTGGCCAACTACGAGTCCAGCGTGGTCCTCTTCGCGCACTCCCACTTCCTGCGTGTGCTGACGGCGCGGCGCCTCGGACTGCCGGTGTCGGGCGGGTCGTTGTTTCAGCTGGCGACGGGGACGGTCTGCCGGCTCAGCACGGAACACGGCCGCCCGGTGGTGGCGAGCTGGAACATTCGTCCGTAAAACCAGGCACACTCTGTCCCATATAGCTCTCTCACCACCAAGAAGGATCGCGAATGATCACGCTCAAGAAGGAAGACGGACCGGCGGATCTGGGCGGCGTGACCCGTCTGTCCATAGGTGTGTCGTGGGACCCCACCGTCGGCAGCAGCGGCGGTGTGCTGGGCAAGCTCCGGCAGAAGGCCGGCACCGACCTCGACCTGATCGCCATCGCGATGGCGGGGGCGGACCCGGTGCGGCTCGCGGGCCTCGACTCGCTCGACCCGCTGGGCAACGGCTCGCTGGTGCACAGCGGCGACAACCAGACCGGCAAGGGTGACGGCGACGACGAGACGGTGACCGTCGAGTTCGAGCGCGTGCCGGACAACATCACGTCCATCGTGTTCGTCGCCGCCGCGTACAAGAAGCGCAGCGCCTTCCAGAACGCGCGCAACATCAGCTTCAAGGTGTACGACGCCACGGGCGGCAGCACCCAGCAGGTCGCCGACATCTGGCCGAGCCTGCTCACGAACGACAACGGCTGCGCCGTGGCCAAGGCGGTCCGGGAGGGTGGTGCCTGGAAGCTCCAGGTCATCAACGAGACCGGCAAGATCAAGCAGGGCGACGAGCAGGCCCTGATGCGCTTCGCCATGAGCAAGTAGCGCGAGCGACAGCGGTCCGGGCCGGCCGGTTTCCCCGGCCGGCCCGGACGGGCCGTGCCTCGGTTCGACACACACCCCGAAGATCATCAAGACTTGCCGCCATGCGATACGGCGTGAATCTCCTCAACTTCGGCTCCGGCACCACCCCCGACTCCCTCGTACGCCAGGCGACCAACGCCCGTGACCTCGGGTTCGGTCTGGCGATGATCTCCGACCACATCACGGTCACCCCCGACGTGCACTCGGTCTACCCGGCCCCCTTCTACGACCAGTTCGTGCTCGCCGCACATCTCGCGGGTCGCGTACCGGGGCTGCGGCTCGGCACGACCATCACCGTCATCCCCTACCGCCACCCGCTCCAGACCGCCCGACTCGCCGCCAACATCGACCAGCTCAACGAAGCGGGCTTCATCCTGGGCGCCGGCGTCGGCTGGTCCCGCGCGGAGTACGAGGCCCTTGGCGTCCCCTTCGAGGAGCGCGGCGCCATCACCGACGAGTACCTCACCGCGATACGCGCCGCGTGGGCCGAGGAGACGACCTCCTTCAAGGGCCGGTACGTCGCCTACGAGGACATCCGCAACGCCCCCGCCCCGGCGACGCGGCTGCCCGTCTGGGTCGGCGGCAACTCCCCCGCCGCCCAGCGCCGCGCGGCCCGCCTCGGCGAGGGCTGGCACCCGTTCATGCCGACCCTCGAAGTCCTGCGTACGGCGCTGCCCCGCATCGCGGCGGAGGCCGAGGCCGCCGGGCGCCCCACGCCCGACCTCGTGCCCCGCCTCCAGCTCAGGCTCACCGCGCAGCCGGACACGGCCGACCGCCCCCTCGGCCACGGCAGCCTCGACCAGCTCCGGGCCGACCTTCAGACGCTGGCCGAGCTCGGCGCCACGGACGTGCTGCTCGACACGTACCCGGGCACGCCCCACGAGCGCGGCAGCGCCGACGACGACCGGCGCACGCTCGAACTGGTCGTGGAGAAGGTGGTCGACCCCGCCACGGGCACCCTTCGCTGAGTCGGCAGGCCGCGGACAGCCGGTGTTCGGCGGCCGTTGTCAGTGGCGCGAGGCACTATCGGAACCAGGCAGCAGGACCTGGGGAAGAGGTGGGCACATGACGAAGCCTCCGACAGCCGCTCAGCGGCGCATCATCGAGGCCGCCGACCCGGCGACGGGACGGCTGACCGGGAGCGAGGCACAGCTGACGGGACTCGTGCGGCACCGCCTCGCCTTCCGGCACCCCCGTCCGCCGCACGCCTATTTCCTGACGCCCACGGGCCACCGCCTGCGGGAAGGCACACAGGAACCCGCCGCCGACGCCCCCGGCCCTCCCCCGGCCGCGCCCGCTCCGTCCGGCCTCTTCGCCGCCCGCACCGGCGCCGAGCCCGCGCCGCCGCCGGACGCCGAACGACCGGCGGCCCGCGCACGCGACGTACGCAGCGCCTGGGAAGGCCTCCTGGAGATGCGCCGCATGACCAACCCGGACGGCGCGCGGGACCGCCCCTGTGCCTGGGAGCGGACGCATCTGGTGCAGGCCGCCGCGCTGGCCCTGGAGGCGGCGGGCGGTCGGCCCGGCCCCGACGGCTATCGGGTGGACGCGACCCCGCAGCCCGAGGCCGTGGCCGTGCGCGAGGCGTCGCCGGACGGCCTGCGGGCCCGTGCGAGCGCGCTGGAGGCGGCGGGCTGGCAGGTCAGCGAGCATGCCGAGCGGGCCGGTGGCGCGCGCTATCTCCTCGCCTCGCCCCGAAGAAGCCAGACATCGAAGTGACCGTGCAGAACCGTCGAAGGGAATGTCGTGTCGGAGCCGTTTTCCGTGAGCATCAGCGTCCGTGGGTACGAGACGGACGCGCAGGGCCACCTGAACCAAGCCGTCTTCCTGCAGTACGCCGAGCACGCCCGCTGGTCCGTGCTGCGCGCGGCCGGGATCGAGCAGGCCGATCTGCTCGCCAAGGGGGTGGGCCCGGTCGCCCTGGAGAACACCATCCGCTACTTCAGCGAGCTGCGCGCGGGCGACGAGGTGGAGGTGACCTGCGAGTTCATCTGGGGGGAGCGCAAGACGTTCCGCATCGAGCAGCACGTCCGCAAGGCTGACGGCACCCGGGCCGCCGAGGTGCAGGCCGTGGGTGGCCTCCTGGACCTGAACGAACGGCGGATGGTGGCCGATCCGCGCGAATACTTCAGGGCCCTGGCAAGCGACCCAAGCGTGCTCGGCCTCTGACCGGCCTCCGACCGGCCTCCGACCGGCCTTCTGCGGCCGAGGAGTTGGGGGCGCACGTACGCGCGCCGGGAACTAGATTGGCGGGTGATCGTTCGTTCAAGTACCGAGCAAGCCCGATCACCCACCGGAGGCCCCCGTGTCGGACCGCGACCCCCAAGCCGACGCCGCCGCGGACATACGCGCGCGCATCGACACCAGCACGCCGCACTCGGCGCGCTTCTGGAACTACTTCGTGGGCGGCAAGGACAACTACGAGAAGGACCGCGAACTGGGCGACCACATCAAGCAGATCCACCCGGGTCTCGTCGACGTGGCGCGCCTGAGCAGACTCTTCCTCGGCCGCGTGGTCCGGCATCTGGCGACGGAGCGGGGCATCCGGCAGTTCCTCGACATCGGCACGGGCCTGCCGACGGCCGACAACACGCACGAGGTCGCCCAGCGCGTGGCCCCCGAATCCCGGATCGTGTACGTGGACAACGACCCGCTCGTCCTGGCCCACGCCCGCGCGCTGCTCACCAGCACGCCCGAGGGCGAGACCGCGTACATCGACGCCGACCTGTACGCCCCCGAGGCCATCCTGGAGCGCGCGAGCGCGACCCTCGACCTCTCCCGGCCGGTCGCCCTGATGATCCTCAACACCCTTGGCCATGTCGGTGATCACGCGCAGGCACGCGAGCTGGTGTCCCGGCTCATGGCGGGTCTGCCGTCCGGCAGCCATCTGGTCATCAGTGACAGCACCGCCACCAGCGACGGCATGATCGCGGCGTCGAACGCGTACAACAGGAGCGGCGCGATCCCGTACCACGTGCGCGGCGTCGAGGAGATCGCCGCCTTCTTCGACGGCCTGGAACTCGTGGACCCCGGCGTCGCGCAGGTCACCCGGTGGCGCCCCGAATCCGAGGACACGACCCCGGTCGACGCGTACGGCGCGGTGGGCCGCAAGCCATAGCCTCCCCCGCGGTCGTCCGAGGCGGGGGTCAGGCCTCCACCAGCCCCCGCTTCTCGTCGTAGTCCGCCCGGGACCGCGCGATCGTCACCCGGTGCCGCTCGGCCCACCCCGTCAGGGTCAGCAGCGTGCCGTGCAACTCCTCGGCCACCGGCGTCAGTTCATACTCGACCTTCGGCGGGACCGTCGGATACACCGTGCGCGTGAGCAAGCCGTCGCGCTCCAGATTCCGCAGGGTCAGCGTCAGCATGCGGCGGCTGATGCCCTCGATGCTGCGCTCCAGCTCCGTGAAGCGGATGGGGCCGTGCGCCGCCGCGACCAGGATCGGGATGCTCCATTTTCCCACCACCCTGTCAAGAACTTCGCGCATCGGGCACGCCTGCGCGTTCACGACCTGCGACGTAACACCCGTGTTCCCTTGGGACATTGAAGTTCCTCCTTCTCCTGACCTCCATGGTCACGCACGATGAACCCCGTTACAAGTCGTGCACCTATGCAGTTCATGGAGGTTTTCATCGTGTCCGAGGCCAGGGCTCAGCGCTCGTCCACCACACCACGCTCCCGTCGGGCATCGGTGGCCGTGCTGTCCTCGGGCCTCCTGATGACGATCATCGACGGCAACATCGTCACCGTCGCGATGCCGGCCATCCAGAGCGATCTCGGCTTCTCGGCACCGGGCCTGGCGTGGGTCGTGAACGCCTACCTCATCGCCTTCGGCGGCCTGCTCCTGCTCGCCGGGCGGCTCGGCGATCTCATCGGCCGCAAGCGGATGTTCGTCTCGGGTCTCGCCGTGTTCACCGCGGCGTCCGTGCTGTGCGGGGTCGCCACCGACCAGGGCCTGCTCATCGCGGCACGCGCCGCGCAGGGGGTCGGCGGGGCGATGACCTCGGCGGTCGTACTCGGCATGCTGGTGGCGCTCTTCCCCGAACCGCGTGAACAGGCCAGGGCCATCGCGGTGTTCAGCGCGGTCGGCGCCGCGGGCGGCGCGCTCGGCACGTTTCTGGGCGGCGCGCTCACCGAGGCCCTTAACTGGCACTGGATCTTCCTGATCAACCTGCCGGTCGGGGCCGTCGCACTCGTCGCCGCGGTTCGCGTCCTGACGAACGACCGCGGCACGGGACTTGCCGGGGGCGCCGACTACCCGGGCGCGGCGCTCGTCACCGGCGCTCTGATGCTCACCGTCTACACCATCGTCGGCTCCGCGGAGCACGGGACGCCCGCCACGCTCGCGCTCGCCGCCCTCTCCCTCGCCCTGTACGCCGCGTTCGCCGTGCGGCAGCACCACGCCACCCGCCCCCTGCTGCGCCTGCGCGTCTTCCGCTCCCGCACCCTGACCGGCGCCAACGCCGTGCAGGTCCTGATGATCGCGGGCATGTACGGCTTCCAGTACATCGGTGCGCTCTACTTCCAACGCGTCCTTGGCTACGGGGAGTTGAAGACCGGCTTCGCGTTCCTGCCCGCCCCCGTCGTCATCGGCGTCCTGATGGTGGGCCTGTCCGCACGGCTGATCGGCCGCTTCGGACCGTACCGCTCGTTGCTCGCGGGGCTTGCCCTCATCACGGCCGGCCTCGCCCTGCTCGGCCGCCTGCCCGCCGAGGGTTCGTACGTGGTCGACGTGCTCCCCGCGATGCTGCTGCTCGGCGCCGGGTTCGCGGCGGCGATGCCCGCCGTGACGGGGCTCGCGATGTCCGGGGCGCGCGAGGAGGACGCGGGGCTGGCCTCCGGGCTCTTCAACACCACACAGGTGGTGGGCGGTTCGCTGGGGCTTGCGGTACTGACCACGCTGGCGGCCGGACGCACGGAGAATCTGCTCGCGGACGGCGGGCAGACCGTGGCGGCCACGGCCGACGGCTACCGCCTCGCCTTCTGGGTGGCCACGGGCATCGCGGCCACGGGCCTCGCCCTGGCGGCGACGCTGCTGCGCCCCGGGCGCGGGAGGGCGACCGCCGTCAAAACCACCGGACCCGAGCGGGAGCCGGAGCACCGCGAACCCACGCCGGTGTGAGCCCGTCCGCTGGTTAGACCGATCCAGGTACTTCCCTTGCCTCTCGGCTTGCCGGGCCATTACGGTCCGGCAAGCCGTGAAAATCTACGCGCGTCGCACATCGAGCGAGAGGTCCCTGACCATGCGTAAGACCCTTCTGACCGCAATGACCGTACTGGGCGCGGGAGTTGTGATGGCCTTCGGCACCGGCCTGTCCGCGGCGCAGCCGGAGGCGGAGGCGGGCAGATGGCATCAGGTCGGGGACGACGTTAAGTCCGGCATCAGCGGCCTCACCGTCACCTACCGTTCGGGGGGCGATCTTCGCGCCCTCGTCGTACGCGACAACAAGCGGCCCGGCGAGAACCGCATCGCGGAGGTGACCCACCGCATCGGCCGTCCCGCCGAGGTCGCGGCGATCACCTGGCAGGACGGCATCGAGCCCGTGGACCTGGAGGCGGTCGACGCGGTGCCGGGCACGACCGACGAGTTCGTGGCCGTCGCCAGCCGCGGGATCGCCTACCACGTCAAGCTGACCGACGCCGGGGAGGCAGCGAAGGTCCTCGACATCACACCGCTGCCCGCGATCGGCGCCGGCGACAATTTCGAAAGCTTCAGCCTGACCGCACGGAACGGGAAAATGGCAGCGGTCTGGGCGGACCGGGGCAAGGGGGCGGACCGCCCGGCGACGCTGTACGCGGCCCCGTTCTCGATCGGGTCCTACGGCGAGTCGGAGTTCGGCGAGGTACAGAAGGCCACGCTCCGGGCGCCGTACCCCAAGGGGGACGTGCGCCACGCGTCGGACATCGAGGTGACCAAGTCGGGCCGCCTGCTGGTCAGTTCGGCGTCCGACGCCGGAGACGACGGCCCGTTCGACTCCGCCGTGAGCGACGCGGGCAAGCTGACCGTCACCTCCGGGGGTCAGGTGAGGCTGTCGGTCGCCGAGTCGCCCAAGCTCCTGGACAGGTTCGACGGCTACAAGATCGAGGCGCTGCGGTGCGTCCCCGGCTCCGACCTCGTGGCCCTCGGCACGGACGACGAGAACGCGGGCGGCTCCCTCACCACGCGTGAGCTCTGCGGCTGACACCGGCGGCGCCGACGTCGGCCCACACCGTCTTGCCTACCTCCCGCCCGACCACGCCCCACTCCTCGGCCAGTGCCGCCACGATCACGAGACCCCGGCCTGACTCGTCCTCCGACGACGGCAGTCCGGGCTCGTGCGGCGGCCTGTGCTCGCTCAGGGTGTCGGAGACCTCGACACGGAGCGTGTGCTTGCGGAGCGTCAGGCGGAGCTCGAAGTCACGGCCGGGCACGCGGCCGTGAGTGACGGCGTTCGCCGCCAGCTCGGCGACGATCGCCTCGACGGCGTCGGACAGCTCACTGTCGTACGGGATGCCCCAGCCGTCCAGGTGATACCTGGTCAGCCTGCGTGCGAGGCGGGCGCCCCGGGGCGTGGAGCTCAGTCGCTGGGTGAACTCCAGCAGGGGGGTGGCGGGTTCGGCTTGGGTCGGCATGGTGCCAACGGTGGTCGCCACCGGAGCCGTACACCAGCAACCAAACTCGTACGCTGAGTCAGCGTACGAGTACAAAGGGTGGACAGGGAGGGTAACGGACCGTGACCATGGGGCTGTTGGCGAAGATCAGCACACGAGCGTCGGGGGTTACCCGTGATGTCGTCAAGCAGCAAAGAGCCTGTGCCGTCGGACGGCATGAAGACCTTCGGCGCGGTCCTCAAGAGCTTCCGCAAACGCGCCGGGGCGACCCAGGAAGCGTTGGCCGAGGAGGTCGGCTGCTCCTCCCATTTCCTCGCCTCGATCGAGCAGGGCAGGCGATTTCCGCCGCCCGGCTTCATCGATCAGTGCGAGGCCGCGCTCGACGCGTTCGGCACGTTGCGGCTGGCGGCCAACCAGCTGTCGCGCAGCAAGCCGGGGCTCGCTTCCTGGTTCCGTCACTGGGCACGCCTTGAGCAGGAGGCGGTAGCCCTCTACACGTACGAATGCCGGTTGATTCCTGGGCTGTTGCAGACGGCAGCGTACGCCCGCACGCTCTTCGTCAATCAGCTGCCGCCGCTGGGGGACGAACAGATCGAGGCACAGTTGGCGGCGCGGATGGAACGGCAGCGACTGCTGACGGAACGGCCGAACACGGCTTACAGCTTCATTCTGGAGGAACACCTGTTCCTGCGCCGCATGGGCGGGCATGACGTCACCATGGAACTCATCGACCACATCCTCGGCCTCGCCGAGCGGCGGAACATCGAGCTTCAGGTCATGCCTGTGGTGAGGGCGAGCCATGCCGGGCTGGACGGTCCAGTTCAGCTACTGGAGACGCCGGACAATAAGTGGTTCGCGTACTCCGAAGGCCAACGAAGCGGGCAGCTCATCTCCGACCCGAAAGAGATCAGCATTCTCCAGATGCGGTATGCCAGGATGCGCCCACAGGCTCTCTCGTTCGAAGACTCGGTGAGCCTGCTCGAGCGGATGCGAGGAGCGGCATGAGCACCCCCGAACTGGCCTGGTTCAAGAGCAGCTACAGCAGCGGCTCCGGCGACGACTGCGTGGAAGTCGCCCTCACCTGGACCAAGTCCAGCTACAGCAGCGGCGGTGACGGCGACTGCGTAGAAATCGCCCCCTGCCCCACCACCATCCACGTACGCGATTCAAAGAACCCCGCAGGCCCCCAACTCGCCCTAGCGCCGCAGGCTTGGGCGGCGTTCACGGAGTACGCCGCCCAAGCCTGACCGCCGTCAGTACTGGGGCTGCGACGAAGGCTGCGAGTCCACCAGTTCCCGCGCTTCCTCGTCCGTGGCCACGGAAGGCGGGGAGCCCTCCAGGGGCTGGCGGGCCGATTCCTTCATGGCGGCCACCGCGATGATGCCGACCAGGCCCGCCAGCATCGTGTAGAACGCCGGCATCAGATCGTTGCCGGTCGCGCCGATCAGCGCGGCGACCACCAGCGGGGTCGTACCGCCGAAGAGCGAGACCGAGATGTTGAAGCCGATGGAGAGGGAGCCGTAGCGCACGTCCGTCGGGAACAGGGCCGGGAGCGACGAGGACATGACGCCCAGGTAGCAGACCAGGCACAGGCCCAGGATGAGCAGGCCGGAGAAGACCGCGACCGTGCCGCCCTGCTTGATGAGCAGGAACGCCGGGAGGGCAAGGACGAAGAAGCCCACCGAGCCCGCCATCAGGACAGGCTTGCGGCCGATGCGGTCGGAGAGTCGGCCGAAGGAGTTGATGAGCGCCATCAGGATCAGCATGACGATCACGATGGACATCAGGCCGCCGGTCTCGCCGAAGCCGAGATCCGTCAGGTACGTCGGCATGTAGGAGAGCAGCATGTAGTCGGTGATGTTGAACGCGGCCACCAGCGCGATGCAGAGCAGCATCGCGCGCCACTGGCCGACGAACGAGTCCTTGAAGGACTTCTTCTGGCGTTCGGCGGCCGGTCCGCTCTCCGCCTCCGCCATCTTCTGGAAGGCGGGCGACTCGTCGAGCTTCAGCCGCAGGTAGAGCCCGATGAGGCCGAGCGGGGCCGCCACCAGGAACGGGATGCGCCAGCCCCAGGACTGCATGGAGTCGTCGCTGAGCCCCATGGTCAGGGCGGTGACCAGGACCGCGGCGACGGTGTAGCCGATCAGGGTGCCGAACTCCAGGAAGGAACCCCAGAAGCCGCGGCGCTTGTCGGGCGCGTACTCGGCGATGAAGGTCGCCGCGCCGCCGTACTCACCGCCAGTGGAGAAGCCCTGCACCATACGGCAGAAGACCAGGAGGACGGGCGCCCAGACGCCGATGGTGGTGTAGCTCGGGATCAGGCCGATGGCGAGGGTCGCCGTCGACATCATGATCATGGTGAGCGCGAGGATCTTCTTGCGGCCCACGCGGTCGCCGAGCGGGCCGAAGAACATGCCGCCGATGGGACGGACGAGGAAGGCGGCCGCGAAGGTGGCCAGGGAGGAGAGGGTCTGCGCGGTGTCGTTCCCCGAGGGGAAGAACTCCTTGCCGATGATCACGGCGAGGTAGGCGTAGACGCCGAAGTCGTACCACTCCATGGCGTTGCCGAGCGCGGTCGCCTTGACCGCCCGCTTGACCTGGGCTTCCTCGGTGACCGTGATGTCGGACTGACGCAGGCGCGGGTTCTTGCGGCGGTGGATCGCGCGGAAGAGGGTGCGGTGACGTGCCACGGCCTCCGGTGCCGGCGGTGCGGGTATTTCGGGGGCTTCGGGCGCGCTCACGGTGCAGTCACTCTCTTGCTCGGCAATGGCTGTCATCGACCGCCTGACCTGGGAGGTCAGAGATCGACGGGCAGTCACCTGCCCAATTGGCGTCGATCAACACTGCCTATTTCAGAGAGTGGGACATGCCCGCCATTCGTCCTTGAATCGGGGGCCCCAAGTCCTGACTCGTCAGGACTTGGGGCCCGAATCGCTCAGCGAAGGACGCGCGGACCGCTGCTCACCGTGCGTACAGCTGCGCCGTCGGCACGATCTGCTGTTCCTGTCCGGGGCTGGACCAGAGCAGCTTCATGTGGGCCTCGCCGGTCTGTTCCGCGTACTCGACCTTGATCGAGTGCCGCTTGCCCGCGGTGAGGGCGACCTGCGCCTTGTCGATCTTCGGCTCGTGCGGCGTCCAGGAGTCGATGACGAGCTTGCCGTCGACCCACACCCGCGCCATGTCGTCCGAGACGGTCGTCAGCGTGTACGTCTCCGAGCGGCGCGGCTCCAGCGTGCCGGTCCAGCGGACGCCGAACCTGTCGGAGGGGATGCTCGCCGCCGGTGAGCCCGCGTACTTCCAGGCGTGGTTGATCGAGCGGTCGGTGCGGGTGATCTTGGGGGCGCCGCTCAGCTCGGCGTTGTCGAAGATCTCCTGCTTCAGGCCCTTGCCCTTGCCGGGGCGGGCGGTCGGGCCCGGGTCCACCTTCAGCTCGATGACCGTGGCGGTGTCGTTGGTCGCGGCGCCGGACGGCTTCAGGTCGAAGCCGTCGCCGGACTTGGTGACCGCCACCTTCTGATCGCTGCCGAGCACCCGCGCCGACGTGACCTCGAAGTCCGTACGTGCCTTCAGGTGCAGGGCGGCGCCGGGCGCGGGCCACTGGGTGACCGCCGCGTACAGCTTGTCGCCCTTGCGGCTGACCGAACCCCAGGACGGCTCCTCGACGAGCCCGCCGAAGCGCGCGCCGAACACCGCGTTGCCCTGGCCGGCCGTGCGCAGCCAGTCGCCCATCTGCTTCAGGCGGTCGACGGAGGGCTGCGGTACGCGGCCGCGGGCGTCGGGGCCGACGTTCAGGAGGTAGTTGCCGCTGCGGGACGTCGTGGAGAGGAGGTTCCTGACCAGGGTGGCCGACGACTTCCAGTCGGTGTCGTAGCGCGCGAAGCCCCAGTGGCCGTTGAGGGTCATGCAGGACTCCCAGAGCTGGCCGTCGACCGGGGCGCCGGGGATCTCCTGCTCGGGGGTGCCGTAGTCGCCGTCGACGACGCGGCGCTTGCCGACGCGGTTGTTGATGATCAGGTCCGGGTCGAGGTCACGGAGGTAGGCCTCCAATTTCTCGCCGTCCCGTGACGTCCAGGGGTTGTGGGGCTTGTCCGTCTCCCACTCGCCGTCGAACCAGAGCAGGGCGGGGTCATAGGTGTCGACCAGCTCCTTGAGCTGGGCGCGCATCCGCTTCTCGTACGCGGGGAAGGTGGCGGGGTCCGGGAAGTCCGGGTCGTGCCAGTCCCAGATCGAGTAGTAGAAGCCGAGTTTGATGCCCGCGTCGTCGGAGGCCTTCTTCAGCTCCGCGAGGATGTCGCGGTTCCTGTCGAAGGACGAGTGGTCGCGCAGGTTCCAGCCGTTGACCTTCGTGGGCCACATCGCGTACCCGTCGTGGTGCTTCGAGGTGATGACGATGTAGCGCATCCCGGCGTCCTTGGCCGCCTTCACCACGGCTTTCGCGTCGAAGTCGGCGGGGTCGAACGCGGCGGCCTGCTTCTCGTACTCGGCCTTCGGGATGTCGCACTGGCGCTGGATCCACTCGGCGTCACGGCACACGGAGCCGTCGGCCTTCTTGTACTCGCCCTCCAGGTTGGAGTACGCGCCGAAGTGGATGAACATCCCGAAGCGGTCCTGCCGCCACCAGTTGGTGCGGTCGGCGGTGAAGGGGTCATCGGTGGCGTGGTCGGTTCCGGGGCCGGCTGCGTGGCCGGTGGCCGCGTGGGATGTGGCGAGGGGTTCCGTCGGGGCGGCGACCGCCGAGGGGACGGCGGTCGCGGCGAGGGCCGAGGCGAGGAACAGGGCGATCCCGGCGACTCTTCGCCGGGTGCGGCTGAGCTGGGTGCGCATGGGGGCGGCTCCCTGAGGTTGACGGGTCGCTCGGGAACGTAGGGTCGAATACATCGGATGTCAATGCGCTCAACTGACCCTGATACGCCGGATGCTGGCACGATCGCGCTCCATCGCTCCGATGACTGTGTCACCTTGCGGCGGGAGTTGCGCACACCTGGACTTCCGTGGGCGGCCTCATGGACTTCCCGTGACGGCCACGCGCCAGTACGATTCGGAAATCGAAGCATGCGGCCACGACGCACCCCACCCCCACTGTCCACGCGCCCCACGCACCGCTCAGCTCAGCTCAACGCAACGCAACGCAACTCAGGAGGACCGGCACCGATGAGCCTCGACGTACGCGCCCTGCTCGCGCCCGACGCCCCGGACAAGGCGGGCCTCCGGCTCGCGCCGGACGTCGTCTTCCACAGCCCGGTCGCCGACTACAGCGGCCGGGACGACGTGGCGCACCTGTTCCAGAAGCTCGGGCAGTGCCTGACCGGGATCGAGCCGGTCCAGGAGTTCACCGAGGACGGCGAACGGCACGGCGTGACGACGTTCCACGGCAGCGTCCGGGACGCGAGCGTCTACGGCGCGTTCGTGCAGGAGGTCGACGACCAGGGCCGTCTCACCGAGGCCACCTTGCTGATCCGCCCGCTCAGCACGCTGCGGACCGCCGTGTCGCTCATGCGCGAAGCCCTTACGGCTGATCCGCTGCCGAGTTCGCGCTGACCTCGTCCGCCCAGCGCCGGGCCCAGCCGTCCAGGGGCAACAACGCCTGATGGGCCTCTCGCCCGAGCGCGGTCAACGCATAGGAAGAATCCGGCAGTTGATGCACGAGCCGGGCTTCGAGAAGCTCGGTCAGACGCTGGCGCAGCACACTGGACGACATGGCGTCGCACTGCTGGCGCAGCGCGCGGAACCCCATCGCCCCGGCCCGCAGCTCCCACACGATCCGCAGGCTCCAGCGCCGCCCGAACAGGTCGAGCGCGGCCATCAGGGGGCGGCCGGTGGTGGAGGCGGGCGTCGGCCGGCCTGGCAGCGGTGCGGTCATCCGGCGACGGTAACACCGTGCTTCGGCTATCGAAGCGGATGCCGCAAGCCCGGCATCCGTGGGGCTCTCGCGCGACCTTGACCGTGCCGCGCGCCCGGTTCATCGTGGTGCGCCGTCGACACGCCCCGCCGATGCAGCGCTCCGCCGACCCCGGGAGGGTATCCCTACGTCATGCCCCTGGCCCGCCGCACCTTCCTCACCGCCCTCGCCGGAACGACCGGCGCCGCCGTCGCCTGCTCCGGCTCCACCGCCGACGGCGCCCCGCCCTCCGAGTCCCCTGCCGTCAAGGCCGCCCGGCGGCTGCTGCCCGGACACTGGAAGCAGCTGAGGTTCGTGACCGCGGGCCCCGCCGACACTTTCCGTGTATCGGGAGAAGAGGGCCGGATCACCGTCACAGGCACCACCCCCGCGGTGCAACTCAAGGCACTGCAGCACTACTTGAAGCACAAGGCCCACGCGAACATCACCTGGGCGGGCAACCAGCTGAACCTGCCCGGCCGTCTCCCCGGCCTCGACAAGCCCATGACGGGCAGCGCCAACACCCCCCACCGCTTCGTCCTGAACGACACGAACGACGGCTACACGGGGGCGTACCACGACTGGTCGTACTGGGAGCGCGAGATCGACGTGCTCGCACTGCACGGCTACAACGAGGTGCTCGTGTACGTCGGCGCCGACGCGCTCTACCACCGTGTGTTCCAGGAGTTCGGCTACTCCGACAAGGAGATGCGCGAGTGGATCCCGGCCCCGGCCCACCAGCCATGGTGGCTGCTCCAGAACATGTCATCGTTCCCGCACCCCGTCTCGGCCCAACTCCTCACCCGACGTGCCGCGTTGGGCCGCCGCATCGCGGACCGGCTGCGCGAGCTCGGCATGACCCCGGTGTTCCCCGGCTACTTCGGGACGGTCCCGCCCGGCTTCGGCGCGAGGAACCCCGGTGCGCGCACCGTGCCGCAGGGCGACTGGGTCGGCTTCACGCGACCTGACTGGCTCGACCCGCGCACCGAGCACTTCACCCGGGTGGCCGCGGCCTTCTACCGCGCACAGGACGAGCTCTTCGGCGCGTCGACGATGTACAAGATGGACCTCCTCCACGAGGGCGGAAAGCCGGGCGACGTCCCGGTCCCGGACGCGGCGAAGGCCGTCGAAAAAGCCCTCCGGGCCGCACACCCCGGCGCCACGTGGGTGATTCTCGGCTGGCAGAACAACCCACCCAAGGCCATCGTCGACGCCGTGGACAAGTCGCGCATGCTGGTGGTCGACGGTCTCTCCGACCGTTTCTCGAAGATCACCGACCGCGAGTCCGACTGGAACGACACCCCGTACACCTTCGGCTCGATCTGGAACTTCGGCGGCCACACCACACTCGGCGCCAACACCCCCGACTGGGCCGCGCTCTACGAGAAGTGGCGCACCAAGAAGGGCAGCACCATGCGCGGCATCTCCCTGATGCCGGAGGCGGCGGACAACAACCCGGCAGCCTTCGAGCTCTTCTCGGAACTGGCCTGGCGCACGGGCGACTTGAACCTCACCACGTGGTTCGCCGACTGGTCGGTGTCCCGCTACGGAGCCGCCGACCCGCACGCGGCAGCTGCCTGGGACATCCTGCGCCGCACCGCGTACGGCACGACCCGCGCCGACGAGTGGGCCGAGGGCGCGGACGGACTCTTCGGCGCGCGCCCCGCCCTGTCCGTGAAGTCGGCGGCGGCCTGGTCACCCAAGGCCATGCGCTACACGCCGGCGGACTTCGAACCGGCACTCACCGAACTCCTCTCCGTACGCCGCGAGTTGCGGACCTCCTCCGCCTACCACCAGGACATCCTGGACGTGGCACGCCAGGCGCTCTCCAACCGCAGCCGGGTGCTCCTCCCTCAGATCAAGCAGGCGTACGACGCCCGGAACAAACCCCTCTTCGACAACCTGACCGGGACCTGGCTCGACCTGATGACCCTCCTGGACGAACTGATGGCCACGGACTCCCGCCATCTCCTGGGCCGCTGGGTCGCCGACGCACGCTCGTGGGGCGCCGACGCGACGGAACGAGAACACCTCGCATACGACCAGCTGTCACTCCTCACCGTCTGGGGCACGCGGTCCGGGGCGGACGCGGGCCTGCGCGACTACGCCAACCGGGAGTGGGCCGGACTGGTCGGCGGCCTCTACCGCCTGCGCTGGGAGACGTACTTCAAGGAGCTGCGCACCGCACTCGCCGAGGGCCGCCCGCCCAAGGCGATCGACTGGTTCGCCATCGAGGACGGCTGGATTCGCGACCCCGGCCGCCTTCCGGCCCGCCCCACCGGCGACACGTACAAAGTCGCTGCTCAGGTGCAAGCCCGCCTCACCCGGTCCCGCTGACCGGGCACCGCACCCCCTCCAAGATCACCAACTCCCCCCCTCCTTGACGGGTATACGTCACCTCGGATCTCTGGTAGTAAACCTTCCTAACAGTACGCGGAAGAGCCAAGACCCGTCGGATCGACGAACTCCCCCACCTTGGAGGTCCCGTGCCCACCCCCCACCGCGCCCCGGCGCCCCGCATACACACCTCACGCCGCACCCTGCTCGCGGCCCTCGGCGCCTCGCTCGTCGCAGGCCCCGTCATCGCCTCCCGAACGGCAGGCGCCACCCCCACCACCCAGGCGGGCGGACTCGACGACCCGGCGAAGAAGGAGATCGCCATGAAGATCGTGTGCAGCGCGGAGAACTCGAGTCTCAACTGGAGGGAGCACTACCGCTACTGCGAGGACATCGGCGACGGCCGCGGCTACACCGCCGGGATCATCGGCTTCTGCTCGGGCACGGGCGACATGCTCGACCTCGTGGAGCTCTACACCCGACGCAAGCCGGGCAACATCCTCGCCAAGTACCTCCCCGCCCTGCGCGAGGTGGACGGCACCGACTCCCACGAGGGCCTCGACCCCACGTACAAGGGTGACTGGGAACGGGCCGCCGAGGACCGCGAGTTCCAGAGGGCACAGAACGACGAGCGCGACCGCGTCTACTTCAACCCGGCGGTCGGACAAGGCAAGGCGGACGGCATCGGTGTCCTCGGCCAGTTCGCGTACTACGACGCGATCGTCATGCACGGCGACGGCGGCGACAACACCAGTTTCCGCAACATCCGCAAGCGCGCCCTGCGTTCGGCCAGGACGCCGGCCCAGGGCGGCGACGAGACGGCCTACCTCCACGCGTTCCTCGACGCACGCGTCTGGGCGATGAGGCAGGAGGAGGCACACGAGGACACCAGCCGGGTCGACACGGCCCAGCGGGTGTTCCTGAACAAGGGCAACCTGAACCTGAACACGCCACTGGAGTGGAAGGTATACGGAGACCCGTACCGCATCGGCTGAACCCCACCCCCCACCCCCCACACATCGGCGCGGGGTCCCGTCCGACACCACACGGGCTCCCCGCGCCGATGAAGCAACGCTTACGGGTTACATGAAGAATTCATCGCTGGTGCTGGACGCCGGGGCCGCCCGATGCTTGCTGAATGATCGGAATGAACGCGGTGCTCGGCGTCGCAGTGGTGTCCCTCGGCATGGTGCTCACCCCCGGCCCCAACATGATGTACCTCGTCTCGCGGAGCATCACCCAGGGCAGGCGGGCCGGAGCGGTCTCCCTGGCCGGGGTGGCCGTGGGCTTCCTCATCTACCTGACCGCGGCCAACCTGGGCCTGTCCCTGGTCTTCCTTGCCGTCCCCCAGCTGTACCTCGCCGTGAAACTCGCCGGCGCGGCCTACCTCGCGTGGCTGGCCTGGAAGGCGCTCAAGCCGGGCGGCCTATCGGTCTTCGCCCATCAGGAGCTGGCCCCCGACTCCCCCCGGCGCCTCTTCACCATGGGAGTCCTGACGAACCTCCTGAACCCGAAGGTCGCCATCATGTACGTCTCCCTCATCCCCCAGTTCATCGACCCGGCAGCCGGCCACACCCTCCTCCAGGGCTTCGCTCTGGGCGGCCTCCAGATCTCCATCAGCCTGATCGTGAACCTGGCCATAGTCATGGCGGCGGGCACCATCGCGGTCTTCCTCTCCCGCCGCCCGACCTGGCTCCGAGCCCAGCGTTACGTCATGGGCACGGTCCTCGGCGCCCTCGCCGTCAAACTGGCAACGGACAGGGCTCCGGCGACGGCAACGTGACCGCGCCCCACACCGTCCCGCCGACGCGTAAGCGGGGGCAGCACACACATCAACCATCGGCGACGATCTGCGCGGCGGCCTCCGACAGCTCACTGCCTGGCCGCCCCTGCCCCCGCCCCTGCCCCTGACGCCCGAATTTCCCACCCCCACACCACAAACAGGAGCCCCCCACGGGATTCTTCTGCACCTTGAGGGGATCCCGGCCCGTGATCGCCACCCTCAGACCAACCGGGCGGCCCCGCCGACCAGCAGGGCCGCCAGTACCGCGACGCCGCCGCCGACAGCCATCACCACCGTGACCGATGCCGCGTCCACGACGACCCCTCCCCCCAACGCACCGAAGGCGAACGTCGCCTGGAACGACGACGTGAACAGCACCGACGCGGCCTCGGGCGCCCGTGGTGCCGCGTCCACGAACCACGTCTGCGAGCAGACCGGCACGGCTCCGTACGCGACGCCCCACACCACAAGCAGCCCGAGCGCACCGCCGTACCCAGCCGCACCAAGTACGGGCAGCAGCAAGGTCACCGCCGCGATCAGCCCGGCAGCCGCGGCGAAGGTGCCCCGCGGCGCACGCCTCACCCACGCTCCCGCGAGGAAGTTGCCGAGGATGCCGGCGACGCCGTAGGCGAGCAGGAAGAGGGTGATCGCTCGCGGACCCGCGCCGGTCACCTCCTCCAGGAAGGGGGTGACGTACGTATACGTGGCGA
This sequence comes from Streptomyces sp. NPDC002853, assembly GCF_053591915.1. Classification (NCBI taxonomy): domain Bacteria; kingdom Bacillati; phylum Actinomycetota; class Actinomycetes; order Kitasatosporales; family Streptomycetaceae; genus Streptomyces; species Streptomyces sp. NPDC002853. Next base: position 468,227 of record NZ_JBSFUS010000006.1, on the reverse strand, counting down.
AGTGCGCCGTCACGACGAGGAAGGTCACCGCGACGGCGACACGGACACGGCGCGAGCGCAGCAGCTCGCGCAGCACGCCGAGCCGGGTGACGCTCTGCGGCGGCAAGGGCGGCAGGGACATCACGAGGGCGGCGAGAACCGCCAGGGTCAAGCCACCCATGACCACGAACACGGCGCGCCAGCCGACCAGTTGACCGAGCAACGTGCCCGCCGGTACCCCTAGCACGGAGCCGAGCGGAACGGCGGCGAAGATCACGGCGGTCGCCCGGCCGACCTGCGCCTCGGGGACGAGCCGGGAGGCGAGGCTCGCGCCGATGGACCAGAAGGCGCCGATGACGAGTCCGAGGAGTACCCGGGAGACCATCATCAGCCAGTAGCCGGGGGCGAGTGCGGCGAGGAGGTTCGCGAGGGCGAGCACCAGGATCAGGACGCACAGCATGTGACGCCGGTCGACGCGACGGGTCGTGACCGTCACGACCGGGGCGGCGACGGCGGCGAGAATGCCGGGCAGGGTCATCATCAGCCCCGCCGTGCCGTCCGAGATGCCGAAGGTCGCACCGATGGGGGTGAGCAGCCCGATCGGCAGGATCTCGGTGGTGACGATGACAAAGATCCCCGCCGCCACGGCAAGCACAGCCCCCCACCCCCCGCGCCGCGCCCGCCCAGAGACTCCGACAGCCGGTGACGCCACGACGGAGGCGGCGTCTGGGCCAGCGACCCCAGCCCCAAACGCCACCACCGGCACAGCCCCGGACGTCACCTCAGCCGCAGACGCAGACGCGGCCCCGGACCCGAGCGTCGCCCCAGACGCCGACCCCGACGCGGGCATCGCCCCAGCCCCCGACGCTGACGTCGCCGCAGACGTAGACCTGGACCCGGACGACTGGGACCCGGACCCGGACCCGGACCCGGACCCGGACGCAAGCGTCACCCCAGCCGCAGTTCCTGACGCAAGCATCGCCCCACCCCCAGTGACAGACCCAGGTACAAGCTCGGACGCAAGCTCAGACGTAGACGCAGACTCGGACGCGGACGCGGACGCAAATGCGTCCGCGTCCGTGGGCGTTGTCGTGTCCGTCGGCTCCGGTGTAGATGTAGGCATGCCTCGACTTCACCAGGCCCACCCGCCCCTGGTCTGGCACGTATGCGCCGTCAACGTGCCGGTCCGAGGGTCATGTCGGAAATCCGCGCGGCGTCTCCGCCCACTGCCCGCCCGCGCCGCCTCACCTCAGTGCGTGACCGCGGCCTCCGCCTCGGGCGCGCCTGCCGAGGCTTCCGAACCCGCCCCGCTCCCCATGTGGTTGAACACCAGGTTCAGCGCCACCGCCAGCAAGCACCCCGTGGAGATCCCCGACCCCAGGACGATCTGCGCCCAGGCCGGGAACGCGTCGTAGAAGCCGTCCGAGAGTGCCGGGGCCAGGCCCGCGCCGAGGGTGACCACCACGATCAGGGCGTTGTCGCCCCGGTGCAGGTCCGCCTGGAGCAGGGTCTGGATGCCGCTGACCGCGATGGAGCCGAAGAGGAAGAGGCTGACGGCGGCGAGGACCGGCATCGGGACCACGGAGATCAGCGCGGCAGCCGCCGGGCTGAGGCCGATCAGGACCAGGATGCCGCCGCTCAGCGCCACCACGAAGCGGCTTCGCACCTTGGAGATGACGACCAGGCCGATGTTCTGCGCGAACGCGCTCGCGTGGAACGCGTTGAAGAGCGGGCTCAGGGCCGAGCCGAGCGCGTCGGCACGCAGGCCGCGGGCGATGGTCTTCTCGTCGACCTCCTTGTCGACGATCTTGCCCAGGGCGATCATGTCCGCCGTCGACTCCGTCAGGATCACCAGCATCACCACGCACATCGAGATGATGGCGGGGACGTTGAACTCGGGCGCACCGAAGTGGAGCGGCGAGGGGATGCCGACCAGCGCCGCGTCGTCCAGCTTGGAGAAGTCCGCCAGGCCCATCGGAATCGCAAGCAACGTACCGAAGATCATCGCGAAGAGCATGCTGATCTGCTTGAGGAAGCCCCGCGTGAAACGCTGGAGCAGCAGCATGACCAGGACCGTCGCACCCGCGAGGCCGATACTGCCCGGCTGCGGAGTACCCGTCGACGAGTCGTCCACTATCCAGTCGTACGCGACCGGGATGAGCGAGACGCCGATCAGCGTGATGACCGACCCCGTCACCACCGGCGGGAAGAAGCGGACGAGTCGCGAGAAGTACGAACTTACCAGGAAACCGAAGAGACTTGAGACGATGATGGCGCCGAAGACCACCGGCATCCCCGCCTCGACGCCGCCCTGGGTCGTGATGATCGTCAGCATCACGCCGACGCCCGCGAACGAGACGCCGTTCACGAACGGCAGCCGGGAGCCGATGAAGTTGCCGATGCCGAGGGTCTGGAGCAGCGTCGCGATGCCCGCCATCAGGAGGCTGCCGCCCATGAGTACCGCCGTGTCCCCCGGCGACATCTTGGCGGCCACGGCCACGACGAGCGGGACGGAGACCGCGCCCGCGTACATGGAGGCGACGTGCTGGAGGCTCGCGACGAGCATCCGCCCCGGCGGCAGGATCTCGTCGACCGGATGGACCTCGGGAAGAACCTCAGGGGCCGGGTCGGCGGGTGCGGCCTTCTCTGCGGTGCTGGGCTGAGAACTCATGGGTGGCGCTTCTTCCGTGTGCGTGACGCCGGAAGTCGGCCCCACCGCGCGGGAGTTCACGAGGCGCGCGGCGGAGCCGACCACTATTCCGACTGGAAAGTAACTTCCGCGATGCGGGCGGCGTCACGCACGTTACGTCAGTGGGCCCCCGCCGGGGAAGACCCTTCATGGACCTCGTGCACCCTCTGTTCAGCGATCTCTCCCCCGGGCTCCATCGGGTTGGTCACCTCGTCGTCCTCGCCTCGCTTGCCGATGTGGTTGAAGACCAGGTTCAGCAGCACCGCCGCGACACAGCCGGTGGAGATGCCCGAGTCGAGGATGATCTTCGCGGTCTCCGGGAACGCGTGGTAGAACTCCGGCGCCGCGATCGGGATGAGGCCGACGGCCAGCGAGACGGCCACGATCAGGACGTTGTTGTCCCGCTCCAGGTTCGCCTTGACCAGCGTCTGGATGCCGCTCGCCGCGACCGAACCGAAGAGGACGACACCCGCGCCGCCGAGCACCGGCCGCGGCACGACGGCGATGAGCGAGGCCGCCATCGGGCACAGGCCCATCAGGACCAGGAAGCCGCCGCCCACGGCGACGACGTACCGGCTGCGGATCTTCGTCATCGCGACCAGGCCGATGTTCTGCGCGAACGCGCTGCACATGAAGCCGTTGAAGAGCGGGCTGACCGCCGAACCGAGGCAGTCCGCGCGCAGGCCCGCCGCGATGGTCTTCTCGTCCGCGGGGCGGTCCACGATCTCACCGAGCGCCAGCATGTCGGCCGTGGACTCCGTCATCGAGACCACCATCACCACGCACAGCGACACGATCGCCGCCGCCGCGAACTGCGGTGCGCCGAAGTGGAACGGCGTCGGGAAGCCGACGATGTCCGCGTCGCCCACCGGGCTGAAGTCGGTGACGCCGAACGGGATCGCGATGAGCGTGCCGACGACGAGACCCAGGAGCACGGCGATCTGCTTGACGAAGCCGGTGGTGAAGCGGCGGAGCAGCAGCACGATCACGAGCGTGATGCCCGCGAGGCCGAGGTTCTTCATCGAGCCGTAGTCGTCGGCTCCTGGAACCGGCCCCTGCGCCCAGCCGAAGGCGACCGGCATGAGCGAGATGCCGATGAGCGTGATGACCGTGCCGGTCACCACCGGCGGGAAGAAGCGTACGAGCTTGGAGAAGAAGGGCGCCGCGATGAAGCCGAGGACTCCCGCGACGATGACCGCACCGAAGATGATCGGCAGCGCGTCGTCCTTGTTGTCCGTCGATTCGACGACCGCGATCATGGGGGCGACGCCCGCGAAGGTGACGCCGTTGACGAAGGGCAGCCGGGCGCCGATCTTCCAGATGCCGAGCGTCTGGAGGAAGGTGGCGAGGCCCGCGGTGAACAGACAGGCGCCGGTCAGGAAGGTGAGTTCCTTCGCGGAGAGGCCTATCGCCGCGCCCACGATGAGCGGCGGTGCGACGACGCCCGCGTACATGGCCGCCACGTGCTGGAGACCGGTCGTCGCCATCTTGAGCGGGGGGAGCTTCTGGTCGACGGGATGAATCTCTTGTGTCTCTGATATGGCGCTCTCGCCGTCGACTTCGGATGGGTCTGGGGTGGTGCCTTGCTTGGTGAACCTGGGCTGAGTGGCCACTGTGGCTCCTCCGGTTGTTTTCCAGTACGGCGGCTCTGCCGGCACTTTTCGCTTCTGGGAGGTGGTGCGTCGTGCAAGGACCTGCTCGGTATGAAGTTGTGAGTGGTGCGCCCAGGTACTGCTGAGGGGTAGTACTGACCGCCCCGGGAACGTGAAGCTTTGGGCCACGTTCCGGGGCGGCACTTGAGCAACCCGCTCGGCTGCTCAAGTCCGGTCAAGGGCCGTCCCCCCTGACCGGAGTTCCAGGTGTCAGCTCCCGGCGGCGATCCGCGCGAGGCGCTGCGCCTCGTCCCGCGCCGAGCGGGCGATGGCGTCCTCGTCGACGTGCAGCAGACGATCGTTCTCGACGATCGGGCGGCCGTTGACGAGGGAGAGCGTGACCGGGGCCGCCGCGCCGAAGACGATGGCGGTCACCGGGTCGGCGATCGAGGAGTGCCCGATGCCGTCGATCTTCCAGAGGACCAGGTCGGCGAGCTTGCCCGGCTCGAGCGACCCGATCTGCGTGGCGCGGCCCAGGACTTGGGCGCCGCCGAAGGTGCCGAGACGCAGCGCCTGACGCGCGTTCAGGGCGGCTTCGCGGTGCGCGCCGAGGCGGTTGATGAGCAGCGCGTTGCGCAGCTCGGTGTGGAGTTCGCCGGACTCGTTGGACGCGGTGCCGTCGACGCCGAGGCCGACCGGGACGCCGGCCTTGAGCATGTCGGGGACGCGGGCGATGCCTGCGGCCAGACGTGCGTTGGAGGACGGGCAGTGCGCGACTCCCGTACCCGTACGGGCGAATGCCGCGATGTCGGAGTCGTTCATGTGGACGCAGTGCGCCATCCACACGTCGTCACCGAGCCAGCCGGTCGACTCGAAGTAGTCGGTCGGGCCCATGCCGAAGAGTTCGTGGCAGAACTTCTCCTCCTCGACCGTCTCGCTGCCGTGGGTGTGCAGGCGTACACCCTTGGAGCGCGCCAACTCCGCGCCCTGCTTCATGAGTTCGGTGGAGACCGAGAACGGGGAGCAGGGGGCGACGGCGACCTGGGTCATCGCGTCGAAGGAGGCGTCGTGGTGCTTGTCGACGGTCTCGGCGGTCGCGGCGAGTGCACCTTCGAGGGTCTCGACGGCGAAGTCCGGCGGCAGGCCGCCGTCCTTCTCGCTGCGGTCCATGGAGCCGCGGGCCAGGGTGAAGCGGACACCCATGTCGCTCGCGGCGCCGATGATGGCACCGGACAGGTCACCGGAGTTCTTCGGGAAGACGTAGTGGTGGTCCATCGCGGTGGTGACACCGCCGCGGGCCATCATGCCGAGCGAACCCTGGGCCGCCGCCTTCACCATCTGCTCGTCGATGCGCGCCCAGGTCGGGTAGAGCGCGACGAGCCAGTTGAAGAGGTTGTGGTCGGTGGCCAGGCCGCGGGTGATCCACTGGTAGAAGTGGTGGTGGGTGTTGACCAGGCCGGGGGTCACGAGGTGACCGGTCCCGTCCACGCGGCGTACGACGTTCTGCAGGCCCTCGGGGGCCTTACCCGCGCCGATGGACTCGATCTTGTTGCCCGCGACGACGACGTATCCCGATGCGTACTCGGTGTCGTCGGCGTCGACGGTCGCGATGGCACAGTTCTCGATGACGATGCGCTGCAGGTCTGCCGGTGCTGCCATGGTACTTCTTCCTTCTGTGAACGGTGGCGATGTGGGCACGGCATGACCCTAGGAAGATTTGAGTGCCGCGGCGGCGGGGCCACGGGTGCCGAGATGGTTGAAGAACAGGTTGAGCAGGACCGCGACCAGCGCTCCCGCACTGATTCCGGAGCCGAGGACGGTCTGCGCCCAGGCCGGGAATTCGGCGTAGAAGGTGGGCGCGGCGAGCGGGATGATGCCCGCTCCGAGCGCGACGGCCACCAGGATGATGTTGGAGCTGTCGTCGAGTCCGGCCTCGGAGAGCGTACGGATGCCGCTCACCGCGATGGAGCCGAAGAGGACGATGCCCGCACCGCCGAGTACCGGCATGGGGACCACGTTGACGACGGCTCCGAGCACCGGGAAGGCACCGAGCACGATGAGCGCGCCACCGGCGACGGCGACCACGTAACGGCTGCGGACACGTGTCAGGGAGACGACGCCGACGTTCTGCGCGAAGGCGGAGGTCGGGAAGCCGCCGAAGACCGGGCCGACGAGCGTCGCGATGCCGTCGGTGCGCAGACCCCGGGTGATGGTCTTCCCGTTGGTCTCGCGCTCGCAGATCTCGCCGAGGGCGAGCATGCCGGCCGCCGACTCGGTCATCAGGACCAGCATGACGATGCAGAGCGAGAGGATCGCGGCGGGCTGGAAGGTGGGCGCGCCGGCGGCGAACGGTGTCGGCAGTGCGGCGAGCGGGGCGCTCTGCACGGAGGTGAAGTCGGCCATCCCGAACGGGATCGCGGCCAGTGTTCCGATGAACATGCCTGCCAGCAGGGCGACTTGCTTGAGGAAGCCGCGGCCGAAGCGCTGGAAGAGCAGGATCACGACGAGGGTGAAGGCGGCGAGCGCCAGGTACTTCATGTCGCCGAACGTCGGGTCGGTGTCGTCCCCGCCCTGCGCCCACTTCACGGGCACGGGCATCAGCGTGACGCCGATGAGGGTGATGACGACGCCGGTGACCAGCGGCGGGAAGAAGCGAAGGAGCCTGCCGAAGAACGGTCCGACGGCGAGGCAGAAGACGCCCGCGACCATCACCGCGCCATAGATGGCCGGGAGTTGCTCGCCTTTGGCATTGGTCTCGGCGATGGCGAGGATGGGTGCGATGCCGGCCGACGAGGCGGCGTTGACGAAGGGAAGCCGGTTGCCGACGAAGCCTTTGACGCCGAGCGTCTGGAGGATGGTGGCGAGTCCGGCGATCAGCAGTCCCGCCGCGATGAGCCGGGTCTGGGCCACGGTGTCGAGACCGCAGGCCTGCCCGATGATCAGCGGCGGAGTGACGACGCCCGCGTACATGGCGGCGATGTGCTGGAGTGCGGCGGGGACGAGCCGCGAGGGGTGGAGCTTCTCGTCCACCGGGTGACAGTCGGGAGTCGAGTCTCCGTCGGTCAGCTCCGATGGGGTGGAACACGGGCCTTTCGCCGGCCCCTTTGCAGGCTGTGCCATTGCTGCTGTTCCCTCCGGTGTGGCGCGCCCCCGTCCGCTGCGGACGGACGGGGGCGCGCGTCCCGCGTCAGAGGTTGGTCATGTCGACCGGGATCTTCGGCTGAACCCCGTCCCTGAGAACCGTGGCCTCGATCAGGCCGTAGGGGCGGTCCGCCGCGAAGTAGACCTCGTTGTCGTTCTTCAGCCCGAAGGGCTCGAGGTCCACCAGGAAGTGGTGGTTGTTCGGCAGCGAGAAGCGGATCTCGTCGATCTCGCTCCGGCTGTTGATGACGCGCGAACCCATTTGGTACAGGGTCTGCTGCAGCGAGAGGGAGTACGTCTCGGCGAAGGCCTGCAGGATGTGCTTCTTCGCCTGCTCGTACGACTTCTCCCAGTTGGGCATCCGGTCCGCGTCGCTGGTCCAGTTGTAACGCCAGGCGGCGGAGACGTCGGTGCACAGGATGCGGTCGTACGCCTCCTTCAGCGTCGTGTACTTGTCCTTGACGTAGCCCCAGAACTCCGAGTTGGTGGAGTTCATGACCGTGAGGTCCTTGAGCCCGGAGATGATCTCCCAGTTCTCGCCGTCGAAGGTGATCTGCGTGGTGCGCAGCTCCTGGCCCTTGCGGGCGAAGGAGTGGTTCACCTCGTCCGAGCCGATGAACTTGGAGTTGTTGTCCGAGGTCGCGATGCGCTCCCAGGAGTACTCCTGGATGCGGATCCGGGCGCGGTGGATCGGCTCCTGCGTCGTCACGAAGTGACGGGCGAGGTGGATGCCGAACTGCTCGGCGGACTCGATGCCGTGCTCCTTGGCGAACGCGAACACCGTGTTCTTGGTGGTGTCCGTCGGCAGGACGTTCGCGTTCGAGCCGGAGTAGTGGACGTCGTCCATGTCGCCGGAGAGCGCGACCGAGACGTTCAGGTCCTTGATGTGGTGGGTGTCGCCGTCCCGCGTGATCTTGACGACGCGGTTCTCTGCTTTGCCGTACTGGTTCTGGCCGAGAATCGTGGGCATGTCTGCTAGCTCCCTCGGTAAACGGAGTAGCCGAACGGGTTGAGCAGCAGCGGTACGTGGTAGTGCTCGCCCGGCGTGACGGCGAACGTGATCGCCACCTCCGGGAAGAACGCACCGCTGTCCCTTACGCGGGGGGCGTCCTGCTGCGCCTCGGCTTGCTTCTTGGAGAAGTAGGTCTCGACCTCGAAGTCGAGCCGTACGTGGGTAGTGCCCTCCGGCAGCGCCGGGAGGTCCTTGCAGCGCCCGTCCGCGTCGGTCGCGGAGCCGCCGAGCGCCACCCACTCGGCGTCACGGCCGCTGCGGGCGGTGAGCGAGATGGCGACGCCCTCGGCGGGGCGTCCGACGCTGGTGTCCAGGATGTGCGTGGACACCGAGGCGGTGGTGTCAGTGCTCATCAGTCCTTGTCCTCTTCTACGAGACGGGTCAGCCGGATTCGGTTGATCTTCCCGAGTTCGGTGCGCACGATCTCGCGCTCCTGCTCGGCGGAGTTGCCGATCCGGGTCTTCACCGCATCGCGCATCTGTTCACCGGTCGCGCCGGTGGCGCAGATCAGGAAGACATGGCCGAACTTCTCCTGGTAGGCCAGGTTCAGTTCGAGCATCTCCGCCTTGAGCTCTTCGGAGGCCCCCGCCATGCCGCGCTGTTCACGCGACGACGTGGGGTCCCCGGGCTTCGGGCGTCCGATCGGCGGGTGCCCGGCCATCGCCTCGGCCAGATCCTCGGCGGTCAGTTCGGCCATGGCGGCGTCGCTGGCGGCGAAGAGGGCTTCGACGGTGGGGAAAGGGCGCTGGGAGAGCAGTGTGCTTCCCCAGGCCGATGAGGCGCAGGCCTCGTGGAGAGCGGCGGTGGCCGCAGTCTCCGGCAAGGCGTTGAACCGGGCAAGGCCCGGCGTCGAGCTCGAAGTCACGGGTGCCTCCGTGGCCATAGGGCCTTGTGCTGGACGGGCTGCGGATAGCTAACGCCAGCCGAAACACCACGTCAACACTTTGTTGAAAACTTCGGGAAACAAAAACCGCCGTCCGGTTAACGGACGGCGGCCTTCCAAAGCGCTCTGACCTGGGAGGTTCGCGAGTCAGGTGGAACGGTTGAGGTAGTTGTAGACGGTGAAGCGCGATACGCCGAGCGCGCCGGCGACCGTCTCCACCCCGTGCCGCACGGCGAAGGCGCCTCGCGCCTCAAGTATCCGTACGACCTCCTGCTTGGCCTTGCGGTCCAGCTCCGAAAGGGGCACGCCGCGCTTGCGCTCCAGGGCCAGCAGGATGTGGTCCAGGGAGTCCGCGAGCTGCGGAAGGCGTACGGCGACCACGTCCTCGCCCCGCCAGGCGAGGACGACGTCGTCGGTGCCCGCCTCGTCGGGGGGCACCATTTCGCCGCCCATGGCGTCCACGAGCGGCTTGACGGCGGCCACGAAGGGGCCGTGGTCGTCTCTGGCACCGGTCATTCGACGGCCTCCCCCGACTCTCCGAGCACGTTCACCTGGAGTGAGACGCGGGTCGCGCCCGCCTCCAGGGCCTTGCGCAGCAGCGCGTCGACGGCGGTCAGAACCTCGTCCGCGCCGCCTTCAGCGGTATTGCCGAAGGGGCCGACGTCCACGGCGTCGAGCTCGGCCCCCTGGATGACGTCACGGGCGACCACCGCATGGGCGGGCGCCTCGTCCAGGTCGAAGGGTTCGGTCGTGAACTCCACTCTCAATCGCACGCGCACAACCTACTGCCGCGCGGCGATTTTCCGGCAGCCCCCTCTTGACAAGGGCCGATCCTCGACGGCAATCTTCCATCAGACAGAAATTAACTTCCGCAATACGGAAGGAGCGCGGAAGCCCCATGGGATACTCCGACCAGCGCTTCAATGTGAACCTGTCGATCCTCTTCACGGAACTCCCGCTCCTGGAGCGCCCCGCGGCCGCCGCCGCGGCGGGCTTCACGGCGGTCGAGCTGTGGTGGCCCTGGGTCGACGCCCCCACCCCCGAGCAGTCCGAGCTCGACGCCCTCCGGGCCGCGATCACGGACGCCGGCGTACAACTGGTGGGCCTGAACTTCTACGCCGGGCAGCTGCCCGGGCCGGACCGCGGCGCCCTGTCGATCCCGGGCGAGGAGAGCGAGAAGTTCCGCGCGAACCTCTCGGTGGCAGCGGACTTCGCCGAGTCCCTCGGCTGCAAGGCGCTCAACGCGCTGTACGGCAACCGGGTGGAGGGCGTGGACCCCGCGGTCCAGGACGAACTCGCCCTGGAGAACCTGGCGTTGGCGGCCCGTGAGGCCGACCGCGTGGGCGCCGTGCTGCTGATCGAGGCCCTGAACAAGCCCGAGTCGCCGCGCTGCCCGATCGTCAGCGCGGACGCGGCGATCGCCGTGGTCGACAAGGTGAACTCCGCCACCGGGCTCGGCAACGCGAAGTTCCTGATGGACCTGTACCACCTGTCCATGAACGGCGAGGACCTGCCGGCCGTCATCGACCGGTACGTGGCTCAGACCGCGCACGTGCAGATCGCCGACGATCCTGGCCGTGGGGCCCCTGGCACCGGGTCACTTCCGCTGGAGGAGCTGCTGGATCAGCTCCGTAAGGCCGGTTACGAGGGATACGTCGGGCTGGAGTACAAGGCGGGCGACCGTCCTAGCTCCGAGGCCTTCGGCTGGCTGCCGGCTGCGGACTAGGCCGCCGCTTCGCGGCGGATCTTTTCCCGCCCACCCACCCGAGCACCCCGCAGCCCGATTCGTCGAAGCAGACAAGTTTTCAGAGAGGCTCTCACCATGAGCAACCTTCCCAAGATCGCGTGGATCGGACTCGGCATCATGGGGTCCCCCATGTCCGAGAACCTGATCAAGGCTGGTTACTCCGTCACCGGCTTCACCCTTGAGCAGGACAAGCTGGACCGCCTCGCCGCGGCCGGCGGCACCGTCGCCAAGTCCATCGCCGAGGCCGTCAAGGACGCCGACGTCATCGTCACGATGGTGCCCGCATCTCCGCAGGTCGAGGCCATCGCGTACGGCGAGGACGGCATCCTGGAGAACGCGAGGTCCGGCGCGCTGATCGTCGACATGTCGTCGATCACCCCGCAGACCTCCGTGGACCTGGCCAAGGCCGCCAAGGACAAGGGCATCCGCGTCCTGGACGCCCCCGTGTCGGGTGGCGAGGCCGGTGCCATCGAGGCCGTGCTCTCCATCATGGTCGGCGGCGAGCAGGCCGACTTCGACGAGGCCAAGCCGCTCCTGGACGCCCTCGGCAAGACCATCGTGCTGTGCGGTCCGCACGGCTCGGGTCAGACCGTGAAGGCCGCCAACCAGCTCATCGTCGCCGTGAACATCCAGGCCTGCGCCGAGGCCGTCGTCTTCCTGGAGAAGTCCGGGGTGGACCTGACCGCCGCCCTCGACGTCCTGAACGGGGGGCTTGCGGGCTCGACCGTCCTGACCCGCAAGAAGGACAACTTCCTCAAGCGCGACTTCAAGCCCGGCTTCCGGATCGACCTGCACCACAAGGACATGGGCATCGTCACCGACGCCGCCCGCAATGTCGGTGCCTCGCTCCCGGTCGGCGCCGTGGTGGCCCAGCTCGTCGCCTCGCTGCGCACGCAGGGTGACGGCGGCCTCGACCACTCCGCGCTCCTTCGCGGCGTGGAGCGCCTCTCGGGCGCCGAGCTCTAAACAGCCTTCGGAGGCTGCACGAGCTCCCTCAACTTCCGGGCCGCGGCGGCGCTGACACCTGTCCTGTCGCGCCCAGGCGTCGCCGCGGTCCGGAACTCAAAGCTTCAGCACGAACCAGCGAACAAGCCCCACCCAAAACTTCAACAAACTGTTGACGTAGCTGTTCAGGCGTACTTACGCTCACGTCACCTCAGCAGTTTCAGCAGTCCGTACGGAAGGTCAACTCCGCCACCATGTCGAAGCGTGTGCTCACGACCGAGTCCGGCGCCCCTGTCGCCGACAACCAGAACTCAGCCACCGCCGGCGTCGGTGGCCCGATCCTCCTCCAGGACCAGCACCTCCTCGAGAAGCTCGCCCGCTTCAACCGCGAGCGCATCCCGGAGCGAGTGGTGCACGCGCGTGGCTCCGGTGCGTACGGCTACTTCGAGGTGACCGACGACGTCACCGCGTACACCTCGGCCGATTTCCTGAACACCGTCGGCAAGCGCACCGAGACCTTCCTGCGCTTCTCCACGGTGGCGGACAGCCTCGGCGGCGCGGACGCGGTCCGTGACCCGCGCGGCTTCGCGCTGAAGTTCTACACCGAGGAGGGGAACTACGACCTCGTCGGCAACAACACCCCGGTGTTCTTCATCAAGGACCCGATCAAGTTCCCCGACTTCATCCACTCCCAGAAGCGCGACCCCTTCACGGGCAAGCAGGAGCCGGACAACGTCTGGGACTTCTGGGCGCACTCCCCCGAGGCGACGCACCAGGTGACGTGGCTGATGGGCGACCGCGGCATCCCCGCGTCGTACCGCCACATGAACGGCTACGGCTCGCACACCTACCAGTGGACGAACGCGGCGGGCGAGGCCTTCTTCGTGAAGTACCACTTCAAGACGAACCAGGGCGTACGCAGCCTGTCGTCGGAGCAGGCCGCCGAGCTCGCGGGCAAGGACGCCAACTCGCACCAGACGGACCTTCTCCAGGCCATCGAGCGCGGCGTGAACCCGTCCTGGACGCTGCACGTGCAGATCATGCCGGCGGCGGACGCGGCGGACTACCGCTTCAACCCCTTCGACCTGACGAAGGTGTGGCCGCACAGCGACTACCCGCTGCAGCGCGTGGGCCGCCTGGTCCTTGACCGCAACCCCGACAACGTCTTCGCCGAGGTCGAGCAGGCCGCCTTCTCCCCGAACAACTTCGTTCCGGGCATCGGTCCGTCCCCCGACAAGATGCTGCAGGGCCGCCTGTTCGCCTACGCGGACGCGCACCGCTACCGCCTGGGCGTCAACCACACGCTGCTCCCGGTGAACGCCCCGAAGGCGACCACCGCGAACAACTACGGCCGCGACGGTCTGATGGCGGCCAACGCCTACGGCCGCGACCGCAAGAACTACGAGCCCAACTCGTACGACGGCCCGGCCGAGACCGGTCAGCCGCTCTCCGCCCCGCTCGCCGTCAACGGCCACACGGGCACGCACGAGGCGCCGCTGCACACCAAGGACGACCACTTCTTCCAGGCGGGTGAGCTCTACCGCCTGATGTCGGCCGAGGAGCAGGCGCGCCTGGTGGCGAACATCGCCGGTGGCCTCTCGCAGGTCTCCCGTGACGACGTCATCGAGAAGAACCTGGCCCACTTCCACGCTGCCGACCCCGAGTACGGCAAGCGCGTGGAGGAGGCTGTCCGCGCCCTGCGCGAGGACTAGAACTCCCGGACTGCGCCGGGAAATTGACGGGAGGTCAGTTTCCCGGTGCTGCGCCCGCTGCATCACGGACCCGGATGAGGGGTGGTCCCGTGGTGCACGGGCCGGACGAGGACCGCGGCGGCTCTGCGAGCCAGTGCGGTGGTGAAGGTCAGGCGGCTCCCTTCTCGACCTGAGGGAAGGGAACCCGTCGGTCCATTCGCGGCCGCCGCGGTCCCAGCCGCTTTCTGGCCCCTGGGCCTCGACCCCGTGGCTCTGTGGCCCTGGGGCCCCCATGACTCCGTCCGGCAGCGCGTATGCATGTTCCGCCAGTCGCGCGCGGTCGGACGGCTACAACCAGAACGCCGAGTACGGACGGTCCCGTGCTCGGCGTTCTTTGTTGTCTGCGACTGCGTCTTGGCTGAGCGCGCAGTTCCCCGCGCCCCTGACGGGGCGCACCCGCCTCAGCGCACCCGCTCGCCCGTCGCCAGCTTCGCCACCATCCGTTCGAGCCGGGCGGCACGTGTGGCAGGGGTCTTCGCCGTCATCAGGCGGTGCAGGACGACGTACCGATCCGACTTGCCCAGGGCCTCGAACGTCTTGCGGGCCTCCGGGCTGGCCGCCAGAGCCGCTGCCAGGTCGTCCGGCACCGTGGCGTTGCGCTGGGACTCGTAGGCGGCTGCCCAGCGGCCGTCCGCCTTTGCCGCCGCCACCTCCGCCAGGCCCGCCTCGCGCATGCGTCCCGCGGCGGTCAGCGCCTCCACCTTCTGCACGTTCACCTTCGACCAGAGGCCGCGCGGCCGGCGCCGGGTGATCTTCTGCAGGTAGTAGGTGTCGTCGAACGACCTGCGCTGGCCGTCGATCCAGCCGTGGCACAGCGCCACGTCGATGATCTCCCCAGCCGTCACCGACGGCACGCCCGAGGCCTTCTTGGCGACCTTCAGCCACAGGCCCTGCGCGGTGTCGTGGTGCGCGGTGAGCCAGGCGTCGAGGTCCGTGGCGTCCGCGCAGGTCATGACCTGCAACCCCTCCAGTGAGTCCATGCGCACACACTAAAGGGGCGGCCCACCCCCCACGGGTGGACCGCCCCTTCAGGCTTGGTGTCAGACCTTCAGCGGCCTGATCGCCGTGGGCGCGTGGCCCGGCTCGGTGGCGAGCTCCTCGAACTCCTTGACCGCGCTGATGTCGGCCGTGGGGCTCATGGAGATGTTCGTGATGCGCTCCAGGATGGCCTCGACGACGACCGGGACCTGGTGCTCCTGGGCCAGCTTCTTGGCCTGCTCGAAGGCCGCGCCCAGTTCGTTCGGGTCGGTGACGCGGATGGCCTTGCAGCCCAGGCCCTCGGCGACCTTGACGTGGTCGACGCCGTAGACGCCGAGCTCGGGGCTGTTCTGGTTCTCAAATTCCAGGTTGACCTGGAAGTTGATGTCCAGACCGATCTGCGCCTGGCGGATCAGGCCCAGGTAGGCGTTGTTCACCAGGACGTGGACGTACGGGATGCGGTGCTGCGCGCCGACCGCCAGTTCCTCGATCATGAACTGGAAGTCGTAGTCACCGGAGAGCGCGACGACCGGGGTGTCGCGGTCCGCGGTGGCGACGCCCAGGGCGGCCGGGATCGTCCAGCCGAGGGGGCCCGCCTGGCCGCAGTTGATCCAGTGGCGCGGCTTGTAGACGTGCAGCATCTGGGCGCCCGCGATCTGCGAGAGGCCGATGGTGGTGACGTAGCGCGTGTCCGGGCCGAAGGCCTTGTTCATCTCCTCGTAGACGCGCTGCGGCTTCATGGGGATGTTGTCGAAGTGCGTGCGGCGCTGGAGGGTCTCCTTGCGCTCCAGGTGGGAGGCGACCCACGCGGAACGGTCGGGGAGCTTGCCCGCGGCCTTCAGCTCCTTGGCCACCTCGACGAAGAGCTCCAGGGCGACCTTGGCGTCGGAGGCGATCCCGTAGTCCGGCGCGAAGATCTTGCCGATCTGGGTCGGCTCGATGTCGACGTGCACGAACTTGCGGCCCTGGGTGTACACGTCCAGCTTGTAGCCGGTGTGGCGGTTGGCCCAGCGGTTGCCGATGCCGAGGACGAAGTCCGACTCCAGGAACGTGGCGTTGCCGTAGCGGTGGCCGGTCTGCTGGCCGACCATGCCCGCGTTCAGGTCGTGGTCGTCGGGGATGGTGCCCCAGCCCATCAGGGTCGGCACGACCGGGGTGTTGGTGATCTCGGCGAACTCGACCAGGAGGTCGGAGGCGTCGGCGTTGATGATGCCGCCGCCGGCGACGATCAGCGGACGCTCGGACTCGACCAGGTACGTGATGGCCTTCTCGATCTGCGCGCGGGTCGCGGTCGGCTTGTAGACCGGCAGCGGCTCGTACGTGTCGATGTCGAACTCGATCTCCGTCTGCTGGACGTCGATCGGCAGGTCGATGAGGACCGGGCCCGGACGGCCCGAGCGCATCAGGTGGAAGGCCTGCTGGAAGATGCCGGGAACCTGCGCGGCCTCCAGGACCGTGACGGCCATCTTGGTGACCGGCTTGGCGATCGTCGCGATGTCGACGGCCTGGAAGTCCTCCTTGTGGAGCAGGTGCGTCGGCGCCTGGCCCGTGATGCAGAGGATCGGGATGGAGTCGCCGATCGCGGAGTACAGACCGGTGATCATGTCGGTGCCCGCCGGGCCCGACGTACCGATGCAGACGCCGATGTTGCCGGGGTTGGCGCGGGTGTAGCCCTCGGCCATGTGCGAGGCACCCTCGACGTGCCTGGCGAGCGTGTGGTCGATGCCACCGCCCTCCTGGAGCGCCTTGTAGAAGGGGTTGATCGCGGCGCCGGGGACACCGAACGCGTTGGTGACGCCCTCGCGCTTGAGGATCTCAACTGCCGCGCGGACAGCGGTCATACGAGCCATGGGGTTCTCCTGCTTCGACAACAGCTTCGACAGCTGCGCCGACCTCGCGGCCGGCGTGTTCGGCTGGCGGATCCGGCTCCCGTCGCGCCCCGCGGTGAGCTTCTGTTTCCGCATTGTGGAAATTTAGTTCTGCTATATGGAAGCAATGTAGGCGGGTGCGGTGGAGACCGTCAAGAGTTGTCCGGGAACCGGGCTGCCCGGAGGACGCGTCCCAGTCGTTGAATTCAGCATTGAATTCGGGCCACACCACCGGGGGGTCGCTCGTGGCCAGTTCACCGGACGCGTCCCCTGCCGGGCCGGGCACGCGGAGCCACGGCCGCTGGAGGGCGGGGCCCCTGCTCGGGCAGGGCGGGCTCGGGCGCGTCTTCCTCGCGCACGACGGGACGGGGCGCGCGGCCGCACTGCGGGTGGTGCCCGCCTCCCTCGCCCGCGACCGGGAGTTCCGCAGGCGCTTCGGGCGCGAGGTGCACGCGCTCGCCGCGGTTCGGGGACCCCGCGTCGCCGCACTCGTCGACGCCGACCCGCACGCCGAGGTGCCCTGGCTCGCCATGGAGTATGTCCGGGGCCCGACGCTCGCCACACGGGTACGGGACCTCGGCGGACCACTCCGTACGCCGGAACTGCGGACACTGGCGAACGCCCTCGCCGGGGCGCTGGACGACATCCACCGGGCGGGGCTCGTGCACGGCGGCCTGCGGCCCTCGAACGTGCTCCTGACCGCCGACGGCGCCCGCGTCGCCGACTTCGGCATGGCCGGGACTGCGGCACGGGCCGGGTACACGGGAAGGCCGGGGTACGCGGCACCCGAGCTCCTGGCGCACGGCGCGTTCAAGCCGCCCGCGGACGTCTTCTCGCTCGGCGCGGTCCTCGCCTTCGCGGCGGCGGGGCGCGGGCCCTTCGACGCCGGAGGCGACGACCCGGACCTGGCGGGCGTACCGGAAGAGCTGCTGCCGCTGGTCACCGCCTGCCTCGCCGGGCACCCCACGGCAAGGCCCGCCCCACGTACCGTCGCCCGCATGGCGGGTCTTCCGCTGCCGGGCAGCCGCCGCCGCGCCCTGACCCTGGCGGGCACCCTGTTCTTGCCCCAACTGGCTGCCGTGGCAAGCCCACTTGGTGGACGATGGACGTCACGAACCGTCGAGCGGTGACGGCGAGCACTGACGTGACGGGTGAGGGTGATGACGGAGAGCGGCGTCCCGGTACGGTGCCCGGTCTGCCGGCGCGATCATGTGTACGCCCCGCCGTCCTACCCCTGCGCGTGCGGCGCCCCCGTGGTGCCGCCGGTGGCGCGCGGGGCGACGGTGCTGCCGGTGACGGACCGGACGTGGGCGGAGGAGTGGGTGACCGTGCGGTGCCGGACGTGCGGGCGCCGCGGCCAGTGGCCGCAGCCGGAGCTGGGGTGCGCGTGCGGGGCCGTACTGCGTATTCCGGTGCGGTCGGTGCAGGCGCCTTCGGGGTCCCCGACGACTGCGACGGAACCGACTCCGGCGGCTCCGGCACCCCCGGCGCACATCCCGCTCCCCCGGACGGCCCCGGCGCCCAGGCCCGCCTTCCGGCCGGTGCCGGTCCGCACGGCGCGGGACGCGGTGACGGTCGCGGGGCTGTATCTGCGGTGGCTCGGATACGCGGAGATCCGGGGAGCGGTCAAGCGGGCGCCCTCCGGTGTGCGGGTGTCGGCGCGGGGAGTGATCGCCCTGGTCGAGCCGTCCGTGCAGCCGACGTCCCTGCGTGACGTGGAGTGCCTGTGGCTCAGCGCGATGTCCGACTCCGTCGCGTGCGTCTGCTTCTCCCTCGCGGGTTACGAGGAGAGGGCCCGCACCCGGGCTGACGCGCTGTCCGTCCCCTTGTTCGTCATCGACCTCACGGGAACACCACAGCCCGTGAACAGCGCGGCAGCGGAACTGATCGCCTCGGGGTGACCGGGCGGCCGGAGCTCCCGAAAAATCCCGTGGCCGCCGCCCGTAAGGCCGCCATACTCACCAGATGTACATCCGCCCCGCCACGACAGCCGATCTCCCCGCCCTCCAGGACATCGAGCGTGCCGCGGGCGAATCCTTCCGCGGCCTGGGCATGGCGGTGATCGCCGACCACGAACCCCCGGCCATCGCGCTCCTGGAGGAGTTCCGCCGGGCGGGCCGGGCGTGGGTGGCCGCCGAGGCGGACGGCACCCCCGTCGCGTACCTCCTCGGTGAGCCGGTGGATGGTGCGGAGCACCTCGAGCAGGTCTCCGTGCACCCGCGGGTGGCGCGTCGGCGCATCGGCGAGGCTTTGATCGAGCACGCGGCCGACCGCGCCCGCGCGGCAGGCAGAAAAGCCCTGACCCTGACCACCTACGCGGACGTTCCCTGGAACGCGCCGTACTACGCCCGCATCGGGTTCCGCGTGCTCGCGGAGGCCGAACTCACCCCGGGGCTGCGGAAGATCCGTGCCCACGAGGCCGAGCTCGGCCTCGACCGCTGGCCCCGCGTCGCCATGCGCCGAGAGCTCAGCCCGGGTGGGCCCCGGCCCCGTACCGCTCCCTGAGTTCGATCTTGCGCACCTTCCCGGACACCGTCATGGGGAAGCTCTCCAGGATGCGCAGCCCGGCCGGGATCTTGTAGTGCGCCAGCTGCCCCGCGCAGAAGGCCCGCAGTTCCTCCAGCGTCAGCGGATCATCGGCGTCCCGCGGGATCACGCAGGCCAGCGGCACCTCGCCGTAGCGCTCGTCCGGGACGCCCACCACCTGGACGTCCGCGATCTTCGGGTGGCCGTAGAGGAACTCCTCGATCTCGCGCGGGTAGATGTTCTCGCCGCCCCGGATGATCATGTCCTTGATGCGGCCGACGATCTGGACGTACCCGTCCTCCCGCAGGACGGCCAGGTCACCGGTGTGCATCCAGCGCCCGGCGTCGATCACCTCCGCCGTCCGCGACGGCTCGTTCCAGTAGCCGAGCATCACGCTGTAGCCGCGTGTGCACAACTCGCCGGACGCGCCCCGCGGGAGCGTCACGCCGCTGACCGGGTCGACCACCTTCACCTCGATGTGCGGCAGCACCCGCCCCACCGTGCCGGTCCGGCGTTCCAGGTCGTCCGTGCGGCGCGTCTGCGTCGAGACCGGGGAGGTCTCCGTCATGCCGTAGCAGATGGAGACCTCCTCCATGTGCATCTCGGCGACCACCCGCTTCATCACCTCGACCGGACAGGGCGAGCCCGCCATGATGCCGGTGCGCAGCGAACTCAGGTCGTACGTCGCGAAGTCGGAGAGGTTCAGCTCGGCGATGAACATCGTCGGTACGCCGTACAGCGACGTACAGCGCTCGCGCTCCACCGCGTGCAGCGTGGCGACGGGGTCGAAGGACGGCGCGGGGATGACGACGCAGGCGCCGTGGGAGGTGGCCCCCAGGTTTCCCATGACCATGCCGAAGCAGTGGTAGAACGGCACGGGCAGACACACCCGGTCCTGCTCCGTGTAGCCGATGGTCCGGCCCACCCAGTAACCGTTGTTGAGAATGTTGTGATGGGAGAGGGTCGCCCCCTTGGGGAAGCCGGTGGTGCCGGAGGTGTACTGGATATTGATGGCGTCGTCGCAGCTCAACTCCGCCTCGCGGGAAGCGAGTTCATCGGAGCTCACCTCCTTCGCCGCGTCGAGCAGCACGTCCCACGAGCCGTCCTGGATGTAGTGGACGGATCTCAGTTCGGGGCAGGCGGGCCGTACCTGGTCCACGAGCGCCCGGTAGTCGCTCGACTTGTGCGCCTGCGACGCGACCAGGACCGTGACCCCGGCCTGCTTGAGCACGTACTCCAACTCGTGGGCCCGGTAGGCGGGGTTGATGTTCACCATGATCGCGCCGATCCGCGCGGTGGCGTACTGCACGAGCACCCACTCGGCACAGTTCACCGCCCAGATGCCGACGCGATCACCCTTGGCGACGCCGACCCCCATGAACCCCCGCGCCAACTGCGCGACGGCTGCCCCGAATTCGGCGTACGTCCAACGCGTCCCCGCCGCGACGTCCACCAGCGCGTCCCGCTCCGGCCAGGCCTCGACGGCCCGGTCGAGGTTCCGCCCGATGGTGTCACCGAGCAGCGGCGTCGAACTGACGCCGTGGGCATACGACCCGTGGGCATACGACAGCTCGCTCATCGGCGCATCCGTCCCGCTCACCGGAAGTCCTCCTCGCGGTACTCGGCGTCGGAGCCCGCGGCCGTCGCCTCGCGCAGCTCGATCCGGCGGATCTTGCCGGAGACCGTCTTGGGAAGCGGCCCGAACTCGATGCGGCGCAGTCGCTTGTAGGGGGCGAGGACCGCGCGGGAGTGCTCGAAGAGCAGTTTCGCCGTGTCGGGTCCGGGTTCGTGTCCGGCGGCGAGGACGACGTACGCCTTCGGCACCGCGAGCCGCAGCGCGTCGGGGGCGGGCACGACTGCCGCCTCCGCCACCGCCTCGTGCTCCAGGAGGGCGCTCTCCAGCTCGAACGGAGAGATCTTGTAGTCGGATGCCTTGAAGACGTCGTCGGAGCGGCCCACGTAGGTGATGTAGCCGTCGGCGTCCTTGGAGCCGATGTCGCCGGTGCGGTAGTAGCCGCCTGCCATCGACTCCGCGGTGCGTTCCGGGTCGCCGTGGTAGCCGGCCATCAGGCCCACCGGGTTCGTGGCGAGGTCGAGGGAGATCTCGCCCTCGGCGGCTCCCGGCTCGCCCGACACAGGGTCGAGCAGTTCCACGACGAAGCCGGGCGTGGGACGGCCCATCGAGCCCGGCTTGAGTTCCTGTCCGGGCGAGTTGGCGACCTGCACGGCGGTCTCGGTCTGGCCGAAGCCGTCCCTGATCGTGACGCCCCAGTCGCGCCGCACCTGGTCGATGACCTCGGGGTTGAGCGGCTCGCCCGCGGCGACGACCTCGCGCGGCGGAGTCCGCAGCTGGGTCAGGTCGGCCTGGATGAGCATCCGCCACACCGTGGGGGGCGCGCAGAAGCTGGTGACGCCCGCGCGGTCCATCTCGGCCATCAGACGGCCCGCGTCGAAGCGCGTGTAGTTGTGGATGAAGACCGTCGCCTCCGCGTTCCAGGGCGCGAAGAGGTTCGACCAGGCGTGCTTGGCCCAGCCCGGTGACGAGATGTTCAGGTGGACGTCGCCGGGCTTGAGTCCGATCCAGTACATCGTCGCCAAGTGGCCCACCGGGTACGACACATGGGTGTGCTCGACCAGCTTCGGGCGGGCTGTCGTGCCCGAGGTGAAGTACAGCATCAGGGGGTCGTCGGCGCGGGTGACTCCGTCCGGCTCGAAGGCCTCCGGGGCGTCGTCCGCACCCTGGTACGCGATCCAGCCCGGCACTTCGCCGCCCACCACGACGCGGGTGTAGTCGCCGGGCACGTCGTCGAACTTCGACGTGTCCTCGGGACGCACGACGACGTGCTTGGCCCGCCCGCGGCCGATGCGGTCCCGCAGGTCGACGGGGCCGAGCAGGGGCGTCGCCGGGATGACGACGGCGCGCAGCTTCATCGCGGCGAGGGCGATCTCCCAGAGCTCGACCTGGTTGCCGAGCATCACGACGACGCGGTCCCCGGCACGGACGCCTTGTGCGCGCAGCCAGTTGGCGACCTTGTCCGAGCGTACGGACATGTGCGCGAAGGAGACGCGAGTGGCCGGGCCGTCCTCCTCGACGATGTGCAGAGCGGTCCTCTCGTTGCCCCGGGCGATGACGTCGAACCAGTCGAGCGCCCAGTTGAACCGCTCGGGCCGCGGCCAGGCGAAACCCTCGTACGCGGCCTCGTAGTCCTCCCGGTGCCGCAGCAGGAAGTCCCGAGCCGTGCGGAACTGTTCCGTGCCACTGGCCCCACTGGTGCCTGCCGTGTCCGTCGTCGTCATCGTGCTCTCCTCGTCGCCGGGGTCATTGCCGGACGCTACGTAACATCGTGTAATTCGTGATGCGGGTCTCACCACCCCCGGACGGGGGTGTCCCGGAGCGAAAGGGCTGACGCGTGACGGCTGACGGAGGCGAGGCGGTCGAGATGCGGTCCGCGCTGCTGCGGCTGCGGCGCGGCACGGGGCTTCCGGTGGCCTTCGGCGGCCTGGTCGAAGGGCAGCGCCACGTGCGGATCGGGGAGCTGACGGGCACGGGGACGCGTGCGCTGTGCGGCCTCGCGGTGTCCTCCGGGAACGGGCTCGGCGGCAAGGCGGTCGCGCTCTCGCGTCCCTGCGCGGTCACGGATTACCACGACTCGCGGCACATCAGCCATGAGTACGACAGTGCCGTGGCCGCGGAGGGACTGCGCTCGGTGCTCGCGGTGCCGGTGGTGGTGCGGCGCAGGGTGCGGGGCGTGCTGTACGGGGCCCTGCGCTCGGCCCAGCCGCTGGGCGACCGGACGCTGTCGGCGGCGGTGGCGGCCGCGCGGGACGTGGAGCAGGCCCTTGTCGTACGCGACGAGGTGCACGCGCTCATCGCGGCGGCGCGGGAGCCGCGGGCGGGCGCCGGGGCCGCCTGGGAACAGGTCCGCGAGGCGCACGGCGCCCTGCGGGAACTGGCCCCGCGCATCGCCGACGTGGCCCTGCGGGCGGACATTCTGGCGGTGTGCGGGCAGTTGGCCTCGGCCGCGACGGTGCCGCCCGGCCGGGAACGTGCGGTGTGTCTGGCGCCGCGCGAGGTGGACGTCCTCGCCTGCGTGGCCAGGGGCGCGACGAACGCGGCGACGGCGGAGCGACTGGGCCTGCGCCCGGAGACCGTCAAGGGCTATCTGCGCTCCGCCATGAGGAAGTTGGGGGCGCATACGCGGTGGGAGGCGGTGGTGGCGGCTCGGAGGGTGGGGTTGTTGCCGTGAGCGGATCGCAGGGTGACACCGAGGGCGGGTTCCACGGCCGTCGGGGTTGAATGGGCTCTGGAGGGGGTGGTGGGCATGGTGTCCACGGATCGGTTTCTCGCGTTCGCGGCCATGTCGTTGCTGGTGATCGTGATCCCGGGGCCGAGCGTCCTGTTCGTGATCGGCCGGGCCCTGGCCCACGGCAGGCGCACCGCCGTGGCGACGGCGCTCGGCAACCTGCTCGGGTCGTACGTCCTGGTCGTCGCGGTCGCCTTCGGCGTCGGATCGCTCGTCGAGCGGTCGGCGGCGGTGTTCATGGCGGTGAAGCTGGCAGGGGCCGCCTATCTGGTCTTCCTCGGCGTGCAGGCCTTCCGGCACCGCAAGGAGATGCGGGCCGAGTCCATGGGGGCCGCGGCCCCCGGCGAGGCGCGCACCGATGTGCGCACGGTCCTGGACGGCGCGCTCGTCGGCGTGACGAACCCGAAGGGCATCGTGTTCTTCGCGGCGGTGCTGCCCCAGTTCGTCGACCACTCGGCGGGCGGGCTGCCCGCGCAGATGCTGCTCCTCGGTCTTGCGCCGATCTGCATCGGGCTGGTCACGGACACGCTGTGGGGGCTCACGGCGTCCGCGGCCCGCTCCTGGTTCGCGCGTTCGGAGCGGCGGCTTTCGATGATCGGCGGGGCCGGCGGCGTCACGATGATCGGGCTCGGCGTGAGCGTCGCGGCGACGGGCCGCGCGGACTGACGGCTTCGCCGTTCAGCGCACCGCACGGCGCTTCACCGAGCCGCGCCGCGTCTCACCGCTCGACGACCGTGCCGAAGCGGATGTCGTACGTGGTCGTCGTCGCCGCCTGGTACATCGGCCCGCTCAGCAGTCGCTCGGCCTCTTCGGTCAGTTCGTGCCGTTGCGTCTTGGTCAGCGAACCGAACGGCTCGATGGTGAGGACGCCCGAGCCCTTCGCCCCTTTCGCGTCCTTCCCCGCGCCCTCCTCGACGCGCCACACGCCCGCCAGGAAGCCGTCGACCAGGAAGACGTTGTAGGCGAAGTTGCCCTTCCAGGTGCGGCCCTTGTACTCGGCCGGCACGATCCGGGCGCGGTCCGCGTGGGACAGGAGGAGATTGTCGAACTCCGGCAGGAAACGCACCGGGGCCGGGGTGTCCGCGTCGGGGCGCGGCGCGTCCGGGAGGTCGAAGAGTTCGACGCCGTTCTCGTCGCGGAACGTACGCAGTTGGGGCCGCAGCCGCTCGAAGGCCTCCCGCAGCCGCGTCAGACCCGCCCAGGTCTGCATGTCCTTGACCGAGGCGGGTCCGAAGGCGGCGAGGTAGCGCAGAACGGTGGCGTCGGGCGTGGGAACCGGTTCGCTCGGGCGGCCGAGCCAGTGCTCGGCGGTGGTGAGCGCGACCTGCCCGCTGCGCCGCCACAGCCCGCGCGGGGTGACCTGGACCAGCGGCAGCGAGCAGCGGGCGGCGACGGCGAGCGACTGCGGGTCGGCGTCGGGCCAGCGGGGCAGCAGGATCTCCCGCAGCTGCTTCATCGTCCGGGGCTCCTCCTCGACGGCGGCACGGGCGAGCGAGGCCAGCTCCGCCAGGTCGACGCCGACCAGGCCCTTGCGGAAGGCGTGCAGCTCGCGGTCGCGCGCGCCCTGCACCAGCGGGCGCAGGGTGAGGGCGTCGTCGGCGGTGTGCAGGTGGATGGTGGAGCGCATGGTGACGATGCGGACGAGATCGCGCGAGGCGAGGAGCCCGGACAGGTCCTCGGGGTCGAACCCCTCGATGCGGGCGGCGAGGGCGAAGTAGGGCGGCTTCACGTTCTGCGCCTGGAGGCCGAGGAGGTGCGTGACGGCGCCCTCGACGGAGAGACCGGCCGAGCGGCGCAGGAGGAGTTGACGGTCGAGGGTGGCGCGGTTGAGGGCGCGCGTGCCGAGAAGGGGGGCGGGGGCCTTGGCGGCGGCTGCCTTCGACTGGGTACTCGGCGTGTTCGTCATGCACCGCACGCTAGCGGGGCTTGCGGACATCCACTGTCCGCAAGCATGCCGGATGAGGGATAGGGCGCACGCCGAGATGGCGCCGAGCTCGCGACTTTTGGGACGTATATCCTGCTTCGGAGCCATCTAGACACACGTTCGACATCGGAGGCAGCCAGCATGGCGGAGCGCCGGCCCCGGCCCGCACCGATCGCGAAGAGGCACGGCTGGCGGTGGACCGGCCCGGCCAAGGCTTCCTCGGCCGCGGGCAACGGGGGCCCCGGAACCCCCGAGGCCGAGCCCGCGCCCCCCTCACCACCGGAACCCGCAAGCGTCGTACAGGCCGCGCTCTACCGTGACGGGGTCCGCGTCGCGACACCCGCAAGCCTCGCCGACACCTTCCGGGAGCTGCGCGAGCAGCAGGACGGCATGGCGTGGATCGGCCTCGCGCGCCCGACGGAGGGTGAACTCCTCTCCCTGGCCGCCGAGTTCGACCTGCACGAGCTCGCCGTCGAGGACGCGATGGAGGCCCACCAGCGGCCGAAGCTCGAACGCTACGGCGAGACCCTCTTCGTCGTCCTGCGCGCGGCCCGCTACCTGGACGCCCCGGAGGAGGTCGACTTCGGCGAGCTGCACGTGTTCGTGGGCCCCGACTTCGTCATCACGGTGCGCCACGGCGCCGCCCCGGACCTGACCGCCGTACGCCGCCGCATGGAGGAGAGCCCGGACCTCCTCAAGCTCGGCCCCGAGGCGGTCCTGTACGCGATCCTGGACGCGGTGGTCGACGGGTACGCCCCGGTGGTGGCCGGAGTCCAGAACGACATCGACGAGATCGAGACCGAGGTCTTCAGCGGCGACCCGGAGGTCTCGCGCCGCATCTACGAGCTCTCCCGCGAGATGGTCGAGTTCCAGCGGGCGACCCGCCCCCTGGTGGCCATGCTGCACTCCTTGATGGCGGGCTTCGCGAAGTACCGCACCGACGAGGAACTGCAGCGCTATCTGCGGGACGTCGCCGACCACGTCACGCACACCAGCGAACGCGTCGACGGCTTCCGCCAAGCCCTCACCGACATCCTCACGGTCAACTCCACGCTCGTCACACAGCAGCAGAACGCGGAGATGCGGGCGCTCGCGGAGGCGGGCTTCGAGCAGAACGAGGAGATCAAGAAGATCTCCTCATGGGCCGCGATCCTCTTCGCCCCGACGCTCGTCGGAACGATCTACGGCATGAACTTCGACGAGATGCCCGAACTGCACTGGATGTTCGGCTACCCCTTCGCGATCGGCCTGATGGCCGTGGTCTGCGTCAGCCTGTACTTCATCTTCAAGCGCCGGGACTGGTTGTAGCCGCCGGTCCGCCCAATGGCATGATCGGCCTCGCGACCAGCGCCCTCGACTCACTCCACAGCCTCGACCACATCGGCCGGACAATTGATACCTATATCTTCGCGGACATCTCCGCGAATAAGCCGCAGAACCATCCTGTGGGCCACCGCCGCCACGGTGGCCCTGGGGTTCCTCGTCGCGCTGGAGATCGCCGCGCGTCGCTACGGCGGTGTGCCGGGGCCGATCACCAATCAGGTGCGCGAGGTGATCTTTCCGCCGAAGCCCGGGCCGCTGTACGGCGGGCTCGCGCTGATGATGGTGGTGCTCACCTGGCGGCAGCGGTTCATCGCCGCCGGGTTCGCGGTCGGCGTCGACGTCGTCTTCGTGGCGGTGCGGTGGGCGGTGGACGCCGATGTGCCCGAGGGGCAGTTCTTCGGCAACGGCGCGTTGTGGGCGATGCTGGGGTGCGCTGTCTTCGCGATCACGCGCCGTACCGGCGAGGAACGTGTGCTGCTGCTCAAGGGCGTCGGGCTCGGGCTGCTGCTCGTGGCCGGGCGTAAGACCGGTGACACCTGGCTGCTCATCACCTCGAAGACCCGCCCGACCGTGCTCGACCCCTATGTGGCGATGGCCGATCACGCGCTCGGCAACCCGTCCTGGCTCGCGGGCCGGCTGCTGGAGGCCTCCGGTCCGGTCAGCACCTATGTGCTCGACCTGGTCTACGCCCAGCTCGCGGTGGCGGCGGTCGCCGTGGCCCTCTACCAATTGCGCAACGTGGCCACCGAGCGCGCCTTCCCGCGCCACCATCTCGTGCGCACCTTCCTGCTGATCGGTCTCCTCGGGCCCGCCTTCTACATGATCTTCCCGGTGGTCGGGCCGATCTTCGCCTACGGCCCCGGCACCTCCGGCACCGGCGGTGTGCAGTGGGCGGTGGCCGACCTGTGGCCGCACACCCTGCCGCCGATCAGCCTCCCGCACCCCGTGACGTACGACGGGATCACCCCGCGCAACTGCATGCCGAGCCTGCACACGGCGTGGGCCACCGCGATTTTCATCCACTCCCGCAAGGGCCCGCGCCTGCTGCGGTACGCGGGAACGTTCTGGCTGGTCTGCACGCTCGGCGCGACGCTGGGCTTCGGCTACCACTACGGCGTGGACCTCGTCGCCGGTGTGGTGTTCGCGCTCACCGTCGAGGCGGGGCTGCGCACGTACGACCGCGGCTGGCACCGGTCGGGCGTCCAGCTGGTCGCCCACGGCACGGCTGTCTTCGCCGCGCTCCTGGTGGCCTACCGCTGGCTGCCGATGGAGATGGCCGCCCACCCGTGGGTGTTCGGCCCTCTCGTCATCCTGTCGATGCTCTCGGTGATCTACTGCTATGTACGGACCACCGGGGCATGGGAGCCGAAGCCCGCACCGGCGCTCCGGCCGGCGGACCCGCAGCCCGAAATGGTGTGAGTCCCGCAGTGGTGTGAGTCAGGTCAGCGGCCGGTCCTGCCGCAGGTCGGCGAAGAGGCGTGCCGATTCCTCGGCGTCCCACTTCAGTACGTTGCCCTTCGAGGTGGGGACGCCGAAGCCGGACACGGGCACGTTGAGCCGCGTGCCCTTGCCGCCGGAGACGCTCTGCACGGCGCGGAACATCTCGCCGAGGTCCCGCAGGCTCATGTCCTCGTCGACGATGAGCGTGTCGAGCCCGGCCCGCATCGCCGGACCGATCTCCGTCGGGTCGAAGAGGGTGCCGGGCCGGGCGGCCTGGTGGGCGAGGGTCGACAGGAACTTCTGCTGGTTCTTCGACCGGCCCAGGTCGCCCTCCCTCTCCTGGTGGCGCTGGCGGACGAAGGCCAGGGCCTGTTCGCCGTCCAGGGTGTGGCAGCCCTTGCGCAGGTCGGCGCCCGACTTCTTGTCCTTGATGTCGCGGTCCAGGCACATGCGGACACCGCCGATGGCGTCGACGATGTTCACGAACCCGGCGAAGCCGATCTCCGCGTAGTGGTCGATGCGCAGCCCGGTGTTCCGCTCGACGGTGTGCACGAGGAGTTCGGGGCCGCCGTAGGCGAAGGCGGCGTTCAGCTTGTCCCCCTCGGGGCGCTTCGTCTTGCCCGTCGTCGTGTCGAGGCGGCCCGGCACGGTGACCCAGGAGTCGCGCGGCAGGCTGACCATGCTGGTTCCGTTGGCGCCGGTGTGCAGCAGCATCATCGAGTCGGTGCGCCGCCCGCCGCCCCCGCCGGCGCGCAGGTCCTGCACGGCGTCCTCCGAGAGCCCGTCGCGGCTGTCCGAGCCCACGATGAGGTAGTTGGTGCCGGCGCCGGGTGCCGGGCGGTTCCCGTACGCGCCGAGGTCGACCTCGCGCTTGAGGCTCGTCTCGGCCCAGCCGTACGTGCCGCCCGCCGCGACGATGACGCCGGTCAGCAGGACGAGCACCGCACGCCGCAGCCTCCTGCGCCTCTTCGGCTGCCGGGCGTGGGCGCGTCGGGGTCCGTAGTGTGAGCTGGGGCGCTCGGCGAAACGGAGGGTGTCTGTCATCGTCCGCTCCCTTGCAGACTCTGCCGCGTCTCTTCCGGCGGCGCTTCCACCAGGTACGGGTCGGCGGTGCCGGTCCGCTTCATGCTGTGCCACTTCAGGCGGGTGCCGAGCAGCGCCGTGCTGACGGAGTGGATGACCACCAGGTACATCAACTGCCGGTACACGAACTGCTGGAGGGGCAGCACCCACAGCACGCGCAGCCGTTCGCGGTCGAGCCGCAGCGCGTACGCGGCGGTCACCAACTGCACGGCGAGGAAGCCGAACCAGACGAGGGCCGCCTCCACGGGGTCGCGGAACAGCGCCCCGAACAGGGCGAACATGTCCACCACCGGCGCGCACAGCGGCAGCACGATCTGGAACAGCGTTACGTAGAGCATGACCCGGCGGCCGAAGCGTCCGGCGGGGCCGACCTCCACCGCGGCGTGCCGGTGCTTCCACATCGCCTGGAGGGTGCCGTAGCACCAGCGGTAGCGCTGACGCCACAACTGCCGCACGCTGCTTGGCACTTCGGTCCAGGCGACGGCCGACTGCTCGTAGACGACGCGCCAGCCGGCCCGCCAGAGCGCCATCGTCAGGTCGGTGTCCTCGGCCAGGGTCTCGTCGCTGACACCGCCGACGCCCATCAGCGCGTCCCTGCGGTACGCCCCGATCGCCCCCGGCACCGTCGGCATGCACTCCAGGACCTCGAACATCCGCCGGTCGAGGTTGAAGCCGAGCACGTACTCCAGGTGCTGCCATTTGCCGAGCAGGCGGCGCCTGTTGCCGACCTTGGTGTTGCCGCTGACCGCGCCGACCGCGGGGTGGGCGAGCGGCTGGACGAGCCGGGCGAGCGCCTCGGGTTCGAAGATGGTGTCCGCGTCGACCATCACGACGATGTCGTGCCGGGCGTGCGCGAGGCCGGTGTTGAGGGCGCTCGGCTTGCCGCCGTTGGGCTGCCGGATCACCGTCACCCTGGGGTCGTCGATGTCCTCGGCGATGTCGGCGGTGGCGTCGGTCGAGCCGTCGTCGATCACGATGACCTGGAAGTGCGGATGCGTGGAGGCGAGCAGCGAGTACACGGTGGAGGCGATGCCGGCCTCCTCGTTGTACGCGGGCACCAGGACCGTCACCGGGTCCCGCACCTCGCGCAGCCGTGGCGCGCCGGGCCTGAACCGGTGCAGCCTGCGCACGTGCAGCCGGGCGAACAGCGCGAACAGGAGCATCCGCAGGACGCCGAGTACGCCCGCGAGAGTCAGCGTCCACACCATCACGGTGAGGAAGGCCTTGCCGAGCCGCTGCGACCAGATCAGACCTTGGCCCTCGATCTCCTTCGCGACCGGGACCCCTTCGGCGAAGGAGGGCCGGTCAAGGCCGCCGCTGACGGTGGTGAACGACTTCACCCGGCGGTCCCGCAGCAACTCCTCGGCCTCTCGGAAGCCGAGGTCGGTCTGGCTGTGCTGCGTCACCACGCCTTTCCAGGGCTCGCGGTCCTTGCGGTCCGAGGCGACCACCAGGTACCCCTGTTCGGCGGCCCGCCTCGCGGCCGGCCACTGGGGGCCGCAGAGCGTGTCCGCCGCCGTCGTGTGCGGCAGCCGCAGCAGGGTGGTGTTGACGCCGGCCGCGCCCGCGAGAGCGGTCTGGGTGAGGGACAGTTCGAGGCGGGCGCGCAGCGGCGAGGCGACACCCAGGTCGCCCCCGCTGTAGGTGTACGAACCGACCTCGTGGCCCTCGCGCAGGATCCGCCGCATCAGTTGGGGGTGCCGGGCCGCGTCCTTGCCGTGGACGAAGAAGGTCGCCGGCGCACGGTGTTCGCGCAGCAGGGCGAGCAGGCGCGGCGTCCACACCGGGTCGGGCCCGCCGTCGAAGGTGAGGGCGACGGTGCCCGGCGGCATGGCCTCGGTGGTGACCCCCCGCGGGCCGAACCGCAGCAGTGGTTTCCCGTCGTCCGCAGCGCGCGGGATCGGCCGGGTGCACGGCGGTTTGGTGCGCGCGGCGTCGACCTGGTGCGTCGTCCAGCCCTCGAAGAGGAGGGCGACGGCGACCACCAGGAGGACGAGCAGGAGCACGAGCCAGTGTCCGCGTGGCGGGCGGCGGACATCGGCGGCGCCCCGGCTCACTGCTTGGGGCCTCCGGCCGGCGGGGCGGTTCTGGAGAGGCCCGCCGAGGTGCCCGCGCCGGAGTCCGCCGGTGCGTCCGTCCTGGGCGGGTGCGTGCCGACGGGCTGCCAGAGGCCGCTGATCAGCGTGCCCGCGAACAGCAGATAGCCGACGCAGGCGCAGCCCACGAGCAGCCCGAGGCCCTGCAGGGTGCGTCTGCGCCACCCGGACTGGTCGATGAACACCGGGAGTTGCGGGGCGGCGGCCGGGGGACGCCGTGCGCTCGGCGCGGCGGCGCCCGGCGGGTACGGCGACACGGACGGCAATCGCCCGTCGTGCGGTGTGCTGGCTATGTGGGGGGTGCCCTGCACTGCTGCTCCTGATCTGCGGCCGCGCACGCGCGACTCTTTGTGTGTGGGGGTCCGGGCCCGGGGGCCCGCCGTACTGCCCGTGGTCTCCCGGGTGGGGCCGGGGAAGCCACGTATGTCCTGCGCGGTCACACGCAGCCCCCGACCCTACTCGGGCGGGCGGTGGCGGTCACGTGAGAAATGCCATGCCCGGCTCGCGCCCCTCGGGGGTACCGGGCTCTCATGGGCGACATTCTTGTGGGGACGTGCTCGTGGACCGATCCGGCGCTGGTGCGCAGCGGGTGGTATCCGAAGGGGCGGCGCGACGCGGAAGGGCGGCTGCGGTACTACGCCGAGCGGTTTCCCGTCGTCGAGGTGGACTCGACGTACTACGCGCTGCCCGGCGAACGCAACAGCCGTTTGTGGGTGGAACGCACGCCGGACGGTTTCACGTTCGACGTGAAGGCCTTCTCGCTGCTCACCGGGCACCCCACCCGCCCTGCCGCACTCCCCGGCGATCTGCGGGAAGGACCGCGCCCGAGGGAGGGTGTGCCGGCCGATGCCCGGGACCCGGGGCTGCTCGACGAGGTGTGGAGGCGGTTCGCGGCCGGGATCGAGCCGCTGCGGCAGGCAGGCCGTCTGGGCAGCGTGCTGTTCCAGTTCCCGCCGTGGCTGCGGCCCGGGGATCGGGCCTCGGAGGTCCTCGCCCGGACCGCCCGGCGGGCTCAAGGGTGGCCGGTGGCCGTCGAGTTCAGGCACCCCGACTGGTGGCGTGCGGAACAGGCCGAGGCCACCAGGAGCCTGCTGGCCGGCCACGGCATGGCGGCGGTCGGCGTCGACATGAACCGGACGCTGCCTTCCTCGCTGCCTCCCGGCGCACCGGTGACCTCGTCCCGGCTGTCCGTCGTACGCTTCCACGGCCGCAGCACGGCATGGGGGCGGGGCAGCAAGGAGGACCGCTTCCGGTACGCGTACGCCGACGACGAACTCGCCGAGTGGGTGCCCCGGTTGCGCACGCTCGCCGAGCGGACCGAGCACGTCCACGTGCTGTTCAACAACTGCTGTGCGGACGCCGCCGTGCGCGCCGCCGAGGCCATGACGCGGCTGCTGGGGCCGTCACTCGCCCCGCACGTCGGGCGTACCTGACCCGCCCGCTGCCCGGTCGGGCGCCGAGGCGCTTCCGGGCGCGGCGGAAGCCGTGAGGTGGTCGAAGGTGCAGGTGAGCCGCAGCAGGCGGTCCAGGCAGTCGGGGCGGCGGTTGAGCCGGAGGGTGACACCACGGGCGTCCGTGACGCGCCGGGCCATCAGCAGGGATGCCAGGCCCATGGAGTCGACGAACGTCAACTCCGCCAGTTCGAGGTCGAGTCGGCGCACCGCGCGGCCGCCCGCGCGGGCCAGGTCGAGTTGTTCGGTGACGGTGGCGACGAGGCTGTCGGTCACCCCGTACTCCAGGCTGCCGCCGACGTGGACGGTCACGACGTCCTGCTGGAACTCGGTGCGCAGGTCGAGGCGGGACACCGGGCGGGTCATACGGTTTCTCCGGTCCTTGGGCACGCCTGCCGAGCGCCGAGGGCATCGCGGGCAGCGTCGAGAACGCGCGTGGCGCGCGGGAAATCGGCCAGTCGTCGGCCCAGGACGTCCAGGGCGATGAGGAGGCTGCGGGCGGGGACGTGCCGCGCGGTGAGTATGTCCGCCGTCCAGTCGAGGAACCGGGTGAACAGGCCGTCGTCGTCCAGGTAGAGCGCCGTGGCCAGGTAGTCCACGATGTGCGCGATGTCCTCCGCGGTGTGCTGCCGCTGCTGCACCGTGTAGCGGGCCATCGGGGGGAAGAGTTCCTCCAGTTCGCGGAGCACCTCCCTGACCAGCTCACCCCGGCTGCGGGCGACCATCGAGTACTCCTGGTCACTGAGGTGCGGCAGGTCGTCCACGGCCTGATGGGGCATCACCTGCGGGCGTGTCAGGCCCTTCTCGAGCATATCCGCGGCGTCCCGCGCGTCGGCGGCCCAGGCGTCGGCGCCGAGGGCCTTGGCATACCGTCCGTCCGGCCCGAAGGCCGCGCCGCCCACGAGCACCGGGGTGCCGACGGCCTGGCAGGCGGTGAGCGCGGCATGGGCGACCGGGAGGTTCGTCGGGATGGACGAGGAGAGCGCCACCACGTCGGGCACGTGGTGATGCAGGTGGCGCACCAGGTGTGGGGTGGGGGTGTGGGCGCCGAGGAAATCGACCTGCCATCCGCGCAGACGAAGGACCTCGGCAAGCAGCCTGGCGGGCAGGGCGTGCCACTCACCGTCCACACAGGCGACGGTGACGCGTCCGCGCCGCCGCGCGGTGTCCGGGACCGGCAGACCGGCATCCGCCGTGAGGGTGATGACCCGGTCGTTGATGGCCGTCGCGGCGTGTTCCTGGGCCACGCTGATGCGGTTCGCCGCCCATTCGACGCCGACCCGCGCCTGTACGGGGGCGATGAGGTCGAGCAGAACGCTCTCGAAGCCGCTGCCCGCCTCGACCGCGGCCCGCACCGTGCGGGTGGCCCCCATCTCGTCGCCCTCGCGCACGTCGTCCCACAGCTGCGCACGGGCCGATTCGAGCGGGTCGGACGTCGCGTGCGGATCGGACACCGCGTGCGGATCGGACACCGCGTGCGGATCAAGACCTTCGGTCAGGTCAGGGGTGGGAGCGATCATCCGGTGTACCTGCCTCGGGTGTGTCCGTCCACGGCGCTGAGGTGCTGGTGGCGCGGTGCGGCTATCGCGACCACGGCCATGTCGTCGTGCGGTCCGCGACCCACCCACTGCGAGGCCAGCATCTGCACCCGCTCCACGACGGCTTCGGCCACCATGCCGAAGCACTCCGACAGCGCCCGCGACAGCCGCTCCTCACCGAACAGCTCCGTGCCCAACGGCCCTCCCTTGGCCTCGACGATCCCGTCACTGAACAGGAGGCACACCTCCCCCGGCTTGAGCCGGACATGCGCGGTGCTGGACGTGACCCGCGGCAGCGCGCCGATCAGGGTGCCCCTGGTGTCGGCCTCGTCGACGCTGCCGTCCGCGCGGGCGATCAGCGGCGGGGGGTGGCCGGCGCTGGTGACGCGCAGGTCCACGGAGTTCCCGCGGCGGGACACGGAGGCCAGCGCCAGCGTGGCGAACCGGGTGTGCTCGGTCCGCAGCAGCGATTCGTTGAGCAGGCCGAGCAGCTGCTGGTGGTCGTGCCCCATGGGCCGCAGCGCCTGCACCGTGTTGCGGATCTTGCCGGTGAGAGCCGCCGCTTCCAGGCCCTTGCCGCAGACGTCACCGAGGACGACGAGCGTCTCGTCCTCGGGGGTCTGCCCGGGGTGCACGTCGTAGAAGTCGCCGCCGATGTGCTCTCCCGCGCCCGCGGCGATGTACCCCCCGGCGAACTCCACGCCGTGCACGGAACGCAGCTCGGGCGGCAGCAGGTCACGCATGAGCGTGCGGGAGATGGCGCTCTGTTCGGCGTAGAGCCGCGCCGCGGAGACCGCCGCGCCGGCGCGGGCGGCGAAGACCCGGGCGAAGACCTCCTCGGCCTCGCTGAACGCACTGCGCTCGGTGGACCTCAGCAGCATCAGGACGCCCGCCGGCACGCCGTGGCCGGGCAGCGGGGTGATCAGCACCGAGCACACCGGGCCGGTGAAATGAGCGGGCACGGCCCACTCCGGAAGCATCGCGGGGTCGATCCACCGCGAGGGCACCGGCGGGAAGCCCTGCATCGCCTCACTGAGGCCCGGCACCTCAGCCAGGTCGACCTCCACGGTGGAGTGGGTGACCTCATCCGCCGGTCCGGTGCAGGTCATGGGGTGCACGTTGCCGCGGCCCGGCGCGATCACCGTCGCCGCGTCGCAGAGATATCCCGCCGCCAGGGTGGCCGTCACCTCCATGCACCGCTCGACGTTGAGGGACGCCAGCAACTGGTGGGAGGCGTCGGCGAGAAGGGCCGTGCGTCTTCGTTCGGCGCGCAGGTCGTCCTCCGCCGTGCGCCGGTGCGTGTCCTCCGCAAGCCACCACGCCCAGTGCGCGTCGTCCAGCCGTGCGGGGCGTGCCTCGAAGCTCCGCTCGCCGATCTCGCCGCGTACGACATCCGGCTCACCGTCGTCGGCCGTTTTGGGGTCCTGTGCGGTCAGCCGGGTGTGCGCATCGGCAAGCCAGCGCGGTGCGGCCTCGCGAAGGGCCGAACCGTTCGCGGCGGTCGGCAGGAGAAGCCGCACGGCCTCGTTCATGGCCACGACCCGGCCCGCGCCGTCGGCGACGACCACGGGGTGCGGCGCGGTGACCCAGGCGTCGGCCAGGACCGTCGGAGCGATGCGCGGCTTCGTTTCCAGCTGTTCCGGTGCGTTCATGACGATGGGCACGCGATGCGAACCCCACCCCCCTTCCGCGGGGATTCCACCCCATAGACGACGATTCGCGGCAGTTGACCCGCGGGGCGCACGGGTACCACGCGTACGTCCGACCAAACCGGGAACAGGGAATCAGTTGAGAGCGGCTCAGTTCAGGGGCAGCGTCACGGTGACGCGTTTGCCGCAGTCCTCCAGGACAAGGGTGATCTCCGTGGCCAGTTCGCGGATGAGAGGCCACCCGTATCCGCCCGAACCGCCCGTGCTCGTCCGCGGATCGGCGGTGGGCCGCTGCTGGGGCAGGTCCGTCGAGCGGTCACCCACGGTCACCCGCAGCACGTCGCCCGCCACGTTCACCTCGAACCGGGTGACGCCGCCGCCGTGCCGCAGCGCGTTGGTGAACAACTCCGAGACCACGAGGAGGATGTCGGTCAGGGCACGATCGCGGACCGTGCCCTCGCCTCGGTCCGCGCGGTGGCGCAGGACACACCGCACGTGTCCGCGCGCCGCCGACGCCGTGGGCGGCACAGACGAAGCAACCGGGAACGACGAGGCGGCCGGCAGCGGCCGCGAGCGCCCGTTCTCGCGGGGCCAGTCGGATGGTGCGTCGGGGCTCACACGCAGGACTCCTTCACCGGGCCGTGGACAGCGCCGTACCGATGCCTCGGCCGGCCCGCGTTGCTCCGAGACGTTCGTCACCTCGAACAGCCGGTTTACCACCTGCCGTTAGAGGTCGCACATTCTACGAACACGTACGTGTCCGGCGACACACTCCGTTCACTTCGTGGACCGGCACGCGACGCACCATCTGACGGCAAGGCTTCACGGCAAGATCACAGAGTGGATTCGTCATGCGGTACCCATGACAGAAAGGGATCCCTTCATGGCCAAGCCCCACAGACCCCGCCCCTCCTTCGCACTCCCCGCCCTCACCCGCCCCGCCCTGACCCGCGTCGCTCTCGTCGCGGCCCTCGCGGCGGTGGCGGCGACCGCGCCCCTGGGCCCGGGCGCCCGCGCGGCCACGGCACTGCCCGCCGTCGAGCCGCGCGCCGAGACCGCCGCCCTGCACGACGACGACGCGGGCGGCAACGCCGACGCAGACGACCCGGCGATCTGGCGCAACCCCGCCGCCCCGGGCCGCAGCCTGGTCATCGCCACGGCCAAGCAGGGCGGTCTTCGCGTGTACGACCTCTCCGCGCGCGAGGTCCAGTCGGTTCCGGCGCCCGCGGCGCCCGGCCCCGATGACGCGCCCGGCCGCTTCAACAACGTCGACCTGGTGAACGGACTGCGCCTGCCCTCGGGCCGCGCGGACCTCGCCGTGACGAGCGACCGCGGCAACGACCGGCTGCGCGTCTACCGCATCGACCGCGAACGCCCCGGCGGCCCGCTCACCGACGTCACCGACCCCTCGGCGCCGCCCGTCTTCTCCGCCTCGCAGGAGGAGATAAACGAGCAGCGCACCGCGTACGGCCTGGCGACCTGGACCGACCCCGCCACGAGCCGGTCGTACGCACTGGTCAGCCAGCGGGAGCGGACCCGTCTCGCGCTCCTCGAACTGACCCCGAAGAGCGACGGCACGGTCGGCTACCGCAAGGTCCGCACCCTCGACCTGCCCGCCGACTTCCGCCTGCCGAACGGCACTTCATGGACGCCCTGCGGCGAGCCGGGCGAACTGCCGCAGGTGGAGGGCATGGTCGTGGACCCGGCCGACGGCACGCTCTACGCGGGCCAGGAGGATGTCGGCATCTGGCGGCTGCGCGCCGACCTGACGGGCAAGCCCCAACTGGTCGACAAGGTGCGTGAGTACGGCGTCCCCGGGACGTACGACCCCGCGACCGAGGAGTGCACCGCGGGCGCCGACCCCGGTTACGGCGGCAAGCGCCTCAAGGCCGACGTCGAGGGTCTGACGCTGCTCGACGAAGGCGACGGCGACGGCTATCTGCTGGCTTCCAGCCAGGGCGACAACACCTTCGCCGCCTACGACCGTGAGGTGTCGGACCGCAACGAGTACGAGGGCGGTTTCCGCGTCACCGCCGCCTCCGCCGCGCTCGACGGCTCCGAGGAATGCGACGGAGCCGCGGTCCTCAACAAGCCGCTCGGCGCCGCGTTCCCGCACGGCCTTCTCGTCGTGCAGGACGGCCATGACACGCCCGGCGACGCCGAACGGCCCTCCACCGGCTTCAAGTTCGTGGACCTCGGCAAGGTGCTCGACGCCGTCGACGACTGACGCGGCCGGAGACGTGACCGCCAGGCCGGATATCGGTCTGGCGGTCATGTGGCACCGGGCGTAGAGAGGAAGGTTCACGCCAGGGATCCCAGGGAGGCCGTCGTGGACAGGACCATCGGCAAGGGCACGTTCCGGGACGCGTTCAAGAACCAGGTCGTCGCGGTCTCCGCACTGCCCGCGGGCACCGGACGCCGGCTCGCCGAGCGGGCCAACGCGGCAGCGGGCCCGGCCGATGCCTCGCTGCGGACGAAGGCCGAGTTCAGCGCGTTGTACGACCTGCTGCTCGCCGAGCAGGGCGACCTGGCCGGCGCCTCGGCCGACGGCAGCCTGCTGCTTCTCGACTCGGACGGACAGCTCACCGCGATCGGGCGGATCGTCGACGAGTTCCTCGACTCGGCGGAGAACAAAGCGGAGTTCTTCGCTCAGGACATGTATCAGGTCAAGGTCACCGGCTGGCCGCCCGGCGTCCTGACGGCCGACGAGGTGATGGAGGCTCCGCAGGGCGCCCGGCTGGCCCTGGCCAGGAGCGACACTCCGGACGACACGCTGCTCGCGACACCGGCGTTCTCCATGGTCAACAGCGGCAACATGACCGCTCACGCCCCCAAGCGCTCCTGGAAGATCAACTTCGAGGTCGGGGAGAGCGAGGACCGGCTCTACGGCATGGAGCGCATCAATCTCAAGGCGATGTACAACGACCCGTCACAGATGCGCGAGGCCGTCGCCTGGCAGCTCCTGGAGCGCGCGGGCATCCCGGCGGCGCAGCACACGTACGCGACGTTCCACCTCAACGACCGCTACATGGGTCTGTACTCGGTCATCGAGCAGGTCGACAAGAAGTTCCTGAAGGACCACTTCGGCAAGAACGCGGAGGGCAACCTCTACAAGGCGTACTGCGGCGACGTCGGCTGCGCGACCCTGGAGCACCGTCCCGGCACGGGCGGCGCCGACGGCGGTCGGCAGTACTTCACCGCGGGGAGCCGGGAGGACGACCGCACGTACCGTCTGAAGACCAACGAGGACGACCCCTCCACCAACACCTACGACGACCTCGCGGCGCTCGTGCGGACCATCAACGGCGTTCAACTCGCGGGCGGCGAGGACAAGTTCGCCACCGACGCCTTCCGTGACGCGGTCGAGCAGATACTGAACGTCCCGGCCTTCCTGCGCTGGGCGGGGGCCAACGTCCTGCTCGGCAGCTGGGACAACTACTTCGCGACGCCGTCGAACTACTACCTCTACAACGCGGGCCGGCTCGGCGACCCGACGGGCTTCATGGTCCGCCCGTACTTCACGTTCATCCCCTGGGACTACGACAACAGCTCGGGCATCGACTTCTTCTCGACGCAGTGGCAGTACACGGACCTGCTCGACTGGCCGGCGATGAGCCGCGACTACTGCCGGATCACGCACGCGCCGCACGAGGAGTCACGGCTGCCGCTGTTCACCAACCTGCTGCGCCACCACGACTTCTGCCAGTACTACCTCGACCACCTCGAATACCTCCTGGACACGGAGTTCGGCCCCGAGCGGGTCGCGGCGCTGCTGGGCGCGGAGGGATC
This sequence comes from Streptomyces sp. NPDC002853, assembly GCF_053591915.1. Lineage (NCBI taxonomy): Bacteria > Bacillati > Actinomycetota > Actinomycetes > Kitasatosporales > Streptomycetaceae > Streptomyces > Streptomyces sp. NPDC002853. Next base: position 428,519 of record NZ_JBSFUS010000006.1, on the reverse strand, counting down.
CGGGCGGACCGACGGATTGTGGCAGCTCATCTCGTCCGCCGCGTACGGCGAGTCCACGAGCCCGCACGGACAGCCGTTCACCGGGCGCCAGTTCACCAACGACGAGGTGTACCGCGCCGGATTCCGGCAGTGGGAGCTGAGCCGGGGCTCGCAGTTCACGTACGGGATCTTCCACTACACGCGCATGCGCTACGACCACGCACGACAACAGCTCGCCGAGCTGCGCAAGACCTATCCCAACGGCGCCAGCGGGGCGACGTTCCCCGGCGCGATGGAGGTACTGCCCTCATGACCGCGACGAAGAAGTCGGCCAAGTCCGATCCCGCGCACGAGCTGCGGCTCGTGAAGGAGGCCAAGATCCAGGATCTGATCGGGGACGGCGCGGGCTCCCGCCTGGAGGCGAGCGGCGTCATCTACCGGGACGGCGCCTTCCTGATCGTCTGCGACAACCTGCCCTCCCTCATCCGGGTCAGCAGCGAACTGTCGCCCAAGGCGCCGGAGAACGGTGTGCTCAAGCCCGCCAAGGCGAAGAAGTCCGGCAAGTCCGGGGCGAACGAGGGGTACGAGGATCTCGCCCACGACGAGAGGCGCGACCGCTACTTCACGCTGAGCGAGGCCGAGCCGGTCAAGCCCAAGGGCTTCCGCGCCCGCGTCCACGAGTTCGACGAGAAGCTGCGTCCGTGCGGCTCGACGCTGCTCGACTTCGACGTGGCGGACGCCAACAAGGGCATGGAGGGCCTCGAGTGGGTGGAGCGCTCGGGTTCGGCGCACCTGCTGGCTTTGTGCGAGGGCAACCGGTGCGCGGGCGGCAAGAAGGGCAGGACGCCGGGCGGCGGGCGCATCCAGGTCTTCCGGCAGGGCGGCAAGCGCTGGATCCACACGGCCACGATCCGGCTGCCCGAGTCGCTGCCCTTCGAGGACTACAGCAGCGTGTCCGTGCGCGACGGGCGGATCGCCGTCCTTTCGCAGGCGTCGTCGGCACTGTGGGTGGGCCGCCTCTCCACCAAGAAGTGGGAGGTCGACGAGGGCACGGTCCACCGCCTTCCCACCGACGCCAAGGGCCGGACGGTCTACGGCAATCCGGAGGGCGTCTCCTGGGTCTCGGCCGACTACGTGGTGATCGTGTCCGACCGGGCCAAGAAGGGTGCGGCGACCGAGCGGTACCGCGCGAAGGACCAGTCGATCCACCTGTTCCTGATCCCCAACCACCACCCCTGAGCTATTGGGCCGCCCACATTCCGCGCACATGACCGAGGTGGCGGGTCATCACCGCGCGTACGGCTTCCTCGTCGCAGGCGAGCAGCGCGTCGAGGATCTCCAAGTGCTCCTCGGCCGACGCCTCGAGCCGGCCCGCGTCGACCAGCGCCTGGAGTCCGTACAGGCGGGAACGCTTGCGCAGGTCGCCGACCACCTCGACGAGGTGGTCGTTGCCGCAGAGCGCGAGCAGACCCAGGTGGAAGCGGATGTCGGCCTCGACGTACGCGATGAGGTCGCCGTCCGCCGCCGCGGTGACGATCGCCCGCGCGGTGGGCCGCAGTGCCTCGAGGTCGGCGGGGTCCGCCGATGTCGCGAGCTCCGCCGTGGTGGGGATCTCGATCAGCGCTCGGATGTGCTTGTACTCGTCGAGCTGCTTCTCGGAGACCGCGGTGACCCGGAAGCCCTTGTTCGGCACCGTGTCGACGAGCCCCTCCTTGGCGAGGTCGAGCATGGCCTCGCGGACCGGGGTCGCCGAGACGCCGAAGCGCACGGCCAGGGTGGGCGCCGAGTAGACCTCGCCCGCGCGCAGCTCCCCCGCGATGAGCGCGGCGCGCAGCGCGTCCGCGACCCGTTCGCGGTAGCTGCTGCGCGTGCCGCCCAGGCTGGGCAGGGCGGCGGGGGCGGCGGACGGGGCGGGGTTGCGCCGGGCGGCCATGGGGACGGTTCCTCCTGGGTGCAATGTCACGTGCTACGAGTGCGGCCATTATCCCGGCCGGCAGGAGGGTCCTAGAGCACGAAGCCCGCGGGGAAGGGGTCGTCGGGGTCCAGAAGATACTGCGCGGTGCCGGTCACCCAGGCGCGTCCGGTGAAGCTGGGCAGGACGGCGGGGATGCCCGCGACCTCGGTGGTCCCCAGGAGCCGCCCACTGAACCGCGTCCCGATGAAGGACTCGTTGACGAACTCCGTCTCCAGCGGGAGCTCTCCGCGTGCGTGCAGCTGGGCCATGCGCGCACTGGTCCCGGTGCCGCACGGCGAGCGGTCGAACCAGCCGGGGTGGATGGCCATCGCGTGCCGGGAGTACCGGGCGGTGGCGCCGGGCGCGTGGAGGTGGACGTGGTGGCAGCCGCGGATGGACGGGTCCTCGGGGTGCACCGGCTCGTCCTCGGCGTTGATCGCCTCCATCAGCGAGAGGCCCGCCGCGAGGATCTCGTCCTTGCGTCCGCGCTCGAAGGGCAGGCCGAACTGGTCCAGGGGCAGGATCGCGTAGAAGTTGCCGCCGTAGGCCAGGTCGTACGTCACCGAGCGGCCGTCGGGCAGGGTGATCTTTCGGTCGAGGCCGACGGCGAAGGACGGCACGTTCTGGAGCGTGACGGCCTTCGCGGCGCCGTCCTCGACGGCGACCTCGGCGACCACGAGACCGGCCGGGGTGTCCAGGCGGATCGTGGTGACCGGCTCGACGACCTCGACCATGCCGGTCTCCACGAGGACGGTGGCCACGCCGATGGTGCCGTGCCCGCACATCGGCAGATAGCCCGAGACCTCGATGTAGATCACGCCGTAGTCGCAGTCGGGCCGGGTCGGCGGCTGGAGGATCGCGCCGCTCATGGCGGCGTGGCCGCGCGGTTCGTTCATCAGGAGCTGCTTGATGTCGTCGCGGTACTCGCGGAAGTGGAGCCTGCGCTCGTTCATCGTCGCGCCGGGGACGGTGCCGATGCCGCCGGTGATCACCCGCGTCGGCATGCCTTCGGTGTGCGAGTCGACCGCGTGCAGGACGAGTTTGCTGCGCATGTGCGGTGCCTTTCGTACGGGGGCGGGGCGGGCGGCGTGGGGCGCTAGGCGAGGCCGGCGGCGATGGCCTGCTCGGTGGCGGTGCGTACCGCCTTCTCCTGCTCGGGCAGCAGCGGCACCCGCGGCGGACGGCAGGGGCCGCCGTGCCGCCCGACGATGTCCATGGACAACTTGATGGCTTGTACGAACTCGGGCCTGGAGTCCCAGCGCAGCAGGGGGTGCAGTTCCCGGTACAGCTCCTTCGCCGTGGTCAGCTCTCCGGTCACCGCGGCACGGTAGAGCTCGACGCAGGCGGCGGGCAGCGCGTTCGGGTAGCCCGCGACCCAGCCCTTGGCGCCCGCGAGGGCGAGTTCGAGCAGGACGTCGTCGGCACCGATCAACAGGTCGAGTTCCGGGGCGAGTTCGGCGATGCGATAGGCGCGGCGTACGTCGCCGGAGAACTCCTTGACGGCGTGGATGTACCCCTCGCCGTGCAGTTTCGCGAGCAGTTCGGGCTCCAGGTCGACCTTGGTGTCGATGGGGTTGTTGTACGCGACGACGGGGAGGCCCGCCTTCGCGACCTCCGCGTAGTGGGCGAGCACGGAGCGCTCGTCGGCGCGGTAGGCGTTCGGCGGGAGCAGCATCACCGAGGCGCAGCCCGCGTCCTTGGCCTGGTCGGCCCAGCGGCGGGCCTCGGCGGAGCCGTAGGCGGCGACGCCGGGCATCACGCGCGTGCCGCCGACCGCCGCGACGGCGGTCTCCACGACCTTGGCGCGCTCCTCGGGGGTGAGCACCTGGTACTCGCCGAGCGATCCGTTGGGCACGACGCCGTCGCAGCCGTTCTCGACGAGCCAGGCGCAGTGTTCGGCGTAGCTGCCGTAGTCGACGGAGAGGTCGTCGTTCAGGGGCAGGGCGGTGGCGACGAGAACGCCGTGCCAGGGGCGGGTGCGGGCCGGGGGTGTGGTCATGGGCGTGGTCATGGGCGGGGTCCCTTCGGTGCGGGTCGGGAGGACGGGGCAGGAGAAGGTCAGGAGGAGGGGGGCCGCTCGTCTTCGGCGGGCGTCCGCGCCAGCACGCCGAGTGGCACCGGGCGGGCGAACGGCCGCCGCGCGGAACTCTCCTCGCAGCCCGCGAGCCCGGCGACGGCCGCCGAGCACATGCGGCCCTGGCACCAGCCCATGCCGGCCCGGGTCAGGAGTTTCACCGTCCGCGCGTCGGTGGCCCCGAGTTCCCCGACGGCCTCGCGGACCGCCGACGCGGGGACCTCCTCGCAGCGGCAGACGAGGGTGTCGTCGCGGAGCCGTTCCGTCCAGCGCGCGGGCGGCTCGTACACGGCGTTGATCGCGGTGGCGAACGCACGCGCCTTCGTGCGTGCCGTGTCCGCCGCTGCCCATGCGCGCGGGTCGGGCACGCTCCCCCGGAGCCGGGCGGCGGCCGAGCGTCCGGCGATGTGCCCCTCGGCGAGGGAGAGAGCCGCGCCGCCGATCCCCGTCGCCTCGCCTGCCGCCCAGACGCCGGGGACATCGGTGCGCTGCTCGGCGTCGACGGCGACGCTCACGCCGTCGATACGGCAGCCGAGCCCTTCGGCGAGGTCGGTGTGCGGCAGCATGCCGTGGCCGACGGCGAGGGTGTCGCAGGCGATGCGCCGCTCGGTGCCGGGCCTCACCCGCCCCGCCGCGTCGAGGGCGGCGATGGTCACCGCCTCCAGCGCGTTCTTGCCATGCGCTTCGACGACGGTGTGACCGGTGGCCAACGAGACACGGTGGCGCAGGAGTTGGGCGGCGTATCGCGCACCCTCGGCAAGCTTGTCCGGGTGCGCGGCGAGGGTGGCCGCGTGCCGCGCGAAGGCCTTGGGCCCCGCGGACTCGACCAGGGCGGCCACTCCGGCGCCGGCAGCCGCCAGGCCGACGGCGACGGGCATGAGCAGAGGTCCGGTCCCGGCCACCACGACGGTACGCCCCGGAAGGACGAGCCCGCCCTTGAGCATGGCCTGCGCGCCACCGGCGGTGATCACGCCGGGCAAGGTCCAGCCGGGGAACGGCAAAACCTTCTCGTACCCCCCGGTCGCGAGGAGCACGGCGTCGGCGCGCAGGGTTACGGACTCCCGCTGCTCGGGCCCGAGGAGGGCCTGCACGGCGAAGCCGCCGCCTGTCTCGACGCGCTCCACGAACCAGACATGATGCTCCGTCAGGTGGGTGACGCGGCCCGCCGCGATCTGTCGCGCGAGCCCGTCCCGCAGGCGCTCCCACGTGCGCCACTGGTGATGCAACGCCTGCGGGCGGCGTGCGCCGAGCGCGGCTGCGGGCCGGCGGTAGAACTGTCCGCCTGCCTGCGGGGCGGAGTCGATCACCGTGACCCGCACGTTTCGCTGCGCGGCGGCCAGCGCTGCGGCGAGGCCCGCGGGGCCCGCGCCGACCACCGCCAGCGTGCGGGGCGGCTCCGCCTCCGGCATCACCGCCGGGCCCCCGGCATCAGACCCTCGCCCAACGGACCTCTCGCGCCCACCCACCCGTGACCCCGCATCCCACCCTGTACGAACAAGCTCTCCCGCCCACCCGCCCGATTGCCCCGCAGCGGACGCGAGGGGACGTGGGCCGCAACAGCCCCGCGGACCGGTCCCGCAGCACCACCGCCGTCACGCAACGTCCTCATCTCCACTCCTGATCACATCTCCGGGCGCCGCCGGTACCAGACAAGCCCGTTGACCCGCACGCCCGTTGATCTCCACCAGGCAGTCGAAGCAGACGCCGATCCCGCAGAAGACGCCCCTCGGCTCACTCGCTCCCCGCGTCGTGCGCCACGCCTTGATGCCCGCCGACCAGAGCGCCGCGGCCACCGTCTGGCCCGGCAGGGCCGGGATCTCGCGGCCGTCGAACGTGACGGTGTGCGGTGGGCCCGGGCGGGCGCGGACCAGGTTCAGGGGGGTGCGCTTGCTCATGACGCCTCCTCGGGCGGGCGTTGGGCGAAACGGTCGGGGAGGAACGGGGTGAGGTCCAGGTCCGGGGTCGCTCCCCGGAGCATCTGGGCGATCAAGTGGCCCGTGCCCGCGGCGAGTCCGATCCCCGCGCCCTCGTGCCCGCAGGCGTGGATCAGCCCCGGCACCCGGGCATCGGGCCCGATGGCGGGGAGGTGGTCCGGCAGGTAGGGGCGGAAGCCGACGTACGCGCGCATGGCCCGGATGTCGGCGAGGAACGGGAAGAGCCGCGTCGCACCCGCCGCCAGGGCCCGCATGACCGGCAGCGAGAAGCTCCGGTCGAAGCCGACCCGCTCGCGGCTGGCGCCGATCAGGATCGGCCCCGCCGCCGTGCCCTCGACCACCGGCGACGTCTGCAGCGCGGCGGACCCGCTGGCCACGTCCGCCACATAGTCGGCGGCGTACACCTTGTGCCGGACCATGCGCGGCAGCGGCTCGGTGACCAGGACGAACCCGCGCCGCGGCAGCACGGGCAGGGCGACTCCGGCGAGGGCGGCGAGTTCGCCGCCCCAGGTGCCCGCGGCGTTCACGACGTACGGGGCGTGGATCTCGCCCCGGTCGGTGCGGACCCCGCGTACCTCGCCGCCCGCGGTGCGCAGCACGGCGGTGACCGCCCATCCCGTGCGGAGTTCGGCGCCCGATCTCCGTGCCAGGCGCACCAGTTGGGCCGCGGCCAGTGACGGCATCACCTGGGCGTCCTGTGGGTAGTGGACTCCGCCCGCGGTCCCGGGAGCGAGGTGCGGTTCCAGGTCGTACAGCTCGTCGGGCTCCAGCGCCCGTGCCTCGACCCCGGCTTGTCGCTGCCCGGCTGCGAACTCCCTTAGGGCAGCGATGTCTTGGTCGGAGGAGGCGACGACCACGCCACCCTTGGCCTCGAACTCGATGCTCGCGCCCACGCCCGGCTCCGCGGCAAGCTCCGTCCACAAGCGCCCCGAAAGGAGGGCGAGTTCGAGCTCGGGGCCGGGTTCCTTGTCGGAGACGAGGATGTTGCCCTCGCCGGATCCGGTCGTGCCGCCGGCCACCGGACCGCGGTCCACCAGGACGACGGAGAGCCCGGCGCGCGCCGCGTACAGGGCACAGGCGGCGCCCACCATCCCGGCGCCGACCACCACAACATCGCAGGTCAGCCGCTTTGTCACGCCAGTACTATGTCACATGTTCCCTTACGGGCCAAGGGTCTCTACGCTGGCGGAACCGCCCCAGAGCACTCCCGCCACGAGCCCCGGAACGGGGAAGAGAAGGTGAACCCCATGGCCAAGCCGAAGGTGTCCGACGTACGCAAGAACGGCCTGTATCCCGAGATCTCCGACGAGCTCTCCGCCCTGATGCGGACGGGCTGGGCCGACACCGAGCAGCGTGACCTGCGCCCGAGGGAACAGACTCCGCACGCGGCGCGCCGCCGAGCCGCCCTGTCGGCGCTGTTCCCGGGCGAGCGCCTGGTGATCCCCTCGGGCAAGCTCAAGATCCGTTCGAACGACAGCCATTACCCCTTCCGCCCGTACTCCGGCTACGTCCACATGACCGGCGACCAGGCACGCGACTGCGCCTTGGTCCTCGAACCCCGCGCCGGGGGCGAGGGCCACGACGCGCACCTCTACCAACTCCCCCGCGACGGCAGGGACAGCGACGAGTTCTGGACCGGGATGACGGCCGAACTGTGGATGGGCCGCAGGCGCAGCCTCGCCGAGTCCGAGCTGCTCCTCGGCCTGCCCTGCCGCGACGTCCGTGACGCCCCTGCCGAACTGGCCGCGTCGCCCGGCGTGCCGACCCGCATCGTGCGCGGGCACGACCCGGAGCTGGAGGCGGCGGTGACGACCGACGAGGAGCGCGACGCCGCACTGGACGAGGCGCTCTCGGGCCTGCGACTGGTCAAGGACGACTGGGAGGTCGGCGAGCTGCGCAAGGCGGTCGACTCCACGGTCCGCGGATTCACCGATGTCGTCCGGGAGTTGGCGACCGCCGTCGCCACATCGGAGCGCTGGATCGAGGGGACCTTCTTCCGCCGCGCCCGCCTGGAGGGCAACCACATCGGGTACGGCTCGATCTGCGCGGCGGGCGAGCACGCCACGATCATGCACTGGCAGGACAACGACGGTCCGGTGCGCCCCGGCGAACTCCTGCTCCTGGACGCGGGCGTGGAGACCCACACCCTCTACACCGCCGACGTCACCCGCACGCTCCCGATCGACGGCACCTTCACCCCGCTCCAGCGCAAGATCTACGACGCGGTGTTCGAGGCGCAGGAGGCGGGCATCGCCGCCGTGAAGCCGGGCGCCGCCTACCGCGACTTCCATGACGCGGCGCAGCGGCACCTCGCGTACAAGCTCGTCGAGTGGGGCCTTCTCGACGGCGACCCGGAGCGGGTCTTCGAGCTCGCGCTGCAACGCCGCTTCACCATGGCGGGCACGGGCCACATGCTCGGCCTCGACGTCCACGACTGCGCCCAGGCCCGCACCGAGGAGTACGTCGGCGGGGCTCTGGAGGAGGGAATGGTGCTCACCGTCGAACCGGGCCTGTACTTCCAGCCGGACGACCTGACCGTGCCCGAGGAGTACCGGGGCATCGGGGTCCGCATCGAGGACGACATCCTCGTCACGGCCGACGGCAACGAGAACCTGTCGGCCGGTCTGCCGCGCGACTCCGCTGCGGTCGAGGCCTGGATGAACGGCCTGGTGAGCGGCCGCTAGAGCAGCGCAGCCGGGGCGCACCGGCCCCTCCGGCCCCCTCTATACACTCGATATATACACGCTGTGTATAGTGCTCGCATGTCCGCTGCGAAAAGCAAGATGAAGAGATCCGCCCCAGGGTTCCGTCGAGCCGCCTTCATGACGGCCATGACCGCCGCGGTCATGGCCGTCGCCCTGACGGGTTGCACCAAGGTGGACACCACGTCCCCCAGCTCCGTGCGCAAGGACGCGGCATCGGTGGGCGTGAAGGGCCGGGCGAAGGTCGGGACGGTCGACTGCCGCAGCGCCAAGTGCGTGGCCCTGACGTTCGACGCGGGGCCGAGCGAGAACTCGGCGCGGCTGCTCGACATCCTCGAGGAGGAGAAGGTGCCCGCCACCTTCTTCCTGCTCGGCAAGAACCACATAGCCGAGCACCCCGAGCTCGTGAAGCGCATGGACGCCGAAGGGCACGAGGTGGCGAGCCACACCTGGTCGCACAAGATCCTCACCGACATCACGCCGGACGAGGCGCACGGGGAACTGCGCAGGACCAACGAGGCGATAGAGAAGCTGATCGGCCGCAAGCCGACGCTGATGCGCCCGCCGCAGGGCCGCACCAACCCGGACGTCAACAAGATCTCGCGCGAGGAAGGCCTCGCGGAGGTCCTGTGGAGCGTGACCGCCAAGGACTACACGACCAACGACTCCGCACTGATCGAGAAGCGCGTCATCGACCAGACCGAGCGGGACGGCATCATCCTGCTGCACGACATCTACAAGGGGACGGTGCCCGCGGTGCCGGGCATCATCGACGAGTTGAAGAAGCGCGGCTACGTCTTCGTGACGGTTCCGCAGCTGCTCGCGCCGGGGAAGGCCGAGCCGGGCAAGGTCTACCGCCCCTAGGACGCGTGCCCGTGGGCCCCGTAGAAGGCGCGTTTCGCCGCCGGGGCCTGGCAGGATCGCCGTGTGGCTCTCTTCCGTATCGACCGGGAATCATCCCTGCCCGCCGACGACGTCTGGCGCAGGCTCACCACCTGGGAACGGCATGCCGACGTGGTCCCGCTGACGCGGGTCGTCGTGCGGACACCGCCGCCGCACGGAGAGGGAACGGTCTTCGTCGCCCGCAGCGGGCTCGGCCCCGTCGGCTTCGACGACGTGATGGAGGTCGTGACGTGGCGCCCGGCCGAGGGGGGCGGCGGCCTGTGCCGGCTCGAGAAGCGGGGGTCGTTCGTGACGGGGTGGGCGGAGATCGAGGTGTCCCCCCGGGCCGGAACCCGGGCCGGGACGGCCGGTTCGACGGTCGTCTGGCGGGAGGAACTGCGCGTGCGGTGGCTGCCGGCGGCCTTCGACAGGGTGCTCACGGCCGCCGGGCGACGGATGTTCGGGCGGGCGGTGGACGGGCTGCTCTCCGCTCCTCCGCCTCGCCCCTTCACGTAAGGCGCCCGGGTCCCGCTTTCAGCCCCGCGCGTCCCGCACCCGCCCGTGCAGCGTCCGCGCCACCCTCGGGCCCAGCCACCGCTTCATCCGGCGCAGGGGCTCCAACTGCTCTGCGGCGCGGTCGATCCGGTAGTAGAGCTGCGGTGGGATGTGCGGCAGCAGCGGTGAGTGGCGCTGGCCGAGGAGCGCGAACATCTGGGCCGGTTCCAGGCCGATGTAGCGCGGCAGGTTCTCGTACCACTGGGCGCTGTAGCGGGCCGCGCTCTGGACGGAGAGAAGGGCGGAGCGCCGCTCCCGTTCGTAGCCGGCGAGGGCGGCGCTGAGGTCGGTGCCTGCCCGCAGGGCGTCCGCCAGGGCGATCGCGTCCTCCAGGGCGAGCGTCGTGCCCGCGCCGATCGAGTAGTGCGTGGTGTGCGCGGCGTCGCCGAGCAGGACCACGTTGCCGCGGTGCCACGTCCGGTTGGTCAGCGTCCGGAAGTTGAGCCACTGCGCGCTGCCGTCGGCCTGCGCGCGGCCGATCAGGCAGTGCCCGTCCAGGGGACCGGCGAAGAGCCGCTCCAGGAGGGCGAGCCCTTCGGCCTCGCTCGTCTCGTGCAGGCGAAGGCCCGTCCAGGTCTCCGGGGAGCACTCGATGACGCAGGTGCTCTGCTCGTCGCTGAAGCGGTAGCCGTAGCACCAGATCCAGCCGTGCGCGGTCTCCACGAAGGCGAAGGTGAAGGAGTCGAAGACCTTGGTGGTGCCGAGCCAGATGTACTTGTTGCGGCCGAGCGTGACCTCGGCGCCGAAGTGGTCCGTGTGGCGCTCGCGCAGGGCGCTCCGGACGCCGTCGCCCGCGACGACCAGATCGGCGTCGGGCAGCTGGGCCGCGTCGGTGATCTCGCGCTCGAACTCGACGCGTACGCCGAGGGACCTGGCCCGGCTCGTGAGGATGTCGAGGAGCCGGTGGCGGCCGATGCCGTGGCCCTCGTCGCCGTGGTGGACCGTCGTGCGGTCGCCGACGTGCGCGACGCCGTCGCTCCAGCGGACCGAGTGCTCGCTGATGGCGCGCGCGGACTCGGGGTCGCCGGCCCGGAGCTTGTCGAGCAGCCCGCCCCAGTAGGTGACCCCCCAGCCGTACGTCGACCCTGCCGGATTGCGCTCGTGGACGGTGATGTCGTGGGACGGGTCCTGCCGCTTGAGCAGAATCGAGAGGTACAGGGCGGCGGGCCCGCCACCGACGCAGGCGACCTTCACAGATGCTCCTATTGCGTCACAAAGTGATCAATTCGTGACGCAAGGTAGCAGCATGGGCACCTCAGGCCACGGAACCGATCCGCCCGGCGGGCCGCCGGGAGCCGTCGTGGTGGATCGGCGTGTGCGCGCCCGTCAGCGAGACGCCACTGCCGCCCCGCCGGTTCGCGACGATCTCCGCGGCGATGGAGAGGGCCGTCTCCTCCGGGGTGCGCGCGCCGAGGTCCAGGCCGATGGGCGAGCGCAGCCTGGCCAGTTCCAGTTCGCTCACGCCGACTTCGCGCAGCCGCTCGTTGCGGTCCTCGTGCGTGCGGCGCGAACCCATCGCCCCTACGTAGGCGACCGGAAGGCGCAGGGCCAGTTCGAGCAGCGGCACGTCGAACTTGGCGTCGTGCGTCAGCACGCACAGGACGGTGCGGGCGTCGGTCTCCGTGCGCTTCAGGTACTCGTGCGGCCACTCGACGACGATCTCGTCCGCGTCCGGGAACCGCGCCGCCGTGGCGAAGACGGGCCGCGCGTCGCAGACGGTCACGCGGTAGCCGAGGAACTTGCCGATCCTGACGAGCGCCGAGGCGAAGTCGATCGCGCCGAACACGATCATGCGGGGCGGCGGGACGCTCGACTCCACGAGGAGGGTGAGGGGCTGCCCGCAGCGCGAGCCGTCCTCGCCGATCTCCACCGTGCCCGTGCGCCCCGCGTCCAGCATGGCGCGGGCCTCGCCCGCCGCGGTGCGGTCCAGCTCGGGATGTCCGCCGAGCCCGCCCTCGTGAGGGGCGTCGGCGTCCGACCGTACGAGAAGGGCGCGGCCCACGAGTTCCGCGGGGCCGGAAGTGATGCGGGCGACGGCCGCGGCCTCGCCCGATGCCGCCGCCGCGAGCGCGGCGGCGACGGTGACTCGCGCGAGTGAGTCGGCGCGGACCGGAGTGACGAGGATGTCGATGATGCCACCGCAGGTCAGGCCCACGGCGAAGGCGTCCTCGTCGCTGTATCCGAAGCGTTCGAGGACGCTTTCGCCGTCTTGCAGGGCCTGTTGGCACAGTTCGTAGACGGCGCCTTCCACACACCCGCCGGAGACGGAGCCGATGGCCGTGCCGTCGGAGTCGACGGCCAGGGCGGCACCGGGCTGCCGGGGCGCGCTGCCGCCGACCGCCACCACGGTGGCGACGGCGAAGTCGCGTCCCTGCTCGACCCACCGGTTCAGCTCGTCGGCGATGTCCAGCATGTCCGTCTCCTAACGGGTGTGTGAGGTCCTGGACGGGCTACTTGACGCCCATCCAGTTCTCGATCGGGTGAAGCGCGAAGAAGGCCAGGAACACGAGCGCGAGCACCCACATCAGCCAGCCGATCTCCCGGACCCTGCCCTGCGCGGCCTTGATCAGGACGTGGGCGATGACACCGGCCGCGATACCCACCGTGATGGAGTACGTGAACGGCATCAGGACCGTGGTCAGGAACACCGGGATGGCGGTGGCCTGGTCGGTCCAGTCGATGTGCCGGGCGTTGCTCAGCATCATCGCGCCGATGACCACCAGGGCGGCGGCCGCGACCTGCGTCGGGATGAGCTGCGCGAGCGGGGTGAAGAAGAGGCACAGCGTGAACGCGAGGCCGGTGATCACGCTCGCGAAGCCGGTGCGCGCGCCGTCGCCGACGCCGGCGGTGGACTCGACGAAGACCGTCTGGCCGGACGCACCGGCGAGACCGCCGACGACGCCACCGGCACCGTCGATCGCCAGTGCCTTGTTCAGGCCCGGCATCTTGCCGTCCTTGTCGGCGAGGTTGGCCTGCTGGCCGATGCCGATGATGGTGCCCATGGCGTCGAAGAAGCCGGCGAGGACCAGGGTGAAGACGATGACACCCACGGTGATGCCGCCGATGTCGCCGATGCCGTTGAAGGAGACCTCGCCGAAGAGACCGAAGTCGGGGCTCGAGACGATCGAACCGCTCAGCTCCGGGGCGTTCAGGCCCCAGTCCTTCTCGGTCATGCCCGCGAGCTGGTGGACGATCGCGGCGAACACGGTGCCGCCGACGATGCCGATGAGGATCGCGCCGGGGACCTTGCGGACCTGCAGCAGGAAGATCAGCAGGACGGTGACGGCGAAGCAGAGGACGGGCCAGCCGATGAGCTTGTCGTCGATGCCCATCTGGATCGGCTTCGCGCCCATGTCGCCGTGCTTGGACGGCATGGAGGTGACGAAGCCCGCCTGGACCAGGCCGATCAGCGTGACGAACATGCCGATGCCCATGGTGATGGCGTGCTTCAGCGCCAGGGGAATCGCGTCCATGATCAGGGTCCGCAGGCCGGTGAGGACCAGCAGGATGATGATGACGCCGTAGATGATGCACATCGCCATCGCGTTGCCCCAGGTCATCTCCGGGGCGACCTGGAAGGCCATCACGGCGGAGACGCCGAGTCCCGCCGCCAGGGCCAGCGGCACATTGCCGAGGATGCCCATGACGATGGTGGTGGCAGCCGCCGCGAAGACGGTGGCGGTGGTCAGCTGATCACCGTCGAGGCGGTGCCCCGTGGCGTCGGGAACCGAGAGGATCACCGGGTTCAGAAGGATGATGTAGGCCATCGCCATGAAGGTGGTGACGCCGCCACGCACCTCCCGGCCGACGGTCGATCCTCTGCGCGTTATGTGGAAATACCGGTCCAGCCAAGACCTGCCGGCGGGGACGCGTGAGCCGTTGCCCGCGTCCTCTGCGGTGGTCTTCGGCTCCGTTGACTGCTGGGTCATGGTGCCTAACTCCCAAGGTTCAAAGGGGCACCCGCAACAGGCGGTTCACAAGAGGGTTGGGCCTGTGGAGACTGCGGGATTTGGGATGGTGCGTTGGGCGCACGACCCGGGGGACGGCCCGAGACGAACTGGGCTCCGAAGAGCGTGGGTGCTGCGTGGGTGCTGCTCAGGTACTACTCAGGTACTGCTGAGTCCTGCTCAGGTGCTGCGATGACCGCGAGCGGTGCGGTACTGGGGTTCTCCGGGCGGCACGAGCAGCAGGAAGTGTGACGTTCCGAGGGAGGCGCGCGCCGCCCGGAGAGATCGTGGGATCAGGTGTCGGTCAGGTACCCGTGAGGTGTTCCGGGCGTACCGGCGTCCTGTTCAGCTCCAGACCCGTCGCGTTCCGGATCGCCGCGAGGACGGCCGGGGTCGAGGAGAGGGTCGGGGCCTCGCCCATGCCGCGAAGGCCGTAGGGCGCGTTCGGGTCGGCCAGTTCGAGGACGTCGACAGGGATGGTCGGCGTGTCGAGGATGGTCGGGATGAGGTAGTCCGTGAAGGAGGGGTTGCGCACCTTCGCGGTCTTCGGGTCGACGATGATCTCCTCCATCACCGCGACGCCCAGGCCCTGGGTGGTGCCACCCTGGATCTGGCCGACGACGGAGAGCGGGTTGAGCGCCTTGCCGACGTCCTGGGCGGTGGCCAGCTCGATGACCTTGACCAGGCCGAGCTCGGTGTCCACCTCGACGACCGCGCGGTGCGCGGCGAACGAGTACTGGACGTGGCCGTTGCCCTGACCGGTCTTCTTGTCGAAGGCCACGGTCGGACGGTGCCGCCACTCGGCCTCGACCTCGACGCTCTCGCCTTCGAGCAGCTCGGCCAGGTCCGCGAGGGCCTCGCCGCCGTCGGTGACGACCTTGCCGCCCTCCAGGAGGAGTTCGGCGGTGGCCCACGCCGGGTGGTACGAGCCGAACTTGCGGCGGCCGATCTCCAGGACCTTCTCGCGGACGAGCTCGCAGGAGTTCTTGACCGCGCCACCGGTGACGTACGTCTGACGGGACGCGGACGTCGAACCGGCGCTGCCCACCTGGGTGTCGGCGGGGTGGATGGTCACCTGCTGGACGCCGAGCTCGGTGCGGGCGATCTGCGCGTGGACGGTGATGCCGCCCTGGCCGACCTCCGCCATCGCGGTGTGCACGGTCGCGACCGGCTCGCCGTTGATGACCTCCATGCGCACCTTGGCGGTGGAGTAGTCGTCGAAGCCCTCGGAGAAGCCGACGTTCTTGATGCCGACCGCGTAGCCGACGCCGCGTACGACGCCTTCGCCGTGCGTGGTGTTGGAGAGACCGCCGGGCAGCGCGCGGACGTCCGCGCCCTCGCTGGACTCCCACTGGCGCTCGGGCGGCAGCGGGCGGGCCTTGACGCGGCGCAGGATCTCGGCGACCGGGGCCGGCGAGTCGACCGGCTGCCCGGTCGGCAGGAGCGTGCCCTGCGACATGGCGTTGAGCTGGCGGAACTCGACCCGGTCCATGCCCACCTTGTCGGCGAGCTTGTCCATCTGGGCCTCGTAGGCGAAGCAGGCCTGGACGGCGCCGAAGCCGCGCATCGCGCCGCAGGGCGGGTTGTTCGAGTAGAGGGCGATGGCCTCGATGTCGACGTCCTCGATCACGTACGGACCGACCGAGAGGGACGAGGCGTTGCCGACGACCGCCGGGGAGGCCGACGCGTAGGCGCCGCCGTCCAGGACGATCTTGCACTTCATGTGCGTGAGCTTGCCGTCCTTGGTGGCGCCGTGCTCGTAGTAGAGCTTCGCCGGGTGGCGGTGCACGTGGCCGAAGAAGGACTCGAAGCGGTTGTAGACGATCTTGACCGGCTTGCCGGTGCGCAGCGCCAGGAGGCAGGCGTGGATCTGCATCGAGATGTCCTCGCGACCACCGAACGCGCCGCCGACGCCGGAGAGCGTCATGCGCACCTTCTCCTCGGGCAGGCCGAGGACGGGGGCGATCTGTTCGAGGTCCGAGTGCAGCCACTGGGTGGCGACGTACAGGTCGACGCCGCCGTCCTCGGCCGGTACGGCGAGGCCGGACTCCGGGCCGAGGAAGGCCTGGTCCTGCATGCCGAAGGTGTACTCGCCCTTGACGATGAAGTCGGCCTTCTTGGCGGCCTCTTCGGCGTTGCCCCGGATGATCGGCTGGTTGTGCACGATGTTCGGGTGCGGGACGTGCTTGATGTACTCGTCGGTGCGGCCCTCGTGGACGAGGACGGCGTCCGGAGCGGTCGCCGACGCCTCGTCGGTGATGACGGGCAGTTCCTTGTACTCGACCACGATCTTCGCGGCGGCACGGCGTGCGGTCTCCGGGTGGTCGGCGGCCACGAGGGCGACCGGCTCACCGTGGTGACGGACCTTGCCGTGGGCGAGGACCGGGGTGTCCTGGAGCTCCAGGCCGTAGTTCTTCATCTCGGCCGGCAGGTCGTCGTACGTCAACACCGCATACACGCCGGGCGTCTTGAGCGCCTCGACGGTGTCGATCGAGACGATCTCGGCGTGCGCGACGGTGCTGCGCAGCGTCTGGCCCCAGAGCATGTCCTCGTGCCACATGTCCGAGGAGTAGGCGAACTCGCCGGTGACCTTGAGGGTGCCGTCAGGGCGGAGTGTGGACTCGCCGATGCCACCCTTGTTGTGCTTCTGGGTGACCTCGGTGGGCGCGCCCGTGGTGGTCTTGGTTCCAGCCATGATCAGACCGTCTCTTCCTGACGGGCGGCCGCCAGGCGGACCGCGTCCAGGATCTTCTCGTAACCGGTGCAGCGGCAGAGGTTGCCGGAGAGCGCCTCGCGGATGTCGGCGTCCGACGGCGATGCGTTGCGCTCAAGGAGCTCGTCGGCCGCGACGAGGAGACCGGGGGTGCAGAAGCCGCACTGGACGGCGCCGGCGTCGATGAACGCCTGCTGGATCTGGGAGAGTTCGCCGCCCTCGCCGGTCTGGCCGTCGGTGCCTTTCGCCTGCCACTGGCGGGCTTCCTGGAGGCTGGTGCCGCCGCAGACTGAGCCGCAGGCGCCGCCCGGGTGGGCGTCGTCGCGGTGCTTGGCGTAGTCCGCCAGGCCCTCGACGGTGACGACCTCTCGGTCCTGGACCTGTCCGGCGGCGACCAGACACGAACACACCGGTACGCCGTCCAGGCGGACGGTGCAGGAACCGCACTCGCCCTGCTCGCAGGCGTTCTTCGAACCGGGAAGGCCCATGCGTTCACGCAGGACGTAGAGGAGGGACTCGCCCTCCCAGACGTCGTCGGCTTCCTGCTGACGGCCGTTGACCGTGAAGTTCACGCGCATTATGCGACTCCCTCAGTGCTGCGGCCGTTGCCGCGGTACGACTCCCAGGTCCAGCCGAGCGTGCGGCGGGCCATGATGCCGACGGCGTGACGGCGGTAGTTCGCCGTGCCGCGGACGTCGTCGATCGGGTTGGCGGCACCGGAGGCGAGCTCCGCGAACTGCTTGGCGATCGAGGGGGTGATGATCTTCTTGCTGTCCCAGAAGCCGCCCTCTTCGAGCGCCGCGTTCAGGAATTCCTCGGCCGCCTTCGCCCGAATGGGGGTCGGGGCCGCGGAGCCGATGCCGGTCCGTACGGTCCGGGTCTCGGGGTGCAGGGCGATGCCGAAGGCGCACACGGCGATGACCATCGCGTTGCGGGTGCCGACCTTCGAGTACTGCTGCGGGCCGTCCGCCTTCTTGATGTGGACGGACTTGATCAGCTCGTCCTGGGCGAGGGCGTTGCGCTTCACGCCGGTGTAGAACTCGTCGATCGGGATGAGGCGCGAGCCGCGTACGGACTCCACCTCGACCTCGCAGTCGGCGGCGAGCAGCGCCGGGTGGGCGTCACCGGCCGGGGACGCCGTGCCGAGGTTGCCGCCGACGCCACCGCGGTTGCGGATCTGCGGCGATGCGACCGTGTGCGAGGCCAGGGCGAGACCGGGGAGCTCGGTGCGCAGCTCCTCCATGATCGTGGTGTAGGGAACCGAGGCGCCCAGCTGGACCGTCTCCTCGCCCACCGACCACTCGCGCAGCTCGGCGATGCGGTTGAGGTCAAGCAGGTACTCGGGACGACGGTGGTCGAAGTTGATCTCGACCATCACGTCGGTGCCACCCGCAATCGGCACAGCTGTCGGGTGCTCGGCCTTGGCGGCGAGCGCCTCCTCCCAGCTGGCGGGGCGAAGGAAGTCCATGAGGCTCTCTTCTTCGTATCGTGGGTCGTTCGCTTCAAGGGACTTCGTTCCGGCCACTGGTGCCATTCGTCCCTCGACTGCTCGTTCATGTGCTGTTAACGCGGAGTGGGGCAAGTACACCGCCCCGCCGTCCCATGGGGTCAGTCACCGAAACCATGAAGGAGTTGGCTGGCCAAGGCGCGCGTCTTGTAGATTCGTATGAAGAACGGGCCTCAGTAACCTCGCGGCTTCCCCCTGGAAACCGGAGGCACCCCAGGACACGGGGGCTCCCGTCCACACAGAGTCGACAGACACGGACTGTCTGTACATCCCATTCGAGACAAGATCGGCGGCGACGACCATGCGGCTGCGCGCACTCCTTGACACCGACGCGCTGGGCCTGCGGCTGCTCGGCGGTGAGGACGAGCTCGACCGCACCGTGCGCGGTGTGATGACCACCGACCTCCGCGACCCCAGCCGGTACCTCGCGGGCGGCGAGCTGGTCCTGACCGGTCTCGCCTGGCGCCGCGACGCCGCGGACACCGAACCCTTCGTACGGACCCTCGCGAGCGCCGGAGTGGCGGCCCTCGCGGCGGGCGAGGCCGAGCTGGGCCCGGTCCCGGACGACATCGTGGACGCCTGCGCCCGGCACCGCCTGCCGCTGTTCGCCGTGAACGAGTCGGTCGCCTTCGCGACGATCACCGAGCACGTCGTACGCCAGGTGTCCGGCGAGCGGGCCGGTGACCTGGCGGCCGTCGTCGACCGGCACCGCCGCCTGATGACCTCCGGCCCCACCGGCGGCGGCCCCGACGTCGTCCTCGACCTGCTGGGCTCCGACCTGGACCTGCGGGCCTGGGTCCTGTCCCCCGCGGGCCGCGCCATCGCGGGGTCGAGCGCGGCGGGCCCCGCCCTCCCGGCGGCCGTCTGCGCGCGTCTGGCGGGCGAACACCTGGCCGCGGCCCGCACGGGGCGCCGGGGCCCCCACCGGGTCCAGGTGGACGGCTCGACGTACTCCCTGTTCCCCATCCGGAGCAGTGGGCGCGGTACGGGTTCCGCGGCCACCGCGGCGAGCACGGCGGCGCTGCGCGACGTACGCGAGACGGTCCTCTCGGACTGGCTCCTCGCGGTCGAGGCGGACGCCGGCGACTGGCCCGAGGAGCGGCTCGACCTGCTGCAGGGCGTCACCCAGCTGATCGCGGTGGAGCGGGACCGGCGCGACGCCGCCCGCACCGTACGGCGCAGGCTGGCCCAGGAGGTCCTCGAACTGGTCCAGACGGGCGCGGCACCGGCGGAGATCGCGGCCCGCCTGCGGGTCGCGGCCCCCGTGCTCCTTCCCGGCCTGGGCGCGGCACCGCACTGGCAGGTCGTGGTGGCCCGCGTGGAGTGGGACGGGGGTGAGATCGAGGGCGGCCCGGTGGCCCAGTCCCTCCTGGAGGAGATCCTCGTGGACCCCCTTTCGGCGGGCCCCGAACCGTCCGACCGCATCGCGGTGGCCCACACGGGTGACGAGGCGATCGCGCTCGTGCCGCTGCCCGCGGTCTCCACGGAGCACGACGGCTCGGAGACAGGTCTGCTCGCCGACTCCCTCCTGGAGTCCGTCCGTGACCCCCTGTCGGCGGGCCTCGACGGCGACGGCCGCCTCACGCTCGGCGTCAGCGCCTCCGTCCACTCGGCGGAGGGCCTGCGCGGCGCCCTGGAGGAGGCCCGGCACGCCCGCCGGGTCGCGGCGGCGCGTCCGGGACGGGTCTGTGCCGCGGGCCATC
Source organism: Streptomyces sp. NPDC002853 (assembly GCF_053591915.1). Classification (NCBI taxonomy): domain Bacteria; kingdom Bacillati; phylum Actinomycetota; class Actinomycetes; order Kitasatosporales; family Streptomycetaceae; genus Streptomyces; species Streptomyces sp. NPDC002853. Next base: position 408,569 of record NZ_JBSFUS010000006.1, on the reverse strand, counting down.
AGGAGCTGGCCTCGCACGTCCTGCTGCTGCCCTTCGTCCCCGACGACGTGCGCCGCGCGTTCACGGCCCGCCTCCTGGACCCGCTGCGGGACTACGACCGGCGCCACCGGGCGGAGCTCATCCCGACCCTGGAGGCGTTCCTCGACTGCGACGGTTCCTGGACGCGGTGCGCGGCGCGGCTGCACCTGCACGTCAACACGTTGCGCTACCGAGTGGGCCGTATCGAGCAGTTGACGAGTCGTGACCTCTCACGCCTGGAGGACAAGCTCGATTTCTTCCTGGCACTGCGCATGAGCTGACACGGGCGACCTGCGGCAAACACCTTTCATGGCCCGCCCTTTGTGAAATCTTTCACCCAGCCCCTTGGCCGGGTGCGCCGATCCATGCTGAGATGCGCCCACGACTCAACAGCTCAATGGCGTGCTCGGGGAGGGCAACGTGGCGCATACCGCCATGTCTGGTTCCGGAACGACTGCAGGGGACGATCCACTCCAGACCGCGGTATGGCGGCTGCGCTCGCGCGGCTGTTGGACCGACGCGGCCGCACTGCTCGCCTCGCGGGAGGGACCGGGGCCCGCCCTGCAGAGAACCTCACTCCTGGTGGAGCGGTGCCTGTTCACGGGAGAGGGCTGGGCGGAGGCGGAGGACGGGCTGCGGACCGCCGAGGCGCTGGCCGTGGAGGACGAGGACCGCGGGGCGGCGGCCTGCGAGCGCGGCCAGCTCGCGTACGCCTCCACGGTGCTCGCCGTACGGGACCGGGCCGACGAGGCGCGTACGGCGCTGGGGCGGGCGGCGGCGCTGCTCGCCCCGACTGCTTCTGGGCGGCCTCTTCTCGACTTCCGCCGGGGCCTGATCGCCGAGCACATCTCGGACTCGCCGCAGGCGGCGCGGGCCGCCTACCGGCGGGCGCACGCGGGGGCGACGGCGCATTCCGATCCTCTGCTGCTCTCCTTCACGTGGCGTCACCTGGCCGGACTCGCCCTGCGGGAGGGGGAGTTGGCAGAGGCGCGGCACGGGTTCGCGGAGTCGCTGCGGATCCGGGAGGAGCTGGGGTATCTGGTGGGCACCGCGCCCGCGCTCGCCGCGCTGGCCGACACGGAGCCCGAGCCGGAGGCGGGGCGCCTCCGGGCCGAGGCGGCGCGCCTCTTCCGCCTGATGGGCGGGGTGCCGTCGTGGCTGGCGCAGCATTTGTCGCCGCCGGCGCCGGCGGCTTGAGGTTCGGGCGTTCCCTGCGGGGCTTTCCCCAATCCCGCCCCTTCCCGAAACTGGGGCTCCGCCCCAGACCCCGTACAAGATGTCCCCAATCGCCGGACGGGCTGGAAAATTTCAGCCCGTCCGGCGATTGGGGACGAACTCGGCGGAGCCGGTGATGACGTTACGCACGAGGCACAGGGCCCCCGCGCCGAGCGGGTTCTCGGGAAGGGGCGGGGTTGGGGAAACATCCCGCCGGGGCAACCCCGAACCTCAGCCGCCCGCCCCCGCGAAGTGCTCCCGCACCAGGGTCTGGACGACCGCCAAGTCCTGTGCCGCCAGCGCCTCCAGCAAAGCCATATGCTCCGCCGCGTCAGCGACAAGATCCGCGCGCCGCCGGTGGACGGGGCCGCTCACGAGGGGCCACTGGGACCGCCGGTGCAAATCGTCCGCGACCTGCACCAGCTGCTGGTTCCCCGAAAGGGCAAGGACCGCTCCGTGAAAGGCGCGGTCCGACTCCGCGTACCGCGCAAGATCACCCCCCGCCGCAGCCACCGCACTCGCCTCCGCGAGAGGCCGAAGCTCACACCACCGCGCGGCAGGCACCGTACGGGCGAGCCGCAACATCACCGGCACCTCGATCAGCGCCCGTACCTCCGCCAGCTCCCCCAGCTCCCGCGCGCTCCGCTCGGTGACCCGGAAGCCGCGGTTCGGCACGACCTCCACCGCCCCCTCGATCGCGAGCTGCTGCATCGCCTCGCGCACCGGAGTCGCCGAGACCCCGAAGCGCTCGCCGAGCACGGGCGCCGAGTACACCTCGCCGGGCGCGAGGTCGCCCCCGACGAGCGCGTCCCGCAGGGCGTCGAGGATCTGGCCGCGCACCGAGTTCCGCTGCACCGTCTTGCGGGGCGCGGGGACCGGCACCCGTACGGCCGCTTCCCCGTGCGTGTGCTCACCGCGGGCGGCGGCGGGGGGCATCACCGGGGCCGTGTCGCGGGCCGTCGCGGCCCGCACCTGCTCCGGCACACGGACGGCGAGGCGGTACGCGTCATGCGCTCTGGCCTGCTCCACGAGGTCCACCCCAAAGTCCGCTCGGCCGAAAGGTACGAGAGGCACCATAGGCGGACAGCCCCGCAGTTGAAACCTCGATCATTCTGGGTAAGGTTAGGCTTACCTGCAATCGATCGTGATTCGGTGGTCCTCGCATGTCCGTACCCGCCTTGGCGAAGCGCGCCCCGAGCGCCCTCGCGGACGCCTACGCCCGCCTCACCGAGGTGTTCCCCGGCCTGCTCGTGACCGAGCTCGGCGAACACGAGCAGGCCCCACAGGGCGACGGCTGGGTCACCGCCGCCCGGCTCGCGGAGGGCGGGGCCGACCTCGACGCGTTCATGGCGTGGGACGAGGCGCAGGTACTGAGGGACTACGGACAGGCGGGGCGCCCCGACGTCATCGCCAGCTTCGCGCTGCACCGCTACGCCTGGCCCGCCACCCTCCTCATCACCCTGCCGTGGTTCCTGCACCGCCGTGTGCCGCGCTACCCCGTGCAGAACGTGTCCTTCCAGCGCACGCTCGGCCGCCTCGCCGTACGCAGCGCGGACTTCGCCTGCCTGCCCGGCGACCCCGCCGCCTCGCTCCCGGGGGCCCGCGTCGTGCCGGACGAGGAGGCCCTGCGCGCGGAGGTGCGGGCCGCCGTCGCCGAGCACCTCGGACCGCTCCTCGACGCCTTCGGGCCCCGGATGCGGCGCCGCTCGCGCGCCCTGTGGAGCGTCGCCACGGACGAGATCGTCGAGGGCCTCTGGTACATCGCCCATCTGCTCGGCGAGGAACAGCGCGCCACGACCGAGCTCGAGCGGCTGCTCCCCGGCGCCACCAAGCCGTACGTGGGCACGGCGGGGTTCCGTGAGCTGCGGGGGCCGAACGGCGAGTCCCTGCCGACGCGGGACCGCGCGAGCTGCTGCATGTTCTACACGCTGCGCCCCGAGGACACCTGTGTGACCTGTCCGCGCACCTGCGACGCGGAGCGCGTCACGCGCCTCAGCGCCGCCGCGGCCGCGTGACCGTCTGACTGCCCGGCCGCTTGAGCACCTGACCGCCCGACCCGCCTGACCGCCTGACCGCCCGATCCGAGCCTCGCTGCGAGCCGGAACCGCGCACCCTCCCCCTTGAACCACCCGTTCGTGTTCGTTTAATCGAACTCAACTTCCCACGCCGGGGCCCCAGTTCGAGCAAAACGGCGCGCGCCGCACCCCTTTGCACCCCCCTTGGCGTCTTCTTGCCCAAAAACCCCTCTGGGGGTCATCGGGATTGGGCCACTATGGCGCCCGAACGCCCTACCGCGACGCAAGGGACCCCAGATGAGACTGACCGACATATCGCTGGACTGGCTGCTTCCGGGTGGCGTCCTGCTCCTGGGCATGCTGGTGGCGGTGGCGGTACTCGCACGCGGCAAGCGCGCCGGCCAAAAGGCGGCAGCCGGAGCCTCCGGCGACGACTCCTGGGAACGCAGCGAGGAGCGCCGCAGGCGCAAGGAAGCAATCTATGGAACGGCCTCGTACGTCCTGCTGTTCTGCTGTGCGGCGGTCGCCGCCGCACTCTCCTTCCACGGCCTCGTCGGCTTCGGCCGGCAGAACCTCAACCTCACCGGCGGCTGGGAGTACCTGGTCCCGTTCGGGCTCGACGGCGCGGCGATGTTCTGTTCCGTGCTCGCCGTGCGTGAGGCCAGCCATGGTGACGCGGCGCTCGGCTCGCGACTCCTGGTGTGGACGTTCGCGGGCGCGGCCGCCTGGTTCAACTGGGTGCACGCGCCCAGGGGCCTCGGCCACGCGGGCGCCCCGCAGTTCTTCGCCGGGATGTCACTGTCGGCGGCGGTGCTCTTCGACCGCGCGCTGAAGCAGACCCGCCGCGCGGCCCTGCGCGAACAGGGCCTGGTGCCGAGGCCGTTGCCGCAGATCCGGATCGTGCGGTGGCTGCGCGCACCGCGGGAGACCTTCGGTGCCTGGTCGCTGATGCTCCTCGAAGGCGTGCGCAGCCTGGACGAGGCGGTCGAGGAGGTCCGCGAGGACCGGCGCGAGAAGGAGCGCACCCGGACCCGCAGGCGGGACCGGGAGAAGCTGGAACGTGCGCAGCTCAAGGCGATCAGCAGGGGCCATCGCAGCCTGCCGGGCCGCGGCGGCGGGCGTCAGGTCGATCTGCCGGCGGTCACGTCGGCGACCGGGTCCGCGCAGGCCGGCGCGGACCCTGCCATAGCGCCGCAGGAACAGGAACAGGACCAGTTGCCGCTGCGCTCCCGTCCCGCTCTCCAGGCCGTGAGGAACGGCACTGAACCCGTCACCGTCGACCTCACGGCCGAGGACGACACCCAGGCGCTGCCGCGGCTCGACTCCCTTGAGCGCAAGCTCAAGGATCTGGAGCAGCAGTTCGGCTGATGTCAGCGGCGCAGGACGGGAGTTGACCGGCGGCCCGGCTCATGCCGGGCCGCCGTCCAGCTCGAACCACACCACCTTCCCGACCCCGTGGGCACGCACTCCCCACGCGTCGGCGAGGGACTGCACGAGCATCAGGCCCCGGCCGTGCGTGCCGTCGTCGGCATCCGGCACGCAGAGCTTGGGGCGGCGCCCCACGAAGTCCCTGACCTCGACGCGCAGCCTGCCGGGCCGCACGGTCGCCGTCAGAATGGCGTCGCGATCGGTGTGCACCAGTGCGTTCGTGACGAGCTCGCTGGTCAGCAGCTCGGCCACCTCGGATCTTCCGGGCCTCCCCCAGGTCCGGAGCAGTTCGCGCAGTGCGCCCCTGACCTCAGGGACCGCCCGCAGGTCGGATCTCCCCAATCTGCGCCGGAGTTGAGCCCTATGGAGCTCCACCGGCTTGTCGTCGATCGGCCCGTCCCTTGCTATCGGCGAAGACGTCCCGAACTGGATGGGACTGCCCCCTCTTGCTTGCCTTGTCATGACCCCCGCCCACAAACGAGTCAATTCCTCCCTGCTCGAACACGCTCACGGAATTCATGCCCCACTCGGTTGGCGGCACTCATGTCCATTCGTCAACCATTGGAGTGGGTGCACCCGAGCCCGGCGGGGAAGTGAAGCCGTGGACCGTTTCTGCTTGATCCCGACCGGGCCCGATCGCGTCACATCGGCCCCGCCCGAGCGCTTTGAGGAGCCGCCGTGCACGACGACCGACTGCTGGTGGAGGGACGCCTGGAGCGCGCCCTGCGGCAGTTCATCCGCCCCGCCCAGTACGCGGACCGTGTGCCGCTCGACCTCTCCGTCTGGCACGCGCCGGGCGAACCCGTGCCCGTCGCCGAGGCCCTCGACGCCACGTACGAGCCCTTCGAGACGGGCACCGCATGGGGAAAACCCTGGTCAACCAGCTGGTTCCGGCTGCGCGGTGAGGTGCCCGACGACTGGCGCGGGCGCCACGTCGAGGTGGTCGTCGATCCCGGCTTCACCGGTGAGGGCCCCGGCTTCCAGGCGGAGGGTCTGGTGTACGACGCCGCGGGCGTCCCCCTCAAGGGCATTCACCCGCGCAACCGGCACATTCCCGTGGCAGCCCGCGCCCAGGGCGGCGAGCCGGTGCACCTCCTCCTGGAAGCGGCGGCCAACCCCGCGATCCTGCACGACTTCGAACCGACACCCCTGGGCGACGTACTGACCGCGGGTGATGGCCCCATCTACCGATTCGCGTCTGCTGATCTCGCCGTACTGGACGAGGACGTCTGGCGGTTGACGCTGGACATCGAGGTCCTTTCCGAGCTGATGTACGAACTGGACACGGCCCGTCCGCGGCGTCACGAGATCCTGCGCGCCCTGGAGCGGGCGCTCGACGCACTGGACCTGCACGACGTGTCGGGCACGGCAGCGGCGGCGCGGGCCGAGCTCACGGACGTCCTCGCCAGCCCCGCCCACGCCAGCGCGCACCGGGTCTCGGCCACCGGGCACGCCCACATCGACTCGGCCTGGCTGTGGCCGCTGCGCGAGACGGTACGCAAGGCGTCCCGCACCTTTGCCAATGTGACCGCTCTCGCGAAGGACTATCCCGAGCTGGTCTTCGCCTGTTCGCAGGCCCAGCAGTACGCCTGGGTCAAGGAACACCAGCCGCACATCTGGGAGCGCATCAAGAAGGCCGTCGCGGACGGCAACTGGGCCCCGGTGGGCTCCATGTGGGTCGAGTCGGACGCCAACATGCCGGGCGGCGAGGCGCTGGCCCGGCAGATCACGCACGGGATGCGGTTCTTCCGCGAGGAGCTCGGCGTGGAGACGGAGGAGATCTGGCTGCCGGACTCCTTCGGCTACACGGCGGCGTTCCCCCAACTGGCGAAGCTCGCGGGCGTGCGCTGGTTCCTCACCCAGAAACTGAGCTGGAACCAGTCCAACAAGATGCCGCACCACACCTTCTGGTGGGAGGGCATCGACGGCACCCGCGTCTTCACGCACTTCCCGCCGGTGGACACCTACAACTCGCAGATCCACGGCGCCGAACTCGCGCACGCGGAACGGAACTTCACCGAGAAGGGCCGCGCCTCCCGGTCCCTGGTGCCGTTCGGCTGGGGCGACGGCGGCGGCGGCCCGACCCGCGAGATGCTGGAGAAGGCACGGCGGCTGCGGTCCCTCGAGGGGTCGCCGCGCGTCGAGATCGAGAAGCCGTCGAAGTTCTTCGCCGCCGCCGAGGAGGAGTACGGGGCGGGGGCGCCCGTCTGGTCCGGCGAGCTCTATCTGGAGCTGCACCGCGCCACGTACACCACGCAGGCGGCCACCAAGCGCGGCAACCGCCGCACCGAACACGCCTTGCGCGAGGCGGAGTTGTGGTGCACGGCCGCCGCGGTGCGCGACCCCGCGTACGTCTACCCCTACAGCACCCTCGACCGGCTGTGGAAGACGGTGCTCCTGCACCAGTTCCACGACATCCTGCCGGGCTCGTCGATCGCCTGGGTGCACCGGGAGGCGCGTGACACGTACGCGCGCGTGCTCGCCGAGCTGGACGAGATCACCGCGGCCGCGGTCCGTTCCCTCGGTGCGGGCGGGCCCGTGGCGCTCAACTCGTCGCCGTACGCCCGCAGTGAGGTCGTCACGGCCGACGACGGCAGCCTCGTGCACGTCAACGTCCCGGCCCTGGGGAGCAAGAGCCTGGAGGAGGCCGCCTCCTACACGCGGGAGACCGGCGCCACCGCTCTGCTGGCCGACGGCGAGATCCAGTTGCTGAACGAGCACCTGCGCGTCGCCGTCGACGCGGACGGCCTGGTGACCTCCGTGCACGACATCGACGCGCACCGCGAGGTCCTGTCCCCCGGCGCGCGCGGCAACCTCCTCCAACTGCACCCCGACCACCCCACGCACTACGACGCCTGGGACCTGGACAAGCACTACCGCAACACGCACACCGACCTCACCGAGGCCGAGTCCGTGGAGCTGGTCGAGGACGGGCCGCTGCGGGTCGCCGTCCGCGTGGTGCGGGCCTTCGGCAAGTCGCGGATCATCCAGGAGATCCGCCTCGCGGCGGGCAGCCGGCGCATCGACGTCGTCACGGAGGTCGACTGGCAGGAGTCGGAGAAGGTGCTCAAGGCCGCCTTCCCGCTCGACGTGCACGCCGAACGGTCGGCCGCCGAGATCCAGTTCGGGCACGTGCACCGCTCCACGCACGCCAACACCGGCTGGGACGCGGCCCGTTTCGAGATCTGCGCGCACCGCTGGCTGCGGGTCGCCGAGGAGGCGTACGGCGTGGCGGTGCTCAACGACTCGACGTACGGCCACGACGTGACGCGCACCCCGCACGGCGAAGGGCTCGGCACCACCGTGCGGCTCACGCTGCTTCGCGCCCCGCACAGCCCGGACCCGGAGACGGACCTGGGCGTGCATCGCTTCACGTACGCCCTGCTGCCCGGCGCGACGACGGGCGACGCGGTCGCGGAGGGCCTGGCCCTGAACCTGCCGCTACGGGTCGCCGCCGCGCCCGCCCTGCCCTCGCTCGTCAGCGTCGACAATCCGGCGGTGACCGTGGAGTCGGTGAAGCTCGCGGACGACGGGAGCGGCGATGTCGTGGTGCGGCTCTACGAGTCGCGGGGCGGGCGCGCCGCGGCCACGCTCACCACGTCGTTCGCGGTGGGCGCGGCCGAGGTGACCGACCTCCTGGAGCGTCCGCTCGAACCGGCCCACACCGATGACGCGGGGCTCGTGCTCGCGCTGCGTCCGTTCCAGATCGTGACGCTGCGGCTGCGGCCGGCACGCTGACCGGGCGTCAGGGGCGTGGCACGTTCCGCAGGTTGGAGCGTGCCATCTGGACCATGCGGCCGACGCCACCGTCCAGGACGATCTTGCTGGCGGAGAGCGCGAAGCCGGTCACCATCTCGGAGCTGATCTTGGGCGGGATGGAGAGGGCGTTCGGGTCCGTGACGATGTCGACGAGGGCGGGGCCCTTGTGCGCGAAGGCGTCCTTCAGGGCGCCGGCGAGCTGCTTGGGCTTCTCGACCCGCACTCCATAGGCTCCGGCGGCGCGGGCGACGGCCGCGAAGTCGGGGTTGTGGTTGGCCGTGCCGAACGAAGGGAGGCCGGCCACCAGCATCTCCAGCTCGACCATGCCGAGCGACGAGTTGTTGAAGAGGACGATCTTCACCGGCAGGTCGTACTGGACGAGGGTGAGGAAGTCACCCATCAGCATGGAGAATCCGCCGTCGCCGGACATCGAGATGACCTGCCGCTTGCGGTCGGTGAACTGGGCGCCGATCGCCTGCGGCAGGGCGTTGGCCATCGAGCCGTGGCTGAAGGAGCCGATGATGCGGCGCCTGCCGTTCGGGGAGAGATAGCGGGCCGCCCAGACGTTGCACATGCCCGTGTCGACGGTGAACACGGCGTCGTCGGCGGCGAGTTCGTCGACGACGGACGCGACATACTCGGGGTGGATCGGGACGTGCTTGTCGACCTTGCGCGTGTAGGCCCTGATGACGCCTTCGAGGGCGTCCGCGTGCTTCTTCAGCATCTTGTCGAGGAACTTGCGGTTGCTCTTGGGGGTGACACGCGGAGTGAGACAGCGCAGGGTCTCGCGTACGTCGCCCCAGACGGCGAGATCCAGTTTGGAACGGCGGCCGAGCCGTTCGGGCCGCACGTCGACCTGGGCGATCTTGACGTCGTCGGGCAGGAAGGCGTTGTACGGGAAGTCCGTGCCGAGCAGGATGAGCAGGTCGCACTCGTGGGTGGCCTCGTACGCGGCGCCGTATCCGAGCAGCCCGCTCATGCCGACGTCGTACGGGTTGTCGTACTGGATCCATTCCTTGCCGCGCAGGGCGTGGCCCACCGGGGACTTGATCTTCTCGGCGAACTCCATGACCTCGGCGTGCGCGCCGGCCGTGCCGCTGCCGCAGAAGAGGGTGACCTTGTCCGCCTCGTCGATCATCGCGGCGAGCTTGTCGATCTCCGTGTCGCCGGGGCGCACGGTGGGGCGCGAGGTGACGAGGGCGCTCTCGGCGGACTTGTCCGGGGCAGGCTCGTCGGCGATGTCTCCGGGCAGGGTGACGACGCTGACTCCGGACCGGCCGATCGCGTGCTGGATGGCGGTGTGGAGCAGCCGCGGCATCTGCTTCGGGCTGGAGATCATCTCGCTGTAGTGACTGCAGTCCTGAAAGAGCCGGTCGGGGTGGGTCTCCTGGAAGAACCCGAGGCCGATCTCGCTGGAGGGGATGTGTGACGCGAGGGCGAGGACGGGCGCCATGGAGCGGTGGGCGTCGTAGAGGCCGTTGATCAGGTGGAGGTTGCCGGGGCCGCAGGAACCGGCGCAGACGGCGAGGCTCCCGGTGATCTGAGCCTCGGCACCGGCCGCGAAGGCAGCGGTCTCCTCGTGCCTGACCTGCACCCACTCGATGCCCTTGGTGCGCCTGATCGCGTCCACGACCGGGTTGAGGCTGTCGCCCACGACTCCGTACATGCGGCGCACACCGGCGCGGTGGAGGATGTCGACGAACTGCTCGGCGACGTTCTGCTTGGCCATGGCTTCACGAACCCTTCAGTCCCCTTGACTCTCTTGGGTCCATGAATTCACAGGGCGGGCGCTCACGCCTCCCAAACGGCGGCCGCCGTCCGGTCGTCCGCGTACCCCTTGACCCTGACCTGGATGTCCGCGAGGAAGGTCGCGAGACCCGGTGGGCCGCTCTTCGCCCACCGCTGGGTGAGGTGGGCGGCCAGCTCGGGTTCGCCGCGCAGGGGCTCGGCGAGGCCGCCGCTGCAGAGCATCAGGGCGTCACCCGGGCGGGCTACGGAGGCCCGGAAGCGGAAGGGTTCACGGGGCGGGGGCTCGGGGGCCGGCTCGTACGGACTCGGGGGCGTGATGATGCCCATGTCCATGGTGAGCCGGTCGCCGTCGGGGGTCTGGGGCGGCACCGAACCGAACCCGACCACGGGCGGCCCCGGATCCACGGCGGCGTCGCTGACGTGGGGCTCGATGTCCTGCCATGCGCCGTCCCTGAGCCGGAAGAGACCGCCGCCGCCGACGCCGAAGAAGACACGGGTGCGGCATTCGGGGTCGGCCGTCAGCAGGAGGCAGCGCAGGGACGCCGCGTACTCCTCGGGCTCGATGCCGAGGTCGGCGGCGTGCGCGCGGAGCTTGCCGAGGCTGCGGTCCGTGAGCCGGTGCAGGCCGCTCTTGAGGTCGCCGCGCCGGGCGGCCCTGATGTCCTCGGACAGCCGCTGATGGCTGCGGCCCACGGCCCGCCCGATCCAGGCGCACGCCTCGGCGGCGGCGCGGTGGGCGCCGGGCGTGGCCCGCGCGCCGGTGGCCATGGCGACCAGGACGAGGGCGCTCTCCCCGGTCCCGAAGCGCGCGGTGAGCAGCGAGTCGCGGCGCGGCTCGCCCCGATAGCGCGCGGAGTCCCCGCGCACGGAGACGGCCCGCAGGGTGGAGGTGCCGTACCGAGCGCCGTCGAGCACGGTGTCGGCGACCAGATCACCCAGGTCATCCGGGTCGGCGACGGGCAGGACGGTGGGCTCGGCGTCATAGGTGGGCGGTCCGTCGCCGACGTACGCGACGCCGTCCACGGACGGCGTCACCACCGGCTGCCGCTCCACCCGTACGGGCTCCTGCGGCTCCGGGACCGCGGACGCCTCGGGCGCGCGGGGCGTGGGGACGGCGGTGGTGCGGCTCGGGGCGCCGGAAGGCTTCGGGGGCCCCGTCGGGAAGGTGACAGGACCCGGGGGCGCGGCGGGCGGCTCCCAAGGGGCGGCGCCCGGCCGGACGCGGGCGGCGGGTGGCGGTTCGTGCGCCGGCGGCGACTCGGGCGGCGCCACCGGCTCGCGCGGTGGGAACGGTTCACCTGGCGCGGGCGCCTGCGTTCCAGGGCCGGGGGCGGGGACGGGGACGGGGACGGGGCCAGGATCAGCCACGCCGTCGCCCGATGCCGCCGAGAGCGCCGATGCGAACCTGTCGTCGAGGGTGTCGGCCGCCTCTGCCGGACCCGTGTCATGAGCGGAGTCGTCGTAGAGCTGACCCCACCAGTCGTCCTCCTGGCCGGAAGCTCCGTCGTGCCTCTCCCCCTGCTGGCTCATGCCCCTATTGTCCACCGCGGAGGCCGTACGAAAACGGTGCATCCGGAAAATCCGGCCACCGGAAGAGTGACGAAGGGCCGCCGGGCGGGCCCACCCCCCACGGGAGGACCGCCCGGCGGTGTCTGTGTGTTTATCGCACGTCGTAGGCGCGGGCCACTGTCTGAGTGACGGAACTTCCGTTCGTGTCCGTCAGTTCGGTCCTGAGCCAGACCTGCTTCCCCGAGGCGCCCGCGTGGTTCACGGTGGCGGTCCACTTGCCGCCCGAAGCGGACGTCTTGGCCTCGGTCCAGGTCTTGCCCTCGTCGTACGAGTAGGACAGGGCCGCCGACTTGAGCGCGCCGGGCTTGTAGCCGGCGTGCCCGGTGGCCGTGAGCCCGATCCGCCCGCCGTCCTTCGCGGCCAGGGTCTTCATGCCGTCCTCGGGCAGGTCATAGCGCGGGAACAGCATCGGAACGCCCTGCGAGTAGGCCTTCTCGTCCAGGTGCGAGCGGAAGGCCCAGGTGGTCTCCGTGCTCGTGGACCGCTTCCAGACCTTCGAGCCGATCTTCTGGGTGCTCAGGGTGAGTTCGTAGGCGGAGTCTTCCGCCGGGACCGTGAACACACCCGACGGCCAGCCGGATTCGCCCACGACCTCGCCGTTCCGCTTCAGCCGGACATTGCCGATGTCCCCGAAACTGCCCTGGACTCCCCCGTGTTCGCCGTCGCCCCAGAACCCGGGCGCGACTCCGATCAGGTTGCCCTGCCGCTCCCCCGCCAGGCCGAGCCCGCCGTCGGCGTCACGCGGCGCGGTGGGAGTGAGCACCCCGTCGTACCACTTCTCGTTGCGCCGCTCGCCCTTCTTGTACGTCCGCACCGGGTCCATCATGAACTCCCCGAACGGGAAGCTGCTGGACACCTGGTGACCCCAGCCGGTCGTGCCCGCCGAGTAGTACTCGGTGCGCTTGCCGGGGGCCGGGACCGACTCGAAGTCGGCGAAGTACACCTCGAGGCCCGATGGCCGGACGGCGGACGGCAGGTCCACGTAGTCCGTGGCCTCGCCCATCGCGCGGTACGTCGCCTCGTTCGCGGCGAGGTCCTTGTCCCGCACCCGGTAGGTGCGGTCGTCGCGGATCTGGCCGGTCTCGGGGAAGGCGAGGTTGTAGACGTAGGGGCTCTTGGCCGTTCCCTTCCACTTCAACTCAACGCTTCCGTCGGTGAGTTGGGCAAGCAGGTCCGCCGCCTCCGCCGTCTGGACGCCGAGCACCGGCAGCGGGGAACCGCTGAGGCCGACCGAGGGGTACCAGCGTCCCGGCGCCGCTCGGTGGGCGACGACCGCGACCGCACCGGCGGCCTTCGCCGCCGAAGCCACGGCGGTGGCGGAGCCGCTGTCCGGAAGCCTCACCAGGGCGATCTTGCCCTTGACCCCGGCGGCCTCCAGCTCCTGCGGCGTACCGGACCTGGCGTCCACGAGGGCGGCCTTGCCGGTGCCGTCCAGGTTGGCCGAGCCGGTGGAGGCGGTCACCGGATGCAGCGACTTGCCGCCCACGACGGCCAGTTCGGAGAGCAGGGGCGCGGCGGCGCGCCAGTAGCTGCTGGACTCGAAGGTGCCTTCGGTGGCCTTGCCCTCCACGGACTGGTAGAAGCCGCGGATGGTGCGCGGCCCCGACGCGGTGCCCGCGTGCAGCCAGTTGTCGGTGCCCCAGGTGCGGGCGAACCCGAGAGTGGCCCCGCGCACCTCGGACTCCTTGTCCGTCTTGACGGTGAGGCGGTGTGCCTTACGGGCGTCGAGCGTGACGGTGGTGTCCTTCTTCACCTCGACCTGAGGCCGGGCGATGTGCGTGAGCGAGTCGGTCAGGGTGCCGCCGTCCGCGTCCGGCGTGGCGACGAAGCCGGTCAAGAAGTAGGCGCCGGGGCGGACTTGGAAGGTCTGGTCGTTCGCGCCCTCGTTGAAGCGCCGCTCGCCGCTGGCGTCGTCGGTGCCGATGAGGTCCAGGGACGACGGGCCGTCGGCGGGCTTCCCGTCGCGGTCGACGAGCTTCACGCGGAGGCTGACCGTCTCCGGCTGTACGTAGAGCGAGAAGGGCGTGGAGACCGCGACGCCTCCGTCGGCCTTCGCCAGGACGCGGCCGGTGACGTCGCCGTACTGGGAGCGCTTGAGGTGCGCGTCGGGGTCCAGCTTCAGCGGAACCTTGACCGTGGCCCCGGCGGCGACCTTCACCGAGCGTGTGCCGAGCTCCGCGATGCCCGACCTCACCGACGAGCCGTCGTTGCCCGTGACGCCCTGCACGGACAGCTTCAACCCCACCGTCTTGTCCGTGGTGTTGGTGTACGGGACGTCGACCGTCGTACGGTCCGAGTTGTCCTGGGGCCAGCCGAAGCTGCCGCCCTGCACGGCGGGCGAGCCGAGCACCTTCTGGTCGACGGCGGCCTTCACGTCGAGGCGTCCGCCGCCGGTCTCGGTCACGTCGCCGGGGATGCGGCTGTCCGCGGACGACACGAGCGCCGACTTGATCTGCCGCGCGCTCCAGTCCGGGTGGCGCTGCTTGACCAGGGCGGCGGCGCCCGCGACGTGCGGGGTGGCCATCGACGTACCGCTCATGGACTGGTAGGCGTAGACGCCCCTGCCGCCCGCGGCGGCCGCGGAGATCTCGACGCCGGGGGCGGCGATCTCCGGCTTGAGGGTGTGCGAGCCGTACGCGGGCCCGCGGCTGGAGAAGGAGGCCGTGGAGTCGTCGCGGTCGACGGCGCCGACGGTCAGGACGCTCGGCGCGCAGCCGGGCGAGGAGACGGAGTTGAGGCTCGGCCCGGTGTTGCCCGCGGCGAGGACGAAGAGGGTGTCCTTGCTCGACTGCGCGAGCTCCTCGGTGGCGGTGCTCATCGGGTCCGTGCAGTCGGTCCGCGCGGGGTTGCCGAGGCTCATGGAGACGACGTCGGCCTTCTCGTCGACGGCCCACTGCATGCCGGCGATGATCCACGAAGTGGCGCCGGAGCCGCTGTCGTCGAGGACCTTGCCGTGCAGCAGTTCGGTGCCGGGGGCGACGCCCTTCTTCTTGCCGCCGCTCGCCGCGCCGCTGCCGCCGACGGTGGAGGTGGTGTGGGTGCCGTGGCCCTGGCGGTCCTCGTTGTCCGGCGATTCGGTGAAGTTCTTGACCGCGCCGATCCGGCCCTTCAGGTCGGGGTGCTCCGCGTCGGCCCCGGTGTCGAGGACGGCGACCTTGGTGCCCTTGCCGTCGTAGCCCGCGGCCCACGCCTCGGGGGCGTGCACCTGCTTCGTCGACTTGTCGAGAGATGCCTTGACCTTGGCGTCGAGCCAGAGCTTCTTCAGGTCGGAGGCGGCACGGGACTTCGGTGACGTGATGTCCGCCCAGAAGTCCGCGGCCTCCTTCTTGTCCGCCTTCAGCGCGACCCCGTCGACGGGGTCGAGGACGAGCCCGCGCTCGGCGCCGCGCGGGGTGGCGGGCACCGCGCGCGTGACGTCGACGGACTTGTCGTACACGGCGATCAGCGGGAGCTGCTCGGCGTGCGCGTCGTCGTAGCCCTGGCGGACGAGGCCGGTGACGTTGAAGAGCTCCTCGTCGACCTTGCCCTCGGCGATCGCGTGGACGGCGCCCTCGGGGTAGACGTACAGGTCCTTGCCGGACTGTCTGGTCTGCATGAGGGGCACCGTGCCGTCGGCCGCGGGCAGCGCGCTCGCGCCCGCGCGGCCCTTGCCGTCGGACGACACGAGGACGCGGTCGCCGGTGACGAGGGTGACGACGGAGCTTCCCTCGCCGCGTGGCCCGCTCCCCACCGGCGGACTCGTGTCCGCCGTGGCCGTGCGTGGCTCGGCCACGGACGGGACGGCCGCGGTGACGGCGAGGACGACGGCGGACGCCGCCCCCAAGGCCGTACGCGATATCGGGCGCATCGCTCTCCCCAGGGTTGATGGGCATGCGGAACCACAGCCGAAATGGGACCAAAGGCCCTAATCCCGGCTGCCGTTGGTGCTGCGGTGGCGTCACCTTGGCAGAGAGGCGGGGGGTGCGGGGATGATGTCCCGGGGCGGGTTTACGCCGTGGCTGTTTCCCGCCAGGGTGCCGTCGGAACAGATCTCTGGGGAGGGACGTCGCCGCATGCTGGCCGCGATAGGTCTGGACGAGCTGCACGAATCGGCGTACCGCGCGCTGGTCGCGGTGGGCGCCGCCGACGTGCCCGATCTCGCGCGGCGGCTCTCGCTCGGCGAGCCCGAGACGGTCCGCGCGCTGCGCCGCCTCGAACTGCACGGCCTCGCTGCCCAGGCGTCCGGCAAGGCGGGCCGGTGGGTGGCGGCCCCGCCCGGCGTCGCGCTCGGCGCGCTGCTGACCCAGCAGCGGCACGAACTGGAGAAGGCTGAGCTCGCGGCGAAGCTGCTCGCCGAGGAGTACCGCGCGCAGGCCGCCGAGCCCACGGTGCACGACCTGGTCGAGGTGGTCACCGGCGCGGGCGCGGTCTCGCAGCGTTTCCTCCAGCTCCAGCTGGGCGCGAGCCACGAGGTGTGCGCCCTGGTGACCGGTAACCCCGTGGCGATCACCGGCATGGAGAACGACGCGGAGGAGCAGGCCGCGGGCCGTGGCGTCACCTACCGCGTGGTGGTCGAGCGCTCCGTCCTCGCGCTGCCCACCGGTCTCCTGGAACTGTCGACGGCGATCGGCCGCAACGAACAGGTGCGCGTCGTGGACCGTGTCCCTACGAAGCTGGTGATCGCCGACGGCTCGCTCGCGATGGTGCCGCTGACCTCACGCAGGGCGGAGCCCGCCGCGCTCGTGGTGCACGCGAGCGGCCTGCTCGAATCCCTGACGGGGCTCTTCGAGGCGGTGTGGCGGGACGCGCTGCCGCTGCGGCTCGGCGAGGCAGGCCACTCGGTCACCGAGGACGCCCCCGAGGGCCCGGACGGCGCGGATCTGGAGATCCTGTCGCTGCTGCTCGCGGGCCTGACGGACGCGAGCGTCGCCAAGCAGCTCGACCTGGGCCTTCGGACGGTGCAGCGCCGGGTCAAGCGCCTGATGGAGCTGACGGGCGTGACGACGCGGCTGCAGCTGGGCTGGCACGCGTACGAACGGGGCTGGGTGGCGCGCTAGGACTGGGCCCCGGGGCGGCGAGGGCTCGCGCGACCTGCGGTTTTCTCCCTTTTCCGGCACGCTTGGGAGATGGGAGCCTGGGAACTCCTGCTGGTCGGAGTCGTGCTGCTGCTCGGGATCGGCGGAGTGCTTGTGCCCGGCGTGCCGGGGCCGTGGCTGGTGTGGGCCGCGGTGCTGTGGTGGGCGCTGAAGGACCCGGAGCCGGTCACCTGGTGGGTCCTGGTCGGCGCGTCCGTCGTGCTCCTGGTCGCGCAGGGCATCCGATGGCTGCTGCCGCCACGGCGCTTCCGGCAGAGCGGAGCCACGCGCCGGACCGCCGTGTACGCGGGGGTCGGGGCCCTTGTCGGGTTCTGTGTGGTGCCGGTGATCGGGTCGCTGCCGGGGTTCATCGGCGGGATCTACGTGAGCGAGCGGCTACGGCTCGGCGGCCACGGCCAGGCGGTGACGGCGACGAGGACGGCCATGCGGTCGGGTGGCTGGAGCGTGCTGACCGAGCTGTTCGCGTGCCTGCTCATCGCGGGGGCGTGGCTGGGGGCCTTGATCTGGGGCTGAGCATCCCGAGGCGCGGGGCGGGCGGGGTGATTCGGTGCCGATCACGAGGAGGGGTGGCCGGTGCCGGGGCAGGGAACCGATGCAGAGGCGGGGGTACGCGTGCGAGGCTCGCGCCATGACCGAATTCAGCGAGGCCGAGCGGGCGTATCTCAAGTCCCAGCGTCTGGGCCGGATGGCCAGCGTGGACGCGACGGGGCAGCCGCAGGCCAATCCTGTCGGGTTCTTCCCGCAGGACGACGGGACGATCCTGATCGGCGGGTACGCGCTGGGGACCACCAAGAAGTGGCGCAACCTCCAGAAGAACCCGAAGGTGTCGCTGGTCGTGGACGACATCGTGAGTGAGCGGCCGTGGAAGGTGCGGGGCGTCGACATCCGCGGCGACGCGGAACTCCTCACGGGGCCGCACGAGTTGGGCCCGCATTTCAGCGAGGAGCTGATCCGGATTCATCCTCGGCGGATCCATAGCTGGGGCCTGGACGAGTAACCCAGAGATGGCCTCGAACGCCGGCCGGGCCGGGGTGGTTCCAGCCCGGCCGACGTTCGAGGACGAACTCGGCGGAGCCGGTGATCAACGGCGCCCACATCCTTCTCCCGCCGCCATCAGATGCCGCACCCCATACGACCGCCACGGCCGCCACCCCTCGGCCACATCAACCCCCGGCAACCCCACATCCGGATCGCCGAGAGCCCGCATCCGAATCAAGGCGACACGCCCCGCGTCCACCCCGCCCAGCGCCGCGAGGCCGGCCTCCGCGTCCTCCCGATCCGCCCCCGCGTCCAGCCGCACCCGCCCATCGGCAAGCGCGGCATCCAGCACCCCCAGGGGCCCCGGCTCCCCGGCAAGCGCCCCCGGCTCCGGGAACACATGGGTCAGGGTGCCGCACGGCGCGTCCAGCGCCTTCCCGTACCGCTCCACCAGCAGAGAAGCCTCCCCCGGCCCCACAAGCGCCCGCACCGCGAACTCCTCGGGATCGGCCGCACCCGGCGACCGGAGGCCCGGCCGCGCCGCGACCAGCGGGGCGAGCCGGGGATCGGCGCCGAGCCGCTCGTCGACGGCGTACGGATCCGCGTCGAGGTCGAAGAGCCGGCGCAACCGCTGCACGGCGGTCGTGAGGTCCCGCAGGTCGGTCAGATGGAGCCGCGCGTCCAGCCACCCGCCGACCCCGTGGTCACTCTCCTCGACGGCCACGATCCCCGTGCCGTACGGCAGCCGCAGCGTACGCCGATAGGTCCGCCCACCCGGCTCCCCGCTGACCTGCTCGATCCCGGCGACGGCCTCCTCGGCGAGCAGGTCGAGGACGGCGCCCGCCTGATAGGCCCCCCGGTAGGCGAGGCGCAGCGGCACCCCGGCCGCCGGGGTCGCCTGCCCGGCGCCCCCGCCGCGCGGCGCGGCGGCCCGCAGCGCGGTGGGCGTCAGGGCGTACACCGCGCGGATCGTGTCGTTGAACTGCCGGACGCTCGCGAACCCCGCCGCGAACGCGATCTCCGTGATCGGCAGACCCGTCGTCTGCAGCAACACCCGCGCGGTGTGCGCCCGTTGGGCCCGCGCGAGGGCGACGGGACCGGCCCCCAGTTCGGCGGTGAGCTGGCGCTGCACCTGCCGGGAGCTGTAACCGAGCCGCACGGCGAGACCGGAGACGCCCTCGCGGTCGACGACGCCGTCACCGATCATGCGCATGGCGCGCCCTACGACGTCCGCGCGTACGTTCCACTCCGCGGACCCCGGCACGGCGTCCGGGCGGCAGCGCCGGCAGGCCCGGAATCCGGAGCCCTGGGCCGCGGCCGCGGTGGTGTAGTAGCGGACGTTCTTGCGCTTCGGGGTGACGGCGGGGCAGCTGGGGCGGCAGTAGATGCCGGTGGTCTCGACGGCGAAGAAGAACTCTCCGTCGAAGCGCGCGTCGCGGCTGCGAACCGCCTCGTACCTGGTTTCCTCATCGATCACGTAGTCCAGTGTGCGGGGTCGCGGCCGCTCCGGCTGGCGGGATTCGGACACCGCGTTGCGGGGGCGCGGAACACGCCCCCGCAACGCGGCCGCCCTAGCGGATGCGGCCCCGCTTGGCCTCCATGGCCGCCTTGCCCTCCGCGCCCCGCAGCTTCCACATGCGCCGCATGTCCGCCCGGAGCTTCGCGTCCGTCTTGGCGACGATGCGCTGGTTCTCGCGGATCAGCTTGCGGTAGCTGTCGAGGCGGCGGTCGGGGAGCGTGCCGTCCTCCACGGCTGCCAGCACCGCGCAGCCGGGCTCGGCGGTGTGGGCGCAGTCCTGGAAGCGGCAGTCGGCCGCCAGCTCCTCGATCTCGGAGAAGACCTGGCCGACACCTGACCCCGCGTCGAACAGGCCGACGCCGCGCAGCCCCGGTGTGTCGATGAGGACGCCACCGGCGGGGAGCACGAGGAGGTTGCGGGTCGTCGTGGTGTGGCGGCCCTTGCCGTCCACGTCACGGGCGGCGTTGACGAGCATGACGTCCTCGCCGATCAGTGCGTTGGCCAGCGTCGACTTGCCCGCTCCGGACTGGCCGAGCAGGACCGACGTACCGCCGGCGACGACGGCGCACAGGACGTCGACGCCTTCCCCGGTGGTGGCGCTGACCGGGAGCACCTGGACGCCGGGGGCCGATGTCTCGACGTCCTCCAAGAGGTAGGACAGACCCGTGGCGTCCGGGACTAGGTCGGCCTTGGTGAGGACGACCAGCGGCTGGGCACCGGACTCCCAGGCCAGCGCCAGGAACCGTTCGATCCGGCCGAGGTCGAGCTCGACGGCGAGCGACACCGCGATGATCGCGTGGTCGACGTTGGCCGCGAGGATCTGCCCCTCGGACCGCTTGGACGAGGTGGAGCGGACGAAGGCGGTACGGCGCGGCAGCAGCGTCCGTACGTAGCGCGGATCGCCGCCCTCGGCGTCGACGGCGACCCAGTCCCCCGTGCACACGACCTTCATCGGGTCGCGGGGCACGACGAACTCGGTGTCCGCACGCACCGTGCCGTCAGGCGTGACGACGTCGCACTGCCCGCGGTCGACACGCAGGACGCGGCCGGGCAGCAGTCCCTGCGCCGCGTACGGGGTGAACTCGGCCTCCCAGTTCTCGTCCCAGCCGTAGGGCGCGAGCGCGTCCGGGGACGAGGAGGACGAGAGAGAAGCCTGAGGTGAAGAGGAGGGAGAAGGTGAAGAGGAGATAGAAGAGGAAGACAAGGGGTGACCCTTCACAGGGTGGCCCCGGCGCACGCACGCACTGGCGCGTGGAGGAAGGGAAGGTCAGCCGGTGGCCACGGAGGTGGAATGGACGGACTTCTCGATGCGGGCAGCGCCCATCTCAACGACAGCCATCGGTCACACCTCCTGGATCACACTCAACCGGCACCGGCGGGCCAACAGACCGCCGGACGAACGGGACCAACCCTAGCCCCGGCCTCAGGCGGAGCGCCAACCTTTTTCGCTTCCGGCGGCGACGGGCCGCTCGGCCGCCGCCGTACGGGCCCCGCGCACGGTGGACTGCAGCGTGGGGGCGAGCGTCTTGCGCAGGTTGGTGCGCATCGTCGACGCGGCGTCGAGCACGTAGTTCTGCCGGACCTTCCAGGGGCCGCGGTCGCCCTGGCGGGGGAAGGCGTCGATGGAGCGCTGGACGTATCCCGACGCGAGGTCGAGCAGCGGGCGTTCGCCGAGTGTGCTCGTCGGCCTCGGTTCCACCGCCGCGTAGTCGTTGTCGCGCATGTGGTTGAGCACCTTGCAGACGAGGCGGGACGTGAGGTCGGCGCGCAGCGTCCAGGAGGCGTTGGTGTAGCCGATGCACACGGCGAAGTTCGGGACGCCCGTCATCATCGCGCCGCGCCACACGAACTGCTTGTTCAGTTCGACCGGCCGGCCGTCGACGCGCGGGGCGATGCCGCCGAAGGCGAGGAGTTGGAGCCCGGTGGCGGTCACGACGACGTCGGCCTCCAGGACGCGGCCGGACTTGAGCCGGATGCCCTCGGGGACGAAGCGGTCGATGTGGTCGGTGACGATCTCGGCCTCGCCCGTCCTCAGGACCTCGAAGAGATCGGCGTCCGGCACCGCGCACAGCCGCTGGTCCCACGGGTCGTACGACGGCGTGAGGTGGTCGGCGACCAGTTGGTCGTCCTTGACGATGCGCTTGTTGAGGCCGGTGAGCAGGCGTCGCGCGGCCTTGGGGCTGCGGCGGCAGAACTGGTAGAGGCCGATGGTGAAGAGGATGTTCTTCGTCCGCACGACCCGGTGGGCCACGCTCGCCGGCAGTACGGCGCGGACGCCGTCGGCCAGCCTGTCCCGCGAGGGCAGCGAGCCGATCCAGGTGGGGCTGCGCTGCAGCATGGTGACGTGGGCCGCGGCCTTGGCCATCGCGGGGACGAGGGTGACGGCGGTGGCGCCGCTGCCGATCACGACCACGCGCTTGCCGGCGTGGTCCAGGTCCTCGGGCCAGAACTGCGGGTGCACGACCGTGCCGGTGAAGGATTCGGCTCCCTCGAACTCGGGGGCGTGGCCCTGGTCGTAGTTGTAGTAGCCCGCGCAGGAGTACAGGAAGTCGCAGGTGACGGTGGTCAGGCTGCTGCTGCCGTGCTCGTCGGTGCGCTGCAGGGTCACCGTCCAGCGTGCCGTCGCGGTGGACCAGTCGGCGCCGACGACCTTGGTCCCGTAACGGATCCTGCGGTCGATGCCGAACTCCGCGGCCGTCTCCTTGATGTAGTTCAGGATGGACCGGCCGTCGGCGAGCACCTTCGAGTCGCGCCAGGGCTTGAAGGCGTAGCCGAGGGTGAACATGTCGGAGTCCGAGCGCACACCCGGGTACCGGAACAGGTCCCACGTCCCGCCCATGGACTGCCGCGCCTCGATGATCGCGTACGAACGCTCCGGGCATTCGGTCTGCAGCCGGTAGGCGGCGCCGACACCGGACAGTCCGGCGCCCACGATCACGACGTCGATGTGCTCGGCGGGGGCGCCGGTACCTGCGGTCCTTGACTCTGCGGTGTGCGTCATGCCCTCCAGTGTCCGGAAGCACACCCGGCAGGAATTGACCCGGGACGACAGATCTTTGACCCTGGACGACATGTCCGTGATCAGATCGGCGGGGCTGCGGGGTTTCCGCGCCACGGTGGCGGAGCTCGGGGGCGACGCCGAGGCGTACGCCCGGCAGGCGGGCTGCCCCACGGCCGCGCTGGACGCGGACGACCTCCTGGTGCCCGAGGAGGCGATGGCCACCGTACTGGAGCTGGCCGCCGCGGACCTCGGCTGCCCCGATCTCGGCCTGCGGATCGCGGCCCGGCAGGACTTGGGCATGCTCGGCGCCCTCGCTCTCGCCATCCAGAACTCCGCCACCCTCGGGGACGCCCTGGAATGCACCACGCGTTATCTGTTCGTCCACGCGCGCTCGCTGAGCCTGAGCCTGGAGCCCGATCCCTACGGGACTCCGGGGGTGGCCGCCCTGCGCTACGGCGTGCGCGAGGGCGTCGAGGCGCCACCGCAGGGCATCGACCTCTCCCTGGGTTTCATGCACCGGGCGATCCTCTACCTGGTCGGCCCGTACGGCCTCGGCTCCGTAGAGCTCCCCCATCCGCTGCTCGCCCCTTTGCCGGTGTACGAGGAGTTCTTCGGCGTACCGGTGAAGGCGGACCGCCCCGCGGCGCTGCTACGGGTCCCCTTGGCCCTGGCCGACCGGCCACTCGGCGGCGGCAACGCGCATCTGCGGCGCCTCGCACTCGCGTACCTGGACGAGCAACTCCTCAAAGAGGGGGCGGACGTCGTCGGCGGTGTCCGTGCGGTCGTGGCCAGATCGCTCGGCACGACGCCACCCGAGATCGGCACGGTGGCCCACCTGCTGAACGTCCACCCCCGGACACTCCAGCGAAGGCTGCGGGACGAGGACACGACGTTCGCGCGGATCATCGACGAGGAACGCCGCGGGGCCGCCCACCGCTACCTCACCACCACCGAACTCCCGCTGGGCCAGGTGGCGTTGCTCCTCGGCCTCTCCGAACAGTCGGCCCTGAACCGCTGCTGCCGGAGGTGGTGGGGGGTGACTCCGCGGGAGGTGCGGAGCACGTCTTGTGAAGCGGGCGCGTAGGCGCGGCCGTTGCCGACCCCTCATGCTGGCGGGGTGGGACTCAATCCGGCCGAAGCGGCGATCACCGGCATGACCCTGGGCGCCGTGGCCTCCTTCTCCGGCGCCTGGCTCACCCAGCACGCGACGGACCGGCGCGAGCGCGAGAACCGCGTGTGGTCACGGTGCATGGACGTCTACGAGGAGGCCATGATCGCCGTGCACCGGGTCGGCGCCCTGCGCGCGCAGTTGTCGGACACGGGCGACTGGCCGGACGGCACCGGTGCCGCGGTGAGCGACGTCCATGTCCTCGCGGCCCGGCTGGAGATCTACGCCACGACCCCGGTCCTCGACGCGCACTGGGCCGCCTTCCAGGCGATGCGCGCGTGGATCGAGGCGTGGCACACGTGGGACAACCAGGAGGGCACCAATCCCCGGGTGAGTCAGACGGACCCGCTGTGGCGTGAATTCACCGAACGCGTAAAGGAATCGGAGGATTCCGACCACCTGCTCCTGGGCATCCTGCGCGAAGAGGTGCACGGAACGAGGAAACGAAGAAGATCGTGGTGGAAGTGGCGCCCTTTTCGGCGCACGGATACGGAGGGACCACCTCGACCGGGGGCCTGAGAACGTTTCTTGTGCGGTAACTCCCGGTCCGGAACCGTTCGTGGCTACCATTGCATATTCACAGCGCAAGAGCAGCAAGCCGCCGTACAGGGCAGTTGCTCACTCCTGGGATCGGACGGGGGGACGAACCCATGACGCATCACGAGCCGCGCCACAAACACTTGATCCAGATATTCCGGAACAACGATCGCATCGGTTCCGGGGTGCGTCTCACCAGGCATTTCGCCTTGACTGCGGCGCACTGCCTGGGAGATGAGAAAGAGAAACGGATGCGCCCGGTCCACCTCCGGCTTCCGGACGGCAGGCGCCTGGAGGGCGAGGTCCAGCAATTCGATCTCCTTTCCGACATGGCTCTGGTGAAGATCCTTTTCCAGAAAGGCGAGAAGGTACCGCTCCCAGGAATCCACTTCGACGTCGCACGCGAAGGAGAAGCGTGGACCGCGGGCCGCAGGCCCTCGGGCAACGGCAGGCTGCGGGGAACCGTGAGCCACGTATCGGTCATCTATCAGAGCACGGGCGAGCAGGCCGTCAGCTGCCACCGGCTGCGGCACGACGGCTCCTGCGACGACGTAAGGAAGTTCGCCGGCAGCCCCGTCGACCGCGGTACACCCGATCCCGACCGGCCCACGGTCGTCCTCGGGCTCCTCGTCGCACGGCCCTCCGCCACGGACGCGGAGGAGGGCACGCTGTTCGCCGGCACGATCGACGAGGCGGTGCGCCGGTTCGACACGTTCAAGTTCCGCCCCGAACCACGACAGCCGCTGTCCGACTCCGAGCGCGTCTACGAGGTGCGCCAGGACCACGAAGCGGAAGCACTGGCCCGCAAGGACCGCACGGTGCCGGCCGGACTGGCCGCCGTGACCAGCTATGTGAACCTGCGCTGGCACCGGCCCCGGCCGTGACGATCATGCCGCACACCCATGGCGGCCCGTCTCCCGGAGGGGACATGACGACGATCGCGAACGTCAGCCAGGCGCTGGCGACTGCGGAGGACGCCCTCGAGGCGCACGGAACGGCCCGGTCCGACCTGAGGGAATCACTGGCGGGTTACGTGGATCGCCTCACCAACCCGGAAGCGCCCTACGCCCGCCTGCGCCCCCACGCCCGCCAGCACATCAACCTCGCACAGCTGCTCCTCGAACTCGACATGAGGGAACGCTCGCACGCTCTCGCCGCGGTGACCCTGCGCCACATGGAGCTGGCGGAAGCGGACCAGGAGCAGTTCCAGGCCGACACCTGGAACGAACTGGGCGCGCTGCTCGCGGAGCACGACGATCTCGACCGGGCCCGCATGGTCCTGAACTACGCCCTCAACCGAGCACAGCGAGCCGCAGCCCCCGAACTTGCCCGCATCCTGGCCAACTTGAGCGCCGTGAGCCTACGGGCCGGGCATCTGGAGGACGCCAAGGCGTGGGCGCACAAGGCGGTCACCGTCCTCGGCAAGTACTACGGAGGCGACCCGGAGGCACGACTGACCGCCGACTGGGTGCGGGTCGAAGTGGCATCGATCCGGCGGGACACCGCCGAACTTACGCGCACACTCGGCGACTTCACCGCATCGGTCGACTGGTTCACGAGTTTCAAGGACGACGACGACCCGAAGGCCGTAGCGGCCCGCTCGGCCCTGGCCCAGGCGAGGTTCCAGGCCGCCAAGGCGGTCCAGGACGAGGAGCGGATCGAGGCGGAACTGGGTCAGTTGGAGATCGCCCACCTCCGCGCCTCCGCGCTCCTCGGCGCGGATCACCAGGAGACGCTGGTCGCCCAGGCGGCGCTCGCGACCGCGGAGTTCGACGCGGCGGACGGCACGGCATTCTGCGCGTCGCGCAGGCACCAGGCCGTTTCCTTGCTCGATTCGGCCACCACGAGGGCCGCACGGACCCTGGGCCGCGACCATTCCCAGACGCTCGCCCTGCGCGAGGCGCTCGCGGACATGCGGGGTGCCACGGCGCCCTCGGATGAACTCCCTTATCTCATCGAGCATGTGTACACACCGCAGGAGAACAGTGCGCGCAACAAGGCGAAGGGCGACGCCCTGCGGCACGAGCGCAATGTGATCAGGCTGGTCGCGCACGCGGGCGCGTCATTCTTCCTGAAGGATCTGAAGCTTTTCCATCCGCAGGTGATCCACGCCCTGAATCAGGGCAGTTACTTCTACGCCATCATCAGCAGCCCTTGGAACAACCTCGCCATCTTCACCAAGCACGACGCGACGGCGGAGCGCCCCAACTCCCACAACATCGTGGACATCATCGCGGCGAGTGACTACTACTCGAAGACTTTCCTGCACGTCATAGAGGCCTACCGCACGCTTCGCGAGACCTATCACGACCGCATCGAGTTACGGCTCACCCATATCGACATCCCCGGCTCGACCTTGCTCACCACGGACCGCGGGTTCTTCGAGCCCTACATCACCTCCAACCCGGAACGCAGGACCCGCCGCAAACTCAATGTTCTTGAGGTGGAGTTCCACAAGGACAGCAGGTACTACTCCGACAGTCGGGCGGAGTTCGACATCCAGTGGGAACTCGCCAGCACACTCGACCAGTTCGAGGCGAGCGAGGAACAACACAAGAGGGCGCTACGGGACGCGGTGCGCGCCCAGTCGGACGACCGGTTCAAGGGAGATGGAGAGCCCCGTCCCTGACGCTGCGGAGGACCCCCGCCGATCCCACGAACAGCGCGTCGGGCAACTCGTCCAGGTGCCAGAACTCCCAGCGCAGGCACCGCTCGGGCTCCAGAACCCGCGGCTCTCCGGTGAAGTCGAGGATCTCCACGCCGACCTGCATGTGGTGATTGGCCGCCGGGTCGGGATCGGTGACGCAGGCGACGCGCGTGCCGACCGCGCGCAGGCCCGTCTCCTCCGCCAGTTCCCGGCAGGCGGCGCCGGCCAGGGACTCCCCCACCTCGAGGTGTCCGCCGGGCAGCCCCCAGGTGCCGTC
This sequence comes from Streptomyces sp. NPDC002853, assembly GCF_053591915.1. Lineage (NCBI taxonomy): Bacteria > Bacillati > Actinomycetota > Actinomycetes > Kitasatosporales > Streptomycetaceae > Streptomyces > Streptomyces sp. NPDC002853. The sequence goes on along the minus strand of NZ_JBSFUS010000006.1, from coordinate 381,614 downwards.
GCCGAAGGTGTTGGCCCGCAGACCGAGCAGCACGTGACCGCCCTCGCGGACGATCGCCTGGACCCCTACGCGTACCTGTGTCGTCATCGCGGGCTCCTCATGTGTCCGGGTAGGTGCCGGTGAAATTCTCGATGTTGCGCGTTCCCTCGACCGGCGGGGGCAGCTCACCGAAGCTCTCCGCGAGCCTCTCGAAGAAGTTCCCGATCCTGCGCTCCCCACCCTCGTCGACGACGACGACCTCGCAGTCCGGGTCGATGAAGAAGTAGCTGCCGGTGCGGGTTCTGTTCCGGTAGACCCTCAGCGTGACGCCGCGCTTCTCGGCCGCGATCTCGCACCGGTGCACGACGTCCTCGAACTCGTCGTCCCCGATGGCGAGCCAATCCCTGTTGTCCGCACCGTAGTTGGTCTCTGACATCTGGTAGAGCTTCCAGACGTCGGGCCTGCAGGCGTCGTCGATGAGGTTCAGAACGTCGGGCGCGCCCCGCACGTTCAACCGTGTGACGACCGTGCCGAGCTTCACCTTGACGTGCCGGTGGTTCTTGCGCACCTCTCCGAGCAGCGCCAGCATCTTGTCGCGGTGTGGCGCGACGCCGGTACGCATCGCCCGATGCTCGTCCGCGTCGGCGGACTCCAGGGGCAGCGCGATCCAGGAGAGGCTGGGCAGGATGCGTTCCATTGTGCGCATCGGAGCCAGCCCGTTGGTGCTCAGCACGACTCGCGGTGCGCTGCCGTCCTCGCCGGGCTCACGCAGTGCGGCCGCGAGCTCGTCGAGATAGGAGAGCAGAGTCGGCTCACCGCCGGAGATGACGACGCCGCGCACACCCCGGTCCTTCAGAGCTGCCGCGACCTTGAGCGCGACGCCCCGGGACATGGAGGGGACCTCGTGCCTCGGCCCGAAGCAGAAAGGGCAACTGAGATTGCACTTTCCGATGGGCCGCATGTCGACGAAGGCGGGGATGAGCATGGGGGGACTTTAGAGCAAAGAGGGCTCTGGTGAGCCGCCGTTGGCCGGGGCGGCGCGCTCGAACTCGTATCGGGGCGCGTACGCAAACGCACCTCGGGGCGGAAGGGTCGATTCCGGCCAGATCCTGGCGCCGAACAGGCAGCTATCTGGCTTGTCTTGTCGTGGACCAAATAGATGCCCCAGGCATCCAATGGGAGAGGTAAGAGGAGCCCCTCCGCTTGTGAGGTCAGTCCATGACGGAATCAGTCGCCTCCGAAACGATCGCCTCTGAAACGATCGCGCCCGAACCGACCCCCGCCCCCGAACCCAACGACTCCGCCCCCATCACCCCCGCCCCCATCCCCTTCCCCCAGAACCGCACCTGCCCCTACCACCCCCCGGAGTCGTACGCCCCGCTCCGCGAGGCCCGGCCGCTCTCCCGCGTGCGCCTCTTCGACGGGCGTTCCGTCTGGGTGGTCACCGGGCAGGGGGCCGCGCGTGACCTGCTCGTCGATCCGCGGCTGTCCACCGATCGTGAGAACGAGGCGTTCCCCGCCCCCACCGAACGCTTCGCGAACGTACGCAACCGCCGTGTCGCCCTGCTCGGCGTCGATGACCCCGTGCACAACACCCAGCGCCGCATGCTCATCCCCAGCTTCTCGGTCAAGCGGATCGCCGCGCTGCGGCCCCGCATCCAGGAGACCGTCGACGGGCTCCTCGACGCCATGGAGGCGCAGGGGCCACCCGCCGAGCTGGTCGGCGCGTTCGCTCTGCCGGTGCCGTCCATGGTGATCTGCGCGCTGCTCGGCGTGCCCTACGCCGACCACGAGTTCTTCGAGGAGCAGTCGAGGCGCCTGCTGCGCGGCCCTCTCGCCGAGGACACCGAGCGCGCCCGTGATGAACTCGACGCCTACTTCTACGCGTTGATCGAACGCAAGCGGCGTGAACCGGGCGATGGGCTGCTCGACGAACTCATCCACCGGCAGCTCGCCGAGGGTGCGCTCGACCCCGAGGAGCTCGTCGGCCTGGCGACGATCCTGCTGGTCGCAGGGCACGAGACCACGGCGAACATGATCTCCCTGGGGACCTTCACCCTCCTCCAGCACCCCGGGCAACTCGCCGAACTGCGCGCCGACGGCACCCTGATGCCGGCCGCCGTCGAGGAGTTGCTGCGCTTCCTGTCCATCGCGGACGGACTGCTGCGGGTGGCCAAGGAGGACATCGACATCGCCGGCAGCAGCATCCGCTCGGGCGACGGCGTCATCTTCTCCACCTCCCTCATCAACCGCGACGCCGCGGCCCACGCGTCCCCGGAGGAACTGGACTTCCACCGCGCCGACCGCCACCACCTCGCCTTCGGCTTCGGCATCCACCAGTGCCTCGGCCAGAACCTCGCCCGAGCCGAGATCGACATCGCCCTGCGGACGCTCTTCGCGCGGATGCCGGGGCTTCGCCTCGCGGTGCCCGCACGGGAGATCCCGTTCAAGCCCGGCGACACCATTCAGGGGATGCTCGAACTCCCCGTCACCTGGTAGGAGTTGAGATGAGCGTGCGCGTAACGGTGGACACCGAGCGGTGCGTGGGCGCGGGGATGTGCGCGCTCACCGCTCCGAGCGTCTTCACCCAGGACGACGACGGCTTCAGCGAGGTGCTCCCCGGCCGTGAGGACGGCGGCGGCGATCCCCTCGTACGTGAGGCCGTGCGGGCCTGCCCGGTGCGGGCCGTCGCCTTCGAGGACTGACCCGCGACACCCGACAGGTGGGCAGGCGGCCGTCAGCCTCCCAGCCGCACCGTGAAGCTGCGGCCGTACGCATGGTGCGTGTCCACGTCGATCCGGGTGCCGCCATGGGCCCGGCTCACGCGCACCCCCTCGTCGGCCGCCACCTGCCGCAACGTTTTTCCCCGGACCAGCACGCTGATTCTGTCGCGGTCCATCGTCGGATCGGACACCGCCACGGAGGTCGTGCCGCGCCGCTCGCGCTTCACGAGCACCGATGCGGGGCCGTCGATCCGCAGCCCGGCGGCCTCGTGGCGCCCCGACGTGAAACTGTTCGCGGCGGTCAGGCCGAGGCCCGTGTGGCTGACGGCCTGCAGCCGCACAGTGTTCGCGAGGACCTTCAGCGGCCGACCCGAGCGGTAGGAGCGCAGCGCGGCCTCCCCCGCGTTCGGCACCAGCGCGTAGGCCAGCGAGGCAGGCGCGGCCCCGGCCGCTCCGTCCACCGTCACGCCGAGGACCGTGCGCGTCACGGCGGTGTCCGGGTTGGCGGTGCGTACGACCCGGCGGCTTCGGGTGACCTCGTCCAGGGTGACGCGCACCTTCGGGGTGTCCAGGAAGAGGTAGCCGACGGAGGTGTGGCGCGTGGCGTTGGCGTACCGCAGCCACCGGAGGTCAACTGTGCCCGCCCCGGCCCACGCACGGCCGTCACGCAACTGTCCCGTCAGGGAGACCTCGTCGTCCGGCGCCGCGGTCCTGGCGTCGATCGTGGTCGTCACGGCCCGCCCCGCGCGGTCGCCCACCCCGGCCGCGAGCACCACGATCTCCTCGTCGAGCAGGAACCACGACTTCGTCGCCGTGGCGTTGCGGTACACGACGAAGTCGTCCGGCAGCAACTCCCGCTCCTGGAAGGCGACATCGCTCGACTGCACCGCCCCCGCCGCGCCGTACGCCCCGAGGACGGCGCCCCCGGAGTGCTGGTTGGTGCCGCGCGGGAAGTAGACGTACTTGTTCTGCGACTCGGACGAGGAGGTGAAGTTCAGGGGGTGGCCCGGGTTGTCGTAGTACGGCTTTCCGTAGAGGTCGGGGACCGTGCGCCGCTGCTCGACGGGCGCGGTGACCCCCGCGAGGCCGTACGGAGAGACCGTGGTGAAGTAGTCGACCCCGTACGCCTGCGTCTGGTCCTGCCCGGAGAGGTAGAGGTAGTACGCCCCGTCGCCCTGGAACCACGGCATGAGGTTCTCGCCGCTCATGTACTCGTACTTGCTGATCCGGTCGGAGTTGCGGGCGAGCGCGAACGCGTAGCCCGGTCTGCGGTGGACGTTCTTGTCCATGGCGTTGAAGGCGACGCTCCGGGAGGCGGGGTTGAGGTCCGCGGCGGGCAGCGAGGTGTCGCCGATGATGTCGGTGTAGCGCACGATGCTGACGGGCGAGACGAATGCCGCGGGGTTGAGCGCGGCGCGCGAGGTGGCGCGGATGTGCTTCACGTAGCTCTTCAGGGCGGTTGCGTCGGCACCGGTGGAGAGGGAGGAGAGGTCGACGACGGCCTCCACTACCACCGCGACGTCGACGTAGCCGCCGTCCGGCCGCGACACGGCGCGCCCCTTCACGATCTCCATCATCCAGCCCTCGAAGATGAGCGGCGCGAAGCCGTCGCGCACCCATCTCCGTACGGTCGGCACCAGCTCCTCGCCGTGCGCGAAACCCGTGCCGTCGAGGATCTTGAGGGTCTGCACGACGCGCGTGAGCAGGGCCTTCCCGTACGAGCCCGTGTACGCGACGGAGGCGTGCTGTATGAACGAACCGTCGGCGTAATGGCCGTCCGTCACCCCGTGGACGAGGTGGTAGGGGTCGACGGTGACGAAGACCGTCAGCTGGTCCACGAGGGCCTTGCGGATGCGGGCTTCACCACTCGCGCCCAGGAGCGCGCCCTGCAGGATCCGGTTGGTGGTGATGTCGGCGAGGTTGGCACCGGTGTGGAACCGCGAGTCGAGGTTCACGTCGCCGTCGGTGCCGTTGCGCAGATAGGCGTCCATCGAAGCCACGTAGGTGCCGATGAGCTCGGGCCGGTGGGTCCGGACCTCGTCGACGAGGAGTACGAGGGTCTTGCTGACGTGCTGGGAGATGCCGATCTCCCAGTTGAACCAGTTGCCGTAGTAGCCCTTGGCCTGGTCCCCGTAGTGGTGCTCGTGCAGCCACACGAGGCCGTCGATGACGCGGCGCTGCACGGCGGTGTTGCCGTAGAGGTCCGAGGGGGCGGTGGGGTTCGGGGCGCGGGTGGCGAGGGCGATCTCGTACAGACGCCTGTAGGCCGTGTTGAGATGGGCGTCGTCGGTGCCGAGCGGCAGACCGGCGAAGAGCTCGCCCTCGCCCGCGTCGTCCATCGCCTTCAGGTTCGTCCGCGCGGTCCTGTCGATCGCGGTGAGCTTGGCGGCGGTCTCGGGGCGCGCGTTGGACTCGGCGGTCCCGGCGAAGACGTCCACGGTGTTGGCCAGCAGTCGGGCGCTGTCCGCCGGGGCCTCGGCGGCGCTCGCCGGAAGCATGGGGATCACCGCCAGGAGACCGGCGGCCGAGAGGGCGGACAGCAGGCGTCTGCGGGTGATCTCCATGGCGTCCTCCGCCGGTACGTTGGCGTTATGGGGGATCTGGCGTGCTGGCGGGCGGAGTCAAGCAGATGACCCGACCGGCGACAAGGGTGTTGCCGCTCCGCGCCGCTACGCCGAGTGACCACTCACCGGATAGGCTCAGTACATGCCGTCCGAGCAGCACGCCCCAGCGGACTACGCCGTCGTCGCCATCGCGTCATCGGCCGGTGGCGTCCAGGCTCTGACCAGCCTTCTCTCGGAGTTCGACGCCGGACTGCCGGTGCCGCTGCTCGTGGTCCAGCATCTCGATCCCCGGCACCGCACGGTCCTGCCGGAAGTGCTCGCCCGGCGTACGGAGCTCGCCATCAGGCTCGCCGAGGACCAGGACCGCATCGTGCCGGGGACCGTCTACCTGGCGCCGCCCAACCGACACCTCCTGGTGAAGCCGAGCGGCACGATCGCCCTGTCGGACAGCGATGTCGTGCACTTCGTCCGCCCCTCCGCCGATGTCCTCTTCGAGTCGGTGGCCGAGACCTACGGACCGCGGGCGATCGCGTGCGTCCTCACCGGCACCGGCGTGGACGGCGCGAGAGGCGTGACCGCGATCAAGGCCCACGGCGGCATCGTGCTGGTCGAGGACCCGAAGACCGCCCAGTTCACGGGCATGCCCACGGCAGCGGTGAACTCGGGGGCCGCCGACCAGGTACTCCGCCTGGAAGAAATCGCCGCGGTCCTCCGCGGACTCGTCGAGAGCAAGAGGCAGTGATGAGCAAGCCGTCCGGACCCGCAGACGGGCCCGAGAAGAGCACCGGTGAGGACCAGGCGCCGGAGCCCACGACGGAGCAGACACCGCGGTCCGCGACGGAGCAGGCGCCCGAGCAGTCACCCGCGAGGAGGCTCGGACGTGCCGGCGACACGGTCGACCAAGGGCTCGAGGATCTGCTCGCCTTCATCCGCGACGCCCGCGGCTTCGACTTCACCGGCTACAAGCGGTCCACCCTCGGCCGCCGCATCCGCAAGCGCATGAGCGACGTCGGCGCGCAGGGATACGCGGACTACCGCGACCTCCTGGAGACCGACACCGTCGAGTTCCGCGCCCTGTTCAACACGATCCTGATCAACGTCACCTCGGTGTTCCGCGACCCCGACGCCTGGGACCTCGTCGAGCGCGAGGTGCTGCCCCAACTCCTCACGGAGGCGGGCCCCGAGGGCGAGATCCGGGTGTGGAGCGCGGGCTGCTCCAGCGGCGAGGAAGCGTACTCGCTGGCGATCATGTTCGCGGAGGCCCTCGGTGTCGAGGAGAGCCTGAACCGCGTGAAGATCTACGCGACGGACGTGGACGAGGAGGCCCTGCGCGACGCCCGCGCCGGCCGCTACCCCGCGAAGAACCTCGAAACGCTCTCCACCGATCTGCGCGACAAGTACTTCGAGCGGCACGACACCCACTACGTCTTCCGTCCCGACCTGCGGCGCCGGGTCATCTTCGGCCGGCACGACATCACCCGGGACGCCCCGATCTCCCGCCTCGATCTGCTCGTCTGCCGCAACACGCTGATGTACTTCAACGTCGAGGCGCAGACGCAGATCGTCGACCGCTTCCACTTCGCGCTGCGCGAGGGCGGCTATCTCTTCCTCGGCAAGGCCGAGATGCTCCTGAGCGACAGTGACCGCTTCGAGGCGATCAACATCCGCCAGCGGGTGTTCCGTCGCCAGCCCGGCACCACCGTCCCGCCCTACCCCGCGGTCCCCCTGAAGATGAGGCCGAGTGACGGCGCCGAGACGCATGCGCTCACCCGGACCCGTCATCTGCGGGACCTGATCCTCGACGCCTCGCAGGGCGCTTGCGTCGCGCTCGACCAGGACGGCCTCGTGGTGATGATCAACAACGAGGCCCGTGCCCAGTTCGGCCTCTCGGTGCACGACGTGGGCCGTCCCTTCCAGGACCTCGAGCTCTCCTACCGGCCCACCGAACTGCGCTCGCTGATCGACCAGTCCAACTACGAGCGCAGGCCGCTGCGGGTGAACGCCGCCGAGCGGCGCGTGGGCAACGAAGTGCAGTACTTCGACATCGTCGTCCAGCCGATCACCGGCAGCCATGGCGTCCCGGTCGCCACCAACGTCATGTTCACCGACGTCACGGTGGCCACGCAGCTGAAGGCCGAAGTCAAGCGGGTGCGCGAGGACCTGGAGACGGCCTACGAGGAACTCCAGTCCACGAACGAGGAGTTGGAGACCACCAACGAGGAACTGCAGTCGAGCATCGAGGAGCTGGAGACCACCAACGAAGAGCTTCAGTCCACCAACGAGGAGCTGGAGACCACCAACGAGGAACTCCAGTCGGGCAACGAAGAGCTCGAGACCATGAACGACGAACTGCGGCTGCGTTCCACGGACCTGGACGAGGCCCGGGCCTTCCTGGAAGGCGTGGTGAGCAGTATCGCGGCGGGTGTGGTGGTCCTCTCCGCCGACATGCGCACCCGGAGCTGGAACCGCGGTGCGGTGGAGCTGTGGGGACTGCGCGCGGACGAGGTGCTCGGCAAGAACTTCTTCTCCCTCGACTTCGGGCTGCCCACCGACAAACTGCGTGAACTCATCCCGGAGTGCGTCGCGTCGGGAAAGCGGTCGGGCCCCGTGGTGATTCCCGCCGTGAACCGCATCGGCCGGCACATCGACTGTTCCGTCATCTGCTCTCCCTTTGACGCGCACAGCGGAGGTGTCGTCCTTCTGATGGAAGACATCGAGGCAGGACGCGGCAAGTAACCCCGCGAGCCGTATTCTGGTGGACATGAGCGCCATGGAAGGCAGTTCGCGAGAAGTGGGCGACCAGGGCGACATCGCCTGGGGGCGAGCCGTCCGAGCGAGGGAACGCGCGGCCCGGGAGTCAGCGAGAGCCGAGCGATACGACCGTCTGCACGCGGAGAGCGGCGTGCCGCTCAACGCGGAGATGGCCGAGCGGCACCACGCGGCGGTCGAGAGGCACCTCACCACCGCCCTGCTCCAGGAGAGTTACGCACGCAAGATGTGGGCGTGGGCGGCGAAGCGTCCGGCGCCCCGGCCCCCACCCCAGGACGAGCACCGCCCTTTGTTCATGGCCGGGGTCGCCGAGGCGTGCGGGACGCGCAGTGCGGCGCTCACCCTCGTCGGGGAGGACCTGGGGCAGCTCGCCGTCGCCGCGTCCGACGGTCGCGCACGCGGCGCCCAGGATCTGGAGTTCGTCCTGAACTCGGGGCCCGGGCTCGACGCCGCGGGGAGCCGCCGCACCGTGTTCGCGTCGGGCGCCGGCCTCGAGCGGCGCTGGCCGGGGTACGGGGCGGGCCTCGCCGCACTCGGCCTGAGTACGGTCGCCGCGCTGCCGCTGAAGTCCTCCGGCAACTGCGTCGGGGCGCTCATCCTCTTCGATCCCGCGTCGCCACCGGCCCGGTCGGACACCGTCCACACAGTCGCCCGCGCCCTCCTGAACGGCGTACTGCTCGGCCCCGACGGAGACCTCGATCTGTACGGCGGCGCGGATATCCGGGCGGTGGTCCACCAGGCCGCGGGCGCGCTGTCCGCGCAGGCCGGCAGATCCCTCCCGGATTCCCTCGCGCTCATAAAGGCCCGTGCGTTCGCGTACGGGGAGTCTCCCGAAGCGGTCGCCCGGCGTTTCCTGTCCGGGACGATGGAGCTCTAGCGGCCCACGGTCACACCCGTGGTCCGGCGCCCGAGGTCCGGTTGGTAGCGTCTCCTCTCCGATCTTGGAAGGGGGGCCATGCCGGGGATGCGTGACGTCCGCAGGCGTACGTGGTTCGTGGCGACCGGTGTGGCCGTCCTGGCTCTGGTGGCGGGCGGCACCGGGGTCGCCGTGTCGCGGTCCCAGGAGCACGACGACCGTCTCGCGGCCAACCAGGACCAGTTGGCCCACGCCTGCGCGGGCCTGCTCCCCGTGGAGCTGCGTTCCTTCGTGCCGGACGACTCGGCGGGCGTACTGGACGAGTACGGCACGCTCCTCACGCCGCGGGAGCAGAGCCGGGCGCTGCTCGACTGCACGCTGTCGTGGGGCGGTGGCGACGAGCGCCGGGAACCGGACGCGCGGGTGAGGGTGCGGGCGCAGGCCGTCCTCGGCCGGACCGACGCACCGGTCGGTGGCTTCGAACTGCCGCTGCCGAGTGGGGCGTTGGGCGGGATGTCCACCGATGACCGACTGCGGGGCAGCCAGGTGTCGGCCACGCTGCTCACGGAGTGCCCCAAGGGGCTGAGCGGCCGGGTCAGACCGTCGAAGGACCTGCTCGTCACCGTCGATCTGCCCTCGCGCGCCGACAGCGAGTACGACGTCCCGAAGGCCGACCGGGTCCTGGCGTCCCGCACGGCGGTGCGGGTCGCCGACTGGGTGAGCCGGGAACAGGGCTGTGGTGGACGGCTGTTGGCCGAGGTGAGAGAGGCGAAGAGGGCCGACAAGCTCTGCGACTGGCTCTCCCCCGAGGCGCTGAAGTTCGCGCCCGGACACTGGAAGTTCGACGCGAACGACACCACGTACCACCAGCGAGCCGGGACCTGCGGCGGGCAGTGGGACGACACGGCGGGGCAGGCGAGCGAGCCGAGGACCAAGGCGGCGAGCGCGGAGAGCTGGTCCGGCGTTCTCGCGCCCGGCGCGTTCGACAGGTTCGGCGGCAGCGGTGCCGTCCCCGGGACCGGAAGGAGCCGCCACGAGCGGGGCCCCGAGGGGCAGTTGACCTTCGGGCGCTCGGGCGACGACCCGCTGCTCGCGCTCTGGGCGCGGTCGGTGTGCGACGGCGGCCCGACGTACCACCGCGTCACGGTCACACCCGCGCTCGACTTCCGGCACCGGGACGAGGTCGTCCTGGACAAGAAGGACTGGCGGCGGGTCTCGGCGGACGCGCGAGCCCTGCTCGACCGGTATCTGGCGGCGGACGACGGGTGGCCGCGACGCGCGCACTGCCGGGACACCGAGATCATGGGAGAGGTGGAGGAGTGGCAGGGCTGACCTGGCGTTCCGGTGTCGGACGGGGGCTCACCACGGCTGCCGGGGCGGCGCTCGCCCTCGCGCTGGTGGCGGGCGGGTACTTCTGGTTCGGCGGGGGCTACGACCGGTGGGTGGCGCAGCGCCTGGTGGGCGGGGCGTGCGGCGGGGTGCTCCCGGCCGCCGAAGTGCGTGACGTACTGGGCGAGGGGCCCTTCAAGGACGAGACGCGCGACCGGGTGGACGGCGAGCTGGGCGACGCCTCCCTGCGCGTGGACTGCACGATCACCCGTGACGCCGAGGGCTGGTCGGCACGTGACGGCTCGGTGACGGTGAACGTGCGGGCGGTGCCGGAACGGCCCGCGAAGGACGAGGAGGGCCCGGTGGCCCGGGGGCAGCGGCGGGACGTCTTCAACGGCGAGTACGACGGGAGGTATCCGGACGTGCGCTCCACGCTGCCGCCGGTGGCGATCGGGTCCGGCTGGAACGGCGCCTTCACGACGAGCGGGTCGAGCGGATCGAGTGGTTCGAGCGGTGGGGAAGTGTCGGCCACCACCGCGGTCCTCCTCGACTGCGCGCGCGGCCGTGGCGGACTTCTGGTCTCGGTGGACGTCAAGGGCGAGGACGCGGCCGTGGACGACCCCGGGCAGCGCACCGCGTTCGCCCGGATCGCCACCGCCACGGCGGCGAACGCCTCCGCCCACTGGAACTGCGACGCCGACCTGGGGAAGCCGCCGCGTACGGTGCCGCTGCCGGTGGACACGGACGAGGCCGTGCCGCTCGCCGACGCCGCCGCGTCCTGCCGCGGCGTACCCGGACGTGGCTCCGAAGCCGCGCGCGCGTGGGAGGGCGGGCGGCGCGGGACGCCGGTCGAGGTGTGCGTGTTGGGTCCAAGCACCGTGACGCGGGGCGGGCTGCCGGTGGCCGCGTCGTCCGAGGACGTGGGCGGGCGCCATCGGCTGAGCGCGTACTACGGCCCGTACGCGCAGGACGAGCGCCACCGCTACCAGGACCACTACGACTACCTGGGCCGGAGCCGCCTTCCCGGCGGCAGTCCGTCGGGCCGGCTCCCGGGCGGTGGCTACTGGGTGAGCGCGGCGTGCGAGAAGGGCGGCGTGCGAGCCCTGTTCACCATCGAGCCCCCGGGGTCGGGCGACGCCTCGTACGGGGAGGACGAGAAGGGCAACCCCACACCCGCCGACCGCGCCTACCAACGCACCGCACTCAAGGCATTCGCCCAGGGCTCAGCAAGGGCACACGCCTGCGAAACACCGTCCACCGCGAAACCGTGACCCGCCTCAGCCGTGCGCGGCTATGCAGGGCGCGCCCACGCCCGCCGTCACGCCTACCAGCGCCCCGTGCTCAAGGCGTTCGGAGCGCCCTCCGCCCCCAACCCCCGACCCACCTCAGCCCTGCCGCGTCCCGCCCCTCGCGGCTATGTGGGGCGGGGTCGTGATGTCCGGCGGGAGCAGTGGGTCGGCGATCGGGGTGCCCCAGGTGGATGTCAGGGGGAGGTTTCCGGCCCAGATGCCGAGCTCGGCGTCGGGGCCGTCGCCGTCGTCCGGTGGGCCCTCGCTCGTCTTGACCGACGCCTCCTCCAGGGAGAGGGCGAGCAGCGTCGTGGCGGCGAGTTCCTTGCGGCTCGGGCGTCGGGCGTGGTCCCACTGGCCCGGGGCCGCGTGCTCGGTGAGCAGGCGCAGGCCGGTCAGTTTCTCCTCCGGGTCGGTGACCTTGCGCGGGATGCCGTAGATCATCGCGCTGCGGTAGTTGACGCCGTGCTCGAAGACCGAGCGGGCCAGGATCAGGCCGTCCACGTGGGTGACGGTCACGCAGATCTCGGCGGCCGGGTCGGCGGCCAGACTGCGGCTCGCGACCGAGCCGTGCAGATACAGCTGGGTGTCATCGCGTCCGTAGACGGTGGGGACCACCATCGGATGTCCATCGACCACGACGCCGAGATGGCAGACGAATCCCGCGTCGAGTATCGCCTTCAGGCCGGCGCGGTCCAGGCTGCCCTGCTCGCGCAGCCGGTTGTGGCGGGTTCGGTCGGTCTGCGGGAGCGTGGCGGGCAGGGACTGCCCGCTTTGCGGCGGGCGTTCTTGGCCGTTGGTGGTCTCGCTGGTGGATTCGCTGGGGTACTCGCTTGTGGTCACACCTTCGCAAGCTACCGATATCGCGACCGAAATGCCATGCCTCAACGGATTACGGCCGACCGATCGGCAACTCACGACGGAATCCGCAGACCATGCGCCTTTTGTCCAACTCGGGCTGCGAGAATCCAACAACCCCCGCCGCGTGACGGTTGTGACGCCTCGCCTCCCCGCTGTCTGATGGAGGCCATGGAGCTCCCCTACCTTGAGGACGTATCCCCCGGCACCGGCAGCCTCCCGCCCCGCGCGTGGTATGCGCGGTCGGACGCCATCTCCCTCTCGCTGAACGGCAGTTGGAACTTCCGCCTCTCCCCATCCGCCGACACCGCCGACGACTCCTTCGCCTCGGAGGGCTACGACGCCCGGGCCTGGGACACCGTGGCGGTGCCCGGCCACTGGGTGCTGCAGGGCCACGGCGCGCCCATCTACACGAACATGGTCTATCCCTTCCCGGTCGACCCGCCCCGCGTGCCCACCGAGAACCCGACCGGCGACCACCTGCGCACCTTCGACCTGCCGGACGGCTGGCCCGAGACCGGTGACGGCACACTCCGCTTCGACGGCGTCGAGTCCTGCGCCCGCGTCTGGCTGAACGGCACGGAACTGGGCGAGTTCAAGGGCTCCCGGCTCCCGCACGAGTTCTCGGTCGGCCGCCTCCTGAAGCCGTCGGGCAACGTCCTCGCGGTCCGCGTTCACCAGTGGTCGTCCGGTTCCTATCTGGAGGACCAGGACCAGTGGTGGCTGCCGGGCATCTTCCGGGACGTGACCCTGCTGCACCGCCCCGAGGGCTGCGCGCTCGACTTCTTCACGCACGCCTCGTACGACCACGAGGCGGGCACGGGGACCCTGCGCGTCGAATCGGACGTCGAGGGGCGGGTCAGCGTCCCCGAGCTGGGGATCGATGTCGCCACGGGCGAGTCCGTGACGGCGGCCGTCGAGCCCTGGACCGCCGAGACGCCACGCCTGTATGAGGGGACACTGACCACGCCGGGCGAACGCGTCCCGCTGCGGATCGGCTTCCGTACGGTCGCCGTCGAGGACGGCGTCATCAAGGTCAACGGACGGCGGATCCTGTTCCGGGGCGTGAACCGGCACGAGTTCCACCCGGACACGGGCCGCGCGCTCGACCTCGACACGATGCGCACCGACGTGCTCCTGATGAAGCAGCACAACATCAACGCGGTCCGCACCAGCCACTACCCGCCGCACCCCGCCTTCCTCGACCTCTGCGACGAGCTGGGCCTGTGGGTCATCGACGAGTGCGACCTGGAGACCCACGGCTTCACCGAGCAGGGGTGGCGCGACAACCCCGTCGACGACGACCGCTGGACGCCCGCCCTCCTGGACCGCGCGGCCCGCATGGTCGAGCGCGACAAGAACCACGCCTCGGTGATCATCTGGTCCCTCGGCAACGAGTGCGGGACCGGCCGCGGCCTGACCGCCATGGCCCGCTGGATCCGCGCACGGGACGCGGGGCGTCTGATCCACTACGAAGGCGACCCGACCTGCGCGGACACCGACATGTACTCACGCATGTACGCCGACCATGCCGAGGTCGAACGCATCGGCCACCGGGCGGACACCGGAGGGCCCGAGGCGCGGCGCCAACTCCCCTTCATCCTCTGCGAGTACGGGCACGCGATGGGCAACGGGCCCGGCGGCCTGAAGGAGTACCAGGAGCTGTTCGACGCGCACGAGCGCAATCAGGGCGGCTTCATCTGGGAGTGGATCGACCACGGCCTCAGGCACCCGGAGCTCGGCTACGCCTACGGCGGCGACTTCGGCGAGGAGCTGCACGACGGGAACTTCGTCTGCGACGGCCTGGTCTTCCCCGACCGGCTGCCGTCGCCCGGACTCGACGCGTACATGCGGGTCATCCAACCGGTGCGTTTCGCATACGACGGAGACGCGGGGACGGTCAGGGTCACCAATCTGCACGACTTCGCGGACCTGTCCCATCTTTCCTTCGATTGGCAGTACATCAGCGACGACGAAGAGGCTCCCTTCGCAGCAGGTGATCTGGCGGTGCCGCCGGAGCTCGGGCCCGGTGAATCCGTCGAGCTGAAAGTGCCCGGCCCACCGCCCGCGAGCCGTGACGCCGAGACCCTCCTGCATCTCACGGCCATGGTGGGCGTCGAGACGAACTGGACGAAGCTGGACCATGTCGTCGCGCGGGGTGAGTTCCCCATCTCGCCAAGGCCGCCCGTCGCCGCCGCTACGGGTGAACGCCCCGCGCGCGAGGGCGACTTCATCACGCTCGGCCCCGGCACCTTCGACGCCCGTACGGGCGAGCTGCTCACCCTGGTCGACGTCCCCCTGACCAGCGCCCCGCGCCTGGACATCTGGCGGGCCCCCACCGACAACGACAACGGGGCGTCCTGGCAGGGCGGGCAGCGCAACGGCCTCGTCTGGCGCGAGCTCGGTCTGCATCGGATGCAACACCGGCTCGACGCGGTCGAGTTGACGGAAGACTCCCTCACCGTCCGCACCCGCGTGGCGCCCGCCGCACGTGACATCGGCCTGCGTACCGTCTACCGCTGGACGTCCGACGGCGCCCGCTTGCGCCTCACGGTGTCCGTGGTGCCCGAGGGCGAGTGGACGGTGCCGCTGCCACGGCTCGGCATCCGGCTCGGCCTGCCCGCCGTGTACGGGTACGCGCACTGGTTCGGCGGCTTCGGCGAGGCGTATCCGGACACGGCGACGGCGTCCGTCATCGGTCGCCGCTTCATGCCGGTCGACCGCATGCAGACCCCGTACGTGCGCCCGCAGGAGAACGGCGCCCGTGCGGACGTCCGTTGGGCCGAGCTGCGTACGGACTTCGAGGGCGACGGACTACGCGTGGTCGGCGAGCCCGCCTTCTGGTTCACGGCGCGCCGCTGGACCACCGAGCAGCTCGACGCGGCCACTCACCGTACGGATCTCGTCGCCGGCGACACCGTGTGGGTCCACCTCGATCACGGGCAGCACGGCATCGGCTCGCAGTCGTGCGGGCCCGGGGTTCTTCCGCGTTACGAACTCCACGCCGCCCCCGCCGAGTTCGCGTTCACCTTCTCGCGTCAGGCAGGCACGTCGTAGGACCGTCAGTCGAGAGGTTCCCGGTCCCCCTGATCGAGCCGGTAGGGCGGAACGTCCGTGAGCAGCAGGCCGTAGACGAGGACGCGCGCGGCCCAGCGGTGCAGGCCGATGTTGAGGTCGTGCATGCCGCGGGGGTAGTGGCCCGTGAAGAGCAGGGTCACGCCCGCGTAAAAGGCGATGAGACCGGTGAGGCCGACGTTGAGCCGGAGGCCGCCCGTGAACAGGCCGACCACCAGGAGCTGCGGCAGTATGAGCAGCCAGCTCTTGACCAGGACGAGCCCCCTGGAGAGGTGTTCGGGGTAGGCGACGTCCAGGTGGGCCGGGTAGTCGGCGACTTCACGCATCGAGAAGGGCGGGTAGCGGTCGGTGGCGAGTGACCCGTACGCGTAGTACTCGACGCGCCAGGTCCAGCGCAGCACACCGGCCGTGAAGTCGAACAGCGCCCTTGGATAGCGGCCGGTGATCAGGACGGCGAAGAACGCGACGAAGGTGACGAGGACGAGACCGGCCCACAGGAAGGCAAGTACGATGTAGTGCGGGACGGCGAGCAGCCACTTCACCAGCCAGAGCCAGCGGGACAGCGCCGGGTCGTACTGCGCCTCCAGGCGGACCGGGCCGGCCCGGTGCTTGCCCGGCGCCGACACCGTGGGTGTGGCGGACATGGCGGACATGGCGGTCAACTCCCCTTGTCGCCGTGCTTGCACTCCTGCCCACATGTACGACGGGGTGCGGGCGGCGGCAAGGAGTGGCGCGTCGTCCGTTTTCTTCAAGACGGGCGGCGGGCGGCTGCCTACGCTGCGAGGCATGAACACGAACATCACACCCCGCTTCGACCTGATCGGCATCGTCGTCGCCGACATGGCCGCCACCCTCGCCTTCTACCGGCGCCTCGGCCTGGAGTTTCCCGCGGGTTCCGAGGACCAGCCGCACGTCGAGGCGGTGCTCCCCGGCGGGCTGCGTCTCGCGTTCGACACGGAGGAAACCATCCGTTCCTTCACCGAGAACTGGGAGCCGCCGCAGAGCGCGGGCCGCATCGGGCTCGCGTTCCACTGCGAGAGCCCCGAGGGTGTCGACGCGGTGTACGCGGAGCTGGTGAACGCCGGCTACCGAGGTGAGCTCAAGCCGTGGGACGCCTTCTG
Source organism: Streptomyces sp. NPDC002853 (assembly GCF_053591915.1). Classification (NCBI taxonomy): domain Bacteria; kingdom Bacillati; phylum Actinomycetota; class Actinomycetes; order Kitasatosporales; family Streptomycetaceae; genus Streptomyces; species Streptomyces sp. NPDC002853. Next base: position 365,051 of record NZ_JBSFUS010000006.1, on the reverse strand, counting down.
GGGCCAGCGGTACGCCTCGGTCCTCGACCCGGACGGGAACGGCGTCGACCTGTTCGCGCCGCTGCCTACACCGCCGGGGCAGGCGGCGGGCTGAGCAGCTCACCCAGCGGCATGCCCGCCAACTCCTTGACGTCACGCGCCAGATGGGCCTGGTCGGCGAAGCCCGCGACGACCGCGGTCTCCGCGTACGCCAGGCCTCCCCTGGCCAGGGCGAGCGCGCGCTGCAGGCGCAGGACCCGGGCCAGCGTCTTGGGGCCGTAGCCGAACGCGGTGACTGAACGCCGGTGCAGAAGACGGGCGTTGATGCCCGCCTCCGCGGCGGTGGACGCGACGGACCGCCCTGCTTCCAGAGACGTGACGACGTGCGTGAGCAGCGGGTCCGGCGGCCCCGCCACGTCCGCCCGGACCAGGGCGGCGGTCTCCAGGACGGCGGCCGGATCGCGGGCCGCGTCCATGCGCTCGGTGAGCCGGCGTGCCTCGGCGGAGGGCCACAGGTCGGCGAGGTCGACGCGCCGGTCACGCAGTTCGTGCGCGGGCACGCCGAGGAACGCGGGGGCGGTGCCGGGATAGAAGCGGATGCCCACGTACCGTGCGGCGCCGTTCGACTCGGGGCGGTACGCGCGGGTGTCAGGGCCCGCGACCAGGAGCCGGCCGCCGGTCCACAGCAGGTCCATGCAGCCGTCGGGCAGGACGGGGTACACGGGGCCGGTCTCGACGCCGCCGGTACGGGTCCACAGGACCGCGCCGGTGACTCGGGACGGCCGCTCCGCATACTGCACAGGCGCGTACGACACGCTCCAAGGCTACGCCGTCCAGGGCTACGCGGCCCGTGAGCGGTGTTCCTGCGGGCTGACCCCGTACACCCGCTTGAACGCGCTGGACAGCGCGAACGCGCTGCCATACCCGACACGGCGAGCAATCGCGGCAATCGTCTGCTCACCGTCCCGCAAGAGGTCAGCGGCGAGCGCTAGCCGCCAGCCCGTCAGGTACGCCATCGGCGGCTCACCCACGAGTTCGGTGAACCGCCGGGCCAGCGCGGCCCGCGAGACGCCCGCCTTCGCGGCCAGGCCGGCGATCGTCCACGGGTGTGCGGGGTCGTCCTGGAGCAGCCGGATCGCCTGCCCGACGACCGGGTCCCCCATCGCCCGGTACCAGGCGGGGGCCTCCGCCTCCGGCCTGGAGAACCAGGCTCGCAGCGTCGCGATCATCAGCAGGTCGAGCAGTCGGTCGAGCACGACCTCCTGCCCGGGCTCGTCCTTGGTGATCTCGTCGGCCAGCAGCGGGGTGAGCGGGCAGTCCCACACCTCGGTGGGCAGGACCAGAAGCGGCGGCAGCGCGTCGAGCAGTCGCCCGGTGATCTCGCCGCGCGCCTGATACGTGCCGATCAGCATCTCCGTCGCGCCGTCGAGCGATTGGCCCCAGGTGCGCGGGCCGAGGTCGCGGTACTGGTCGGCGGGGGTGTCGCCGAGGGGCACGCAGTGTTCGCCGGGCCGGATCTCCACGCGGGGCGAAGCCGCCTGCTCGTCGGCGACGGTGTAGTGGTCGGGGCCGCGGGCCACGGCGACGTCGCCGGGACGGATCAGCTGGGGTTCGCCGTCGTCGGGCACGATCCAGGCACTGCCCCGCACCATGATCATGACCGAGAGCGGCGCCTCGTCCGCGATGCGGACGGACCAGGGCGATTCGAAGCACGCGCGGATCATGAAGGCCCCTCGCGCGCGCGGGCCCTCCAGCAAGCCTGCGAGTACGTCCATGCCGGAAGCCTAGACGTATGCGTATGGGGGTGAGTCCCTGACGGATGGTTCCTTGTGGCGCGGGCCAGTTCACTGGAGTCATGACAGAGAACGCGTCACGGACGCAGAAGCAGAACATGACGGTGCTGGTCACGGGCGCGACCGGCAAGACCGGACGCCGGGTCGCGGAGGCCGCCGATGCGGCGGGCTTCACGGTACGGGCCGCTTCACGGTCGGGCGCGGTGCGGTTCGACTGGTACGACCCCTCGACATGGGAGGACGCGCTGCGGGGCGCGGACGCCGCGTACCTCGCCTATCAGCCGGACGTCGGCGCACCGGGTGCGGGCGAGGCGGTGGGCGCGCTGGCCCGGCAGGCGGTGTCGCTCGGCGTGCGGCGGATCGTGCTCCTGTCGGCCCGGGGCGAGGACCAGGCGGAGCCCACCGAGCGGGCGGTGCGGGAGTCCGGGGCGGAGTGGACCGTCGTACGGGCGAGTTGGTTCGCCCAGAACCTGAGTGAGGGGCACCTCGTCGACGGCATGCGGGAGGGGCAACTGGTCTTCCCCGCCGGGGAGGTGCTCGAACCGTTCATCGACACGCGGGACATCGCGGACGTGGTGGTGGCGGTGCTTCGCCCCGACTCGGGTTACGCGGGACGGGTGGTGGAGGTGTCGGGACCGCGCCTCCTGTCGTTCCGCGACGCGGTGGCCGAGATCGCGGCGGCAGCGGGGCGGGAGATCCGGTACGTCCCGGTCTCGGCGAGGGAGTACGGGGGTGCGCTCGCCGAGTTCGGGGTTCCGCAGGAGGAGACGGAGTTCCTGATCGAGCTGTTCGAGACAAACCTGGACGGCCGCAACGCGCATCTCTCCGAGGGGGTGCGGGAGATTTTGGGGCGGGCGCCTCGTGACTTCGCCGATTTCGCCCGGGAGCATGCGGCCGTCTGGAAAGCGTGATTCTCCCCGACCCCGCCCCTTCCCGAAAACCCGCTCGGGCGCGGGAGCCTTGGTTGCCGTCAATCACCGGCTCCGCCGAGTTCGTCCTCGAACGCCGGACGGGCTGGAAGTCCAGCCCGTCCGGCGTTCGAGGACATCTGTGCGGGGGTCCAGGAGGCGGAGCCCCATGGTTTCGGGAAGGGGTGGGGTTGGGGAAAGCCCCGCAGGGACCGCCCTACTCCGGCGGCGTTTCCCCGTTCCCTCCAGGCTTCTTCACATGCGTCCGCAGCCTCGAAGAGACATCGTCCGGCGGCAAGAAGCGCGACCACCGCTCCGGGAACTCCGACGGCATGTCGGGGTCGTCCGGGTCCGCCGAAGCCTCCCGCGCGGCGGCCGCGCGCGCCACCATCTCCACCGCCCGCGCCTCCCGGATCCGGTCGTTGGCCGCACGTGCGGCCGCCGTGGCGACGGAGGGCCACACCCGGTCGATCGCGGCGTTCACCGCCGCCCCGACAAGGACCGCGAACGCCGACACACCGATCCACAGGAGCACGGCCACCGGCGCCGCCAACGAGCCGTAGATCGTGGGCCCTTCGACCGTGCTGGTCAGGTAGATCCGGAGCAGGAAGCTGCCGAGGACCCACATCCCCAGGGCGATGAGCGCGCCCGGCATGTCCTCCACCCAGGGCGAACGCACCGGCACCGACACGTGGTACAGCGTCGTCAGGAACACCACCGAAAGCAGCGTCACCACCGGCCAGTACAGGATCTGCACCACCGTCGTGGAGCCGGGCACCAGCTTCACCACCGCGTCGGGGCCCGCCACCATCAGCGGCAGTGCCACCGAACCGATCAGCAGCGCCACGATGAACAGGCCGAACGCCAGGAGGCGGGTCTTGACGATGCCGCGCGCGCCGTCCAGGCCGTACATCACCGTGATCGTGTCGATGAAGACGTTCACGGCGCGCGAGCCCGACCACAGGGCGAAGACGAAACCGATCGAGATGACGTCGGGCCTGCCGACCCGCATGACGTCCTCCAGTATCGGCTGCGCGATCTGGCTGACGCCCCTGTCGGAGAGGACGGTGCGGGAGGCCTCGAGGATGTTGTTCTCGACGCTGGCGATCGTGTTCGCGCCGGTCCACCGGTCCACGTAGGCGAGCAGCCCGATCAGGCTCAGGAGCAGCGGCGGCACCGAGAGCAGCGTGAAGAACGCCGCTTCGGCGGCAAGGCCCAGGATGCGGTACTCCACGCACGAGTTGACCGTGTCCTTGAGCAGCAGCCAGGCAGTCCTGCGCTTGGAGACGTTGCTGTAGAGAGCGCGGGCCCGGTTCCAGCGGCCCGACGGCCTCCCGGGTGTTTCATTTGCCTGGTGCACCTCCTTACCGTAGCGGCATGGCAGCCACCACCCACACAGTGACCAACCAGGCTCCGCCCCTGGTGGGATATGACGTCTTCACGTCTGACCGCGCGCTCACGGAAGGGGTCGAACGGCATCTCGACCCCGCGCTCCTCGACACCGCTCGCGAGCAACTCTCCGAACTCGGGCGGACCGCGGGCTCGGAGCAGGCGCGCGAATGGGGGTTCCTCGCCAACGAGAATCCACCCGTTCTGCACACCCATGACCGCTATGGGAATCGCGTCGACGAGGTCGCCTTCCACCCCGCCTGGCACCGGCTGCTCGGCAAGGCGGTCTCGTCGGGTCTGACCACCGCCTGGTCGCGGCCGGGCGGGCATCTGCGGCGCGCCGCCGGGTTCCTGGTGTGGTCGCAGGTCGAGGCGGGGCACGGCTGTCCGGTCTCGATGACACACGCGGCCGTCCCCGCGCTGCGGGCCGATCCCGCGCTCGCCGCCGTGTGGGAGCCCCGGCTCACCTCCCTCGTCTACGACGAAGGCATGCGGCCCGCCTCGCAGAAGGCCGGGGCGCTCTTCGGGATGGGCATGACGGAGAAGCAGGGCGGCAGCGACGTGCGTGCGAACACGACGCGTGCGCGTGCCCTCGCGGAAGAGGGCGCCTATGAACTCACGGGGCACAAGTGGTTCTGCTCCGCCCCCATGTCCGACGGCTTTCTCGTGCTCGGCCAGACCGACGCGGGACTCACCTGCTTCCTCGTGCCGCGGGTCCTGGAGGACGGCACGAGGAACGCCTTCGCCATTCAGCGCCTGAAGGACAAACTGGGCAACAAGTCGAACGCGTCGAGCGAGGTCGAGTTCGACGGGACATGGGCGCGCCGGGTCGGCGAGGAGGGGCGCGGGGTGCGCACCATCATCGAGATGGTGGCGGCCACGCGGCTCGACTGCGTCATCGGATCGGCGTCGCTCATGCGCCAGGCCGTCGCGCAGGCCGTGCACCACGCCACGTACCGCGAGGCGTTCGGCGGCAAGCTCATCGACAAGCCGCTCATGCGCAACGTCCTCGCGGATCTCGCCCTGGAGTCGGAGGCCGCCACGACCCTCGCGCTGCGCCTGGCGGCCGCGTACGACGACGGGAGCGAGCAGGAGCGGGCGTTCCTGCGCATCGCGGTGCCGGCCGCGAAGTACTGGGTGACCAAGCGCTGCACGCCGCTCGTGGTGGAGGCCCTCGAGGTGCTCGGCGGCAACGGGTACGTCGAGGAGTCGGGGATGCCGCGGCTGCTGCGCGAGTCGCCGCTCAACTCCATCTGGGAGGGCTCGGGGAACGTACAGGCGCTCGACGTGCTGCGTGCGTTGCAGCGGGAGCCGCAGGCCCTGAACGCCTTCCTCCAGGAGGTCGGCGGCGCGCGCGGCGCCGACCACCGCCTGGACGGCGCGATCAAGGGGCTGCTCACCGAACTGGCCGACCTGGACGGCGTCGAGGCGCGGGCGCGCCGCCTCGTGGAGCGGATGGCTCTGGTGCTCCAGGGTTCGCTGCTCGTGCGGTACGCGCCCCCGGAGGTGGCCGACGCGTTCTGTGCCTCGCGGCTGGGCGGGGACTGGGGCTCGGCGTTCGGGACGCTGCCGCACACCCTGGATCTGGCCTCCGTGGTGGAACGGGCGGCTCCGCGCGACGCCTAGGACCCTGCTGACGGTCCTGGGCAGCCGGAGAGTCGCGGGGGTGGTGCTGCGCCGACACGGCACCACCCCCGCTCCCAGGCCCCATTGAGGAGCGCCGACGCCGGGTGAACGGCGTCGGACATCAGCTTCGATCTCCGTACGGCCGTTCGCGAGGGTTGCAGACGGTTGCAAGCCGACAGTTCATCACTGAACCAAATACCCTTGCGGACGCCGAGGGGGCGCGACGAGTGGATGCCCCCGACGCACTGGCTCTGCTCGGGAAGGACCGGTCATGAACGCGCCTTCGACGATCGACCTCGCGAGGATCTCCGCCATGGACCGTGCTCAGGCCGCACGACTGCTCGCGGGTGTCCGCCAGGCGTCGCTCGCGGGGCAGCGGCCGCGCATGCTGCCGCGTCCCGTGATCGAGGAGTCCTGGGAGCGCATGAAGCTCGTCGGGGTCGACCCCGACCACGACTTCCGCTCCCGGCTGCTCGGCGTCGAGGAACTCGAGGAGCGCAGGCGCGCGTCACCGCTGACGGAGATCATGCCGGTGCTGCGGGACGCGCTGGTCACGGTGGCGGACGCGGCGCACCACATCATGGTCGTCTGTGACGCGGACGGCCGGGTGCTGTGGCGCGAGGGCAGCTCCCCGGTGCTGCGCAAGGCGGACTCGCTCGGCTTCGAACTGGGCGCGGACTGGAACGAGGGCGTCGTCGGCACCAACGGCATAGGGACACCCCTCGTCGTCCGCCGTCCCGTGCAGGTGTTCTCCGCCGAGCACTTCGTGGAGACGCATCACGCGTGGACGTGCACGGGCGCGCCCATCACCGACCCCCGGGACGGCCGCCTCCTCGGCGTGGTCGACATCAGCGGTCCGCTGAACACGATGCATCCGGCGATGCTCGCCCTGGTCGACTCGGTGGCCAAGCTCGCCGAGGCACGGCTGCGGGAGACCCACGTGGCGGCGCTCGACCGGCTGCGCTCGGTGGCGGCACCGGTCCTCGCGCGCATCGGCGGGCGCGCCCTGGCGGTGGACGTCCACGGGTGGACGGCGGCGGTCACGGGAATGCCGCCCACGGACCGGCTCGCCCTGCCCAAGGCCATGGCCGCGGGCCATCTGTGGCTGCCCTCGCTCGGCACCTGCGCGGTGGAGCCGCTGCCCGGCGGCTGGTTGCTGCGCGTCGAGGAGGACCCGCAGCCGCCGGCCGCGACGCGCGTCATCCTGGACGTGAGCGGGCCGCGCCGCTGGTCGGTCACCGTGGAGGGCGGCAGAGCGGGCGGCTGGACGCGTGAACTGAGCCCGCGGCACGCCGAGTTGCTCTTCCTCCTGAGCAGCCGTCGCAAGGGCCGCAGCGCTTCGGGCCTCGCCGAGGACATGTTCGGCGACCCGGCGCGCACGGTCACGGTCCGCGCCGAGATCTCCCGCGTCCGGCGCTATCTGGGCGGCATCCTGGCCCACCGCCCCTACCGCTTCGCCGAGGACGTGGACGTGGAGGTGATCCTCCCCGAAGACCCGGCCGACCTGCTCCCGCACTCGACGGCACCGGCGGTGCGAGAGGCTCGGCTGCGGGGTCTTCCCGCATCGCGGACCCCCTTTGGCCAGGGTGCGCGGCACATGATTCGCTGACCGGCATGAGCCACACTCGCCTCACCGTCACCACCTGGTCGCTGGAGCAGACCGCTCCCACCGACCTGCTGCCCGCCGCCGCACCCGAGGGCGACGACGTGCGGATCGTCCGGGCCGAGATCCCCTCCCCGGAGTTCAGCCGCTTCCTCTACGCCTCCGTCGGCGGCGACATCCGCTGGACGGACCGGCTCTCCCTCTCCTACGCCCAGTGGCAGGAGGAGCTCGGGAAGCCGGGCGTCGAGACCTGGGTGGCGTACGAGAAGGGGACGCCCGCGGGGTACGTGGAGCTGGCGGCGCGGGAGGAGGGCGTCGTCGAGATCGTGTACTTCGGTCTCATCCCCGCCTTCCGGGGGCGGCGGATCGGCGGCCACCTGCTCTCGTCCGGGGTGCGGCGGGCCTGGGACCTGGCCGAGCGCTGGCCGGACCTCACCCCGACGAAGCGGGTGTGGCTGCACACGTGCTCCAAGGACGGCGAACACGCGATGGACAATTATCTGCGGCGGGGCTTCAAGCTCTTCGACACGAAGGTCGAGGAGGAGCCGGCTGTGGCTTCGCCCGGGCCCTGGCCGGGGGCGTGACGCCTTCCTCGCCCCGCACCGTCGACTCCTCGAAGTCGGCAGCCCGAAGTGACCCACGTCACTCGTCCCATCATGTGGGACAACAACGTCCATACTCCGGACAGTGGTGGACTGGGCCGAAAGTCCCGTGACACGCTTCCGTCATGGATCGCACTGGAATTGCCTTGGTGAGTCGGCGTCACGTCGATCTCTGCCGCATGTCCAGCGCCATGTGTCCGGCGAGCTGACAGCAACAGCGCCGACGACTCTCACCGCATGACCACTTTTCTGCGCACCGCCGCGCCCTCTGCGCGAAGTGCGCAGGTCAATGCCGCCCTCAGCCCGCCTTGAAGGACGTATAGCCATGGCTGCCACCCCCGAAAAGCCCACGACTGCCGCGCCCCGGCGCAAGGCGAGCCGTCACCGTGGTGAGGGCCAGTGGGCCGTAGGCCACTTCACGCCGCTCAACGGGAACGAACAGTTCAAGAAGGACGACGACGGTCTCAATGTGCGGACACGCATTGAGACGATCTACTCGAAGCGCGGGTTCGACTCGATCGACCCGAACGATCTTCGTGGGCGTATGCGCTGGTGGGGGCTCTACACCCAGCGCCGGCAGGGCATCGACGGCGGCAAGACCGCGATCCTGGAGCCGGAGGAGCTGGACGACGAGTACTTCATGCTGCGGGTCCGGATCGACGGCGGGCGGCTGACCACCGAGCAGCTGCGCGTCATCGGCGAGATCTCGCAGGAGTTCGCGCGCGGGACCGCCGACCTCACCGACCGGCAGAACGTTCAGTACCACTGGATTCGCATCGAGGACGTCCCCGCCATCTGGGAGCGGCTCGAGGCGGTCGGGCTGTCGACGACCGAGGCCTGCGGTGACACTCCCCGCGTCATCCTCGGTTCGCCCGTCGCCGGTGTCGCCGAGAACGAGATCATCGACGGCTCCCCCGCCATCGACGAGATCCAGCGCCGCTTCATCGGCAGCCCCGAGTTCTCGAACCTGCCCCGTAAGTTCAAGACGGCCATCTCGGGGTCGCCGCAGCTCGACGTCGCGCACGAGATCAACGACGTCGCGTTCGTCGGGGTGAACCACCCCGAGCACGGGCCCGGCTTCGATCTCTGGGTCGGCGGCGGTCTCTCCACCAACCCCAAGCTGGGCGTGCGGCTCGGCGCCTGGGTGCCGCTCGACGAGGTGCCGGAGGTGTGGACCGGCGTCATCGGCATCTTCCGTGACTACGGCTACCGGCGGCTGCGCAACCGCGCCCGGTTGAAGTTCCTCGTCGCCGACTGGGGTCCCGAGAAGTTCCGGCAGATCCTGGAGGACGAGTACCTGAAGCGGAAGCTCGTCGACGGGCCCGCCCCCGAGCAGCCGGCCGGCACCTGGCGCGACCACCTCGGCGTGCACAAGCAGAACGACGGCCGCTTCTACGTCGGGTTCGCCCCCCGCGTGGGCCGCGTGGACGGCGCGACGCTCACGAAGATCGCCGATGTGGCCGTCGCCCACGGCTCGGGCCGGCTGCGCACCACCGCCGAGCAGAAGATGATCGTGCTCGACGTGGAGGAGGCACAGGTCGAGTCCCTCGTCGCCGGTCTCGAAGCCCTCGATCTGCGGGTCACACCCTCTCCCTTCCGGCGCGGCACCATGGCCTGCACCGGCATCGAGTTCTGCAAGCTGGCGATCGTCGAGACCAAGGCGCGCGGCTCCCAGCTCATCGACGAACTGGAGCGGCGCATCCCGGAGTTCGACCAGCCGATCACCATCAACATCAACGGCTGCCCGAACGCCTGCGCCCGTATCCAGGTCGCCGACATCGGCCTCAAGGGCCAGCTGGTCCTGGACGACGAGGGCAACCAGGTCGAGGGCTTCCAGGTGCACCTGGGCGGCGCGCTCGGCCTGGAGGCCGGGTTCGGCCGCAAGGTCCGCGGCCTGAAGGTCACTTCGGCCGAGCTGCCCGACTACGTCGAGCGGGTCCTCAAGCGCTTCGAGGAGGAGCGCGCGGACGACGAGCGCTTCGCCACCTGGGTCGCCCGCGCCAGCGAGGAGGCCCTGAAGTGAGCGAGCGTGCCGCGCCCTTCCACTGCCCCTACTGCGGTGAAGAGGACCTGCGTCCCAACGAGACCGGTCACGGCGCCTGGGAATGCGCCGCGTGCAATCGAGCCTTCCAGCTGAAGTTCCTCGGGCTCCTTGCCCGTGGGGTTCAGCACAGCAACTCTGGAGGGGAAGAGATATGACGACCGTTCAGGACCACGAACCGCGCACCGACGACGAGTTGAGGGAACTGGCCGAGCAGGCCGGCCGCGACCTGGAGGACGCATCCGCGCTGGAGATCCTCCGGTGGGCCGTCGACACCTTCGGCGACCGCTTCTGCGTGACCTCCTCCATGGAGGACGCCGTCGTCGCCCACCTGGCCTCGCGCGCCCGCCCCGGCGTCGACGTCGTGTTCCTCGACACCGGCTACCACTTCCCGGAGACCATCGGCACCCGTGACGCCGTCGCCGCCGTGATGGACGTCAACGTCATCACGCTCACGCCGCGGCAGAGCGTCGCCGAGCAGGACGCCGAGTTCGGCCCGAAGCTGCACGACCGCAACCCCGACCTGTGCTGCGCCATGCGGAAGGTCAAGCCCCTCGAAGAGGGCCTGACCTCGTACGCCGCCTGGGCGACGGGCCTGCGCCGCGACGAGTCCCCCACCCGGGCCAACACCCCGGTCGTCGGCTGGGACGAGAAGCGCCGCAAGGTCAAGGTCTCCCCGATCGCCCGCTGGACGCAGGACGACGTGGACGCCTACGTCGCCGAGCACGGCGTCCTCACCAACCCCCTCCTCATGGACGGCTACGGCTCCGTGGGTTGCGCGCCCTGCACCCGCCGCCTCCTGGAGGGCGAGGACGCCCGCGCCGGACGCTGGTCGGGCAACGCCAAGACCGAGTGCGGGATCCACTGATGACAGAGCCGCACAGCGTGACAGAACCTCGACACGTAACGGAGAAGCACGTGACCACCGGAGCCACCATCTGGCTCACCGGCCTGCCCAGCGCGGGCAAGACCACCATCGCCTACGAACTCGCGGGCAAGCTGGGCGAGGACGGCCACCGGGTCGAGGTGCTCGACGGCGACGAGATCCGCGAGTTCCTCTCGGCGGGCCTCGGCTTCAGCCGCGCGGACCGGCACACCAACGTGCAGCGCATCGGCTTCGTCGCCGAACTGCTCGCCCGTAACGGCGTGAAGGTCCTGGTGCCGGTGATCGCGCCCTTCGCGGACAGCCGCGAGGCGGTGCGCAAGCGCCACCAGACGGGCGGCACGCCCTACCTGGAGGTCCACGTGGCCACGCCGGTGGAGGTCTGCTCCGTACGCGACGTGAAGGGTCTGTACGCCAGGCAGGCGGCCGGCGAGATCTCCGGGCTCACGGGGGTCGACGACCCGTACGAGGCACCCGAGTCACCCGATCTGCGCATCGAGTCCCAGGACCAGACCGTGCAGGAGTCCGCGGCGGCCGTGCGCGCGCTGCTCATCGAAAGGGGTCTGGCATGACCACGACCGTGGCCACAGTGACCGAGGAGACGGACAGCCCGTACGCGTTGTCCCACCTGGACGCCCTGGAGTCCGAGGCGGTGCACATCTTCCGCGAGGTGGCGGGCGAGTTCGAGCGGCCGGTGATCCTCTTCTCCGGCGGCAAGGACTCGATCGTCATGCTGCACCTCGCGCTGAAGGCGTTCGCCCCCGCGGCGATCCCCTTCTCGCTCCTTCACGTCGACACCGGGCACAACTTCCCCGAGGTGCTCGAGTACCGCGACCGCGTCGTCGCCGAGCACGGCCTGCGGCTGCATGTCGCCTCCGTGCAGGAGTACATCGACGCGGGCAAGCTGCGCGAGCGCCCCGACGGGACGCGCAACCCGCTGCAGACCGTGCCGCTCACCGAGAAGATCCAGAGCGAGAAGTTCGACGCGGTCTTCGGCGGCGGACGCCGTGACGAGGAGAAGGCCCGCGCCAAGGAGCGGGTGTTCTCGCTGCGGGACGAGTTCTCGCAGTGGGACCCGCGCCGCCAGCGCCCCGAGCTGTGGCAGCTCTACAACGGCCGCCACGCCCCCGGCGAGCACGTCCGCGTGTTCCCGCTGTCCAACTGGACCGAGCTCGACGTGTGGCAATACATCGCCCGCGAGGGCATCGAGCTGCCGCAGATCTACTTCGCGCACGAGCGGGACGTGTTCCGGCGCTCGGGCATGTGGCTGACCGCCGGTGAGTGGGGCGGCCCCAAGGACGACGAGACGGTCGAGAAGCGGCTGGTGCGCTACCGCACCGTCGGCGACATGTCCTGCACCGGAGCCGTCGACTCCGACGCCACCACGCTGGACGCCGTCATCACCGAGATCGCCGCGTCTCGGCTGACCGAGCGCGGCGCCACGCGCGCCGACGACAAGATGTCCGAGGCCGCGATGGAAGACCGCAAGCGCGAGGGGTACTTCTAAACATGACCAGCACCACCGAACCCGACAAGGCGCAGCCGCTCTCCGCCGAGCAGCTGTCGGCCACCACCCTGCTGCGCTTCGCCACCGCGGGCTCCGTCGACGACGGCAAGTCCACCCTCGTGGGACGGCTGCTTCACGACTCCAAGTCGGTCCTCACCGACCAGCTGGAGGCCGTGGAGCGCGTGTCGCTGGGCCGCGGCCAGGAGGCGCCCGACCTGGCGCTGCTCACCGACGGTCTGCGGGCCGAGCGCGAGCAGGGCATCACCATCGACGTCGCCTACCGCTACTTCGCGACCCCGCAGCGCCGGTTCATCCTCGCCGACACCCCGGGGCACGTGCAGTACACCCGCAACATGGTCACCGGCGCCTCCACGGCCGACCTCGCGGTGGTCCTCGTCGACGCCCGCAACGGCGTCATCGAGCAGACCCGCAGGCACGCCGCAGTCGCCGCGCTGCTGCGCGTCCCGCACGTGGTGCTCGCCGTGAACAAGATGGACCTCGTCGACTTCGAGGAGACCGTCTTCGCGAGGATCGCCGCGGAATTCACCGCGTACGCCGGCCAGTTGGGCGTCCCGGAGATCACCGCGATCCCGATCTCGGCGCTCGCCGGCGACAATGTCGTCGAGCCGTCCTCCAACATGGACTGGTACGGCGGCCCCACGGTCCTCGAGCACCTGGAGACGGTCCCGGTCAGCCACGACCTGACCTCCTGCCACGCACGGCTGCCCGTCCAGTACGTGATCCGCCCGCAGACCGCCGAGCACCCCGACTACCGCGGCTACGCGGGACAGATCGCGGCGGGCACCTTCCGGGTCGGCGAGTCCGTGACCGTGCTTCCCTCGGGCAAGACGTCGAAGATCGCGGGCATCGACCTCCTCGGCACGCCGGTGGACGTCGCGTGGACACCGCAGTCCGTGACACTGCTCCTGGAGAGCGACATCGACATCGCGCGCGGCGACCTGATCGTGCCGAGCGGTGACCAGCCGCAGACCTCGCAGGACCTCACGGCGACGGTCTGCCACGTCGCGGACACCACGCTGACCGTCGGCCAGCGGGTGCTGCTCAAGCACACCACCCGCACGGTCAAGGCGATCGTCAAGGAGATCCCCTCGCGGCTCACCCTGGACGACCTCTCCCAGCACCCGGAGCCGGGGCAGCTGGTCGCCAACGACATCGGCCGCGTCGTGATCCGCACCGCCGAGCCGATCGCCGTCGACTCGTACGCCGCCTCGCGCCGCACCGGTTCGTTCCTCCTGATCGACCCGGCCGACGGCACGACGCTCGCGGCGGGCATGGCGGGCGACGCGTTCGCCGAAACCGTCGAGACGGTCGAAGAGGCCAAGAAGGCGGCGGACGACGAGGGCTGGGACTTCTGACATGACCTCGATCGACTATTTCTCGACCTTCGCGAAGGAGGGCGGCCGTGTCGGCAGCGGCGCCCTCGGCAGCGGGCAGGGCGGGGTCGGGCGATGTGCGCGATGACGTACGCGCACCGCTTGCGCGCCCACACCCCCCGCGAGTTCGACCTGCGAAGACGAAAACCTGCCGATCTCCCGGCCACGCCCTGAGGGCGTGAGAGCCGGGCCAACGAGAGGACCACCTCCCGTGCCTGCCAGCTTCCGCACCCCACGCACCACCGGCGGCCGCCGTGCCCTGGCCGCCGTGGCCGCCCTGCCACTGCTCGCCGTAGTGCTCACCTCCTGCGGCTACGGATCCGACGCGGACGACGACAACGACAAGGCCGAGGTGGCCTCGGGTGCGAAGAAGATCGAGGGCCTCGACGAGGTGAAGATCGGGTACTTCCCGAACCTCACCCACGCCACCGCCCTCGTCGGTGACCAGGAGGGCCTGTTCCAGAAGGAACTGGGCGCGACGAAGGCCAAGTACACGCAGTTCAACGCCGGTCCTTCGGAGATCGAGGCGCTGAACTCGAAGTCCATCGACATCGGCTGGATCGGCCCGTCGCCCGCGATCAACGGCTACACCAAGTCCCAGGGCAAGAACCTGCGCATCATCGGCGGCTCGGCGTCCGGTGGCGTGAAGCTGGTGGTCAACCCGGACAAGATCAAGTCCCTGGACGACGTCAAGGGCAAGAAAATCGCGACGCCGCAGCTCGGCAACACCCAGGACGTGGCCTTCCTCAACTGGATCAAGGAAAAGGGCTGGAAGGTCGACGCGGAGAGCGGCAAGGGCGACGTCTCGGTGGTCCGCACCGACAACAAGATCACCCCTGACGCCTACAAGTCAGGTTCGATCGACGGCGCCTGGGTGCCGGAGCCGACCGCGTCGAAGCTGGTCGCCGAGGGCGGCAAGGCGATCCTCGACGAGGCCGACCTGTGGCCGGACAAGAAGTTCGTGATCACGAACATCATCGTGTCGCAGGAGTTCCTCGAGGAGCACCCGAAGGTCGTCGAGGCCGTCCTGCGCGGTTCGGTGAAGACCAACCAGTGGATCAAGGACAACCCGGAGAAGGCGAAGGCCTCCGCCAACGCCGCCCTCAAGGAGGCGTCCGGCAAGGAGCTGCCCGCCGAGGTCATCGATCCGGCGTGGAAGTCGATCCAGACCACCGATGACCCGCTGGCGGCCACGCTCGACTCCGAGGCCGAGCACGCGGTCAAGGCGGGCCTCCTGGACAAGCCGAACCTCAAGGGCATCTACGACCTGAAGCCGCTGAACAAGGTCCTGAAGGCCGAGGGCAAGCCCGCTGTCGACGACGCCGGTCTCGGCGTCAAGTAACCCCGGACCCAGACGAGTTCCCAGGAGGTGACGACCATGGCGACAAGCACCCTCGCCAAGGCGGCGGAGGACATCACGGCCGCCCCGCACGCAGCCCGGATCGAGCATGTCTCGAAGTCCTTCGCCACACCCGCCGGGCAGCAGCTCGTCCTGGACGACATCACGCTCGATGTCGCGCCGGGCGAGTTCGTCACCCTCCTGGGAGCCTCGGGCTGCGGCAAGTCGACGCTGCTCAATCTGGTGGCCGGGCTCGACAAGCCGTCGGCCGGCGACATCGCCACCGACGGCCGCCCGGCCCTGATGTTCCAGGAGCACGCGCTGTTCCCGTGGCTGACCGCGGGCAAGAACATCGAGCTCGCCCTGAAGCTGCGCGGTGTCGCGAAGGCCGAGCGGCGCGAGCGCGCCGCGGAGCTTCTGGGCCTCGTACGGCTCCAAGGTGCGTACGGCAAGCGGGTGCACGAGCTGTCCGGCGGCATGCGCCAGCGGGTGGCGCTGGCCCGCGCGCTCGCACAGGACGCCAAGATCCTGCTCATGGACGAGCCGTTCGCGGCGCTCGACGCGATCACGCGTGACGTCCTGCACGACGAACTGACCCGCATCTGGCGCGAGACGAACGTCTCCGTCCTCTTCGTCACGCACAACGTGCGCGAGGCCGTGCGCCTCGCCGAGCGCGTCGTGCTCCTCTCGTCGCGTCCGGGCCGGGTGGCGCACGAGTGGCGGGTGGACATCCCCCACCCGCGCCGCATCGAGGACTCCGCCGTGGCGGAACTGTCCGTCGAGATCACCGAACAACTGCGTGGGGAGATCCGCCGACATGGCCAGCACTGACACCCCGGTCGACAAGGTCGACAAGACCGACCGGGACAGCAGCCAGGACCTGGCCGGTCTCGAGGCGGGCCTGGACGCCCTGGACGCGGTCCAGACCCGGCGCGTTCCCTTCCGCCAGACCTTCGTCCAGAAGATCCTGCCGCCGGTGACCGCCGTCGTGCTGGTCCTTGTGGTGTGGCAGATCCTGGTGTGGGCGAAGGTCACCGACTCCTACAAGCTGCCTGCGCCCTCCACCGTCTGGCACGAGGTCGAGGACGCCTGGCTGCAGGGCACGCTCCTGGAGTACATCTGGACGTCCGTGTCGCGCGGTCTGCTCGGCTTCCTGATGGCGCTCGCGATCGGTACGCCGCTCGGTCTGATCGTGGCCCGGGTGCGGTTCATCAGGGCCGCGATCGGCCCCATCCTCTCCGGGCTGCAGTCGCTGCCGTCGGTGGCGTGGGTGCCGCCCGCCGTGATCTGGCTCGGCCTCAACGACCAGATGATGTACGCGGTGATCCTGCTCGGCGCGGTCCCCTCGATCGCCAACGGCCTGGTCGCGGGCGTCGACCAGGTGCCGCCGCTCTTCCTGCGGGCGGGCCGCACGCTGGGCGCGACGGGCCTGCGTCACACCTGGCACATCGTCATGCCGGCCGCGCTGCCCGGCTACCTGGCGGGCCTGAAGCAGGGCTGGGCGTTCTCCTGGCGCTCGCTCATGGCCGCGGAGATCATCGCGCAGTCACCCGACCTCGGCATGGGACTCGGCCAGCTCCTGGAGGCGGGCCGCACGAACAGCAGCATGTCGCAGGTGTTCTTCGCGATCCTCCTCATCCTGATCGTCGGCATCGCCATCGACCTGCTGATCTTCAGCCCCCTTGAGCGGCGCGTGCTGCGCAGCCGCGGACTCCTCGTGAAGAGCTGAGGCCACACCATGTACGCCCGTCCCGTCCTGTTCGTCGTCGCCCACGGCAGCCGCGACCCGCGGCATGCCGCGACGGTGCGCGCCCTGGTGCGCCGGGTGCGGGAACAGCGGCCGGGGCTGCGGGTGGAGACGGGCTTCCTGGACTTCAACTCGCCCTCGGTCCCCGAGGTCCTTGAGTCCCTGGACGCCGAGGGGGTGCGCGACGTGATCGCGCTGCCCCTGCTCCTGACGCGGGCGTTCCACGCGAAGTCGGACATCCCGGCGGTCCTGGGTCAGGCACCGCCCCGCCTCCGCATCCGGCAGGCGGCGGTGCTCGGCCCCTCTCCCCTGCTCCTGACCGCTCTGGACCAGCGGTTGTACGAGGCGGGTCTCACCCCCGCCGACAAGTCCTCGACCGGGGTCGTGCTGGCCTCGGCGGGGTCATCCGACCCGGAGGCGATCGCAGTGATCGCTGAAATCGCGCGGGAGTGGCGGCACACCGGTTGGTGCGCCGTGCGGCCTGCGTTCGCCTCCGCATCTCTGCCCCGCACGGAGGACGCCGTGCGGGAGCTGCGCGACCTGGGGGTGCCCAGGGTGGCGGTGGCTCCTTACGTCATCGCGCCCGGTTTCCTGCCGGACCGCATCGCGCGGGGCGCCGCCGACGCGGACATCACGGCCGAAGTCCTCGGCCCTTCGGAGGGGTTGGCCCGGCTCCTGCTCCAGCGCTACGAGGAGGCACGCCTCGGGTCCGGCGTGGTCGGGCGGGGAGCGCGGATCCCTGTGTTGGCCTAGTCGCACGGGCGGCGACGCGAACATCACGGCCCATGTCCTCGGTCCCACAGCGGGGTTGGCGCGCCGCTCGTGCGGCGCCGCGACGAGGCCTGCGCAAGGTCCGGTCTGGTCGGGCGGGTGGCGCGGGTTCCCGTGCTGGCCTAGCTTGTGGGTTCATGACCCTCTCCAGATCCCGCACGCTCTGGCTGCGGACCGAGCCCCTGCACGCCGTGATCTACTTCGAGGAGCGCTGCCGAGACCTGGGCAGGGCGCTGGGCCTCAAGGGCTTCTGGATGGGCTATTTCGCGGCCCGCACGGCTCCCATGGGTCCGGTCGAGTCGGGTCCCGCGACGGCCGCGCTCGGTGTGTTCGCCCCGGAGATGGTGGAGCGGGCCCTTCCGTCCGCCTGGCAGTACGTGTCGCCCGGCCGGATCGTGGAGGAGCGCGCCGCCTGCACCGCGCGGGCCCTGCGCGCACTGGTCCCCGGCATCGACGACCAGGCCATCGCGCTCTGTCCGCCGCTCGCCGCGATCGTCGAGGACGCCCCGTCCCTGGCCCGCCCGCTGTTCACCGCGAACCGTGACGTGAGCGAGCGGACCGACCCGGTGCAGCGACTGTGGCAACTGGTCACCTGCGTAAGGGAGTTCAGGGGTGACGCGCACGTCGCCGCGCTCGCCGACCATGGCCTCGACGCCTGCGAGGCGCTGGTGCTCGCCGCCGCCACGGGCCGCGTGGACCACGACACCATCCGGCACGACCGGGGGTGGCAGGAGCAGGAGTGGGAGCAGGCGGTGGACCGGCTGCGCGGGCGCGGACTGGTGGACGGTGACGGACACATCACCGAACACGGCCGCACCGAGCGCGAGTTGATCGAGGACGCCACGGACCGCCTGTCGGCGCGCCTGCTGCGACCGCTGGCCGCCCGCGACGCGGACACCCTCCTGGCGGCACTGGAACGGCCGGTGCGGCAGATCCTGGCGGCGGGGGTCGTCCCCTTCCCCAACCCGATCGGGCTGCCGCGGCCCACGAATTAGTCAATCGGGTTGCTGAAGTGCCGCTCGTGCGCCTACCGTCACGCCGATGACCCCCGTACTCCGTTCCGAGCGCCTGACTCTGTCCCCCTATGTCGCCGCCGACGAGGAGCAGTTCGTCGCACTCCTCCAGGAGGAGGCCGTGGGCCGCTGGTTCGGGGACGGGATGCAGAGCGTGGAGCAGACCCACGCGCTGTTCCGCCGCATCTTCGGCCTCGTGTACGCCGAGAACCAGTTCCCGGTGTGGGCGGTGCGGCACGAGGGGCGCTACATCGGCCACGCGGAGATAAAGCCGTCGCCCGAGCCCTGGCTCGACGGCCACGAGATCGTCTACGGCCTCTTCCGGGGCAGCTGGGGCAAGGGCCTGGGCACGGAGCTCGCCCGGCTGCTCACCGCGTACGGCCATCAGACGCTGGAGCTGACCGAGGTGCACGCGACGGTGGACGCGGAGAACACCGCCTCCCTCACCGTCCTCAAGCGCCTCGGTTTCACCCAGGGCCGCTCGGTCCCCGAGGACAACGGCCGCACCACGCTCTTGATGACCTCGGTGCTCAGCTGACCCGCTCCTGCGCACGCGCCACCAGCCCCACCAGTTCGGCCACCGGCATCGACCCCGCCGCGCGCCGCTCCCGCGCGAAGGTGTTCGCCACCGCCTGGAGGGTGTCGTTCACCGGCGTCGGCACTCCGTGCAGACGGCCGAGCAGGGCGATCTCGCCGTTGAGGTAGTCCGCCTCGATGGTGCCGGTGCCCCGGCTCAGGCTCTGCCAGGAGGAACCGCCGCCGCGTTCCGAGCCGTCGAAGGGCTCGAAGCGGACGCGGTCGCCGCGGGCCTCCTTCTGCTCCTGCTCGCCCACGGCCTCGATGCCGGCGGCGGCGAGCACCGCCTCGCCCTCCGCGCGGGCCCGGCGGTAGAGCGCGACGGCCTCGTTGCCGGAGAGCACGCCCGTGACCGCCTCGACGGCGTTGGCCAGGTTCGCGAGCAGCTTGCCGTACTTCCAGCGCATCACGTCCGCCACGACCGGGGAGAGCAGCTTCGACTTCTCCAGGTCGGCGGAGATGAGCCGGGCGGTGTCATCCATGCCCCGCGGGTAGCGGCCGATGTGCAGCATGCCCGTGTAAGGGGCACCTGCCGCCGACACCGAACCCGGCTCGACGTGGGTCGCGGGCAGCCATACGCACATCCCGTACACCCGCCGGAAGCGGCGCAGCGCGATGCGCTCGCTCTCCACGCCGTTCTGCGCGCAGACCAGCGGGAGACGCTCTCCCGCGGTCCCGCCGCCGACCACCGGACGTGCGCCCCAGGTGTCGAGCGCGGCCGCGCAGTCCTGTGTCTTCACGGCGAGGAACAGCACGTCGTCCGGCCGCAACTCCCCGAGCTCGGCGGGGCCTTGGACGACGGGAAGCCGATGTGTGAGCTCTCCTTCGGGCGTCCTGACCCGAAGGCCGCCCTCCCGCACCGCCTCGTAGTGCGCACCCCGCGCGACGAGGACCACGTCATGTCCGGTTTCGGCGAGGCGGCCGCCCACGGTGCCGCCGATCGCCCCTGCTCCGATGATGATGTAGCGCATGGAGCCGAGCCTCGCACATCGCACCGGGAAGATCAGGCGTGCGGCGGCCTCAGGCTCCGGGCGGCCCGTCCTCGCTGAACGGCGTCCCCTGGTGGAACCAGAGCAGCCACTCGCCCTCGCGCAGCCGCCACAGCGAACTGCGGTGTGCCAGGCGGCCGTTGCTCTCGGTGTCGAAGGTGAGGTGCACGAGGTCGTCGGCGAGCTGGACGCCGCGCATCCGGGAGGTCATGATCGGGCGTCCTGTCCGGTTCGTGCTCTCGGTCAGGGCCTTGATGATCGAGGCGCGGTCCCAGTGCGTGCCGGAGGTGCCGAACTCGGTGAATTCCGGGTGCAGCAGCTGTCCGAGCAGCTCGGGCGAGGCGCGCACCTCGGGGGCGAGCAGGCGCAGTTCGGCCTCGATGGCCGCGTCGACGGCGGGTGTGCGGTCAGCCATGGCCCGGCTCCCGGGTCAGCTCCACCAGCTTGGTGACGGTGTTCCAGTTGCGGGTGGTGGCGATGACGCCCTTGAACAGGGCGGGGCGCGAGAGGACTTCGCCGAGCTTGGAGCGACCTAGGCCGTCCGGCGCGTAGAGGTAGAGCGCGCGGTCGCCGAGCCGGAACTCCTCGGGCAGGAAGGCCGCCTGGTCGATCGGGTCGAGCCTGGCCGCGTCGACCGGCTCGGAGAAGTACGTGACGTGCAGCTGCTTGCCTTCGAGTGAGGCGGCGGGGAAGGGGCAGGCGTCGGCGACCGCCTTCAGGTAGGCGCCGTCGCGCACCAGGACGCTCACGTCGAAGCCGAAGTGCCCCTGGATGGCCTCGCTCACCCGCGCGGCCAGGGCGTTCTCGTCGCCGGCCGCACAGGTGAAGACCGCGTTGCCGCTCTGCAGATGGGTGCGTACGTCGTCGAATCCGAGATCGGAGAGCAGCGTACGCAGCTCCGCCATCGGCAGCTTTCTGCTGCCGCCCACGTTGATGCCGCGCAGGAGCGCCGCGTATGCCTTGACCGTCATCCGCACACCATAAGACGGCCGTCGCACCCCGTGGGGGTGGGCGCGACGGCCGTCGGTTCTATGGGTGTTGCCCGACCGGGTGTTACTCGACGACCTTGAGCAGCTTGTTCGGCGTGCCCTCGCTCGGGTTCGAGATCTTGTCCGCGGTCGCGCCGTCGGTCAGCGCCTTGGCGACGGCGTCCGGCTTGGCGTCCGGGTGGGCCGCGACGTAGACGGCGGCGGCGCCCACGACGTGCGGGGTCGCCATCGACGTACCGGAGATGGTGTTGGTGGCGTTGTCGTCGGTGTTCCAGGCGGACGTGATGTCCGAGCCCGGGGCGTAGATGTCCACGACCGAACCGAAGTTGGAGAAGTCCGACTGCTCGTCGTCCTTGGTGGAGGAGGCGACCGTGATGGCCTCCTTCACGCGGGACGGGGAGCCCTGACCGGCGTCCGAGGACTCGTTGCCGGCCGCGACCGCGAAGGTGACGCCGGAGGCGATCGCCTTCTGGACCGCCGCGTCGAGCGCTTCGTCCGCGCCGCCGCCCAGGCTCATGTTGGCGACCGAGGGGCCCTGGTGGTTCTTGGTGACCCAGTCGATGCCCGCGACGACCTGCTCGGTGGTGCCGGAGCCCTGGTCGTCCAGGACGCGGACCGCGACGATCTTCGCCTTCTTGGCGACGCCGTGCGCCTCACCGGCGATGGTGCCGGCGACGTGCGTGCCGTGGCCGTTGCCGTCGTCGGCGTTGTCGTCGTTGTCGATGGCGTCGAAGCCGGACGTGGCGCGGCCGCCGAAGTCCTTGTGGCTGACGCGGACACCGGTGTCGATGACGTACGCCGTGGCGCCCTCACCGGCCGCGTCCGGGTACGTGAACTTCTTGTCGCCCGCGGTGTCCGCCTGGTCGACGCGGTCCAGGCCCCACGACGGCGGATTGTCCTGGGTGGCGTCGATGCTGAACTTCTTGGACTGGACGACCTTGCCGACGGCCGGGTCGGCGGCCAGGCGCTTGGCCTCGGTCTCGGTGAGGCTCTTGGCCGAGAAGCCGTTGATCGCGGACGAGTAGTTCCGCTTCAGCTCGCCGCCGTACTCCTCGGCGAGGTCGGTCTTGGCGCCCTTGTCGGCCTTCTCGTCGAGCATGACGATGTAGCTGCCGGAGACGGCGCCCTCGGCGTTGGCTCCGTAGACCTTGCCCTCGGCGGGGGTTGCCGCGCCGGCGAACGAGGTGGCGAAGACGGTGACGCCGACCGCGGTGGCCGCCGTGGCTATCGCCGCGACGAGCTTCACCGAGCGGACACGCTTGTGAGTTGCCATGAAGAGGGGTCTCCTCGTGGTGATGTGGGGGGATGTGGGGGGTTTCAAAACTTCGCTGCAACGGCCCCCGAGATCCGGAAGATCTCCGGGCGTTGGGACGAAACCATGTCTGATTGACGCGCGCAGATCAATACCTACATGCACCTGTGACTTGTTCAACAAGGTTCTGTAATAACAAAACGGGCCCCCGTCTGCAGATCGGACATCGCGTGGCCGGATCCCTCAAGTCGTCATAGATGTAAGGGGCTTGTGACGGCCGGAGTCCTTCTTGACGAGGAGACCTCCCGGTCCGGAGGGAGGAGATCGCGTCCGCCCGTCTCGTCGGCCGGCAGGACGAGCACTCCCCCGGCCCCGCCCTAGCTTCGAGCCATGGCGAATCAGAACAGGCGAGTACGGGGGATAGCCGCTCGGGCCGGCGGATGGAGCGCGAGGCACCGATGGGCGGCCGTGGGCATCTGGGTGCTCTTCGTCGTGGTGTCCATGGCGCTCGGCTCAGCCGTCGGCCGGACCGACGTGGACCAGAACGATCTCAAGGGCGAGATCAACCAGGCGACACAGATCGTGGACGACGCGGGAATCAGGGAGCCGGTCGGCGAGAGCGTCCTGATCCAGGCCAAGGGGAGCGGCGGCAAGGCGCTCAAGGCGACCGACCCGCGCTTCCGCGAGGCCGTCGACGACGTCATGAAGTCGGTCGATGCCACCGGCGAGGTGACGGCGGTGACATCTCCGTACAAGAGCGACTCGGTCTCCAAGGACGGCCGGAGCGCGTTGGTGCGCTTCGACATGCGCGGCGACGACGAGACGGCGGGTGACCGCGTCGGGCCCGTCCTGGACGCGGTCGGCAAGGTGGCGGACGCGCATGAGGGCGACGGGCTGCGGATCGAGGAGATCGGCGGCGCGAGCATGCAGAAGACGTTCGACGACGCCTTCGGCGAGGACTTCCAGCAGGCCGAGTACTCGGCGGTGCCCGTCGCCTTCGGCATCCTGCTCATCGCGTTCGGCGCGCTGGTCGCCGCGCTGCTCCCGGTGGCCCTGGCCGTCACCGCCATCATGGCGACGATGGGTCTGATGGCTCTGGTGAGCCAGGTCCAGCCGATGAGCGAGACGGCGAACTCGGTGATGCTCCTGGTGGGTCTCGCCGTCGGCGTCGACTACTGCCTCTTCTATCTGCGGCGCGAACGCGAGGAACGCGCCAAGGGCCATGACGCGCAGACCGCCCTGAACATCGCGGCGGCCACCAGCGGCCGGGCCGTGGTCGTCTCGGGCATCACGGTGTGCGTGGCGATGGCGGGCATGCTGTTCACCGGCATCGGCGAGTTCGAGGCGATGGGCGTCGCCTCGCTGATGGTGGTCGCGGTCGCCATGGTGGGTTCGGTGACGGTCCTGCCCGCGCTGCTCTCGCTCCTGGGCGAGCGGGTGGAGAAGGGCCGCGTGCCGTTCCTGCGGCGCCGGGAGCGGGCGGGCGGTGTGCCCAGCGAGAGCAAGCTGTGGCGCGCGGTCGTCGGCCGGGTCCTGCGGCGCCCGGTGGTCTCGGTGGCGATCTCGGCGGGCATCCTGGCCGCTGTCGCGCTGCCCGCGCTCGGCATGAAGACGCAGCAGCTCACCCTTGACCAGGAGTTCGGCGACTCACTGCCGATCGTGGCGACGTACGAGCGGGTGAACGAGGCGTTCCCGGGCGGCTCGGAACCCGCCGAGGTGGTGGTGAAGGCCGATGACATCGACGCTGCTCCGGTACGGGCGGCGATCGCGGAGTTCCGCGAGCGGGCGGTGAGTTCGGGGGCGTCCGGCGGGCCGGTCGAGGTGAAGGTGCACGAGCGGCAGAACGTCGCGTTCCTGACCGTGCCGCTGGTCGGCGGCTCGGACCAGACGAAGGCGGAGAAGAGTCTCGACCTGCTGCGGGACGAGGTGCGGCCCGCGACGCTCGGCGAGGTCGACGGGGTCGAGGCGCCGGTGACCGGGCAGGTGGCGGGCTCGAAGGACTTCAACGACCAGCTCTCCTCGTCGGTCCCGCCGGTCTTCGCGTTCGTGGTGGTCTTCGCCTTCGCGCTGATGCTGCTGTCGTTCCGCTCGCTGACCATCGCGGTCACGTCGATCGTCCTCAACCTGCTGTCGGTGGGGGCGGCCTACGGAATCCTGGTGATGGTCTTCCAGCACGGCTGGGGCGCGTCCCTCGTGGGCGCGGAGGGAGTGGGGGCGATCATCGCGTGGCTGCCGCTGTTCCTGTTCGTAATCCTGTTCGGGCTCTCGATGGACTACCACGTGTTCGTCGTCTCCCGAATTCGGGAGGCGCGGCTTCAGGGGCGTACGACGAAGGACGCGATCAGCCACGGGGTGGTGACCACCGCGGGTGTCGTGACGAGCGCGGCCGTGATCATGGTGGCCGTCTTCGCGATCTTCGGGACGCTGTCCATGCAGTCCATGAAGCAGATGGGCGTCGGCCTCGCGGCGGCGGTCCTGATCGACGCGACGGTGATCCGCGGGGTGCTGCTCCCGGCGGTGATGGCGCTGCTCGGGGAGCGCAACTGGTATCTGCCGCGATGGCTGCGATGGATGCCGGACCTCACGCACGACGAGTCCCCCGCGGGGGAGGCGCCGGTGGCTCCGCGAGGGGAGCGGGTGCGGGCGTGAGGCACGCCCGAAAACGCCGGCCGGGCTGGAATCATCCAGCCCGGCCGGATGGTTTCAGCCCGGCCGGCGTCTGCGGACGGACTCGGCGGAACCGGTGACCCTTACGCCGCGGCCAGGACCTTGCGCTCCTCGAAGGAGTCGATCGTCCGCGTGAAGTCCCGCGTCGAGAGCAGCAGCTTGTAGATGATCGCCAGCTCGAAGACGAGGAGCAGGGCGCCGGAGACGATCGTCGCGGGCAGCACCACGTCGAACAGCGGGCCGATCATGAAGACGCCCATCTGGAACTCGATGCCGCTCACCAGGTGCGTACGGATGCGGTGCCGCAGCAGGAAGGAACGCGCCCGCAGATACGCCGGGAACTTGCCGCGGAACTCCTGGTGCAGGTCGATGACCTGGCGCTTGGGCGCGGGTGCCGGAGCCTCGGGCGCCTCCGGAATCCCCTGCTCCGACTGCGCCTTCTGCATGTCCTGCTCGATGTCGGCCTCGGGGTTGTCCCGCAGGAGGTCCTCCATGAACGCCAGCTCGGCCTCGTTCTCGGCCCGGCGGGCGGCCCGCATGCGGACCTTGATCTGCTTGCGCATGGTGTGCCGGATCTTGAAGATCTCGAGGCCGTTGATGTAGCGCAGGGTGTCGAGGGCGACCACGGCGACCGCGGCCCAGATGTAGAAGGCATCCCCGGTGCGGTGGAACTGGCCGCCCATCAGGGCCACCGCACACGCCATCACGCGGATGCGGTCGAAGACGAAGTCGAGCCACGCGCCGAACACCGAACCGGTGCCGGTGAGGCGGGCGACCTTGCCGTCCATGCAGTCGAGGATGAAGCTGAAGTGATAGACGACCGCACCGACGACGAGCCACTGCCAGTCACCCATGGCGAAGAACGCGGCCGAGACAAGGCCGAGGAGAAACGCGCCCCAGGTGATCTGGTTGGGCGTGATCCTGGTCCGCATCGCCGTCCACCGCACGAGCGGCGTGGCGACCGGATCGACCAGGATCACGGTCCACCACGCGTCGCGCTTCTTCTGTGTGATGCGGCGCACCTCGTCGAGGGGCGGTATGTCTCGTCGCATGTGGGGTCAACTTCCTGGCGTTCGCGGAACGTTCACCTCACGCTAAGAAGGTTTTGGTTCAAGGAACAAGAACCTGACCGTGCAACCTTTGGCCGGGGGTAACGGTCAACCTTTCAGGACGAGTCAATACCCATGCCAGAACCACCCTGCGTTACCTGAGCGTTATCGAATGACAGGTTCGTAACAGAAATGACCGGGACGTAACAGAAAACGTCCTACGGAGCGTTACGCCCCGGCCCACCCGGCCTTACGCCCCGGACCGCCCGGCCGCCTTCGCGAGCTCCTCCTCGATCAGGTCCGCCGCCATCTTCGTGCCGCCCTCCCCCGCCATCGAGGCCCGCACCTCGGCCAGCCGGCGCGCCACCTCCGGGTCGTCGACCAGGCCGAGCACGGCCTCCCGCAGCGTCCGGGCGTCGGCCTCCTCCATCGGCAGATGCCGGGCCACCCCGAGGCCCTGGAGCATGTCCGCGTTGCCGAACTGGTCGACGGCCTGCGGCACCGCGACCATCGGTGTCCCCGTGGCGAGTCCCTCCTGGCTGCCGCCCGCACCGGCGTGCGTGATGAAGGCGTCGGCCTGCTTGAGCACCGCGAGCTGCGGCACCCACTGGCGGACCTCCACGTTCGCCGGGATCTCTCCCAGCTCGCCCGCCTCGACGTGCTTGCCGACCTGGAGCACCACATGCCACCCGGGCAGATCCCCGAATGCCTCGATGCACGCGCGGTAGAAGGCGGGCTGCTTGGTGAACGACGAGCCGAGTGAGACGAGCAGCACCTTCTCCGCACCGGCGGGACGCCGCCACTCACCCTGCGCCGAGCGGTCACCCTGGCAGGCACCGACGAATGTGTGAATCGTCTCGTCGACGCGGTCGGCGTTCGGCTGCAACGCCTTGGGGATCAGGACGAGCGAGCGCGGCGGGCGCCCGACGAAGGGGTCACAGTGCTGGGTGATCCCGTTCTCCGCCAGCCAGGCGTGGAAGCGCGCGTAGTACGCCTTGCCGCGCTCGGTCTCCTTCAGCTCCGCGTACATCGGCTCGGCGACCTCCTCCTCGTACCCGTCCCAGGCGACCAGGTTCGGCGAGAGCGAGATCTCGGGCACGCCCCAACGGCGGGCGAGCACGCGGGCGGGGTAGGAGGTGATGTCGTGCAGGACGAGGTCCGGTTCGTCACCTTCGTACGCCGCCGCCAGTTGCGGCAGCGTCTCGATCGCCTCGGTGAGGAACGGCTCGATGTTGTCGATCAGTTCGGTCCCCCAGGCCTCGGGGTCGTCGTCGGGGCCCGGCAGCGTCGTCTCGAAGAGGACGGGCTCGGCACCGGTCTCGGCGACCTTCTCGGCGAAGAGGTGCGGGATCGCGTACGTGACGCGGTGGCCGCGGGCGACGAGCTCGCGGATCACTTCGAGGCTCGGGTTGACGTGCCCGTGCGCGGCGATCGAGAACATGGCGATGTGGGCACGCTGGCGTGAGGTCATGCACCGACCTTAAGCGAGACGAGACGTCTCGTGCAACCTCATGTCACCGCCCTCCGCGGGCACCCGCCTCCTACTCGACGTCAGAACCGCTGCGCGACGCGGCATCGTTGTAGCGCAGCAGGCACTCGGCGAACTTCTCCAGGTCCGGCCCGCTCCAGTCGGTCAGCCGCTCCTGGAAGGCGACCCGGCGCGCGTCGGTGACCTGGGCGAGCACCTCGATGCCCCGGGCGGTGAGGTGCAGCACGTGCACCCGGTGATCGGTCGGATCGAGCCGCCGCTCCACGAGGCCGGCCTTCTCCAGTGCGCCCACCTGCCTGCTGATCGTCGACTTGTCCAGCGTGTAGTGCGCCGCGAGGTCCGTGGCCCGGCATCCGCCCTGGTACTCCAGGTGACTGAGGAGCGTGTACGACACGAGCGACAGCTCGGGGTGCATCCGCGCGGCGGTGGCGCGGGCCCGCCGGGCGAACGCCGTCATCTCCCGCTGAATGATCTCGATGGACCCGTCCCTGTCGGTCACGATTTCTCCCTCTCCGCGAATGGTTGTACAGTACAACACCGAGTTTGCGTGTATAAGCCAACTATTGCGAGAGGTCTCCCGATGACCGCCACCTCGGCGCCCGCCCACAAGGCATCAGCCGGCCCGGCAACCGCCTCCGGACCACTCCGTCACGTCCTGCTGCACCTCGTCACACCCCTGCTGATGTGCCTCGGCATGGGCCTCGCCTACATGGGCGCGTTCGTCACGCCGGAGCCGCACGACCTGCCGATCGCCGTCGTCGGATCGGGCGAGCAGACGCAGGCCCTCGCGCAGACCGTCAAGGACAAGGCGGGCGACGCCCTCGACGTGAGGACCGTGGCCACCCGCGCGCAGGCGGTCGACGAGCTCAGGTCGATGGACATATCGGGGGCCTACGTCCCCGACGCCAGGACACCCGAGGTGATCGTCGCCACCGCGGGCTCCGACATGAGCGCCATGGCGGTCGAGAAGATCTTCACGCCTGTCGCGGCGGAGCGGGGCGTACCGCTGAAGGTCTCCGATGTGGCGCCGACGGTGGACGACGACCCCACCGGGCAGGGCCTGTTCTTCCTGCTCGTCGCGGTGAGCATCGGCTCGTACGCGTCGGTGGCGGCGCTGGGGGCAGCGGGTGCCGGGATGCGGATGCGGGCCCGTGCCGGGCTCGTCGTCGGCGTCTCGTTCGCCGTGAGCCTGATCGGCGCGGCGCTCGCCGGTCCCGTCTTCCACCTGGCGCACCAGGGCCTGTGGGGCGTGTGGGCCATGGCGTGGCTGTACTCCGCCGGCATCCTCTTCATCGGTCTCGGACTGCACACGTTCCTGAAGCGCTGGACGACGCTGACGATGATGGTCCTCTTCGTGATGCTCAACTTCACGTCGTCCGGCGGTTTGTTCAGGCCGGAACTGCAGAACGGCTTCTTCGGCTCCCTGCACGCCTTCTGGAACGGTGCCGGATTCGTCGAGGGCATCCGCAGCCACCTCTACTTCGGCGGCCACGCACTCGGCGGGCACGTGTGGACGCTGGCCGCGTGGCTGCTGCTCGGCCTGGTGATCACCGGCATCGCGGCGCTCTGGGAGCGGCGTGCGCGACCGGCGGCGGACGCGCCCGTGCCCGGCCGCGAGGCCGGGCACGGACAGCGGGAGCAGGAGGAGGAGATGGAGGAGTCGGTGGCCGTGTGACGGCGGCGGCTGCCACCGGCTCCGGCTCCGGCTCCGGCTCCGGCTCCGAGGCAGCGATGCGCCTACCGGCGTGTCGAGTACTCCGGTGCTGACGCGTACGGCCGGTGTTGCTCGGGAGCGGGCACCGGCCCCTCCGGTGCGCGGTGGTGGCCCGGGGTCCGACCGGCCTTGCGCGGCCACCACAGCCCGCGGCCCAGGAGCGCGGCCAGCGCGGGCACCAGGACGAGGGAGAGCACGAGCGAGGACAGGAGAATCCCCAGGCCGGTGGCGAAGCCGATCTCCTGGGTGGCCGGGCTCGCGGCGAGACTGGCGAATGAACCGGCGAGCACGATGCCGGCCGTGGCGACGGCGGGCGCGGTGTGCCGGACCGCCTCGGCCACCGCGTGCCGCGCCGGGACCGGCTTCTGCATCTCCTCCCTGATCCGGTCGGTGATCAGGATGTTGTAGTCGGTGCCGAGGGCGACGACGAACAGGAAGAGCACCAGGGGCAGCGTGAACGACACCCCGGGCCGGTCGAGGCCGTGCTGGAAGAGCAGCGTGCTCGCGCCGAGGGTGGCCACGAACCCGAGACCCACGGCGATCATCAGCACCACCGGTGCGAGCAGGGAACGCAGCAGCAGGAAGAGGATCGCCGCGATCAGCAGGGCCGCGACCGGGAACACCAGGCGCAAGTCCTTCTCCACGGCCGTCGAGATGTCGGCGAAGACGGCGGCCGTTCCCGTGACGTACGCCTTGGTGCCCTGCGGGGCGGTCCGCGCGGCCGTGTCCCTGACGGGTCCCGAGACCAGGTCACGCGCCTTCTGGGTATGGGACTCGACGCTCAGGAACAGGTCGACCCGTGCGGCCGTGCGGTCCTTGCTGAGCACCGGCTTGCCCACCTCACCGACGCCCTCCGCCTTCGCGAGGGCACGGGTCATGCCGGTGAGTGAACTCTCCTTGATGCCGCCGCCGGTGCTCTTCACGTAGACGCTGTGCGGGTCCGAGACACCCGCGGGCAGGCTCCGCGATATCTGCTCGGCGGTCCTGACCGCCGCGGTCTCGTGCAGGCCCTGCTGGTCGTAGCTCATCTTCATGCCGACCGCGCCGGCGCCGAGGGCGCCGAGCAGCACCAGGCTGCCCAGTGCGTACCGCACCGGCCGTGCGCTCACCGCGTGTCCCAGGCGTGCGCTGATGCCGCCGGTGCGCTCCTTCTTCCACGCGCGGGCAGGCCAGAACATGCCGCGGCCGAGCAGGGCGAGGAGGGCGGGCATGAGCGTGAGGCTGGCGAGGAGCATCACCAGTACGGAGATCGCGATGGCGGGGCCGAGGACCCGGAACTGCCCGAAGCTCGCCAGGCCGAGCGTCGCGAACGCCGCCACGATCGTCAGGGCCGCGGACGTGATCGCGCTGCCCACGCGCCCGGTCGTCTCGGCCGCGGCCGTACGGGCGTTCTGCTCGGGATGGTTCCGCAGGTGTTCCCTGAACCGGAACATCAGGAAGAGGAAGTAGTCGATCCCGATCCCCAGGAGTACGACACCGATCAGCGAGGGAGTGGACGGGTCGAGGGCGATGCCGAAGAGCTTCGCGGCGCCGACCACCGCTCCCGACGCGACACCGCCGATCAGCGCCACCGCGATGAGCGGGACGAACGCGGCCGCGAGGCTGCGGAAGACCAGCACGTTCAGAAGGACGATGAGGCCCATCGTCAGGTTGGCGACGACTTTCCCCGTGGGCTCCTCCGCGTCCGTGTCGTCCACCGTGGAGGCTATTCCGCCGGTGAATCCCACGCGCAGGTCGGCGGATGCGAATTCGTCCTTCGCGCCGTCCCGGAATTTCTTGTAGACGTCCTGCAGGCCCGGGTCGCTCGGATTTCCCGAGAGGGACACCGTAAGGAGCCTGAACGACTTGTCCGGGGCCACGGCTCCCGGCGACACCCGCGGGGTCTGGGAGTGGTCCTTCATGAGCGGTTCGGGTTTCGGTGCGGTGATCCGCTCCCGGCCCAGGGCGGTCGCGGTGGCGGCGATCCGCCGCTGGTCGGACGGCGTGAGCTTCTTGCCGTCGTCCCTGCCGACCAGCACGGTCAGGGCGTTGGGGTCGGGCTTGGTGCCGAACTCGTCCTCCGCGATGCGCAGCGCCACGGCCGAGTCGTACTTCTTGGGCAGGAAATCCCCGGCCCCGGAGTCGGTGACGTCGTACATCATCGTGTTCCCCACGAACGACAGGGCCGCTCCGAGGATGGTCCAGACGACGATCGTCAGCCATCGATGTCGGGTGGAGAACGAGGTCAGCTTGCGAATCATGTTTTCTTTCCCCTGTTTTTTCCCGGCCGGCGGAATGGGCTGTGTCCCGGCCGGCGAAATGAGCCGCGAGAACCTCCCGAGGCCTTAACAGGTCATCACGCAAAGGCCCTTGAGGGCGTCGGCCGCCGGAAGGGGACTCACCCGTGACCGTGGTCCGGTGCTCCCCCGCGGGCAGTACTCCGGTACTGGGCGGAAGAACCGCCCCCACGCCGATTCCCGGCGCCGCGGGCCGGGATGTAATGGTGCGGAAGGACGGGCACATCAGTTCCCGCCGTACCGCTCGACCAGGAGGCGCCCGGATGGGCCGCGACTTCTTCCCTCCGGCTCCGCCCACGGGCGGGCCGCGGCCGACCACGGGTGACGTGGTGATCGCGGCCGTCGCGGTGGGACTCGACGTACTCGCCTACCTCGCCCCGGGCGAGGAGGGCCCCGGAGCGCCCGTCACCGTTCTCGGAGTGCTGCTGGTCGTCGCCTCCTTCGTACCGCTGCTCCTCAGGCGCCATCACCCGGTGCCGGTGCTCGGCGCGGTCCTCGCCGTGCAGTTGGCCGTGAACCTGGGGCTCGCCGTCGACCCCGGCTCGCCGATGTCGAACAGCTACGGCGGCGCCGTCGCGGTGGCGCTCTACACCGTGGCCCGGCACAGCGGGCGGCGCACCGTCGTCCTGAGCGTCCTGGCCACCGTGCCCGTGCAGCTCACGCGGTATCTGTTCAACGACGTGCCCTTCCTGGGGGTGGGCATCACCGACGTGGCGGTCACGCCCTGCCTCATCGTCGCCATCGGCCTGGCCGTGCGGCAGTGGAAACAGCAGCTGGACATCAACCGCACGCTCCTCGCCGACCGCGCGGTGACCGAGGAACGGCGCCGTATCGCGCGGGAACTCCACGACATCGTGGCCCACCACATCACCACCATGTACCTGATGTCCGGCGGGGCCAGGTCGACCCTGGACCGCGACCCCGACACGGCCCGCGACGCCCTGGTGACCCTGGAGGAGTCCGGCCGCACCGCGCTGCGCGAGATGCGGCAGCTCCTCGGGGTGCTGCGCAGCACCGACACCCCGGAGGAGACGCCGTCGGAACCCCAGCCGGGGGTGGACGGCATCGAGCGGCTCGTCGCCGATTCGGCCGCCGCCGGCCTGCCGGCCGAACTCCACGTCACCGGGCGGCCCGTGGAGCTGCCGATGCCGGTCGGCCTCACCCTCTACCGGATCGTCCAGGAGGCGCTGACCAACGCCCGCAAACACGCGGGACCCGCCCGCGCCACGGTGCGGCTCGCCTATCTCCGGGACCGCGTCACCGTCGAGGTCGCCGACGACGGCGCCGGTGCCGGCAGGGCGCCCGGCGGGAAGGCCGAGGGCGGTGGGTACGGTCTGCTGGGCATGCGGGAGCGCGTCGCCCTGCACGACGGCTCCTTGCGGGCCGGCAACCGCGAGGAGGGCGGATTCGCGGTGCTCGCGAGCGTGCCGCTGTCCACCGACACGTACGAGAGGGACAGGATCCGATGACCTCCCCCACCGAACCCGGCACCGAGCCCGACGGCATCACCGTACTCATCGCGGACGATCAGCCGCTGGTGCGCAGGGGCCTTTCGCTGATCCTGCTCTCGGACCCCTCCATCAAGGTCATCGGCGAAGTGGGTGACGGCGAGCAGGCCGTCGCGTCGGCGCTCGAACTGCGGCCCGACGTGGTCCTGATGGACATCCGCATGCCCGTGCTCGACGGCGTCCGGGCCACCGAGCGCCTGAGCGCCGAGCTGCCCGGGTGCCGGGTCCTCGCGCTCAGCACCTTCGACATGGACGAGCACGTGGTCGGTGCCCTGCGTGCGGGGGCCTCGGGGTTCCTGCCCAAGGACGTCTCCCCCGAGGAACTGGTGGCCGCGCTGCGCACCGTCCACCGCGGCGAGGCCGTCGTAGCCCCGCGGCTCCTGACCCGGCTGCTCGCCACCTTCGTGACGCCGGCTCCGGCCTCGCCCCCGCCGACGGCCGACCTTGCCGGACTGACCCCGCGCGAGGTCGACGTACTGCGCCTGATCGCCGCGGGACTCGACAACACCGAGATCGCGCGGCGGATGGAGATCGGCGTCCAGACCGTGAAGAACCACGCCACCGGCATCTTCGCCAAGCTGGGCGTCCGCGACCGCGCGCAGGCGGTCATCGCCGCGTACGAGTCGGGGCTCGTGCGGGCGGGCGAGGGGAACGGCTCCCGTTGACCACCGGCGGTGCTGACGGCCTGGGGTCCTTCTGACGGAGATCCGTCACAAGGGCCCTAGCGCTGGTACCTCTTCAGCACCAGGTTCCCGTCCTTCACGAGCCGTTTGCGCAGCTCCGCCAGGCCGATCGCCCCGCTGTAGTACTCCTGGAGCGCCGGTGTCGCCACCTTGTCCTTCCACTCCGGGTAGCCCCGGACCGACTGGGCGGGCGCCGAGCGGAGGTCCTTCGCGAGTGCGGTGCCCGTCGCCCAGTCGTTCTTCTTCGTGTGCAGCGCCGGGTCCTTGAGGGCCTGTTCGCCCGTCGGCAGCATCCAGTCGCCCTGCGCGAGGCGCACCATGTTCTCCGGCTGGAGGAGGAAGTCGATGAACTCGACCGCCTCCTTCTTGTGCTCGGTGTCCTCGGAGACCGAGAGCGTCTGCGGGCTGACGCCCTGGGCGAGGCCCTCCGCTCCGGCCGGTGCGGGCAGCACCTGCCAGTCGAAGCCCTTGGGCGCCTGCTGGACGATCTGCTGGCGGTAGGAGAAGCCGAGCGGCACCATCGCGTACTTGCCGCCGAAGAACCCCGGCAGTGTGTCGGAGCCGCCCATGCCGAGGGTGGTGCCCGACGCGCTCTTGTCGATGTTGACCTGGTCGTGGACCGTGCGCGGCATGGTCTCGTCGGCCTTGCCGAAGCGGATGTCGACCTTGCCGTCATCGCCTCGGTGGAACATCGTGCCGCCGGTGGAGAGCGAGAGGTTGAGCGTCGCGGAGACCGGTTCCTTGAGCGGCCAGGCCACTCCGTACTTGCCCTTGCCGTCGCTCAGTTCCTTGGTGACCGTCCGGAACTCCTCCCAGGACCAGGGCTTCTCGGGGGTCGGAATCCGTACGCCCGACTCCTTCAGCCATTTCGCGTTGGCGATCAGGACACGGGGTTCCTGGAGGAACGGCACGCCGTACACGCCGTCCCCGAACGTCGTCGTCCGCCAGCTCCGCTCCGGGATGTCGGACTTGAGCCGTTCGGGGAGCAGCTCGTCGAGGTCCGCGAGATATCCGCCGTACGCGAAGTCGGCGAGGTCGTCCGAGGCGTCATGGATGATGTCCGGCGCCTCGCCGCCCTCGAAGGAGGTGAGGAGCTGGTCGTGGACGCTGTCCCAACTGCCCTGGACGTACTCGACCTTGACGTCGGGGTGGGTGGCGTTCCACTCCTTGACCAGCGCCTTGTTGGCGTCGACGGACTCCGCCTGCCAGGCCAGCGACTGGAACTGGAGGGTGATCTTCCCGTCGTCGTCACCCGAGTCCCCGCTGCAGCCGGAGAGCAGCAGCGCGAGTACCGCGGTGGCGGCGGTCATGAGCCGTGGTGCCGTGCGCATCAGGCCTTCACCGCCCCTGCCATCATGCCGCCCGTGATCCGCTTCTGGATGATCGCGAAGATGACGAGCGAGGGG
The DNA here is from genome assembly GCF_053591915.1 of Streptomyces sp. NPDC002853. Classification (NCBI taxonomy): domain Bacteria; kingdom Bacillati; phylum Actinomycetota; class Actinomycetes; order Kitasatosporales; family Streptomycetaceae; genus Streptomyces; species Streptomyces sp. NPDC002853. The sequence goes on along the minus strand of NZ_JBSFUS010000006.1, from coordinate 329,858 downwards.
ATGGTCGCGAGGAACGCCGCCGCGGCGAGCGGCCCGAGGTCCGCGACGCCCTCGGAGCCGATGAAGCGGTTGAGGATGACCGGCAAGGTCTGCTTCTCCGGGGTCTTGAGCAGGACGAGCGCGAAGAAGAACTCGTTCCATGCGGTGATGAAGGCGAACATCGCCGTGGCGACGATGCCGGGGGCGAGCAGGGGCGCGACGACCGAGACGAACGTACGCACCTTGCTCGCGCCGTCGACCGCGGCCGCCTCCTCCAGCTCGGTGGGGACGGCGCGGACGTACCCGACGAGCATCCACAGCGCGAAGGGCAGCGACCACACGACGTACACCATGATCAGGCCGACCAGCGAGTTGATCAGGTGCAGGTTCTTGAGGATCAGGAACAGCGGGATGATGATCAGGACGAAGGGGAACGCCTGGCTGATCACCACCCAGCCCGTCGCCGCCTTCGAGACGCGATTGCGGTGCCGCGCCATGACGTACGCCATGGGGGTCGCGATGACGACCGCGATCAGGGAGGCGCTGAGCGCCGCGATCAGGGAGTTCCCGGCGGCCTGGAGCAGCGGCTGCTCGTCGAAGGCCTGCCGGAAGTTCTCCAGGGTCGGGTTCTCGGGAATCCAGGTGGGGTTCAGGCTGCCCAGTTCCCGTGCGGGCTTGAAGGCCGTGGAGATCAGCCAGAGGAACGGGAAGGCGAGGAAGACGAGATAGGCGGCGAGCGCCACGTACTGCGCGGTGCGCGTGGACTTCTTCGTGCGCATCATGACTCGTCGGCTCCCTTCAGGCGGCCGACGAGGTAGAAGGCGAGGATCACGGAGATCACCGCGACCATCACGCAGCCCATGGCCGCGGCATAGCCGAACTGGCCGTAGCGGAAGGCTTCTTCGTAGGCGAAGAGCATGGGCAGGCGGGTGCGGCCGCCGGGGCCGCCCTGGGTGAGGACGTAGACCAGGGCGAAGGAGTTGAAGTTCCAGATGAAGTTGAGCGCCGTGATGGCGAGGGCGATCGGTTTGATCGCGGGCCAGGTGACGGTGCGGAAGCGGCGCCAGGCGCCCGCGCCGTCCATCGCGGCGGCCTCGTGCAGTTCGCGCGGGGTGTTCTGCAGTCCGGCGAGCAGCGCGACGGTGGTCTGCGGCATGCCGGCCCAGATGCCGACGACGATGACGGCGAAGAGCGCGGTCGCCGTCCCGGTCAGCCAGTCCTTGCCCTCCCCCAGGCCGAAGTTGGACAGCGTCTCGTTCAGCACGCCCGCGTCCGGGTGGTAGACGAGCCGCCACATGATGCCGACGACCACCTCGGGCATCGCCCACGGGATGATCGCGAGCGCCCGCGCCAGCCAGCGCATCCGCAACGGCTGGTTGAGCAGGAGGGCGAGGCCGAGGGCGAGGAAGAACTGCGGCACGGTGACGCCGAACGCCCAGAGCAGGCCGATGCGGAACGAGTCCCAGAACAGGGTGTCGTGCAGCAGGTCCTGGAAGTTCAGGAGGCCGATCCACTCGGTGGGCTCTGTGCGGCCCGACTGGGAGTCGGTGAACGCGAGCGCGATGCCGTAGAGGAGCGGTCCCACGCTCAGGACGAGGATCGGGATCAGCGCGGGAAGCACCAGGAACCAGGCGCCGTGGTCCGCACCTCTGCGGGCGGACGCGCCGTTCGCTGACCGCTTTGTCGCGGTCGCCAATGTCACGGAATCGGCTCCTTTGGGCGGCTCATCGGGGTTTGGCCGCCCAGGCGGCCCCCGTCATCGTGCTGATGGGATCTTGATACGTCAAGCAGCTGCGCAGGCCTCGCAGCCGCTTGGCCTGTACGAATGGGAGACTGTGCCGGGCCGCGTGGCGAACGCGGCGAGCGGTGCGGGAGGCAATGGATGGACGAGGCGCGGGCACGGGACGTACTGGGCGCCGCGGGTCTCGATCGGGACGCGACGCTGCTCGCGCTCGGCGAGAACGCGGTGTTCGGCGGTGGCGGGACGGTGGTCAAGGTCGGGCGTGCGGCGCCCGAGCTTCTCGACCGTGCGCGCCGGGAGCTGCGGATCGCGCACTGGCTCGAGCAGTCGGGCGTGCCCGCGGTGCGGGCTGCCGAGGGCGAACCCCGGCTGGTGGAGGGGCACCCGGTGACGGTGTGGCACCGGCTGCCGGAGGCCGTGCGCCCCGCCGAGCCGCGCGACCTCGCCGCCCTCCTCGTGCGCGTGCACGCCCTCCCCGCGCCGGACTTCGAGCTGCCCCGGCGTGAGCTGCTGGGCGGGGTCGAGCGGTGGCTGCGGCTCGCGGGCGACGCGATCGACGTCGAGGACGCGGACTACCTGCGCGAGCGCAGGGACGGATTCGAGGCCGCCGCGTCGGCGCTCACCCCCCGGCTCGCTCCCGGCCCCATCCACGGCGACGCGCTGCCCCGGAACGTCCTAGTGGGCGCGAACGGTCCGGTCCTCGTCGACCTGGAGACCTTCGCCGCCGATCTGCGGGAACACGATCTCGTGGTCATGGCGCTCTCACGGGACCGGTACGGTCTGCCGGCCGAGGCGTACGACGGGTTCGTCGCGGAGTACGGCTGGGACGTGCGGGAGTGGGAGGGGTGCGCGGTGCTCCGGGGTGCCCGGGAGACGGCCAGCTGCGCGTGGGTCGCGCAGCATGCCCCCAGCAATCCGAAGGCCCTGGCCGAGTTCCGCCGCCGGGTCGCCTCGCTCCGTGACGGAGACCCGGGTGTGCGGTGGTACCCCTTCTGAGGTCTGAGCGGGGTCAGACCCCGGACGCGCTGAACTCCTCCTTGAGCGGCCACGTGCCGTCCACCACCGCGTCCGTCTCGCCCTTCTTCCGGAGGAACTTCTGGAAGTCCGCGGCCCACTGCGCATACCAGTCGATCTGCCGGCGGTGCAGCTCCGCCGGGCCGAACGCGGCCAGCTTGGGGTGCCGCTCGGCTATGGCGGAGGCCAGGCGGGCCGCGGCCAAGGCGTCCGACATGGCGTCGTGCGCCGACTCCAAGCGCACGCCGTACTCCGTGCAGACCGCTTCCAGGTTCCGCTTGCCCTTGCGGTAGCGCTCGACCGACCGGTCGATGGTGTACGGGTCGATCACCGGGGCCGGCTCCGCACCGCCCAGACGCTCACGCAGGGACGGCAGGCCGTACCTGTACAACTCGGCGGAGAGCAGGGTCAGGTCGAAGGTGGCGTTGTAGGCGACGACCGGGACGCCCGCCTGCCAGTACGACACGAGGACCGCCGCTATCGCGTCGGCGACCTCGTCGGCGGGTCTGCCGTGCGCGGCCGCCCGTTCGTTCGAGATGCCGTGCACCGCCACGGCCTCCGCGGGGATCTCGACCCCCGGGTCGGCGAGCCACTCCTTGCGGCCCAGCGTCTCGCCGGCCCTGACCTCGACGACCGCCGCCGTGACGATGCGCGCCTCGCGCGGGTCCGTCCCGGTCGTCTCCAGGTCGAAACCGATCAGCAGCTCCCGGTGCCAGCCCATGGCCGCCCCCTTCTCTGTGGTGCTTTCCCCCATTGACCACCACGATCCCACGCGCCACTGACAATCCGAGGCTCGCGTTCCGCTTGCTCAGGAGACCGGCCGCGAGTCCGCCCAGGCCAGCTCGAACTCCTCCCGGTACGTCTCGAAGAGTCCGCTCTCGTCCGGCTCGTCCGCCTTCACCACCCGGCGGCCGCCGCGCAGCACGAGCACCGGCGCCTCCATCCCGCGCGTCCTGCGCAGATACGACTGGACGACCGCGATGCCGTCCGCGCCGTCGCCGTCGACCAGATACGCGGTGAAGCGCGGCGTCTCGTCGAAGACCTGGATCTCGAAGGCACCGGGATCACGCAGGCGGGCCCGCACCCGGCGCATGTGCAGGATGTTCATCTCGACGCTGCGGCTCAGTTCGCCCCGCTTCAGGCCCAGTTCGCGCTCCCGGCGCTTGACCGCGCTGCTCGCCGGGTTGAGGAAGAGCAGGCGTACCCGGCAGCCGGACTCGGCGAGGCGCACCAGGCGGCGCCCGGAGAAGTTCTGGACCAGGAGGTTCAGGCCTATCCCGATCGCGTCCAGGCGCCGTGCCCCGCCGAAGATGTCCTCGGCCGGGAACTGCCGAAGCAGCCGTACCCGGTCCGAGTGGACGCCCACCACGTCGGCGTACCGGTCGCCGACCAGGGACTCGACGGCGTCCACGGGAAGCCTGCGCGCGGACGGCGTGTCGGAGCCCGCGCCGAGAATGTCCAGGAGCTTCGCCGAGGCGCGCTCGGCCTGGGCGAGCACGGCGGTGGACAGGGCGCGGTTGCGGGAGACGACGTTCCGGGTGACCTCCAGCTCGTCCAGGGCCAGTTCGACGTCCCTGCGGTCGTCGAAGTACGGCTCGAAGCACGGCCAGTGCTGCACCATCAGCTCCCGCAGCTGGGGCAGCGTGAGAAAGCTGAGGACGTTGTCGTCGGCCGGGTCGAGCAAGTACCCCTTGCGGCGGCTCACTTCGCGTACGGCGACGGCCCGCTGCACCCACTCCTGGCCCGCGGGCCCGGCGGCGGCGACCACCCAGTCGTCGGCGTGCACCGGTTCGTAGATGGGACGCAGGACAGCGGCCACGACCGCGCGCAGCCGCTGCTCCACGAGATTCAGCCAGATGTAGGCCCGCCCGGCGCGCTGGGCGCGCGTGCGCACCTCGCGCCAGGCGTCGGCGCCCCAGTCCAGTTCGGGTCCGATCTGAGATCCCATCTCCATCGGCCGCGCCAGGGACACCGCTCCGGGCGGGCCGTCCGCGGAACTCCCCTCGTGACCCTCGTCACCAGGGGGCAGTTCCCGCCCTCCCGAGCTCACCCGACGCACCCCTTCCGCTCCCCCGAGCACTCCCCCGTTCAACGATCAAGGAAGGGTACTCCGGGAGCGGCGGCCGGTGCAGCCGGATGGGGAGGGTGGATTCTCAACCGCCCAGCGGCGGCTGGCCGTTCTGGTCGGCGAGGTCCTGCGGAGTGAGCGGGCTCATAGCGGTCACGTCGCGCGCGGCCAGCGAGAAGCCCTGCCAGTGGACCGGCATGGGCTGCTGGTCCTCGTCACGGGCGATGTGGTGGAAGCCGACGTGCACCCAGGTGACCGGGTGCGTGAGGGACTGGCCGTTCACCCACTTGTCGACGCTGTCCGGTACGCCGTTGGCGCACCCCGGGTTGTTGCTCGCGTACTGCTCGCACTTCTTGTACTCGGTGAAGTACACGTCGTGCTTGGTGAAGGGGCGTCCGGCGTGCTTGGTGCTGGCGCCGGGCACGATCTCGTACGAACGGGGGTGGCCGTCCTTGTTCTTGCCCGCCCCGCTGACCACGCGCCACCAGCGCATGTCCTTGCGGTCACCGGCGAGTTCCTTGGTGACCTTGGTGCGGGTGGTCTTCGTGGTGGGGCTGCCCTGGCCGGTGGGCGGGGTGACCTTGGAGTCGTACTGCTCGACCTTGGCCTTCGGGGAGCCGTCAAGGCCGAAGTTGAGCCGCCAGAAGACGTTGTGGGCGTGGCTCTCGGCCTTGGCCTGGTCGCCCTTGCCGATGGGCCAGCCGCGGCTGTCGCCGCCGTCGTAGTCATACGGCGAGAGGCTGCCGGTCGCGCCGACCTGGGAGGTGATGGTGCCGTCCGAGGAGAACCGCCACTCGGTGATGTACTCGTACCAGGAGGCCTTGTTCACGGTGTAGACGAGCAGGTCCTTGCCCTGGCCGGTGAAGACCTTGCCGGTGCCGCCGGTGCTCTCGTCGTCGTTGAGGCGGTACGCGTGTCCACGCGCGCGCGTGGTGGTGCACAGGCCCTTCACGTCGCCCCGCTGCGGGACCTTCACGGTCTTGATGGTGCCGCCGGGGCACTCGCCGGGGTTCAGGTTCTGCAGGGCCTGGCCGAAGTCGGTGCCGGTGACGTCGTCGTACTCGGCCTCGCCGTCGTCGTAGGGGACGTGGACCTGCGCGAGGCGGGCGCTGGTCAGGACGGGTATCGGCTTGGCCTCGTCCTTGGGCTGGTAGCTGATCTTGTCGAGGATCAGGCCGGACAGCGTGTTGTAGTGCCAGCACATGCGCCAGGTCGTGCCGCCGTCGACGGTCTGCTCGATCTTGTAGGCGTCACTGCAGTCGGCGGCCGCCGCTGGGGCGCTCGGCGCCTTGGGGGTGGCCGATGCGGGCGAGGCGACGGTGACGACGCCGCCGATCAGCGCGGAGACCGCGAGGGCCAGGCCGGCCCTCTTGCGGGCGCGCGAAAGTCTGTTGACGTGCATTGCGGTGAGAACTCCCTCGTACGAGGAGAAGCAGAAGTGTGGTGTCGTGCGGGTCCGGCCCCGGTCAGCCGAGGCGGCCCACGGAGCGGGTGCTCAGGTCGACGACGAGGGACCTGGTGTCGATCCACGGGCCGTTCTTGACCTTGGTGACGACCTGCAGGCACCGGTGCTTGCCGCACTCGGCGAGGCCGGCCGGCACACGCTCGACGGTCTCCTTGCGGAAGACCATGCCGCTCAGCTGAAGCTGTCCCGGCCCGGTCAGCGCCTTGCCCGTGGCGTGTTTGAAGTCCTTCTTCAGGCCCTTGCCGAGCGGGTCGCCGATCAGCAGCTGGGCGCCTTCGGCGAGCTCTTCCTGGCTGGGCGGCGGCTGGACGTTCTGCGTGGTGTTCGTGTTCTCCACCTTGCCGGTCTCCACATTGACCGTCTTGGTGATGACCGCGTCCTTCTTGTAGTCGTAGTAGACGACTTCCGCGCGGCGCGGGGCCGCGGCGCCCGCGTCGGTGGGTTCGGGCTCACTGAGGTTGGTCGACAGGAGCTGCGGGCCGCGGTCGCCCTCGACGTCCCTGGCGCTGGAGCGCAGGGCGCCCGACACCGACGCCTTCTCGGCCCGTTCCATCTCCGCGTCGGTCAGCGGGTCGCTGCCTATGCCCTTCTCGCCCTCGTCGGGCGCGGCCTCGACGACGCCGTCCTTCGCGATCGCGTTCTGCTTCGCGTCCGCCGCGTTGGCCTGGCGGCCCCCCGACTCGCCTGCCCCCGGCAGTGTGACGCCCACCAGCACCGCGGTGGCGGCCACCGCGACTGCCGCGCTCGCCACCACCTTCCCCAGGTGGCGTCTGACTAGCTCTCGCACTTACTCCCCTTTTCCCCCACGAGCCCCTACAAAGGGGCATACCGAGTATGTGGTCGGTCGGTTAGACGGGTTCAACTCCCGCGTGGTTGCCCCACTTTCGGGGAGACTCTGACCAAAGTGACCCCGAGCCGAGGGGGCGGTAGTGGAAGAGTCGTATGCATGCAGGTGTGGCCAGGGCAGGCGTATCCACTCGGTGCCACGTACGACGGCGCCGGCACGAACTTCGCGGTCTTCTCCGAGGCCGCCGACCGCATAGAGCTCTGTTTGTTGCACGACGACGGCTCGGAGACGGCCGTCGAGCTGCGTGAGTCCGACGCGTTCGTGCTGCACGCGTACCTGCCCGGCGTGATGCCGGGCCAGCGGTACGGCTTCCGTGTGCACGGTCCGTACGACCCCGCGCAAGGGCACCGCTGCAACTCGGCGAAGCTGCTGCTCGATCCGTACGCGCGCGCGGTCAGCGGCAAGGTCGACTGGGGCGAGGAGGTGTACGGCTATCGCTTCGGCGCCCCGGACAAGCGCAACGACATGGACTCGGCGCCGCACATGATGACCTCCGTGGTGGTCAATCCCTACTTCGACTGGGGGGACGACCGGCCGCCACGCACCCCGTACAACGAGACGGTCCTCTACGAAGCCCACGTCAAGGGCCTGACCATGCTCCACCCCGACCTGCCGGAGGAGTTGCGCGGGTCGTACGCCGCGCTCGCGCATCCGGCGGTCATCGATCACCTCGTGCAGCTGGGGGTGACGGCCCTGGAGCTGATGCCGGTGCACCAGTTCGTGAACGACCACCGCCTGGTGGACATGGGCCTGAACAACTACTGGGGCTACAACACGATCGGCTTCTTCGCGCCGCACAACGCGTACGCCTCGTGGGGCGACCGGGGCGAGCAGGTCCTGGAGTTCAAGCAGGCCGTGAAGGCGCTGCACGAGGCGGGCATCGAGGTGATCCTCGACGTCGTGTACAACCACACGGCCGAGGGCAACCACCTGGGTCCCACGCTCTCCTACAAGGGCCTGGACAACGCCTCGTACTACCGCCTGACGGACGATCCCCGCTACTACATGGACACCACGGGGACCGGCAACTCGCTCCTGATGCGGTCGCCGCACGTACTCCAGATGATCATGGACTCGCTGCGGCACTGGGTCACCGACATGCACGTGGACGGCTTCCGCTTCGATCTCGCGGCGACACTCGCGCGCCAGTTCCACGAGGTGGACCGCCTGTCGTCGTTCTTCGACCTCGTGCAGCAGGACCCGGTCGTCAGCCAGGTGAAGCTGATCGCCGAACCCTGGGACGTCGGCGAGGGCGGCTATCAGGTGGGCAACTTCCCGCCCCTGTGGACCGAGTGGAACGGCATGTACCGCGACACCGTGCGCGACCTGTGGCGGGGTGAACCGCGCACCCTCGCGGAGTTCGCGTCCCGGCTCACCGGTTCGTCCGACCTCTACCAGGACGACGGGCGACGACCCTTGGCGTCGATCAACTTCGCCACCTGTCACGACGGTTTCACCCTGTACGACCTCGTCTCGTACAACGAGAAGCACAACGAGGACAACGGCGAGGGCAACCAGGACGGCGAGAGCCACAACCGCTCCTGGAACTGCGGGGCCGAGGGCGAGACCGAGGACCCGGACGTCCGGGAACTGCGCGAGCGGCAGATGCGCAACTTCATCGCGACGCTGATGCTCTCGCAGGGCGTCCCGATGCTCAGCCACGGCGACGAGTTCGCCCGGACGCAGGGAGGCAACAACAACGCCTACTGCCAGGACAACGAGATCGCGTGGGTGCGCTGGCCGCAGGGCGAGAGCGCTCAGCTGGAGTTCACGCGCGCGATGGCGTGGCTGCGGCGCGACCACCCCGTCTTCCGCAGGAGGCGCTTCTTCCACGGCCGTCCGGTGGAGGGCACGCACGACGAGCTCTCCGACATCGCCTGGTTCACGCCGGAGGGCGAGGAGATGACGCAGGAGGACTGGGACGCGTCGCAGGCACGGGCGCTGACGGTGTTCCTGAACGGCAACGCGATCTCCGAGCCGGGCACCCGGGGCGAGCGGATCTCGGACGACTCGTTCCTGATGATGTTCAACGCGTCCGCGGAACCGCTGGAGTTCGTGGTCCCGGTCAATCACGGCCGTCAGTGGCAGGTGGTCGTGGACACCTCGCGGGCGGAGGGCGTGGCGCCGGACTCGGGTCCGAAGGCGGGGGCCGGTGAGCGCCTGACGCTCACCGACCGAAGCCTCACCGTCCTGCGGCGCCCGGCGTGACCTGCGGCCTGCCCTCCGCCGGGGGGCGGGCCACCAGCGCGACGAGGAACGCGACGGCGGCTGCCACGCTGCCGAGTGCGAACGCCGCGCCGGGGCCGTGGGACTCGGCAAGGCGGCCCGCCACCGCGAGGGTGACCGCCTGGCCGCCGACGAAGGCGCTCGCGGCGAACGTCATGCCCTCGGCGAGGCGCCGCGGCGGGCAGGAGCGCTCCGTGAGCGCGAAGCCGGTGATCAGGTTCGGGGCGTACACGGCGCCGAAGACGGTCACCACGAGGTACAGGGCCGTCATGCTGTCCGTCCACACCAGCGGCAGCGAGAGCAGCGCGGCGGCGGCCGTCGCCACGCGCCAGCGCGCGTACAGGCCGAACCGCTCGGGCAGCGCGGCCATGGAGAGCCCCACGACGGCGCTCATGACGCCCATGGCGGCGTAGACGAGGCCCGCCTGGCCGGGCTGCGCCAACTCCTCGGTGAGGGCCGTGATGCCCGCTCCACAGGCGCCGAGCAGGACACCGACGAAGACGAGCCCGACGCGTACGACGACGACCTGGCGCGGGAGGCGCTCGCGGCCGCCACGCGCGCGTGCCGCCTGCCCCGTCACGCGGGGGGTCCGGCCCGTGGGGTGCAGCGCGAAGCCGGAGCCGCAGACGGCGACCAGGACCGCGGCGGCGCCGAAGGCGTACGCCGGGTGGCCCGCCACCGCGGCCAGGCCCACGAAGGCGGGGCCGAGCACGAAGGACAGCTCGTCCATGGTGCTCTCCAGGGAGAGGACGGTGTTCACCAGACGGTCGTCACCGCCCGCCTCGCGCACCAGCGGGACGGCGCGTGCGCGGGCCAGCGGGCCGATCCCCGGGATGCTCGCGCCGGCGAGCACGGCGAGGGCGACGAGCACGGGCGTGGGCAGTTCGAGCAGGGCGCCGAGCGTGTAGACCGCGATCGCCACTGCGTTGAGCAGCGAGAACCCGAGGACGACGGGGCGCTGGCCCCGGCGGTCGGCGAGGCGGCCGACGAGCGGGCCCATGGTCACCTGGCCGAGCGCGAGCGCGCAGGCGACCACGCCGCCCGTGGCGAGCGATCCGCTGGTCTCGGTGACCAGCAGGACACTGCCGAACTGGATCATGGCGACAGGAAGCCTGCCGAGGAACGAGATCACCGGCAGGAGGGTTCCGGTGTGCCCGATCACCACCCGGTAGGTGTCCAGGAGACCGGGTGCGCCCCGGTCCTCCTTCCGCCCCTCCTTCCGCCCCTCGTGCGCGTCCTGTGCGACCTGTGCTTTTGCAGCCATCGTCCGAAGCTAGTCACACCATGACGCCCAGAAGCATGAGTCGATGGCACGAAAGCCCGCCAGGCGGGTACGTACGTTCGCATGACGCCTGAGCGCCCAGAGCCCGCGGTCCCGCCGCCGCCCACCGCCACGTACCGGCTGCAGCTTCAGCCGGAGTTCCCGTTCGACGCCGCCGAGGCGGCCGTCCCGTACCTGGCATCGCTGGGGGTCTCGCACCTGCATCTGTCGCCGGTGCTCGAGGCCGTCCCGGGGTCCACGCACGGCTATGACGTCGTGGACCACGCGCGCGTGCGGGGCGAGCTGGGCGGCGAGGAGGGGCTGCGGTCCCTCTCACGCACCGCGCGGGCGCACGGGCTCGGCCTTGTCGTGGACATCGTGCCGAACCACATGGCGGCGGTGCCGCGCCACAACCACGCCCTCTGGGAGGTCCTGCGGGAGGGCCCCGATTCGCCGTACGCGCGGTGGTTCGACATCGACTGGGACGCGGGCGACGGGCGCGTGCTGCTCCCGGTGCTCGGGCGCGGGGTCGGGGACGAGCTGGCGAGTCTGCGGGTGGACGGCGACGTGCTGCGCTACCACGAACACGCGTTCCCGCTGCGGGAAGGCACCGGCGAGCTGCCGCTGCCCCGGCTCCTGGACGCCCAGTGGTACCGGCTCGCATGGTGGCGCCTTGCCCGTACCGAGCTCAACTACCGGCGCTTCTTCACCATCTCGGACCTCATCGGGGTGCGCGTCGAGGACCCCGAGGTGTTCGACGCGACCCACGCGAAGATCCTCGAACTGCTGCGGGAAGGGGTCGTGGAGGGGCTGCGCATCGACCACCCGGACGGGCTCGCGGACCCGGGGGCCTACCTCCAGCGGCTCCAGGAGGCCACGCACGGGCGCTGGACGGTCGTGGAGAAGATCCTCGCCGACGGGGAGCGGCTGCCGGCCGCGTGGCCCGTCGCGGGCACCACCGGGTACGACGCGCTGCGCCACCTCGACGGCCTCTTCACGGACCCGGCGGGGGCGGGCGAGCTCCTCGGCCAGTACCGGCGCTTCACGGCTCCCGCGGTGGACCGGGGCGGCGACTGGGACGCGACGGTGCGGCGCGCGGCGTACAAGGTGCTCACCCATGAGCTGGCCGCCGAGACCGACCGCCTCACGCGCGAGGCGACCGCCCTGTGCGCCGCGGACCCCGCTCTGCGCGACCACGCGCCGTGGGCCCTGCGCACCGCGCTCCTGGAGCTGCTGGTGCGGCTTCCCGTCTACCGGCCGTACGTCTCCGGGGGCGCCGAACCGGCTTCGGTGCTCACGGTGGGGGCCGCCGAGGAGTCCAAGGCCGCCTTCGCGGTGCGGGAGGAGGCCGAGGCGGTCGACGTCGTACGGGACTTGGTCCTCGGACGGCTGGGGTCGGGGCCCGCGGTCGACGGCTTCCGGGCGCGGTTCGCGCAGATCTCGTCGGCGCTGCGGGCCAAGGCGGTCGAGGACACGGCGTTCTACCGGCACGCGCCGCTCCTCTCGGCCGCAGAGGTGGGCGGCTCCCCCGAGCGTCCCGCGGTGTCCACGGAGGCCTTTCACGCGTACTGCGCGCGCGTGCAGCGCGACTGGCCGTACTCGGGCACGGTGCTCACCACGCACGACACGAAGCGCAGCGCCGACGTACGAGCGGGCATCGCCGTCCTCTCGCAGTGCCCCGATCAGTGGGCCGACCTCCTGGTCGACGTGACCGAGCAGACCGCGCGGATGGGCGGCGCGAGCGCACCGGACCCCCAACTGGCCTGGGCCGCCTGGCAGACGGCCGTCGGGTTCGGCTTCCCCTACGACGAGCGGCTGCAGAAGGCGCTGCTCAAGCACGTGCGCGAGGCGGGCCTGCACACGAGCTGGACCGAGCCGAACGAGGCGTACGAGAAGGCCGTGACGGCGTTCGTGGAGGCGGGGCCCTGCGGGCCGCCGCTCTACACCGTGGCGGAGTTCGCGAACGGGCTGCGGCCCCATGTGCGGGCGAACATCCTGGGGACCACGCTGCTCCAGCTGACGATGCCCGGGGTGCCCGACCTCTACCAGGGCACGGAGGGCGAGTACCGCGCCCTGGTGGACCCGGACAACCGGCGGCCCGTGCGGTTCCAGCCCCATGTCCTGGAGTACCTGGAACAGCACCGGGACCGCTGGGACCTCTCCGAGGAGAAGCTGGCGCTGACGGCGACCGCGCTGCGGCTGCGCAGGCGCCGCCCGGAGCTGTTCGGCGGCGCCGCGACGTACGAACCACTGGCGGCGCGGGGTCCCGGCGCCGCGCACTGCGTGGCCTTCGCTCGCTCCGGAGAGGTGATCGCGGCGGTGAGCCGGCTCTCCCTGCGGCTGGCGGAGGCGGGCGGCTGGCGCTCGACGGAACTGGAGCTTCCGAAGGGGCGGTGGACGGATCTGCTCACCCGGGGGCGGGAGTTCACCGGGCACGCGCGCGTGGCGGAGCTTTTCGGGGAGCTGCCGGTGGTGCTGCTGGAGCGGGTCCCGGCGGCCGGGACGGACGCGGGTGAGGACTCAGCAGGGGCGGACGAGTAGCCGGCGTGGGGCCCGCGCCATCACGCCCTGGGGCGCGGGCCTGGCTCCGGGCGCCCAGCGCAGGCCCGGCATGGCGTCGAGGAGGGCCCGCAGGCCGCATTCGGCGGTGAGCGCGGCCAGAGCGGCGGCCGGGCTGAAGTGCTGTCCCGCGCCGAACGCCAGGTGCGCCGGGTCCGGGCGGAAGATGTCGTAGCGGTCGGGGTCCGCGAAGCGGAACGGGTCACGCCCCGCGGAGCCTATGAGGCAGGCCACCATCGCGCCCGTGGGCAGCGTGGTGCCGCCCAGGGATATCGGCGCGAGCGCGCGGCGCAGCACGACCTGGGCGGGCGGGTCACGGCGCAGGGACTCCGCCCAGGCGCCGGGTATCAGCCCCGGGCGGGCGCGCACGAGCGCCAACTGGGCGGGGTGGTCGAGGAGGTTGGCGAGGAAGGAGGCCAGTGCCAGGCCGGCGGCCTCGCCGCCGCCCATGAGGAGCGTCTCGGCGAGAGCGGTGACCGCCTCGTCGGAGAGGGCCCGCCCGTCCGTGCGCGCCCCGCACAGCACGGAGAGCAGATCGCGGCCGGGGTGGGCGCGCCGCCTCGTCACGTGGGGGCGCAGCAGCGCGGCCAGCCCCGGGTCCGGGCCACCGGTGTGCGCGGGCGCCGTACGGCACCACTCCCGCACCCGTGCGGCGTCCTCCCAGGGCAGCCCGAGCGCGGCGACGGCGGCGGCCGCGGGCAGCCAGGCGCTGAACTCGGCGACGAGGTCGACCTCGTGCCGCCCGGCCATCCGCCGCGCGAGGACGAAGGCGGTGCGTTCGGCGGCGGCCCGCAGCGCGGGCTCGACGAGCCTGCGGCGGACCGGGCTCGGCCCGGCCCCCGCCGCACCGAGCCGTACGTCGCCGAGCGCGGTCCGCACATCCGCGTACCGACTGAGCAGCCAGGCCCCGAGAAGCTCGTCGCGGACGAGGGGGTGGCGCTCACGGAGGAGCCGGTAGTGCGGGTAGGGGTCGCGCGCCACGTCGGCGGACAGCAGGCTGGGCAGCGGGGCCGGTGGCAGAAGGTGCCCGTGGGGGGCCGAGCTCGACAACACGGCAGACTCCCCGTTCCTCTTGGGCACCCCCGCCGGAACGGGCGTGGTCGGTGGATCTCAGGGGACCACCGCGGGGCGGCGCACGCAGTCCGCATACACCCATTCGAGTGACGCTGCGGGGCAACGCCGACGTGGGCTGACATCCCTTGGGCCACCCGCTTGACACGTGCCCGACCGCGTGGCGTACTGCGGATTGCGTCAGCGGACAAGGCGGGGGTGAGTCAACTGGCGGACCAGCGTTATCCCAATGTGGCCGAACTCGTGCTGTCCGCCCGCGAGTTGGCCGCCCACCGCCCCGAGCTCAGCACCTTGCGTCAAGTGGGCACATCGCGCGCCGGAAGACCTCTGCACCTGCTGTCCGTCGGCCGCTCCCCGCGTGCCGTCCTGGTCGTCGCGGGCGCGCACTCGAACGAACCCACGGGCGGCTCGACGCTGCTGAACCTCGCGGAACGGGCCCTGCGGGACGAGGACCTGCGCGCCGACACCTCCTGGCACTTCCTGCTGTGCGCCGACCCGGACGGGGCGAACCTGCACCGCACGCCGGCCCCGCGCACCCTGTTCGACTACCACCGGCACTTCTTCCGCCCCGCGGGCCCCGAGCAGCCGGAGTGGTCTCCCTCGGTGCTGCCGCCCGACCGGCTGCCGCCCGAGACCCGCGCCCTGACCGGCGTCATCGACGAACTGCGGCCCTACTTGCAGGTGTCGCTGCACGGCACCGATCTCGGCGGCAGCTGGGTGCAGTTGACGCGGGACATCCCGGGGCTCGCGGAGCCGTTCGCCAAGTCCGCGGCCGAGCTGCACATACCGGTGGAGACGGGGGCCTCGGACGCCGCGGGCTGGCCGGTCTCGGGGCCGGGGGTTCATGTGCTTCCCGGGCCCGGCTCGGCGGCCGCCTACCCGAGCCTCCCCGAGGACGCCCGGCACACGACCTGGCACCACGCCCACCGGTACGGCGGCCTGACCGCCATCGTCGAGGTCCCCATGTGGGCCAGCGACCTCGTGGACGACGCGGCCGTCCATCCCTTCCCGGTGCGGGCGCTGCGCGGCTTCTCACGGCGGCTGCGGCACGACGCGGGACTGGTCGAGGACATCCTGCGCGAGGCGCTGCCACGGCTCCCTGAGGCGCAGGGGCCGCTGCTGCGCGCGGCGCGCTGGGCGCTCGACCTGGTGCCCGGCCTCGCCGACGACTGGGCCAGGCTGCCGCCCGCGGGGACGTCGAAGGCGTACATCGGGAGCGTCGACGCCTTCGGCCGCCGTCTTCCGCTGCGGTCCGCCGCGATGCTGCTGCGGGTCCTCGACACGGCGGGCGACCCGGCGGCGCCCCGCCTGGAGAGGCTCGTCCTGCGGTGGAGCGACGCGTTCGCCGAGCGGTTCAGGGCGCGCTGGGTGCCGCTGGAGGATCAGGTCGAGCACCAGTCACGGACGACGGTCGCGGCCGCACGCCACGCGCGCGTGGGGGCCGACCAGCCAAGTGCGGGGCTTACGAACCGGACAGGCGGAAGCCCATCTTGCCGAAGCTGACCTGATCGCCGTCCTGGACGACGGCAGCGCCGATCACCCTGCGGCCGTTCACGGACGTGCCGTTGGTCGACCCGAGGTCGCGCAGCACCCACATGCCGCCCTGCCTGCTCAGCTCGGCGTGCACCCGGGAGACCGTCTCGTGACTGAGCCTGAGTCCGTTCGCGGGGTCGCGGCCGATCCGCAGCGGATACGGGTTCCCCGGCACCGGCAGGAGCAGCTTCGGGAGCTTCTCGGCCTGCCAGGCCCTGCGCAGCCGGACCGTGAACCCGGAGACCGCGCCGACGGTGCCGAACACCGCCCGCGAGAGACGGCCCTCGGTCCGCAGATCCGCGGTGAGCGCGGCGAGTTCGTCCGGCTGCCGGGCGGCGAGCGCCAGCTCCATGCGCCGCACGAACGTGTCGTGCGACAGCTTGCCGAGGGCAGCGCCCTCCCTGAGCACCTTCAGCGCCCTGTCGCGCTCGGCGTCGGTCAGCCGCGCGGGGTACGTGTGGATCTCAAAGGACGACGTCACCCTGGTGATTGTCGGTCAGCTCGGCCGGGGTGTCCAGAAAACGCGTAACGACCGCGAACCGATCACTTCTGCAGCACGATGGACAGGACGGACACGACGGACGACGGCGGATGGCGGACAAGGGGGAACTGTCGGTGGAGTTCGAGGTGTGGGCACCGGGAGCCGAACGCGTCGCACTGCTGTGCGAGGGCAGCACGCGTGCGCTTGAGCGTGCCGAGGGCCGGGCCGGGTGGTGGAGAGTGGCCGCGGACGCCGCCGACGGGGCGCGATACGGCTTCTCGCTCGACGACGGCCCCGTGCTGCCCGACCCCCGCTCACGTCGCCAGCCGGACGGCCCCGACGGCCTCAGCGCCGTCGTGGACCACGACCGGTACGCCTGGCGGGCGCCCTGGACGGGGCGCGGAGTGCGGGACGCGGTCCTGTACGAGCTGCACGTGGGGACGTACACACCGGACGGCACGCTCGACTCGGCGGCGGGGCGGCTCGGCCACCTCGCGGAGCTCGGCATCACCCATGTGGAGCTGATGCCGCTCTGCCCGTTCCCCGGGCGGCACGGCTGGGGGTACGAGGGTGTCTCCCTGTGGGCCGTGCACGAGCCGTACGGCGGCCCCGAAGCGCTGAAACGATTTGTCGACGCCGCGCACGCGCACGGCATCGGCGTCGTGCTCGACGTGGTCCACAACCACCTCGGCCCGTCCGGCAACCATCTGCCCGCGTTCGGGCCCTACTTCACGGAGACCCACCAGACCCCCTGGGGCGCGGCGGTCAACCTCGACGCCCCGGGTTCGGACGAGGTGCGCGCGTATCTGATCGGCAGCGCGCTCGCCTGGCTGCGCGACTACCGCCTGGACGGCCTGCGCCTGGACGCGGTGCACGCGCTGCGGGACACGCGCGCGTGCCACTTCCTGGAGGAGCTGTCGGCGGCCGTGGACGAGCTGTCCGACGAGCTCGGCAGGCCGCTCTCGCTGATCGCCGAGTCCGACCAGGGCGATCCGCGGGTCATCACCCCGCGCGCTCAGGGCGGCATGGGCCTGCACGCGCAGTGGAACGACGACTTCCACCACGCGCTGCACACCACGCTGACCGGGGAAGCACACGGCTACTACGAGGACTTCGCCCGAGCACCCTTCGCCGCGCTCGCCAAGACGCTCACCGGCGGCTTCTTCCACGACGGGACGTACTCGACCTTCCGCGGGCGCCGGCACGGCCGTCCCGTGGACCGCACCCGGACGCCCGCGTACCGCTTCCTCGGCTACACCCAGACCCACGACCAGATCGGCAATCGAGCGCAAGGAGACCGGCTCTCCGCCACCCTCTCCCCCGGTCTGCTCGCCTGCGCCGCCGCACTCACCCTCACCGGACCGTTCACGCCGATGCTCTTCATGGGCGAGGAGTGGGGCGCCGCGACCCCGTGGCAGTTCTTCACGGACCACACCGATCCCGAGCTCGCGGAAGCCGTGCGCCGGGGCAGGCGGCGGGAGTTCGCGGCGCACGGCTGGGCCGAGGGCGACATCCCCGACCCGCAGGACCCGGCCACCAGGGACCGCTCCTGTCTCGACTGGGCCGAGCCCCTGACCGACCCCCACGCGCGCGTGCTGGCCTGGTATCGCGAGCTGATCGCCCTGCGCCGCGCCCGCGGCGACCTCCGCGACCCCGACCTGGCGGCGCTGCGGGTCGCGTACGACCAGGAGAGGCGCTGGTTCGCGGTCCGGCGCGGCGACCTGCGGATCGCGGTGAACATCGGCAAGGAGCCGGCCGACATCCCGTTGGGCGGCCGGGGCGCCCGGGTGCTCGCGGCGTGGGAACCGGTCACCGCGCCCGGGGCGGACGGGGTGCTGCGGCTGCCCGCCGAGTCGTGCGCGGTGCTCGCGACACCATGAGGCCGGACCGGCCGGACCGGCTCAGGAAGCCCGCGCGGGCGGTCAGTTGACGACAGCCAGCTCGCGCGGCGTGGAGTTGAGGCGCCGTACGCCGTCCTCGGTGACCGTCACTATGTCCTCGATGCGCACCCCGAAGCGGCCCGGCAGATAGATGCCGGGCTCCACGGAGAAGCACATGCCGGGGACGAGCGGCAGTTCCTCGCCCTCGATCATGTAGGGCGGCTCGTGGGTGGTGACGCCGATGCCGTGCCCGGTGCGGTGGATGAAGTTCTCGCCGTATCCGGCATCGGTGATCACCGCCCGTGCCGCCCTGTCGACGTCCTGGCAGGCGGCACCGGGCCGCACCGCGCCGCAGCCGGCCTCCTGCGCCTCGCGCACGATGTCGTGGACCCGCTGCTCCTCGGCGCCGGGCTCGCCCACGTGCACGGTGCGCGAGGTGTCCGAGCCGTAGCCGTGCAGCAGGCCGCCGAAGTCGAGGACGACCATGTCGCCGTTCCCGATGACGCGGCCGCCCGCCTCGTGGTGCGGGTTGGCGCCGTTCGGCCCGGAGCCGACGACGGTGAAGTCGACCTGGGAGTGCCCGAACCGCCGCAGCAGATCGGCCAGGTCGGCGGCTATGTCGGTCTCCTTGCGGCCCGCGAAGGGGACCTTCTTGATCTCCTCGTACGCCGAGTCCGCGGCGGCTCCCGCCGCCGCGAGACGCTCGAGCTCGGCGGCGTCCTTGACGGCGCGCAGCATGGGGAGCGCCTCGGTCAGGGATACGTAGGAGGTGTTCGGCAGTTCCTTCTGGAAGCCCAGGAGGTGCATGGCCCAGGAGTTGTCGCTGATCCCGAAGCGGCCGTCGACGTCCAGGAGCGGCGCTGTCGCGGCATAAGGGTCCTTGCCGTCGGTCCAGTCCCGCAGGGAGAGCGCCCGCGCGCCCGCGGCCAGTTCCGCGTCCGGGGCCTCCAGGGTGGGCACCACGAGCACCGGCTCCTGGCCCGCGGCGAGCACGAGGACGGTGAGGCGCTCGGTGGCGGCAGTCGGTGCGTACCCCGTCAGCCAGACCATGTCGGGGCCCGGCGCGACGAGCAGTCCGGCGAGCCCCGCGTCCGCCGCGGCTGCCGCGGCGCGGTCCATTCGGGCCTTGTAGTCGTCGGCGGTGAAAGGCGCGGGGATGCCTGTCATGGGGGCCTCCAGGGCTGCTCGCTGCGGCGAGTACGGCACGGTGCCGATGATGCCGATCCTGCCCCTGCCCCAGGGCATGCGCGAGCCGATTACGGCGGCCCCGGTCACGTCACCTCATGTCCTCTCGCTCGCCTCACGTCACGAAGCCCGGCGTCACCGACAGGGACTGCCGCCCTCCGTTCTGGTGGCGGACGGTCACGGTCACGTTCCTTCCCGGGGCAGCGGCGGCGACCGCGGCCGCCAGCGCCTTGGCCGACGCGACGCGGGTCTTGCCGAAGGCGAGCAGCACGTCGCCGCGTACGAGCCCCGCGGTGTACCCGGGCCCCGGGCTGTGCACGCCGACGAGCAGGGCCCCGGGGCCCCTGGGGGCGTCGACGGCCTCCACGCCGAGCGTGGGGCGTGCGGTCCGCTCCCCGCCGCCGCCCGGCTCCTTCCGCGGCGGCTCCGGCGGGGCGGCGGGCTTGGACGCCCGGCCCGGAGCGGCGGGCGTACCGGGCCCGGCAGGGCCGCCCGGGCCCGCTTGCCCATGTGGAGCCGCTTGCCCATCCGGAGTCGCCTGACCGCCCTGTCCCTTGGCGCCGCCCTTGGCGCCGCCCTGGGCGGCCTGTGCCTGCTTCTGCATGTCGGCGAGTTTGCTCATGCCGATGACGGTGGCGCTCACCGTGCCGAGCCCCACCCCCGCCAGCACGAGGACGACCGAGAAGAGCAGCCCGAAGAGCAGGGTGACAAGCCGCCGCCCGCGCCGCCGCGCGGCGTGCGGACGGTGGCCGGTACCGGATCCGCGGCCCGTGCCGGGTGTCTGCCCGGCGCGGGCCTTGCGCCCGATGCCCAGCCTTCGCCCGACGCCGAACTTCTGGCCCGCACCGAATCTGCCGTCTCTGCTGCCTCTGCCGCCTCTGCTGAACTTGCCGCCTGTGCCGGGCTCCTGTCCGGGCATCGGCTTGGGACGCAACGCAGTCTGTTCCATGGCTCGCCTCCGGCCACAGCCCTACCCGGCGTGATGCGGCGCGACGATTCACGAACGAGTGACGTCCATGTGTGCGTCCTTCACGGCCGACGCGGTGGATACCGTGACCGCATGACGACAGCCGCCGACCTCACGGCCCTCTGGGCCCGGACCACCAGAGTCGAGATCACCGGGACGATGGGCGAACCGGAGCTGGAGCGCGACGTGCGCGACCCCGGCGAACTGCGCGAGCTGTCCCGGCTGCTGGCGGTCGACCTGACCGCTGACGCCTTCTGCTGCATGTGCTGGGGCGATCTGCGGTTCACGCTCAGCGATGCCCGCGGCCGGCATGTCGAGCAGCTGACCCTGCACCTGAGCGGGTCGGGCGGTGACCTCGACTGCGGCAAGGACGGCCAGTTCCCGCTGGTGGATGCCGATGGCCTGCGGGACTGGCTGTCCGCCCGGGGGCTCTGTCAGCCCGTGTGACCCCCTTCGCCACCGGTCCCGGCCCCGCCATGCCCGCCGCCATGACCACCGTGCCCCGCCCCGTGGTCGAACTTCAGGGCCTCCTTCGGCATGACCACGAAGGGACGCATCATGCCCATGTCCTCGTGCTCCAGGAGGTGGCAGTGGTACATGAAGCGGCCGTACGCGCCGTCGAACTTGCCCATCACCCGCAGCAGTTGACCGCCGGGGACCAGGAAGACGTCCTTCCAGCCCCGCTCGTTCGGGGCGAGGGGGATCTCCGTCCTCGGGTCGAAGGCGATCGGGGCCAGGGTGCCGCCCACGGCGACGTCGAAGCCTGACACGTCGTACGCGTCGCGGCCCAGGAGTTGGAAGTCGGCCAGGTGGATGTGCATCGGGTGCGTCACCGGTGGGTTCACCGCGAGGTTCAAGAAGCTCCACTGTTCGTGGCTGCCCTCGGCGAGGGTGAAGCCGAGCCCGTCGTTGAACGTACGGGCCGTGCGGCGGTAGGTCTTGGTCCTTCCGTCCGCGCCTCGCAGCTGGATGATCCCCTCCGTCGGGACCCGGACGTCGCCCGCGTCCTTGATCTCGGCCATCTCCCAGATCTCCGGGTGGCCGCCGCCACCCTTCGTGGCGGGCGGTGTCAGGACGATCAGGCGGTGACCGTGGTCGATGTCGTGGCTCAGCGGGCGGAACGAGCCCGAGAGGACCTCCGGGAGCGAGAAGGGGTCATCGGCCTCGGCGTCCCGCACGCGGAACTCCATGACCTGCGGATACCGCACGTCGTTCGCCGGGTCCGGCACTCCGGGTGCCTGGCCACGGCCCTTGTTCACCAGACGCACCCGCCGGCCCGCCAGCGCGCGGAAGTCGATCAGAAGGTCCATCCGCTCGGCCGGGGCGACGGTGAGCGTGGGCAGCGCGTCGTCGAAGTCGACCGGCACCGGGCGCGGCAACAGACCGCCGTCGCTGCCGATCTGGTGCATGACGCCCCGCACCGGGTTGTTGTCCTCGTCGACCAGCACGAGGTCGTAGATACGGGCGTTCGACGCGTTCACCAGGCGGAAGCGGTGCCAGGCCGCGTCGACGTCCGCGTATGGCCAGATGCGGCCGTTCACCGTGCTGTACGGGCCCGTGAAGGGCAGCGAGACCGGCTTGCCCGTCTCGGGGTTCTTCGCCTGGACGATGACGGTCTTGTGCAGCAGTCGGCCGTTCAGCCGGCCGTCCTCGTCCGTGTCCAGATTCCGGTCGGCGAGCAGCAGCGGGATCTCCCGCTCACCGCAGGGCAGACGGAGCGCGTCCTCCTCGTCGTCCCGCACGAGATACGTGCCGTAAAGCCCCGCCAGGACGTTCCACCGCGTGATGTTCATGGCGTGGTCGTGATACCACCACTGCACCGCCTGGTGGTCGTTCGGATACTCGGACAACTGGGCGTCGCCGAAGCCCACCGCGTTGTCCGCCCACCCGTCGTTGCCCCCGCCGGTCTGCGCGCCGTGCAGATGCGTCACCGACCAGGCGGGCAGCGCGGCCACGTCCTTGTTCGGCTCGACACCCGCGCGCCCGGGCAGGGTGCCGGGGCTCGGGACGGCCCTCGGGACCTCCACGGCGGTGACGGGATACTCGCTGTCCTTCGGGATGCGGTTCGTCCACGCGATCCGGACGCGCCTGCCGCGGCGCACCTCGATCGTCGGGCCCGGCACACGGCCGTCATACCCCCACATCAGGGTCGGCGGCAGCTGCGGGTGCAGCCGGATCCAGGCCGGGCGCAGCGCGATCTCGGTCTCCGCGGGCACGTCTGTCTCGTCGCGTACGTCGACGGAGTCCGGCCGCAGGACCGGTGGCACCGGCAACGGCGCGACGAACGGCGTGAGCTCCCCCTGTGCCCGCGCGGGCGGGTCCGCGCCGGCCGGCACACCTGTCGATCGGTCCGCTGCGCGCTCGATGATGTCGGTCATGATGAACACCCCCGTGTTGATCAATGCAAACGCAATGGCCGCTGTGGCGCGGCCGGTTGGGTGGCCCGGTCAGTGGCCGCCCCCCTCACACAAGAAGACTCCCGGCGCCCGTGCCAAGTTCCACGAATCCCCCATTCCGCAGGAAAAGTATCGGAAAGCACATAGGGAATCGGTGAGTCCTGTTGTGGGTCTGCTGTCAGGGACCGCTGTTACTTTCGGAACATGACCGAACGTGCACTCCGTCTGCTGCGTCAGGACCCGCGCCTGGCCGAGCTGGCCGCGTTCCCTTTCGCATTCGACCTGTCCCGCGCGGACCACGTCGAAGAGGTCCGCCTGGCGTCGGGCGGTCCGCTGGAACCGATCGCGGGGGACGATTCCGGGGGCACGTACTTCGTGTGCGGGGACGGCTCCGTGCTGTACGCCGATTCCGAGGGGTCCGCCGGGACCATCGGGGACAGCGTGGACGAAGCCCTGGAGATCCTCGTCGGCCTGCCCGGCTGGCATGACTACGTGGGCCTGTCGCCGACCGACGGCGAGGCACGGATACTCGCGGAGATCGCCGACACGGAGGGCGACTTCCGCGAGGACTGCGTGCCCGATCTCGACGCGCGCCGCACCGAGCTGCGGGCCGGGCTCGGGCTGCCCGAGCGCTCCCCCTTGCAGCTCGTCGCGCGCCTGCACGCCGCACTCCTGCGCACCGAACCGGACCACCTCCTCCTCAACGCCGTCGAGCACCTGGCGTACAGGCGTCTCGATCCGCATCCGCGCCCGCCCCTGTGGGAGCTGGTGCTCGCCAGGGGCCGCAGCGACCTGGCCCTGCTGCGGACGGGCGACCGCGCGGTCTGGGACGCCGTGGCGGGGAGCCGGGCCCGCAGGGTGGCGGCGCTGCGTGCCGCGCAGTACGACCGGCGGAACACGGACCGCCCTCTCCTGCGCCACCTCCTCAAGCATGAGGCGGACGCCCCCATGTCCGACGAACTGCGGCTCGCCGTCGTCCTCGTGGGGCTCCACGGCCTGGCGGAGGACCTGCCGCTGCTGCGCGAGGTCCACGAGACGACGTACGACACCTGGTGCGGTCTTGCCGGTCTTCCGCGGGAGGCCGGTCAGGTGCGCGAGTGGGCGCGCTCGTTCGACGACTCCAACTACGGCATGGACCCCGACGACGAACCGGAATCCACCTGGCTGGAGCTCGCACGGGAGCAGGGCATGGTGGAGGCGGCCCGCGCCTACCTGATCCGCGAGCTGGACGACACCGGCCCCGACGCAGCACAACTGGCAGTACTGCGGGATGAGTTGGCACGGATCGGTGACTACACCCAGGCGATGCGGGCAGCGCGCCTGCACCGGTCACTGCAGGACACCGACCAGGGCCGGGCAGCCGCCGACGCACGCATCGCCTCGCTGGAACGGCAGGCGGTGGACACCCCGGCCACGGAATCGTAGACACCCAACGCACCCTTGGGCTGCGGGGGTTGAGGCCCACGCGGCCCCGGGCCGCACCCCGTGTCCCACTTCATCAACGGGTTGGGTTCGCCGCCGGTCCAGGTGCCGGGGCGCGGAAGCCATCGGATACGGTTCAAGATCCACCGCGAGCCCCGCGCGCCCGCGCGCCATTGACCACGGAGACCCCCGCATGCACGGCGCAGCCGTCCCCGCAGCCGAGGACGAGAACCACGACGACGTCTTCCCGAACGTCGAGGCACCCGCGGACGGTTCACCCTGGCAGGCGCCCGCCGACCTCGAAGAGCACCTGTACGAACTGTGCGAGGCCGACGACTCGTACACCTACCTGCGGGCGATAGCCGTCACCGGCCTCTACCGCCCGGTCGCGGTGGCCGACGTCGAGCCGGGCGCGACCGAGCGCCCGGTCCTCTCCGTCGACATACCCGACGGCCGCCGGATCGCGCAGATGTACACCGTCGGGCTGCTCCCCCGCCCGCACCCCGAGGTGGTGTACGAGTTCGTCACGCTCGGCACGCTCGCGGACCAACTGCCCGACGACATCGACATCTTGGTCATCAACGCGGCCACACCCTGCCAGCAGTTCTACCTGACGACCGAGGAGGAGCGGGACGTCTGGGCGGACCTGCACGCGGACCTCTACGTCGACGGCCGTCTGCACGATCGCGTCGAGACCCGCCGCACCGGCGCCCCGGACTCCCCCGCCCTGCTGCACGGCCTGGCCTGCGGCGCCCACCTCTGCTTCGCCAACGGCGACGCCTGGAACACCCTCGACTGGCACGGCGCGGGCTACAACTCCGAGGTCGAGCGCCTGGCGGAGTGGTGGGACGTGCACAGCCGTGCGGACTGGCTCGCGACGCAGGAGCGACTCCTGCAGCGTGAAGTCAGCCCGTGGTACTGGGACTTCGTGCTCGGCGCCCGCACGTCGCTGATCGAGCGGTTCGGGCCGCGCGTCGACCCGGAGCTGTGGCGCGAGTGCGTGGAAGTGACGATCCGTGACCGCACGGCCGAGTCCGGCGGCCCCGATTCCCCGCACAAGCCGGGTGACGACCCCGACCTGGACGACTTCGTGGCCGCGCTGCGCGGCCTCGTGGGCAAGGTCATCCGTTACGAGTCCCGCTTCCGCGCCGACGGGCTCCTGCCGCCCGACGGTCATGTCCGCTCCGTGGCGGCCTGGGACATCGGGCGCGCCTCGAAGATGGCCCGCTGGGGGCGCGGCGCCCGGTACGCGACCCATGCGGAGCTGGAGGCGGCGGTCGAGCGCGTGAGCCGCGCGGCCAGGTCGTCGGCGTACGCCTCGTGGGAGGAGTTCTCCGCCGGGTACGTCCTTGGCCGCTGCCTCCACTTCGACGAGGAGCAGTTCGGCGACTGGTACACGACGGTGCTCCAGGCCCACCGCGAGCTGGTCTCCGATCCGGACAGCCCGTGGCTGACGGTGCCCTTCGCATGATCCGGTAGCCGCCCGGCGGGCTCCCGGACCACTCCGCTCACCTGAGCGCCTCGCATCACAATCTGGTCTCGCTGTCCCGTCAGGGTCTTGCCACCCGTCCGTGTAATCGATTCCAATCCTCCGTGTAATCGATTCCACGAGGAGGTGGACCGGCGATGGCGAGCATCAAGGACGTCGCAGCCGAGGCAGGCGTATCCGTCGCCACGGTCTCTCGCGTCCTGAACAGTCACCCTTCGGTCAGCCCGGCCGCCCGCGCCCGCGTCATCGCCGCGGTGGAAAGCCTCGGCTACCGCCCGAACGCCGTCGCCCGCTCGCTGCGCACCGACCAGACCCGCACGCTCGGCCTGGTCATCAGCGACGTACTCAACCCGTACTTCACGGCCCTGGCCCGTTCCGTCGAGGAGGCGGCCCGCGCGCTCGGCTACAGCGTGATCATCGGCAACGCCGACGAGCGGCCCGAGCTGCAGGACCACCATGTGCGCACGCTCCTGGACCGCAGGATCGACGGACTCCTGGTCTCCCCCACCGACGGCGGCTCCCCGCTGATGCTCGACACGGCGCGCTCCAGCACCCCGATGGTCTTCGTGGACCGCTGGATCCCGGGCGTGGACGTCCCGGTCGTCCGCGCCGACGGCCGCGCCGCCGTCCGTGACCTGGTCGCCCACCTGCACGCCATCGGCCACCGCAGGCTCGCGATCATCGCCGGGCCCGCTGCCACCACCACCGGCAGCGAGCGCGTCGAGGCCTTCCGCGAGGCACTCGGCGCGTACGGGCTCCCGCTGCCCGACGACCACATCGGGCAGGGCGACTTCCAGGCCGACAGCGGGCGCCGGAACACCGAGCGGTTCCTGGCGCTGCCGGAGCCGCCCCAGGTCATCTTCGCCGCGGACAACCTGATGGCTCTCGGCGCGCTCGACGCGATCCGCGCCCGCGGCCTTCGCGTGCCGCACGACATCGCGCTCGCCGCCTTCGACGACATCCCGTGGTTCGTGCACACCGATCCGCCGATCACCGCCATCGCCCAGCCGACCGGAGAGCTCGGCCGGGCCGCGGTGCAGGCCCTGGTCGACCGGATCGAGGGCAGGCACCCGCAGTCGGTGACCCTGCCCGCCCGTCTCGTCGTACGCCGCTCCTGCGGCGCGTCCCCCACCGAGCAGAGGAGCAACACGTGAGCGACACGGACGAGTTGCCGCGCCGCGCCGGCGGCGGCCCCGACGAATTGCTGAGGATCGAGGGGATGCGCAAGACCTTCCCCGGCGTCGTCGCGCTCGACTCCGTCGACTTCGACCTGCGCCGCGGCGAGGTGCACGTACTGCTCGGCGAGAACGGCGCGGGCAAGAGCACGCTCATCAAGATGCTCTCCGGCGCCTACCGCCCCGACAGCGGCCGCATCCTCGTGGACGGCGAGGAAACCCGCATCCACGGGGCGCAGGACGCCGAGCGGCTCGGCATCGCCACGATCTACCAGGAGTTCAACCTCGTACCCGACCTCACCGTCGCCGAGAACATCTTCCTGGGCCGCCAGCCGCGCCGCTTCGGGATGATCGACCGGAAGGCGATGGAGTCTGCCGCCGAGGAACTCCTGAAGCGGGTCGGCGTCCAGGTCTCGCCGCGCGCCAAGGTGCGCGAACTGGGCATCGCCCGGCTCCAGATGGTCGAGATCGCCAAGGCACTCAGCCTCGATGCCCGCGTCCTGATCATGGACGAGCCGACGGCCGTCCTGACGAGCGAGGAGGTCGACAAGCTCTTCGCGATCGTGCGGCAGCTGCGCGCGGACGGCGTGGGCGTCGTCTTCATCACCCACCACCTGGAGGAGATCGCGGCGCTCGGTGACCGCGTGACCGTCCTGCGCGACGGCCGCAGCGTCGACCAGGTGCCGGCCTCGACCCCCGAGGACGAGCTCGTGCGCCTGATGGTGGGCCGCAGCATCGAGCAGCAGTATCCGCGTGAACGCCCGGACACCGGGGGTGCGTTGCTCTCCGTGCGGGGCCTCACTCGCGACGGCGTCTTCCACGACGTCAGCTTCGAGGTGCGGGCCGGCGAGGTCGTCGGCCTCGCGGGGCTCGTCGGCGCGGGGCGGACCGAGGTGGCGCGTGCCGTCTTCGGCGCCGATCCGTACGACGCGGGCTCCGTCGACGTACGCGGTGAACGGCTGCCCCGGCACGACGTGATCGCCGCGATGGGAGCGGGCATCGGCCTCGTACCGGAGGACCGCAAGGGCCAGGGACTCCTGCTCGACGCCTCCGTGCAGGAGAACCTCGGTCTGGTGACGCTGCGTTCGGCGACCCGCTCCGGGCTCGTGGACCTCAAGGGCCAGCGCGTCGCGGCGGCCCGGATCGCCGAGCAGCTCGGCGTGCGGATGGCCGGGCTCGGCCAGCACGTACGCACGCTGTCCGGCGGCAACCAGCAGAAGGTCGTCATCGGCAAGTGGCTGCTCGCCGACACCAAGGTCCTGATCCTCGACGAGCCGACCCGCGGCATCGACGTGGGCGCGAAGGTCGAGATCTACCAGCTCATCAACGAACTGACGGCCTCCGGGCACGCGGTCCTGATGATCTCCAGCGATCTGCCCGAGGTCCTCGGCATGAGCGACCGCGTGCTCGTCATGGCGCAGGGCCGCATCGCGGGCGAACTCGCGGCGGACGACGCGACACAGGACGCGGTGATGGCCCTGGCCGTCAGCACCACCGCGACGGAAGCACCCGCAGCAGTCCAGAACGGAACAACCGAAGGGAAGGCCTCCCGTGGCCACTGAAACGCTGAAGAGCAACGCGGGTGGCGCCACCGGTCTGCGCCGCGTGCTGCTCGACAACGGCGCGCTGAGCGCCCTGGTGGTCCTCCTGGTGGCGATGTCGCTGCTGTCCGGGGACTTCCTCACCACCCAGAACCTGCTCAATGTGGGCGTGCAGGCCGCCGTCACCGCGATCCTCGCGTTCGGCGTCACCTTCGTCATCGTCTCGGCGGGCATCGACCTGTCGGTCGGCTCGGTGGCCGCGCTCTCGGCCACCGTCCTTGCCTGGACGGCGACTTCACAGGGGCTGCCGGTCTGGCTCGCGATCATCTTCGCGGTCGGCACCGGCATCGCGTGCGGATTCGTGAACGGCCTGCTCGTCTCGTACGGCAAACTGCCGCCGTTCATCGCGACGCTGGCGATGCTGTCGGTGGCCCGCGGTCTCTCCCTGGTCATCTCTCAGGGCAGCCCCATCCCGTTCCCCGACTCGGTCTCCAACCTGGGTGACACCATCGGCGGCTGGCTGCCGGTCCCGGTCATCGTGATGGTCGCGATGGGGCTGATCACGGCGCTCGTCCTGGGCCGCACGTACATCGGCCGTTCCATGTACGCGATCGGCGGCAACGAAGAGGCCGCCCGCCTCTCCGGCCTTCGCGTGAAGCGCCAGAAGCTCGTCATCTACGGCCTCTCCGGCCTCTTCGCCGCCGTCGCGGGCATCGTCCTCGCCTCCCGGCTGGTCTCCGCGCAGCCGCAGGCCGCGCAGGGTTACGAGCTGGACGCGATCGCCGCGGTCGTCATCGGCGGCGCGAGCCTGGCGGGCGGGGTCGGCAAGGCGTCCGGCACCCTGATCGGCGCGCTGATCCTGGCGGTCCTGCGCAACGGCCTCAACCTCCTGTCCGTGTCCGCCTTCTGGCAGCAGGTCGTGATCGGCGTGGTCATCGCGCTGGCGGTCCTGCTCGACACGTTGCGCCGTAAGGCCGGGGCGACTCCCGGAGCCTCGACGGGCGCGGCAGCGGGCGGCGGGAAGAAGGGGCCGCAGGTGCTGAAGCTCGGTCTCGCGGCCGTGCTGGTGGCGGCCGTCATCGGTGGCATCTCCGTCTTCAACAAGGACTCCTCCTCCGGCACGACGACCAAGGTCGGCATGTCGCTCTCCACCCTCAACAACCCCTTCTTCGTCCAGATGAAGGAGGGCGCGCAGGCGGAGGCCGAGAAGGCGGGCATCGACCTGACCGTGACGGACGCGCAGAACGACGCCTCGCAGCAGACGAACCAGTTGCAGAACTTCACCGGCGAAGGCATGAAGTCGATCATCGTCAACCCGGTCGACTCGGACGCGGTGGGCCCGGCGGTGCGGGGCGCCAACAAGTCGGACATCCCGGTGATCGCCGCCGACCGCGGCGTGAACAAGGCGAAGGCGGCGACGCTCGTCGCCTCCGACAACGTGGCGGGCGGCAAGCTCGCGGCGAAGACCCTCGCGGAGAAGCTGGGCGGCAAGGGCAAGATCGTCACGCTCCAGGGCGTCGCGGGCACGTCGGCGAGCCGCGAGCGCGGCAAGGGCTTCGCCGAGGGCATCAAGGAGTACCCCGGCATCAAGGTCGTCGCCTCGCAGCCCGCGGACTTCGACCGCACCAAGGGCCTGGACGTCATGACGAACCTCATGCAGTCCAACCCCGGCATCGACGGCGTCTTCGCCGAGAACGACGAGATGGCCCTCGGCGCAGCCAAGGCACTCGGCGGCAAGGCGGGCAAGTCGGTCTCGGTGGTCGGCTTCGACGGAACTCCCGACGGCCTCCAGGCCGTTGAGGCGGGCACGCTGTACGCGTCCGTGGCGCAGCAGCCGAAGGAGCTGGGCAGGATCGCCGTGCGGAACGCGGTGAAGGCGGCGCGCGGCAAGGACGTCGAGACGATGGTGAAGGTCCCGGTGAAGGTGGTCACGAAGAAGAACGTGGCCGACTTCTCCTGACCGCACCTCCACGCGCCGCACCTCCACACGCCACGCCTCCACGCGCCGCGCCACCACGCGCCGCGCCACCGTCGCCGTTCCCCGTACGAGCAGGAGTTGGACCCACTGATGCACGACCGCGAGCCCGACATCGATGACGCCACGTACGACCTCCTGGTCGTCGGGTCGGCCAACGCCGACCTGGTGATCGGCGTCGAGCGCCGCCCCGCCCCCGGCGAGACGGTCCTCGGCTCCGACCTCGCCACGCATCCCGGTGGCAAGGGGGCGAACCAGTCGGTCGCGGCGGCCCGTCTCGGCGCCCGCACCGCCCTGCTCGCACGGGTCGGCGACGACGCGCACGGCAGGCTGCTGCTCGACTCGCAGCGCGCGGCGGGCGCGGACACGGTCGGCGTCCTGGTCGGCGGGGCGCCCACGGGTGTCGCGCTGATCACCGTCGACCCGTCCGGTGACAACAGCATCGTGGTCTCGCCGGGCGCCAACGCCCGGCTGACGCCCGAGGACATCCGCGCTGCGGGCAGTCTGCTCGCCGCGTCGCGGGTGGTCTCGACGCAGCTGGAGATCCCCGTCGAGTCCGTGACGGAGCTCGTGCGCACCCTGCCGGACGCCGCGCGCTTCGTCCTCAACCCCTCGCCGCCCGCCCCGCTGCCGGCCGAAGTCCTCGCGGCGTGCGACCCGTTGGTGGTGAACGAGCACGAGGCGCGATACATCCTGGGCGGGACCTCATCGGACCTTCCCGAGGACTGGGCGCGCGAACTCCTCGCCCTCGGCCCGCGCTCGGTGGTGATCACCCTGGGCGCGGACGGCGCCCTTACGGCGGACGGCGACGGCTCTCCCGTCACGGTGCCGAGCCCGAAGGTGGACGCGGTGGACACGACCGGCGCGGGCGACGCGTTCACGGCGGCGCTGGCCTGGCGCCTCGGCCTGGGCGATGACCTCCCGACGGCGGCGGCGTACGCGGCGCGTGTGGGGGCCGCATCGGTCACCCGGCGCGGCGCGCAGGAGTCGTACCCGACGGCGGACGAGGTCGCGGCCCCTGACGGGAGTGTCCCCGCGTGAAGAAGGCCGGCATACTCAACCGCCATCTCTCCGGCGCCCTGGCCGAGTTGGGCCACGGCGACACGGTCCTGATCTGCGACGCGGGGATGCCGATCCCGCCGGGTCCGCGGGTCGTGGACCTGGCCTTCCGGGCGGGCGTCCCGTCCTTCGCCGAGGTCCTGGACGGGCTGCTCGCCGAGCTGGTGACGGAGGGCGGCACGGCGGCGAAGGAGGTCCAGGAGGCGAACCCGGCGGCGGCCCGGCTCCTCTGCGCCCGGGTCACGCCCCTCACCCTGATCCCGCACGAGGAGCTGAAGCGCCGCACGGCCACGGCCCGCCTGATGGTACGCACCGGAGAGGCCACGCCGTACGCGAACGTGCTGCTGCGGTGCGGGGTGTTCTTCTAGGGGAAGCTCAGCGTCCGGTACACCGTCACGCCGCCCGCCAGCTCCGCGCACGCCTGTGCCGCCGCGCTGACGCGCTGGGTGTACGAGGGATCGGCGGTGTCGAGGAGGATGCCGAGGGTCGTGCCGCTGTGCGCGACGGCGACGCCCAGGCCGCCGACCTCCCGGCAGATCTCCCGCATCGGCTCCAACGACCACTTGTGGCGCAGGAGTTGGTTCATCCGGGCGCTGCGGGTCGCGACCCTGCCGACCTCCGCCAGATCGCGGCGGCGAACGGCGCACGCGAGCCGGTCGAGAAGCCGTGCGTACTCGTGACGGTCGGCCAGGGTGAACGGCTTGGGGATGCGGTTGAAGTCCACCGTGTCGACCGAGCCGCCCTCGTCGATCCCCACCACGGCCATGACCGGCAGCGATCCGAGGATGCCGCGCAGGCGCACGGTGCGGTGGTGGAAGGCGACGATCGCCGGGTACAGCACTCCGTCCGTTGGCTCGATGCCCGCGAGCAGCCGCTCGATGCGCGCCGGCGGCATCTCGACGCCCAGCGCCTGGCCGACCGCCCGCGCGGTCGCGACCAGGTCGGCCGATGAGCTCGCCAGGCCCTTGCCCTCGGGGATGACGCTGTTGACGTCGAGGGTTCCCCCACTCGGCATGCCCGTCCGCCGCTCCGCCAACTCGCTGATCGTGCGGGCCAGTTGGAGCGCCTTGGTCTTGCCGCCCGGCCGGACCACCACATCATCGAAGCCGGGCTGCGGCCGGTACGTGGCCATCGTCCACCGGGCGACGGGCAGCGTCACCAGGAAGTCTCCGTCCTCCTCCGGCAGCACGCCCTGAAGCAGCTCACCGAAGGTCCCGAAGGCGGTGCCCACCCCGATTCCGGCCCTTCTCACACCCGCCGCGCGGGGCCTTGGTCCGGCCTCCTGGGACAGCTTCACGGGTCTCCTCCCGACATCTCGACGCCTCTGGCCCGACGCCTCCAGCGCCCACAGGCTGCCACAACCCAATGCGTCTTGACAATCATTTTCATCTAGTGTGATGCTCTCGGCTCGGCGACCGGCACCGGACCGACCAGGGACACCCGGAAACACAGCAACACAGGAACACAGGGGGCAGACGTGCACGACCACATAGCCGAAGCAGTGAAGAAACCCGATCTCATAGCCCTGGAGCCGGACTTGGTCTGTCTCCGGTTCGAGACGATGAAGATCTATTCGGCTCTGGGAGCGGTCCGTCACCTTCTTGATTCCGGTGCCGTGAAACCCGGCGACACCCTCATCGACAGTTCCAGCGGCATCTACGCGCAGGCCCTCGCACTCGCCTGCCACCGCTACGGAATGAAATGCCACATCGTGGGTTCCACGACCGTGGACCACACCTTGCGCGTCCAGCTGGACATACTCGGCGCCACGCTGGAACAGGTGCGGCCCTCGAAGAATCTCCGGCTCGACCAGGAGCTGAGAGTGCGGCGCATCGCCGAGATACTCGAGGCGAATCCCTCGTACCACTGGATGCGGCAGTACCACGACAGCATTCATTACCTCGGCTACCGCGACGTGGCCGGGACCATCGACGCCGAGGTGCCCGCGGGGCCGCTCGCCCTGGTGGGCGGGGTCGGCTCGGGCGCCTCAACCGGCGCCATCGCCGGGTATCTGCGGGACGCGGGCCGCGATGTCTCACTGGTCGGCGTGCAGCCTTTCGGCAGCGTCACCTTCGGCTCGGAACACGTGGCCGACCCGGACATGATCATCGCCGGGATCGGCAGCGCCATCGCATTCGAGAATGTCCGGCACGAGGCATACGACCGCGTGCACTGGGTGAATTTCGACTGCGCGGTGTCCGGCGCGGTGTCGCTTCTCAGGAACAGCGGCATTTTCGCCGGCCTGTCCACCGGCGCCGCCTATCTGACGACCCTCTGGGAACAGCGCCGCGACGATTCCCGTACGTACGTCTTCATCGCCGCGGACACGGGCCACCGCTATGTCGAGAGCGCTTACGCGAAACACGCGCAGGCACCGGACATCGACACCTTGAAGCCCCACGAGATCACCTCGCTCGACGAGCTGAGGCACCCGTGGTCGACCACTTCCTGGCCCGACCTTCCCTGACGGCATCCACCGCCGAACCGACCACCGTATTCGCCACGCAGTCACCACCACACGGAGAGAACTCCCCA
The DNA here is from genome assembly GCF_053591915.1 of Streptomyces sp. NPDC002853. NCBI lineage: Bacteria > Bacillati > Actinomycetota > Actinomycetes > Kitasatosporales > Streptomycetaceae > Streptomyces > Streptomyces sp. NPDC002853. The sequence goes on along the minus strand of NZ_JBSFUS010000006.1, from coordinate 295,989 downwards.
TGTCACACCCCGATCCGCGCACGCCGCACAACGTCGCGGAGCTCATCGACGCCGTCCTGGCGGGCGAGTACGGCCCCCACCCCAAGGACCTCTCCGTCACCAGCGCGTTCTGGCTCTACAACACCACTCGCCTCGCGGGCAGCCAAGTGACTTACCACAACCACTACTTGCTGCTGCGGGTCGGCACGGCGTTCGGCGCCTGCTCCTTCGAGGCCGGTGAACTCGCCCCGGACTTCTGCGAGAACGCATCGGGCCACACCCTCGACAAGCTGCTGCGCGCCGAGTCCACACCCGTCCGCATCGCCGCGCTCGACGCCTACCTCGCGCAGGTCAGCCCGCACCGGGACGCCGCCGACGCCGAGCGGGTCATGCTGCCCACCGGCACCCCGGAGGTCCGGGCAAAGGCCCGCGACGCGGCCATCGCCGGGCTCCTCGACATCGAGCCGGGCGCGAAGGTGGCGCTCATCGGCGTGGTCAATCCGCTGGTCGCGGCGATACGCGAGCGGGGCGGTGTCTGCCTGCCCTGCGATCTCAACCTCCGTACGACCCAGTGGGGCGACCGGGTCACCGACGACATGACGGAGGTGCTCAAGGAGGCCGACGCCGTGGTCGCCACCGGCATGACGCTGAGCAACGGCACCTTCGACCTGATCCTCGCGCACTGCCGCGAGCACGGGGTGCCGCTGGTGGTGTACGCGCAGAGCGGCAGCGCCGTGGCCCGCGCGTTCCTGCCCGCCGGGGTCTCCGGCCTCTCCGCCGAGCCCTTCGCGTTCTCGCAGTTCAGCGCCGACGAGACGCCGCTCTACCGCTACAAGGAGGCGGCGTGAGCGTCGAATCCAGGTCCACGGGTTCCGACGTGGCTTCCCCGCCCCCCGCCCCCGGCGCTCCCGCCGAGGAGGCACTGCCCGGCGACCTGCGGATGGCCCGCACACTGTGGCCCGTCCTGGTCGCGTCCGCGGTCGGACTGCTGCCGTTCACCGTCTTCAGCACGTATCTGGTGCCGATGGCCGAGGACGCCGACAGCAGCGTCGCCACCCTGGGCGGGCTGCGCGGACTCGGCGGCCTCGCGGCCCTGCTGGTGGGCACCGCGCTCGCCCCGCTGATCGACCGGGTGCGCAAGGAGTGGGCGGCGGCGGGCGGCCTGGCCGCACTCGGCGTGTCCGCCGCCCTCGGCGCGAGCGGGGACTTCATCCTGCTCGCCGTGTTCTGCCTGCTGGTCGGCGCCAGTACGTCGGTACTGAACCCCGCGCTGACCGCGGCCGCCGCCGACCGCTTCGGTTCCGGGAAGGCGGCCGGGCGCGCGGCGACGCTCGTCACGGCGACCCAGTCGATGACCGCGATGCTGGCGGCGCCGGTCATCGCGCTGCCCGCGCTGTTCTGGGGCTGGCAGGGCGATCTGTTCGCGGTGACCGGGGTGTCGCTGCTGCTCGCCGCGGTTTTCTTCGTGCGCGGCAAGAACAAGCCGGTGGAGGAGAGCGACGAGACCCAACGCCTCGGCTACGTCGCTTCGTTCAAGGCACTCGGGGCCATCCCCGGAGTCGTGCCGCTGCTGCTTATCGCCCTGCTGCGCACCGCCGTCTTCATGGGCTACCTGTCCTACCTGGCTGCGTACTACGACGACCGGTTCCAGCTCGACCCCGGGCTCTTCGCGTTCGTGTGGACGCTCAGCGGCGCGTCGTTCTTCGTGAGCAATCTCCTCACCGGGCGGATCACGAATTCCGAGGAGCCACGGATCGGCACCGAGCGCATGCTGGCCATCGGCCTGTTCGCCGCGCTCGTCTCGGTCGTGGGCTTCTACTTCACCCACTGGCTGCCGCTCGCGCTCGCCATGACGTCCCTGCACGCCGCGAGCCACGCCGTCGTGGCCGCCTGCGTGGTCAGCCTCCTCGTCCGCCGCTGCGGCACGCAGCGCGGCGCGGCCCTGAGCGTGAACTCCGCGGGAATGAGCCTCGGCGTCTTCGTGGGCGCCGGCCTCGGCGGGCTCGGGCTCGGGCTGGCCGGGTACCCCGGTGTCGCCGTGACCTTCGGCGCGCTGGTGGTGGTGGCGCTGGGGGCCGCGGTGCTCGTGCTGAGGGCCGGACCGGCCGACCCCGGGGACCCGGGGGCCGCGGGCCCTGCGCGGGAGGCGGAGGAGGCGGAGCCCGCGGCCTGAGCGTTCCGCCGGCCGGGCGGTGGTGGAAACCGCGGGCCGGCGGGGGCGGCCGCGCAGTTCCCCGCGCCCCTTTCAGGGCGCGGTACCGCTCTGACTCCGCCGAACCACCCGGTGCCCCGCCGGCCCACACGCACATCCCCTCCACCCTGACGCGAAGGACCGACCGCCATGCCTCCACCCGCACCCTCCCCTCCTCCACCCGTCCCGTCTCCTACGGCAGCCATCACCACGGTGCCCGACGCACCCCCTCCAGACCCGGCGGTCAAGGGCGTGCGGAGTCGGATCGGCTCCCGAGCGGGCCTTGCGGCCGCCTGCGTCGCGCTGCTCCTCGTCCTCCTCGGCTCCGTCGTCGTGGCCATCGGCCTCGGCTCCGCCGTCGTCTCGCCGGGCGACACCGCCCGGCTGCTGTGGGCGGCGCTGAGCGGCGGGAACATCGACGCGGACGAGGTGACGACGTATCAGATCATCTGGCAGATCCGCACACCTCGCGTGCTCCTGGCCGCACTTGTGGGGGCCGGGCTCAGCGCGGTGGGCGTCGCCATCCAGGCACTGGTGCGCAACGCGCTCGCCGATCCGTTCGTCCTCGGCGTCTCGTCCGGCGCCTCGGTCGGCGCGGTCGCCGTCACGGTCACCGGCGGGCTCGCGGCCCTCGGCATCTACGCGGTGTCGGCGGGGGCGTTCATCGGAGCGCTCGTCGCCTCCCTCCTCGTGTACGTCGCCTCGGCGAGCCGCGGCGGCGGGCTCTCGCCGCTGCGGCTCGTCCTGACCGGCGTGGCCATGGCGCTCGGCTTCCAGGCCGTGATGAGCGTGATCATCTACTTCGCGCCGGACAGCGAGGCCACCAGCATGGTCCTCTACTGGACGATGGGCAGCTTCGGCGCCGCGAGCTGGGGCGCGCTGCCCGTGGTGGCCGCCTGCGTGCTGCTCGGCCTCGCCGTGCTCCACCGCTACAGCAGGGCCCTGGACGTCCTGGCGCTCGGCGACGAGACCGCGACGAGCCTGGGCATCAGCCCCGACCGGCACCGCAAGGGCCTGCTCATGCTCGCCTCGCTGATCACCGGGGTGATGGTCGCCGTCAGCGGCGCGATCAGTTTCGTCGGCCTGGTCATGCCCCATCTCGTACGCATGGTGGTCGGCGCCACCCACGCCCGGGTGCTCGCCGTCGCACCGCTGGTCGGGGCGGTGTTCATGGTCTGGGTCGACCTGGTGTCGCGCACCCTTGTGGCGCCGCGCGAGCTGCCGCTCGGGGTCATCACGGCACTGGTCGGAGTGCCGGTGTTCGTCGCGCTGATGCGGCGCAAGGGCTATATGTTCGGGGGCCGTTGAGGTGGAACTCGCACTCGACGGCCTGTCCGTGACGATCGACGGCAAGCTCCTCGTCCGGGACCTGTCCCTGGAGGTGGGCAGCGGCCAGATCGTGGGCCTGGTCGGCCCGAACGGCAGCGGCAAGTCCACCGCGCTCAAGTGCGTCTACCGCGCGCTGCGCCCGAGCTCCGGCGTGGTCCGGGTGGGCGCCGACGACCTCTCCCGCCTCTCGCCGCGCCAGAGTGCGCGAGTCGTCGCCGCCATGGCCCAGGACGGCGCGGTGGACCTGGACTTCACGGTGGAGGAGGTCGTCGCCCTGGGCCGCGCACCCCATCTGCGCGGCAACCAGGCACTCGACGCACGCGAACGGGACCTGTGCGCCCGGACGATGGCCCGGCTCGACCTCACCCGCCTCGCCGACCGCGGCGTACTCACCCTGTCGGGCGGCGAACGCCAACGGGTGCTCCTCGCCCGGGCATTGGTGCAGGAGCCACGGATCCTGGTCCTCGACGAGCCGACCAACCACCTCGACGTGCGCCACCAGATCGAGCTCCTCTCGCTCCTGAAGGGCTCGGGCCTGACCGTCCTCGTGGTCCTGCACGACCTCAACCTCGCGGCGGCCGCGTGCGACCGCATCGGCGTGCTGTCGCAGGGCGCGCTGGTGGCCGCCGGAACGCCGGAAGAGGTGCTCACCACGGGTCTCGTCGACGAGGTGTTCGGCGTCAAGGCCAGCGTGATCAGCCACCCCCTGACCGGCGACCCCCAGCTTCTCTACGCACTGATTCCGTCCACTCCCCTCTGAAAGGCGCAACGACGTCATGCCCAGAACCCGTACCCGTACCGCCGCCGGATCCACACTCGTGCTCACCCTGCTGATCGGCGGCTGCGGCGCGGAGGTCGACTCGGACTCCAAGGCCGCGGGCGAGTCCAAGAAGGTCACCGTCAAGCGTTGTGGTGAGCCGGTCACGTACAAGACTCCGCAGCGCGCGGTGGTCTACGAAGGCGGCAGCGCCGACAAGATGTTCAGCCTCGGCCTGACGGAGCACGTCCACGGCTACGTCATGCCACCGGCCAACCCGCCGGTGAGCGAGTCGCCTTGGGCGTCGGAGTACGCCAAGGTGAAGATGCTCGGCGACGACCTGCTCAACAAGGAGCTCGTCGTGGAGGCCAAGTCGGACTTCGTCGTCGCGGGCTGGAACTCCGGCTTCAGCGACCAGCGCGGCATCACCCCGAAGATCCTGGACAAGCTCGGCATCCAGAGCTTCATGCACACGGAGAGCTGCTTCAACTACCCCGAGTACCCGGAGAAAGTGACCCCGTTCAAGGCCCTGTACTCGGACCTGGACCGCCTTGGCAAGATCTTCAAGGTCGAGAAGAAGGCGGACGACGTCGTGGGCGACCTCAAGAAGCGCGTGGCCGCCGTCGAGTCCAAGGCCCCCGAAGGCAGACGCGTCCCCGTCTTCCTCTACGACTCCGGCACCGACCAGCCCTTCACGGCGGGCAGCCAGGTCCCGCCCAACGACATCATCAAGTCGGCCGGCGCCAGGAACATCTTCGACGGGCTCGACGAGCGCTGGACCCAGGTGAACTGGGAGGCCGTCGCCGAGGCCGAGCCCGAGGTCATCATCATCTTCGACTACGGCGACATGCCCGCCAAGAAGAAGATCGACTTCCTGAAGAAGTCCCCGCACACCAAGGAACTGCCCGCCGTGAAGAAGAACAACTTCTTCGTCCTGGACTACAACGAGGGCATCAGCGGGCCCCGCAACATCGACGGCCTGGAGAAGTTCGGGAAGTACGTGCGGGAACTGGAGCGCTGAGACCTTGGCGGTGTCAGCGTGCCGCCCGGTCGAGCGCGCCGGTGAGGCGGCCGAGGAGTCCCTGCAGCGCGAGGGCCTCCTCGACCGTCAGACCGGTCGATTCGAGTATCCGGCGCGGCACGGCCAGCGCCCGCTCCCGGAGCGCGGAGCCGTCGTCGGTCAGGTGAACGGTGACGGAGCGCTCGTCGGCCGCGCTGCGCTCACGCCGTACGAGACCGGCCGTCTCGAGCCGCTTCAGGAGCGGCGAGAGCGTGCCGGAGTCGAGTCGCAGGCGCTCGCCGATGGCCTTGACGGACTGCGGGCCGTCCTCCCAGAGGACGAGCATGACCAGGTACTGGGGGTAGGTGAGGCCCAGGTCCTTGAGGGCATCGCGGTAGACGCCGCCGAAGGCGCGCGATGCGGCGTGCAGCGAGAAGCAGACCTGGTGATCGAGGCGGAGGAGCTCGGCGTCGTCGGTCACGTCGGGCATCTCGCGTCCGGCTACGGGGCCGGAGGGTCCTGCGGTCGGCGATGACGTCATGCGTCCAGGGTACTCGCACACACCATTCAGTTGTGCACAACTGAATGGTGTGCAACCATTATGGCAGCGAACAAGCCGACCCAATGGAAGAGGCACCCCATGAACGCGCTGTACACCGCCGTCGCCACCGCGAATGGCCGCGAGGGCCGCGCCGTCAGCTCCGACGGCCAGATCGACCTCGCGCTCGCCATGCCCCCGGCCCTCGGCGGCAACGGACAGGGCACCAACCCCGAGCAGCTCTTCGCCGCCGGGTACGCGGCCTGTTTCGCCAGCGCCATGGGCGCGGTCGCCCGTGAGATGAAGGTCGACACGAAGGACGTCTCGGTGACCGCCGAGGTCTCCATCGGCAAGGACGACGCGGGCTTCGGGCTCGCGGTCGTGATGCGCGTCGAGCTGCCGGACTCCCTGGCGGGCGAGACCGGGCAGCAGCTGGTCGAGGCCACGCACGCGTACTGCCCGTACTCCAAGGCCACCCGCGGCAACATCGAGGTCGAGCTCGTCATCGAGTAGGCGTTCCAGGGCGGTGCCCTGCGGCAGGTACCGTAGGAGGACCGATCTCATGGGCCTCCTGGTGGGCTGCGTGAACCCCAGGAGGCCCCAGCATGACGACGAACCGCGGACGCAAGGACGTGATCCGCAACCGGATGACGTCGACCGGCGAGTCGTACAACGTCGCCGCCCGCAACCTCAAGGCCATGAAGGACATGGGCGCCACGCGCGAGGCCGTCGTCACGCAGCGCTGGCAGCCGGCCGAGACCCTGGACGTGCCGTGCCCCTGCGGCGGCACCTGCGAGCCGGGCGAGAAGTGCGACCACTGCCACGCCCGCCACCGCCACGTGGCCCGCTACCCCGGCAGCCGCACCGAGGTCGAGACCTGGGCGGACCGCTACGACTGCATGGGCTGCGCCTCCTCGTACACCATCCTCGTCGTCCTGCCGGGCCGCCCCTGGGGCATCGCCGAGACGGTGGTCCAGGGTGCGGACGCCGAGCCGGTGGTCAAGGCACGTGTGTTCCCGGGCGTGAAGCACCCGCTGCTGCGTCCGGAGACGCCCGAAGAGGACTGAGCCCGTCCGGCTGCCCCGCGGCCCGGACGAGGGCCGTCCGACAGCAGCCGGACGAGGGCCGTCCGACAGCAGCCGGACGAGGGCTGTCCGATATCCGAAACTGGCTGACCGGCTTCTGACCGGTTTCCCCTCTTGACGCTGCCCCGCCCCACCCCCAACATCAGGCAACGCACCACGCGCCCCACCTCTGCTCAGTACAGCTCCAGCGCCCTGCGGCATCCGCGTCGCAGGGCGTCAGTACGTTCCGTCCCCCTCGCTGTTCGGAATTCGGAGCCCCACATGAAGATCTCCAGACCTGCCATACCCCGCACCCTGAGACGGGTCACCGCGGGCGTCGCCACCCTCGCCGCCGCCGGACTGCTCGCCACCGCCGCGCCCACGGCACTGGCGGCACCCTCCCCGACGCTCGCGGCACCCGACATCCCGCTCGCCAACGTCAAGGCGCACCTCTCCCAGTTCCAGTCCATCGCCTCGGCCAACGGCGGCAACCGCGCCCACGGCCGCCCCGGCTACAAGGCCTCCATCGACTACGCGAAGGCCAAGCTGGACGCGGCCGGGTTCACCACCACCGTGCAGCAGTTCACCTCCAGCGGCGCGACCGGCTACAACCTCATCGCGGACTGGCCGGGCGGCGACCCGAACAAGGTCCTGATGGCGGGCGCCCACCTCGACAGCGTCAGCTCGGGCCCCGGCATCAACGACAACGGCTCGGGCTCGGCAGGAGTCCTGGAGACCGCGCTCGCCGTGTCACGAGCTCAGTTGCAGCCGACGAAACACCTGCGGTTCGCCTGGTGGGGCGCGGAGGAGCTGGGTCTGGTCGGCTCGAAGTACTACGTCAACAACCTTCCCTCCACCGAGCGTTCGAAGGTCGCGGGCTACCTCAACTTCGACATGATCGGCTCCCCGAACCCGGGCTACTTCGTCTACGACGACGACCCCACGATCGAGAAGACCTTCAAGGACTACTACGCGGGTCTGAACGTCCCCACGGAGATAGAGACCGAGGGTGACGGCCGCTCCGACCACGCCAGTTTCAAGAACGTGGGCATCCCGGTCGGCGGTCTCTTCACCGGCGCGAGCCGCACGAAGTCCAGCGCCCAGGCCCAGAAGTGGGGCGGCACGGCCGGCCAGGCCTTCGACCGCTGCTACCACTCGTCGTGCGACACCACGTCGAACATCAACGACACCGCCCTGGACCGCAACAGCGACGCCATCGCGCACGCCGTCTGGACCCTCGGCACGGATACCCCCGTCCCGCCGGGCGACTCGTACGAGAACACCGCGGACGTCGCCATCCCGGACAACGGCGCGGCCGTCACCTCGACGGTGAACGTGACCGGCCGCACGGGCAACGCCCCGGCCACGCTCAAGGCGGACGTCGACATCCGGCACACCTGGCGCGGCGACGTGGTCGTCGACCTGCTCGCGCCCGACGGCACGGCGTACCGCCTGAAGAACTCCAGTGGCAACGACTCGGCGGACAACGTCATCGCGACGTACACCGTCAACGCGTCGAGCGAGGCGGCCAACGGCGCCTGGAAGCTGCGCGTACAGGACGTGGCAGCGCAGGACACCGGCTACATCAACAGCTGGAAGCTGACGTTCTGAGGCGTTGTTGACCGGACACGCCTCGGGGCCCGGCAGCGTTCGTCCGCTGCCGGGCCCCGATGACGTGAACCGCCGCTCAGCCCTCCGTGGGCGCCAGCGTCAGCGAGATGGAGTTGATGCAGTACCGCTGGTCCGTCGGCGTCGCGTAGCCCTCGCCCTCGAATACGTGGCCGAGGTGCGAGCCGCAGCGGGCGCAGCGGACCTCCGTGCGGACCATGCCGTGCGAGGAGTCCTGGAGGAGCTCGACCGCGTCCGTGTCCTTGGGGTCGAAGAAGCTCGGCCAGCCGCAGTGCGACTCGAACTTCTCCTCCGAGGTGAACAGCTCCGCGCCGCAGGCGCGACAGGAGTAGACACCCTTGGTCTTGGTGTCGGTGTACTCACCCACGAACGCGGGCTCGGTGCCCGCCTGGCGCAGCACCGCGTACTCCGAGGGGCTGAGCTCCGCGCGCCACTGCTCGTCCGGCTTCTCGACGTCGTACGACATGAGACTGAACCCCTTACTTCGAAAGCTCTGCCAAGATCTGCGGGCCGAGGTCCGTGACGTCGCCCGCTCCCATGGTGAGAACGAGATCGCCGGGCCTCGTCATTCCCGCGATGACCGCGGCGGCGTCGCCCTTGTCGTGCACGGGCCGTACGTCGGCGCCGGCCTCGGCCGCCGCGTCGATGATCAGTGCGCTGGTGATGCCCGGGATCGGGTCCTCGCGCGCGGGGTAGATGTCGAGGACCACGGAGGCGTCCGCGAGGCCCAGGGCCTGGCCCATCTCCTTGCCGAGCTCCTGCGTGCGGGAGAAGAGGTGGGGCTGGAAGAGGACGAGGATGCGCGAGTCGCCCGCGGAGGAACGCATCGCCTCCAGGTCCGCGGTCATCTCGGTGGGGTGGTGCGCGTACGAGTCGATGACCTGGACGCCCGCGGCCTCGCCCTTGAGCTGCAGGCGGCGCTTGACGCCGGTGTACGAGCCGATGGCCGACGCGAGGTTGTGTGCCGGGATGCCGAGGGCGATGCCCGCGGCGAGGGCGGCCACCGCGTTGTGGGCGTAGTGGCGGCCGGGGACCGAGACCGTGAAGGTCAGGAACTTGCCGTTCAGGACGACGGTGACCTCGCTGGTCAGGCCGCGCGGGGTGATCTTGTGGACGCGCAGGTCGGCGCCCTCGGACTCGCCGTACGTGACGACCTTCAGCTCGCCCTGGCCACGGACGCGCTTCGTCAGCTCGGCGGCACCTTCCTGGTCCGCCGCGATCACCAGCGTGCCGCCGGGAACGATCTTCCCCGCGAAGGTCTCGAAGGACTCGTAGATCTCGTCCATCGACGCGTAGTTGGCGTGGTGGTCGAGCTCCACGTTCAGGACGATGGCGACCTCGGGCGCGTACTTGTGGAAGCTGCGGTCGCTTTCGTCCGCCTCGGCCACGAAGATGTCGCCGTCGCCGTGCAGCGCGTTCGAACCCGGCGCGTCCAGGTCGCCGCCGATCGCGTACGACGGGTCGAGGCCCAGGGTGGAGAGGGTGACGGCGAGCATCGACGTCGTCGTGGTCTTGCCGTGCGTGCCGGCCACCGCGATCGGACGCAGGCCCTCCATGAGGGAGGCGAGCGCGTCCGAGCGGTGGACGACCGGAATGCCCAGCTCGGTGGCGCGGGCCAGCTCGGGGTTGTCGGCACGGATCGCGGAGGAGACGACGACGCAGGTGGCGTCGGACGCGAGGTGCGCGGCGTCGTGGCCGATGTGGACCGTGGCGCCCAGGGTCCGCAGGGCCTCGGCCGTGGCCGAATCCCGCGCGTCGCTGCCGGCGACCTTGGCCCCGCGCTGGGCCAGGATCTTGGCGATGCCCGACATTCCGGCGCCGCCGATGCCGATGAAGTGCGGTCGGTCCATGGCGGTGGGCAGGCCGGGTGCCATACGTGTGTCTCCCCAAGAGTCCAAGAGTTACGGCAGATGAGCAGGGCCCAGACTATTGCCTCGGGCAGGCACCGGGCACACCTGAGCCCCGCCTGAGCCCCGCCGGACGCCGCCGCGCTCAGTCCTTCGCGTGCGAGAACAGCTTCAGGACCGGTACGCCCACCTTGTGCCGCGCCCGCGAGGCCCAGTCCCGGTGGAAGAACTCCTCCACGTAGTGCGGGTCGGTCAGCACGATGACCTCGTCCGCGTTCGCCTCGTCGACCAGCTGCTTGAGCGCGTCGAGGGGGTGGTCCTCGATCAGCCGTCCCGCTGCCTCGCAGCCCGCCGCGCGCAGCGCCGTCAGCGAGACCTCCAGGGCCTTCTGCGCGGGAGCCGTGGCGTCCTGCCCCTCGGGTACGTCGCCTTCCTTCGCCGCCTCGTCGAGCTCCCCCAGAGCCACGTCGTCGATGGCCCGAAGGAGGCGGTCCGCCTGATCTCCGCGGGGCTGGAGCAGCACCCGGAAGCTGACCGTCTCGTCGCCGTGCAAGGTGGTGACGAACTCCACGTCGGCGGACGTCAGGGCCTTCTCGATCATCAATACGCTTGTGAACACGACAGGCGCCCTTCTCATCCGTGGGCTGCCGAGTGTCTGTCTCGACAGGCCCCTGCGGAAACCATCCTGCCCCGTGGCCGCACGGGGTCTGCGACTTTTAGTGTGCCCAACGGAAGCGAAACGGAACGGCTGATTCCGCTGATTGTCAGGTTCGACGGTATCGGGTGAAGAGGAACCCGGCCTCCTCCAGTACGGACGCCAGTGCGAACCGCTCCGGCACCGCCAACGCCGACCCCCAGGCGATCCGCTGCGCGTCGCCCGCGGTGAGCATCGGGGACACCGTCAGACAGAGCTCGTCCAGGGCTCCCGCCGCCACGAACTGGCCGAGCAGCCGGGGCCCGCCCTCCGTGAGCAACCGGGTCAGGCCACGCCCGGCCAGAGCGGGCGCGACCCGCTCCGGCTCGACCGCGGTCCCCTCCCCCGCGACCACCACCACGGCACCCGCCTTCTCGGCGGCCGCGACCCGGTCGGCGGGGGCCGCGGCACCGGTCACCACGAGCGTGGGCACAAGGGGCGAGGTGAAAAGCGGAAGGCTGAAATCCAGGTCGAGGCTCGCACTGACGACGGCGATAGCGGGCGCCACCGACTGTCCGGCCGCCGCCCTGCGCTCCGCGAAGGCCTCACGCGCGCGTGCCGGGCGGTAACCCTCCTGGCGGACCGTCTCGGCACCGACGACCACGACATCGGCGACCGCACGCAGGGTGCCGAAGATCTTCATGTCCGTGTCGTTCGAGATGGGGTGCGAGCGGCCGTCGTGCTGGGCCGCCCCGTCCAGCGTGGACACCATGTTGGCGCGCAGCCAGGAGGTCGCGTCCGGAGGATAGGCGTACGCGTCGGCCAGCTCCCCCAGTCCCCACTCTCGTACTGATGTTTCGTCTGTCTGGTCGGTCACAGGGAACAGGCGTCGCATGCCCAGCAGTCTCGCACGGCCCTTAGGGTTAGGAACCGTGTCGTCCTCCACCGCCGCCTCCGGGCAGAGCCCCATAGCCGAAGCGGCTCCCCTGTCGCTGTGCGCCCGCGAGCCCCATGTCCCCGCCGACCGCCTGGTCGCCGAGATGGTGCCGCCCCCGCGCTTCGACTCCGTCCGCTTCGATACGTACATCCCGGACCCGAACCAGCCGAGCCAGACCGAGGCCGTGCGGGTCCTGAGCGGCTTCGCGGCCGGGCTCGGCGGGGCGCACGCCTCCGGCGCGGGCAAGAAGCGCTGGTTCGGCCGCGCCAAGCCCGCGGCCCCCACCGGCCCCCGGGGCGTCTACCTCGACGGTGGCTACGGAGTGGGCAAGACCCACCTGCTCGCCTCCCTCTGGCACGCGACGCCCGCGGCGCCCGAACAGAAGGCGTTCGGCACCTTCGTCGAGCTGACGAACCTGGTCGGCGCGCTCGGCTTCCAGCAGACCGTGCGCACCCTCAGCGGTCACCGGCTGCTCTGCATCGACGAGTTCGAACTCGATGACCCGGGCGACACGGTGCTCGTCTCCTCGCTGCTCGCGCGGCTCGTCGACGAGGGCGTGGCGCTCGCCGCCACCTCGAACACGCTGCCGGGCAAGCTCGGCGAGGGAAGGTTCGCGTCCGCCGACTTCCTGCGCGAGATCCAGGGCCTGGCCACCCACTTCAAGTCGCTGCGCATCGACGGCGAGGACTACCGCCACCGGGGCCTGCCGGAAGCTCCCGCTCCGTACTCGGAGGGGCAGGTCACGAAGGCCGCGTACGCGACGGAGGGCGCGAGCCTCGACGACTTCCCGCAGCTGCTCGACCACCTCGCGCGCGTGCACCCCAGCCGGTACGGGGCGCTCACCGACGACCTCCGGGCCGTCTGCCTCACCGACGTGATGCCCGTGCCCGACCAGTCGACCGCCCTGCGCCTGGTGGTGCTCGCCGACCGGCTGTACGACCGCGAGGTCCCGGTGCTCGCCTCGGGTGTCCCCTTCGACCAGTTGTTCAGCGAGGAGATGCTGAACGGCGGCTACCGGAAGAAGTACTTCCGGGCGATATCCCGGCTCACGGCCCTGGCACGGGACGCGAAGAGCCTCGTAAAGCCGTAGCGACTCACGCTACGCGCGTGGTTCCCGCACGCCTAGGCGCGTGGTACACACATCCGGTCATGTTCCTGTCCGCCAGCAGGAGGTCGACCTTTTATGTCCACGACACGACGTCAGGTGCTCGCCCGAACCGGTGCGGTGGGTGCGGGAATCGCCTTCACCGGCGCCCTCACGGAACTCTTCGCGGGGAGCGCGGCCGCGCAGGGCAAGGCCGGGTACGGGCCGCTGGTGCCCGACCCGGCCGGGCTGCTCGATCTGCCGAAAGGTTTCCGCTACAAGGTCCTCTCGCGGGAGGGCGGCGACCTGCCCTCCGGTGAGGGGAAGGTGCCGAGCAACTTCGACGGCATGGACGCGTTCCGCGGCAAGCGCGGGGGCGTGCACCTCGTCCGCAACCACGAGAACCGGCACAACGGAAGAACCCCCGTGCCCACGGTCAAGGGCCTCACCTACGACCCGATGGGCAAGGGCGGCTGTACGGCACTCGCGCTCGACCGCCACAACAACGTCCTGAGCGAGCGCGTCGCCATCGCCGGGACCGCGGTCAACTGCGCGGGCGGGCCCACCCCTTGGGGCACCTGGCTCACCTGCGAGGAGACCGAGGACAAGGCCGGCACGAACGGCTACACCAAGGACCACGGCTTCATCTTCGAGGTCGACCCTGTCGACCCGCGCCGCACGGGAGCCGTGCCGCTCACCGCGATGGGCCGATTCCAGCACGAGGCGATCGCCGTCGACCCCAGGCGGGGCGTGGTCTACGAGACCGAGGACGCCTTCCTCAAGCCCTTCGGCCTCTTCTACCGCTTCCTGCCCAAGAAGCCCGAGGGAGGCCGCGGTTCGCTCCGCGCGGGCGGCAGGCTGCAGGCCATGCGCGTACCCGGCGTGCCCGACCTGTCCGCGATCCAGGAGACGGGCGCGTCCTTCGGCGGCGTCGAATGGGTCGACGTACCCGACCCGCTCGCCGTCCAGACGCCCATCCGGCTGCAGGACTTCGGACCGAAGGGCATCACGCACGCGCAGAAACTGGAGGGCTGTTACTGGGGCGGCAGCTCCGTCTACTTCGTGTCGTCCTTCGCGCACAGCGCGGAGGGCTCGGCAGCCGACCACTTCGGGCAGATCTGGCGCTACGAACCGTCGAAACGCCGCCTCACCCTGGTGATCGTCTTCGGCCCGAGCACCGACATCCAGCTGCCCGGCGAGTCCCCCGACAACATCTGCCTCGCGCCCAGCGGCGGCCTGATGGTGGCCGAGGACGGCGGCGGCGCCCAGCACGTGTACGGCGTGACGCGCCGGGGCGAGGTCTACGCGATGGCCCGCGGCCGGCAGAACGTCGGCACCCCCGAGGAGCCCGAGTGGGGCGAGTTCGCGGGCGTCTCGTTCTCGCCGGACCACGACACGATGTACGTCAACTGCTACAACCCCGGCACCACGTTCGCCGTGACGGGGCCCTGGCACCGGACCTGATCCGACCCGCCAGTGACCGGACGGGGTGCGCGGCGGTCGTCGCGCACCCCACCCGTGGCACCTGCTAGGAGCCGATCACCGGGTAGTGGTCGGACAGGTTGGTGTACGTGTACCGCTTCCCCCAACTGGACACCGTCCAGGGTGCGCTCTGCTCCTTGACGACCTCGTTGTGCCAGGTGGCGGGGCGAGCGTGGCCCTTGCGGTGCAAGACGTGGTCAAGATCTTCGCGGGGGTCGTCCGGGTAGCGCTCGGACGCGATGGAGTTGTCCTGGGTGTCGAAGGAGTACGGGTGGCCCCTGCGGCCGTCCGCGGGCGCGAAGTTGCCGTCGGCGAGCATCGAGGCGTACTCACCGCTGTGCGCGTCGACGTTGAAGTCCCCTGCCACGATGACCTGTTCGCCCGCCGGGATGTTCTTGGCGGCCAGGAAGGCGTCCATCTCCTTGAACTGCAGGGCGCGTGTCGCGGCCGCCTCGCCGGAGCCGCAGCCCGGGTCGGTGGACTGGGCGTGGGTGCCGACGACGTGCACCTTCGTGCCGTTCACGTTCAACTGGGCATAGACGAAGCCCTTGTTGGAGTACGAGTCGGAGCCGCAGGCGTCCTTGTAGACGTACTGTTCCTTGCGCTGGATCGGCCACTTGCTCAGGACGGTCACGCCGCCGTCCTCCGGGGTCACCGCCGAGTACGCGCCACCGGTGGCGTCCCAGCCGTTCTTGCTGCGGCCCATGACGGGGGTCTGGTGCGGGTAGCGGTCCGCCGCCTCGGCCTTCAGCGCGTCGGACGAGGAGTTGTCGAACGCCTCCTGGAGGACGACGACGTCCTTGCCCTGGAAGAAGTCCGCGGCCGGTATGGCCTTGGCGCGGTGGTCCTGGCCCCAGTTCGGGTAGAGGTTCTTGCTGAAGAGGAACGCGTTGTACGAGAGCACCTTGAGTGCGGGAGTGTCGACGGAGGCGGCAGGCGCGTCGGCGGCGGTCGCGGCCGGCGCGACGGCGGTGAGCGTGGCCGCGGCGAGCACGGTGGTGATCGCGGCGGCGTGAGTCCTGCGCAGCGCTGGGTGCGGCACTGAATCTCCTGGTGGTGGGGGGTTGTTGGGGGCGTGCACGCGATGTGCGTGTGGTGCACGCGGCGTGGCTGATGGGGCGCCGCACATCCAATCAGCCGTGATTACTTCTGGGGATACGTCGCGTGAACAAAGAACGCGCGTCGGGAGAGCGATGATTTTGTGCGTCCCGCCAGGACGCGATGCGGCCCGCCGGAACGTGAACAGCCGGGGGCCGACCTGGTGTTCACAGGTCGGCGAGCGCGCTCTCCACCGTGTCGAGCAGTGCCTGCCGGTCGTCCTGGACGCGGGCGAGGACGCGCAGGCCGTAGTACGTGCTCTGCACCCGGCGGGCGACGGTCCGCGCGTCGGCCGTCGACCGGAGCTCACCCGTGCGCCGGCCGGTCGCCACGACCGCGCGCAGCTCCTCCTCCACCTGGTCGAAGTTGCGCCGCACCGCGTCCTTGACCTCCGGGTCGAGCCCGCCGATCTCGACGGCCGCGTTGATCGCGAAGCAGCCGCGTCCGTCCGCCTCGTCGAGATCGGCGTCCAAGGCGTGGACCATCATGTCCCGCAACCGCTCCTTGGCCGTGCCTTCGCCCCGCAGGATCGCGACCTGCTCGGCCGTGCTCGTCTCGTGGTAGCGCCGCAGCGCGCGCAGATAGAGCTGCCGCTTGCCGCCGAAGGTGTTGTAGAGGCTGGAGGGGCCGAGGCCGGTGCTGTCGCAGAGCGCACGGGTCGAGGTGCCCTCGTAGCCGTGGCGCCAGAAGGTGTCCATGGCCGCGGTGATGACGCGGTCCTCGTCGAACTCTCTCGGCCTGGCCATGGACCCCACAGTACGGGTTTTGGAACACACGTACAAAACAGCGCGGCGATCCTCGACGAAATGCCGACTGGCCTCCCTCATCAGGCCTGCGTCATACGGGCGCGCGTGCGTTCAAGGGTCGGCGCCGCGCCGTCCCGCCGCTCCGCCCGCTGGAGCCGCCGGGCCCAGAGCACCGCCACCGTCCCGGCAGTGGCGAGCGCGGTGCCGACCCAGGCCACGGAGGCGTAACCGAACCCGGCGTCGATGGTCAGGCCGCCGAGGAGCGGGGCCAGGGTGTTGCCGACGTTGAACGCGGCCGTGTTGGTGGCGCCGACCAGCGTCGGGGCGGCCGGGGCGAGGGTGAACACCCGTGACTGCAGGGCGGGGTTGGTGACGTACCCGGTAAGGCCCAGGAGGAAGACAAGCACGATCACGACGACCACGGAACCGGCCGTCAGCGCGAGCAGCGCGGAGAAGACCGCGAGCGCCCCGAGCCCCAGGCCGAGGGTCCGCAGGGGACGGGCTTCGGCCGTGCGTCCGCCGATGACGAGGCCCACCATCCCGCCGACACCGAACAGGGCGAGAACCGCCGGCACCCACCCCTCGGGCACTCCGCTCACTTCGGTCAGCAGCGGGGCGAGATAGCTGAAGGTGACGATGACCGCGCCGAAAGCGAAGGCCGTGACGGCGTACGAGAGCCAGAGCTGGGGCCGCGCCATGCCGCGCAGTTCCTCCCTCGCCGACGTACGCCCGGCCTCGGACCGGCCGCCGGGGACGACGAGCAGCGTGCAGACGAGGCTCACCAGGGTGGCGGCGGCCACCGCCCAGAACGCGGCACGCCAGCTGGAGTACTGGCTCAGCAGGGTGCCGGCCGGCACGCCGACGACCGTGGCCAGCGTCAGGCCGCCCGCCACCACGGCGACCGCCTTGCCCTTGGCGGCGGGCGGCACGAGGGCGACCGCGGTGGCCACGGCCACGCCCCAGTACCCCGCGTACGCGAGAGCGCTGACCACGCGCGTGACGAAGAGGACCTCGTAGCCGGGCGCGAGCGCGCCGATCACGTGGGCGACGACGAAGGCCGCCTGGAGGGAGACCAGTGCGGTCCGTCGGGGCCAGCTCAGGGTGGCCACCGCGAGCAGCGGTGCGCCGACGACCATGCCGATCGCGAAGGCGGAGATCAGCAGCCCCGCGTCCGGAATCGACACCCCGAGGTCGGCGGCCATGCCCGGCAGGAGGCCCGACAGCATGAACTCGGAGGTCCCCTGGGTGAAGATGCCGAACCCAACCACGTATACCGCAGGCGGCATTGCTGCTCCTCCTGATCGCGATCCACATTTTGGAGCACTCGCTCCAAAATCAACGATCGGGACGCTAGCACATTCTGAATCGATCGCTTCAAAATGGGTGCGGGCGGGGGGTTCGGGTCAGCGCGATGCGAGCCCGGCACCCCGCTCCGCGGAACGCCCGCCGGGCCGCTTGCCGCGCCGCCAGGCGGAGTACGAGCTGCTACGGCAGCGGTTCACGGAAGGGCTGCGCCAGACGGCGGCGGACGGCGCGTGACTTCGGAGGGCTGTCCGGAGGGCCGATCAGAGGGCTGATCGGAGGGGCGCCGTTCCGGAGAGGCCGGGGCCGGGGGGGGCGCCGCTCTCGCTGTTCACGTTGCTCTCCGCGGACCGGCGTTCCGCGCTCTTCCTGCAGGCTGCCGTCACGCCCGCACACGGGAGGCGGGGTCCGCGGTTCGGCCGTCCGGGGTGGCGTGGGGCGGCATGAAGCGCACCTAACCATTTCATCCTTTTTATGTCGATACGTTCGCCGGATGAACGCCCCGACACGCACACTGACCGCGCCAAGACCGGCCCCAAGGAGACGGAGGGCTCCGCGGCTCACCGCCGGCTGCGTCCTGAGCGCCCTCGCCCTCACCACGCTCGTAGCCTGCGGCGCCGACCCCGCGCCCGGCAGCCGCGACCGGACCGAGCACCCCAAGGCGGACGCGTCGCCCCGCCCCGCGACCCTCGCCCCCGGTCCCGCCGGCCTCACCCCCGTCTTCAAGAACGCCCCCCGCACCCCGGCGTCCGCCTCCCCCGCCGTCGCTCTGACCTTCGACGCCGACATGACTGCCGACCAGGGGTCACGTGCCGCTGCGGGCGAGCGGTTCGACAATCCGGCACTGGTGTCGACGCTGCGGCGCCTGAAGGTGCCCGCGACGTTCTTCATGACGGGGCGCTGGGCCGAGGAGTACCCGGCGCAGGCCAAGGACATCGGCCGGGATCCGCTCTTCGAGGTCGCCAACCACTCGTACAGCCACTACGCCTTCACCGAACGCTGCTACGGGCTGCCGACCGTGCCCGCCTCCCGTATGCACGACGACGTCGAGCGCGCCTTCGCCGCCTTCCGCAAGGCGGGCGTCGAGCATCAGGTGCCGTACTTCCGCTTCCCCGGCGGCTGCTACGACAAGCGGGCGCTGCGCGCGATCGCCCCCGGCGGTGTCACGGCCGTGCAGTGGGACGTGGTGAGCGGCGACGCCTTCGCGACGGACGCCGACGCCGTGGCCCGGCAGGTGCTCGACGGGGTGCGTCCCGGCTCGGTGGTCGTCATGCACTGCACGCGCAGCGCGGCGCCCACGACGGAACGTGCCCTGCGGACGATCGTCCCGAAGCTGCGCGAGCGCGGTTTCCGGTTCGTGAAGGTGTCGGAGCAGATCAGGGCGGCGGGCGCACGCGGCCAGGGTCCTGAGGGCCTCAAGCCCTAGCCTTGCGGGCATGGACGAGACCGCCGGCCCCCCCGCCACCAGCGAATCCGCCGATGCTGCCGGTCCCGCCACGGGCCCGTTCGCCGAGTGTGTGCTCTGCCGTGAGCCCACCGAGTATCCGGAGACGCACAAGGGCGTGACGCTGTGCCCCGTGTGCGAGTGGCACGAGGCACAGCGCACGGCCTGCTCGGGCTGAGCCCCTCTCTGACATCCGGACGTACTCAACCCCGGCGCGAGGCCAGCCCGCAGGCCGCTCCCACGGCGGGCGCGCCGACAGCAGGGCGCGCAGGGCGATGTCCGATTGGGTGGAGGGCACCGTCAGTCGCAGTGCCCCATCTCGGGAGTGCCCGGTGACGGTGCCCGGCAGGGAGGGCGGTGCGGCGCCCGGCGGGCCCTGCGCCTCGATCACGGTCACGGGGGGTTCCCGTCCCCTCGGCGCCTTCTTCAGGTGAAGTGCCCTCAAAAGTACGGGCGTTCACCGACGTACCGATCACCGCGTACGTCACGTCGACCGTCCCCGAGAGCCGGCGCGGGTCGTGGTCCACGAACACCACGGCGCCGCCCTCGGCGACCCGCTCGGCGACGGCCCGGTCGAGTTCGTCGCGGGCCGCCGTGTCCAGACCCGTCCAGGCCTCGTCGAGGACGAGCAACTCCGGCCCCGCGAGGAGCGCCTGGGCCACGGCGACCTTCTGACTGCTGCCCTTGGACAGTTCGGACAGGGGCGTACGGGCGTAGCTCCCGGCCCCGAAGCGCTCGAGCCACTCCTCAGCGCCCCGCGCGCCCGCTCCCCTCGCCAGGCCGTGGATGCGACCCAGGTGCGTGAGATACCCGGCGGCCGTGAACGGCAGCGCCACGGGGAAGCGTTCGGGAACGTACGCCGTGCGCGGCCGTCCGGCGACGCGGCCCTCCGTCGGGGCGTCGATCCCGGCGAACAACCGCAGCAGAGTGGACTTGCCGGTGCCGTTCGCCCCATCGACCCGCACCAGCGTGCCCGCGCCGACGCCCAGTCCGACGTTTCTCAGCACCCACGGCCCACCCATGGCGTAGCGCCGCCCCACCCCGTCGAGCCGCAGCACGGCCCCTGCGAGATCACTGTCCATGCGGTCATCCTCGCGCAGGGGCCACCGCCACGGGGCAAGAGCGGGAGGCGGGAGCAGGAACCGTGGGCGAGGCGAAGCCCCCGGCGGGTCCGATCTTCCGCCTGGCAGACTGGACGCGTGAGCAGCGACCAGACCGCCGGGATCTCCCAGCCGCAGGACATCCCAGACCCCCAGGACAGCCCCTTCCGGGTGGAGAAGACGACACGCGACGAGGCACCGCAGTACGTACTGCCGCTGGTGGCCCGCATCGAGCGCGCCGAGCCTCCGCATCGTACGGACGCCCTGGAGACCGCGGCCCGCGCGGTGCTCGTCATGCTCGGCGACGAGCGGTCCCTCGGCGACGGCGAGTGGGCGCAGGCCATGCGTGACTGGCAGGACGCCAGGATCCGCAAGGTGGTCCGGCGGGCCCGCGGCGCCGAGTGGCGGCGGGCCGAGGCGCTGCCCGGCATCACGGTCACGGGGAAGTCGGCGCAGGTCCGCGTCTTTCCCCCGGTGCCGTTGGACGGCTGGCCCAAGGACCTGGCCCGGCTCCAGGTCTCGGGCACGGACCTGGACGACCCGGAGGCGGTGCCGCCCGCGGACGCGACGGCACCGGTCCTGTGGATGAGCCCCGATGTCGACATGTCGGCGGGCAAGGCGATGGCACAGGCGGGGCACGGCGCCCAACTCGCCTGGTGGGAGCTGTCGGACGAGGAGCGCCGGGCCTGGCGCGACGCCGGTTACCCGCTCTCCGTCCGCACCCCGGACGCCGCACGTTGGAGCGAGCTCGTGGCGAGCGGCCTGCCGGTGGTACGGGACGCGGGCTTCACGGAGATCGCCCCCGGCTCCTGCACCGTGGTCGCCGACCACCCCGCCTTGCGCTGAGCCCACCCCGCGCCGCGAAGCCGACGACCGGCGGAACCGACGGCCGGCCCGGCGCCACGCGAGAGGATGTACCCGGGAAGAAGCCCACCGAGGCACGGCGTTGAGGAGATCCACATGGCGAGCGAGTCCCGTGTGAGCGTGAGCGCCGGTGCGGCCGGTGCCAAGCTTGACGGGCGCGTCGAGCGCGGCAACCAGACCCGGCGTCTCGTCCTGCGCCGCACGGTCGACATCGCCTCGGTCGAGGGCCTGGACGCGCTCTCCGTCGGCCGTCTCGCCACCGAGCTGAAGCTCAGCAAGAGCGGGGTCTTCGCGCTCTTCGGCTCCAAGGAGGAACTGCAGCTCGCGACCGTACGCGCGGCGGGCCGCATCTTCCTGGACGCCGTGGTGGAACCGGCCGGGCAGTCGCCGCCCGGCCTCGACCGGCTGCGGCAGCTGTGCGCGTGCTGGCTCGATTACTCGGAGCGGCGGGTCTTTCCCGGTGGCTGCTTCTTCTACGGGGTGATCGCCGAGTTCGGCGCCCGCGAGGGCGCCGTGCACGACGCGCTGGTCCGCGCCAACCGTGACTGGACCGGCCGGGTGGAGCGCTGCGTCACCGAGGCGCGCGACACCGGCGAACTGCTCCCGGACGCGGATGCTTCCCAGCTCGCCTTCGAGCTCATCGCCCCGATGGAGACGGCGAACGCGCACTCGGTGCTGCACGGCGAGCCGGAGGCCTACCGCAGGGCGGGCGTCGCCATCACGGCACGACTGCGCGCGGCGGCGACGGACCCCTCGCGAGTGCCCCCACTCCCCTGAGGTGCCGAGCCCGGCTCCTGGCGGGACTTTCCCGCCGACCGGCCGGGCTCATCCCGAACCAGCCGACTTCGCGAAACAAGTAGCACGACCGTTCGTTTAGATTTACGCTCCTCGCATGCCTTCACTGATCCCGCGATCAATCTCCCGTTCGCCCTGGCAACCCGGCCCGGAGGCACTCACGCCGGGCCCGGCCCTGGTGAGCGTCACGGAGTTCACCGCCCGCCGTCACTCCCAGACCCTCCCGATCGCCCTGGCGGGGCTGCGGCTGCGCCGGAGCTGGCCTCGTACGCCCGGCGCCGTCGGCATGTGGCTCTGGGCCGACCCGTGGCGCAAGCGCTCGGGTTCCGTCTCGGTCTGGACCGACGAGCGGTCGCTGTACGCGTTCGTCGGACGCCCCGACCACGTACGGATCGTCCGCGCGCACCGGGACCGGGGCGAGATGCGCGCCACCGCCTGGGCGGTCGGCCGATTCGATCCCGACGGCGCCTGGGCCACCGCGCACTCCTTGCTCACCGGCCCGGACCCCATCGGCTCAACTCCCCCGCCACCCGGCGCCGTTCACGCCACGGAAAGTGAGTGACACCCGCATGACGGACCTCATCGCACTCGACCGCGCCGCCCTCCAGGAATCCCTCCGCGTCCTGCGTGCGGTCCGTGACCCCGACTGGGAGCTTCCCTCCCCCTGCGCCGGCTGGACGCTGCGCGACCTGGTGGCCCACATGACCGCTCAGCACCACGGGTTCGCGGCGGCGGCTCGCGGATCGGGCGCCGATCGTACGTACTGGATCGCGCCGGACCTCGGACGCGACCCGTTCAAGGTCTACGACGAGTCGGTGCGCCATGTGCTGGCCGCGTTCGCCGAAGAGGGCCTCATGGAAAGGGGGTTCACGCTTCCCGAGATCGGCGGGACGTTCACGGGGCGGATCGCCGTCGGCTTCCATCTCCTGGACTACGTGGTGCACTCCTGGGACGTGGCGACGACCCTCGGGGTCGGCCTCGACCTCCCCGGGCCGGTCGTGGATGCCGCGCTCGACATCGGCCGCCGGGTGCCGAAGGATCCCGAACTCCGGGGGCCAGGCGCCGCGTTCGCGCCGGCCCTGCCCACACCGGAGGACGCCTCGCCGCTGGAGGAGATGCTGGCGCTCCTGGGGAGGTCGCCCACGTCACACAACGGCCGGGCAAAGCGTTGAACATCACGCACGCATCTTCCGTATCCCCTGGTACCAGGAAGTAGCTTGCCTCACGGCAGGTTGACGGGCAGGTCGACGGGCAGGAAGGCACGGCACATTGCGGCGCATCAACGGCACGGCTCTGATCATCGCGGCACTCGTGGTCACACTGGGCGCGCTCGCGTTCCCCATGTGGTCCTACGCGGACCGTTCGGGCACGGGGCCCGCCAATCTGGCCGCCGGTTCCGTGGCCACCCAGTGGGGTCCGCTCTCGGCGGCCGACCGCGATCTGCTGGTGAAGGTACGGCTGGCCGGCCTGTGGGAACTGCCCGCGGGCCAGCAGGCCGTCGAGCGGGCACCGACCGAGGCGATCAAGGAGGCCGGTGACCATCTGATCGTCGGCCACACGGACCTCGACAAGCGGGCCCGTGCGGTCGCCGCGCAGCTCGGCGTGGAGCTGCCGAACCAGCCCACCGCCCAACAGCAGGGCTGGCTGCAGGAGTTGACCGAGGCCGAGGGCATGGAGTATCAGCGGAAGTTCGCGAATCTGCTGCGGGTCGCGCACGGCAAGGTGTTCAGCGTGATCGCGCAGGTGCGGGACAGCACCCGCAACACGCTGATACGCCAGCTCGCCAGCGACTCCAACCAGACGGTCCTCGACCACATCACGATGCTGGAGGCCACCGGCCTCGTGGACTTCGACGACATCGCGAACGGCGGCGCGGCCACCGCCACGGCCAGCCCCAGCGGTCCTCCCCCGCCCTCCGGCGTCGCTCCCCCGGAGCCCCCGCCGGCCGGCCCGACCGGCGACGTGTCCACGACCTCGCGGCCCTCTCCGGCGCCGCCCGGCGAGGTCAACACGGACCGGCCGGAACCTCAAATGTAGCTCTGAACGTCCCTCCTCAGGGGTTCGGCCGTCCCGGCCGGGGCCATGACTCCTGCACACGTTCACAAGACACGTGGCGCGACGCGGGGTCTTGGCGGAGGAGGGGGATCATGAAACATCTGGGGACCGGAATCGGATGGCGTCCGGAGATCGCGGACGCCGTGGAACGGATGCCCGGCATCGACTGGGTCGAGGCCGTCGCGGAGAACCTGTGCCCCGGGCACCTCCCCGACTCCCTCCTGCGGCTGCGGGAACGCGGGGTCACGGTCGTGCCGCACGGCGTCTCGCTCGGCCTCGGCGGCGCCGACCGCCCCGACGAGACGCGCCTCGCCGCGCTCGCCGAGCGCGCGCAGGCGCTCGGCTCGCCGCTGGTCACCGAGCACATCGCGTTCGTGCGCGCCGGGGGCCCGCTGACGGCCTCGCAGCCGCTGGAGGCGGGCCATCTGCTGCCGGTGCCGCGCACCCGCGACGCCCTGGACGTGCTGTGCGAGAACGTGCGCATCGCGCAGGACGCGCTGCCGGTGCCGCTCGCCGTGGAGAACATCGCGGCGCTGATCTCCTGGCCGGGCGAGGAGATGACGGAGGGGCAGTTCCTGTACGAGCTCGTCGAGCGCACCGGCGTACGTCTCCTCATCGACGTCGCCAACCTCCACACGAATCACGTCAACCGCGGCGAGGACCCGTCGAAGGCCCTGGACGAGCTCCCGGTCGAGGCCATCGCGTACGTCCATGTCGCGGGCGGCTTCGAGCGGGACGGTGTCTGGCACGACAGTCACGCCCATCCGGTGCCCGAGCCGGTCCTGGCGATCCTGTCGGATCTGGCGGCTCGCGTGAGCCCTCCGGGTGTCCTGCTGGAACGGGACGAGAACTTTCCGGCGCCGCGCGAGCTGGAGCGGGAGCTGGAGGCGATACGGGAGAGGGTGCGGACGAAGGCGCCCGCATCCGGTGAGTGCGCTTCCGGTACGGCGCGGGACGCGGGTGAGCCCGGCGCGGAGACGGCGTCCGCCGCCGCCCCCGCCGCCGCCCGGCAGCGGCTCGCCCTCGCGCAGACCGCGCTCCTCTCCGCCCTGGTGGCCAGGACACCCGCGCCCGAGGGCTTCGACCGGGCCCGGCTGACCGTGCAGAGCCGGGCGTTGACCGGCAAGCGGGCGGACGTCGTGGCCAAGGTGGCGCCCGAGCTGCCGGAGATCCTCGGCGAGCGCTATCGCGCGGAGTTCTTCGCTTACGCGCAGTCGCGGCCGATGTCCGGCGGCTACCGACGTGACGCGCTGGACTTCGCCGAGCGGCTGCTGCTCGCCGGGCTGCCCGAGGACGCGGAGGCGCGGGGCAGGCTGACCCGGTGGTGGCTCGACCGGTCAGGGCCTGCGCCGCTGGACGCGCGGCCGGTCACCCGGTGGCTGCGGGCGGCGCGGTTCGCGCTGCGCCGGGGCTAGGGGGGCGGCAGCCGTGGAGATCCTGTCCATCTGTTTCGCCTTACTGGTCGCGGCCTCGTCGGCCGCTCTCCTCGTCGGCGTCTCGCGCATACGACAGGCCGCGCCGCCGCAGTCCGACGCCCGGCACGGCGCGGTGTTCGACCCAATGGAAGCCGCCTTCCTCGGCGGTGGCCCCGGCCGGGTCGCCGACGCCGCGATCGCGGCCATGCACGAGGACGGACGCCTGGTGGTCGCGTTCCCCGGTGTCGTCGCGCTCCGCTCGGCCGAGGTCCGCAACCCGGTGGAAGGCGCGGTGCTCCAGGCGCACGAGGCCGCGCCGAGCGGCGCCCTGCACTGGCTGCGCATCGGCGTGATGCGCAGCCCCGCCGTGCAGGCGATCGGCGACACGCTGGCCCGGCGCGGGCTCATGGTGCGCCCCGAGGCCCTTGTCCGCCTGCGGCGCCGCAAGATCCGGCACAACGCCCTGATCTTCATCGGGTTCTTCCTCGTCATCGGCGTCATCGCCGTCGAGGACGGCGACGGCCCTTCCTGGGATCCCGTGAGCACGGCGACGATCCTGCTGATCGTGGCCTGGGTGCTCGGCGCCCTGGTCGGCCTGCTCGGCGGCCGCGCCACCCGCACACGGGTGACCGCCACGGGCCGGACCGCTCTGGCGGAGTACCGCGCCGCGGGCGCGCTCTCGCCGGGCGCGGCATACCGCGTGGCCGTGGAAGGCCTGGTCGGCGTCCTCGACCCCGATCTGCGCGCCCAGCTCCAGGCCGCGCACCGCGTCCGGCCGGGTCGTACGGCGGCGACATCCTCGTCGTACGCAAGCTCCGGCTCGGGCACCATCGCGTGGTGCGGGGGCACGGGAAGCAGCTCGGCGTGCGGCGGCGCGAGCTGCGGCAGCTCCGGCTGCGGGGGCGGCTCCTCGTCGTGCGGCGGCGGTGGAGGGGGCGGCGGCTGCGGGGGCGGCGGAGGGGGCAGCTCCTAGGCGGCTGCCCGGCGCGCGGGCGCCGGGCAGGACCCGGACCCCGCGCCGTGGCGCGAAGGCGGCGACAAGGGCGGTTCGCCGCCCTCCGCCGCGTCCGCAGCACCCGCCCCGCATCCGATGCCCCTTACCCGTACGGCAGTTGACGTACTCCGCTCCGTATGGCGCAGGTGCCTCTCTGTGGCGCACTAACGTGCGGTGCCGCAACAGGAGGCGTCATGCGATCCATCAACGGCACCGGCCTCATCGTCGCGGGGCTCGTCGCGACGCTGGCCGCGCTGCTCTTTCCCGTCTGGTCGTACGAGGACAGGTCGGGCACCGGCCAGGACCTCCTCGACGCGGAGACCGTGTCGACGGAGTTCGGCCCGCTCTCCGCGCTCGACCGGGACTTCATCACCAAGGTGCGGCTCGCGGGCCTCTGGGAGCTGCCCGCAGGACAGCAGGCCGAGGCGCGCGGCACCACCAAGGCCGTACAGACGGCGGGCGAGCACCTGGTCGAGGGCCATACGTTCCTGGACGCGCGCGTACGCGAGGTGGCGACGCGGCTCAACATGGAACTGCCCAACCAGCCGACCTCGCAGCAGCGGGGCTGGCTCGACGAGATGAGCGACGCGCACGGCGGCGCGTACGACGAGAAGTTCGCCAACATCCTGCGCGCCGCCCACGGCAAGGTCTTCTCGGTGGTCGCCGAGGTCCGCGCGACCACCCGCAACTCGCTGGTGCGCGCCCTCGCGGACGACGCGAACACGACGGTCCTCGACCACATCACGGTCCTCGAAGGCACGGGCCTGGTCGACTTCGACGATC
Source organism: Streptomyces sp. NPDC002853 (assembly GCF_053591915.1). Classification (NCBI taxonomy): domain Bacteria; kingdom Bacillati; phylum Actinomycetota; class Actinomycetes; order Kitasatosporales; family Streptomycetaceae; genus Streptomyces; species Streptomyces sp. NPDC002853. The sequence goes on along the minus strand of NZ_JBSFUS010000006.1, from coordinate 268,922 downwards.
TGGCGCGGGACGCGGCGTCGGCGGGCCCCGTCCCGGTGACCCGCTCCCCCGCCCCGCCAGGACCGACCGAGTCCCCGGCTCCGGCGACCCCGGTCTCCCCCTCCCCCACGTTCTCGCTGCCTCCACCCGCCTCCCGCCCCAAGCCGAAGGAGGAGGGCCCCACGCAGGACAAGGGACCCAAGAAGGACAAGGGGCGTGACAGCGGCAAGGAGAAGCCCCGCAGCAAAGCGGAACGTTATGTACCCGCGACCCCGCGTCCGCATGCTGAATAACCCATGGCACTGCCCCGCCCCCTCGCATAGAACACCGGCATGTTCTGGCTTCCGCTCCTTCTCGTGGCCTGGGTCGCGACGGGCTTGTCCTGCGCCCGGCTCTGTCTCACGGCGTACCGCGCCGCCCGGCACGACGCGACACCGGGGCAAGGCCATGAACTGACGCTCTACGAAGCCGCGTTCCTCTCCGGCGGCCCCGCCCGTGTCACCGACCTCACCCTGGTGTCGATGGCCCGCGCCCGGCGTCTGCTGCTCGCGCACACCGGCTGGGCGACGGTCGTCGACCCGGTGGGCGGCGACGACATGGAGCGGTCCGTGCTCGGCGCGATAGGGCCGGGCGGGCAGTCACCGATAGCGCCGGTGCGCCGTGCGGCGGCCGGCACCGACGCGATGCGCGCCCTCGCCGACCGTCTCGTCGCGGCGGGACTCGCCCTGCCGGAAGGCACCTGGTCGGGGGTCGCGGGAGCGGTCAGGCAGGTGCGGGCGGCCGCGGCCGCGGTGCTCGCCCTCGGCACCGTCGCGCTGCTGATGCCGGCCCAGGACCCGCAAGGAGAGGTGCCCGTCGCGCTCTGGTTCGCGGCGGCCCTCGTCCTGAACGCGAGCTGCCTCGCCATCGCCCGCTTCGAGATCCACCCCTACCCGCGCTGGGCCTCGCCCGCGGGCCAGCTCCTGCTCAGCGCACTGCCCGCCCGCGGCGGCTCCGACCTCACCACCGTCGCCGTACGCGGCACCCGCGCCCTCGCCGACCCGGAACTCCGTGCGGCCTTCGCGCACCGGGACACGGCGCATCGGAGTCATTGAGCCCGACACGCCCGACACCGGCGGGGCGGTGCTTTACTTCGCCCAATACCAAACGAATCATCCCTTTTGTTCGAGCAACGCACGGCCGAATGAAGGGATGAAGAGCGATGAGAGCAGCAGCCGCCCTCTACGGAACCGCCGGATCCTTGGTCCTGACCGCACTCGTCGCCGCCCCCACGGGAAGCGCGTCCGCGGCCGACACCACCCCGTACCCGGAAACGCAGGGCACCCATATCGCGGCCCAGCGCGCGCAGGCGGCGGGTTTGCGCTTCGCCGCCTGCCCGAAGGCCGAGGGCCTGCCCCCCTCGGTCAAGTGCGCCACGGTCTCCGTGCCGCTGGACTACGCGGACCCGAGCGGCAGGCAGATCAGACTGACCGTCAGCCGCATCAAGGCCACGGAGCGGGCCGAACCGCGGCGCGGCAAGTCCGTGAAGCGGCAGGGCGCCCTCGTGTTCAACCCGGGCGGCCCCGGCGGCTCCGGCATGTACTTCCCGATGGTCGGCATGCTCCCCGAGTGGAAGCGCATCGCGGCGGCGTACGACCTGGTGGGCTACGCCCCGCGGGGTGTCGGCCGCTCGGCGCCGATCTCCTGCCAGGACCCCAAGGAGTTCGCCAAGGCCCCGACGCAGTCACCGACCCACCCCGACACCGCGTACAAACTGGAGCGCGTCAAGCAGGCCAAGGCGTACGCGGAGGGCTGCGTCAAGCGTTCCGGCAAGGCGGTGCGGCACTACACGAGTCTGAACAACGCCCGTGACCTGGACGTGCTGCGGGCGGCGCTCGGCGAGAAGAAGCTGACCTTCATGGGCGCCTCGTACGGCACCTACTTCGGCGCGGTGTACGCCTCGCTCTTCCCCTCGCACGTGCGCCGCATGGTCTTCGACTCGGCGGTCAACCCCGACCCGGCGCAGATCTGGTACCGCAACAACCTCGACCAGTCCGCGGCCTTCGAGCGGCGCTGGGCCGACTTCCGCGCCTGGGTGGCCAAGCACGACAAGACGTACCACCTGGGCAAGACGCCCGAAGCGGTGCTGCGCAGCTACGAGACGGTGCGCGACAAGCTGGCGGCCAAGCCCGCGGGCGGCAAGGTCGGCCCCGGCCAGCTGCAGTCGGCCTTCCTCCAGGCCGGGTACTACGACGACTACTGGCCGGCCCGCGCCTCGGCGCTCTCGGCGTACGTGAAGGGCGACCCGAAGCCGCTGATCGAACAGGCGGCGCCCGAGCCGAAGGCGGCCAAGGAGCAGGAGAACGGCAACGCGGTCTACACCGCGGTCGAGTGCAACGACGCGCCCTGGCCGACGGACTTCAAGACCTGGAACCGCGACAACTCGATGCTCGCGCGCGTCGCCCCCTTCGAGACCTGGGACAACGCCTGGATGAACCTGCCGTGCGCCTACTGGCCCGAGACCCGCCGGCAGCCCCTGGACGTCCGCACCGAGGCGGGGGAGCTGCCCCCGACGCTGATCCTGGCCGCCGAGCGGGACGCGGCGACCCCGTACGAGGGCGCGCGGGAGCTGAATCGCAGGCTGGGCGGTTCGGTCCTGGTGACCGAGCGGGACGCGGGCACCCATGGCATCGGTGCCGGACCCAACAAGTGCGTCAACGGCCACATGGAGGCCTACCTCCTCGAGGGCAGGCTCCCCGTGGAGCGCGCGGCGTGCGCACCCCACAAGGAGCCCGAGCCGCTGTCCGGCGAGCGGGCGGCGGCTCTCCCCGAGAAGCACTAGATGACGACTACAAGGCGCTGAGCCGCTCCAGCGGGAACGGCGGCTGGGCCAGCGGGCGCACCGCGAGCCGGGTCAGCGGCAGGGCGTTGTCGTCGCCCGCCGTGCGGTTGGCGTGCAGGACACCGCAGTGCGTGCAGCGGCAACCGATTCAACTAGGCGAGGCCCGCCACGAGGTCCGCCACCGACTTGCGGCGGCCGGTGTAGAACGGCACCTCTTCGCGGACGTGCATGCGTGCCTCGGAGGCGCGCAGGTGCCGCATGAGGTCGACGATGCGGTACAGCTCGTCCGCCTCGAAGGCGAGCAGCCACTCGTAGTCGCCGAGGGAGAACGAGGCGACGGTGTTGGCGCGCACGTCGGGGTAGCCGCGGGCCATCATGCCGTGGTCCTTGAGCATGCGGCGGCGGTCCTCGTCGGGCAGGAGGTACCAGTCGTAGGAGCGCACGAAGGGGTAGACGCTGATGTAATTGCGCGGCGTCTCGTCGGCCAGGAAGGCCGGGATGTGCGACTTGTTGAACTCGGCGGGGCGGTGCAGCGCCATGTTCGACCAGACCGGCTCCAGGGCGCGGCCCAGCTTGGTCCGCCGGAAGAGGTTGTAGGCCTCCTGCAGCTCGTCGGAGGTCTCGGCGTGCCACCAGATCATGACGTCCGCGTCGGCGCGCAGGCCCGACACGTCGTACGTGCCGCGGACGGTGATGTCCTTGGCGGCGAGCTGGTCGAACAGCTCCTGGACCTCGTCGGCGTAGCCGGCGCGGTCCTCGGGGAGCAGGTCCTTCAGCTTGAAGACGGACCACAGCGTGTAGCGGATGACCTCGTTGAGGTCCTTGGCCTTCTTGCCCGCGTTCGGGCTCTTGGCGGGGGCGTCGTCACTCATGGCCCTATTCTCCTCCGCCGCCGTGCAGACTCTGCACCGGGTTGGCGGTGAGCTCCTGCACACCGGCCAGGTCACCGCCCAGCTGATCGACGGCGGCGTACGCACTCGCGATGCACGCGGGGATGCCCACTCCGTCGTACGCCGCTCCGCACACGGCGAGGCCGGGCAGCTTGCTCACGTGCTCGCGGACGCGGGCCACGCGCGCGTGGTGGCCGACGGGGTACTGCGGCAGGCCGTCGTGCCAGCGGGTGACACGGGTGGCGACGGGCTCGGCGTCCAGGCCGGTGGCCGCGCGCAGGTCGTGCCGGGAGAGCTCGATCAGCTCGGCGTCCTCGCGCTTCAGTATCTGCGTTTCGCCATAGCGCCCCACCGACGTGCGCAGCACCAGCAGGTCAGGGTCTTCCTCGGCGATCCAGCCCCACTTGCGTGACGCGAAGGTGGACGCCTTGATGGTGTGCCCGTCGACGGGCGGCACGAGAAAACCGCTGCCTTCGGGGAGGTCGATCTCGCTGCGGCGGTAGGCGAGGGTCATCAGGGCCATGGAGGCGTACTCGACTCCTGCGAGCTCGGCCGCGGCGGCGGGCGCCTCGACGCCGAGCAGCGCGGCGGCGGCGTACGCGGGCACGGCGACGACCACGGCACCGGCGTCGATGGTGTACTCCTCGGTGCTCACCTGCCAGCCCTCCGGGGTGCGCCGCAGCTCGGTGACCGGCGTCCCGGTGCGGATGTCTCCGCCCCGCGCGCGTACCGACTCCGCGACGGCGAGCGGTAGTTGGCCGACGCCGCCCTCGATGCCCATGAAGACGGGCCCGGTCTGCTGGTTCTTGGCGGCGCGGGCCTGGATGGCGCGGACGCCCTCGGTGAGCGAGGCGTGCGTGCGGGCGGCCTCGAAGAGCTGCGGGACGGCCGAGCGCATCGAGATGCGGTACGCGTCACCCGCGTACACCCCGCCGAGCAGCGGCTCCACGAGGCGGTCGACGACCTCGCGGCCGAGGCGCGCGGCCACGTACTCACCGACCGCGACGTCGTCCCCGGCCTCGGTGGGCGGCAGGTCACGGTCCCGCTCGATGCGCTGAAGGCCTTCGTCGGAGAGCACTCCGGAGAGGGCCGACGCGTCGCCTGGCACGCCCATGACGTGGCCCTTGGGCATCGGCCGCAGGGCACCGCGGGTCCAGATCGCGGCGGTCGCCGTGGCGGGCGGCTGCAGCCGGTCGGCGAGGCCCACCTCGCGGGCCAGGGCGACGGCCTCGGGGCGGCGGGCCAGCATCGACTCGGCGCCGAGGTCGACGCGCACGCCCTCGATCTCGCCGGGAAGCAGCTTGCCGCCGAGCCTGTCCGAGGCCTCCAGGACGGTCACGCGGGCGCCGGTATCGAGCAATCGGTGGGCGGCGGCAAGGCCGGCGATCCCGCCGCCGATGACTACGACATGGCCCGTACGTGTGTCCGTTTCGCGCATGCCTCCACTCTACGAGTCGTGCTCCACGCGTCGCGCGAGTCCCGACCGTGACCCCATCGGGACCGGTCGGCAACCACCGTTCTGCCCCTCTCCGGCGTCAAAGGAGCATCAGTCACCACGACCCTCGGGGGTACGTCGAGATGCACGCGTCCAGTGAAAGCACGTCAAGGCACCGCACGGTCCAGGCGCTCTCGGCCCTCCTCCTGGCCGTCGCCCTCGCACTCACCGGCTGTACCGCGGGCGGCGACTCCGGCGGCGACAGCGACAAGGCGGCGGGCAGCGCCGCCCAGGAGGGGGCCGACGCGGCCGGCAACCGGGATTCCAAGGGGGTGGGCGGCGGCCAGGCGGACAAGTCCGGCAAGAAGAAGCCGCCCGAGCTCACCGGCACGCACATCATCCGCACCGCCACCCTGACCGTCCGCGTCAAGGACGTGCCCAAGGCCCTGGACGAGGCGCGCGCGGTGGCCGTCGACGCGGGCGGCGTCGTGGGCGACGAGACCACGGACCGCGACGGCCGGGGCCACGAGCGCTCCCGCGTCGTCCTGCGCGTCCCGCAGGACCGGTACGACGAGGTCCTGACGTCGCTCGAAGGAACCGGCAAGCTGATCGAGCGCAAGGCCAAGGCGCAGGACGTGACCGATCAGGTCGTCGACGTCGAGAGCCGCGTCAAGTCGCAGCGGGCGAGCGTCGCGCGGGTGCGGGAGCTGATGGACAAGGCGACGAAGCTGAGCGACGTGGTCACCCTGGAAGGGGAGTTGAGCTCCCGGCAGTCCGAACTGGAGGCGCTGCTCGCCCAGCAGTCCTCGCTCAAGGACCGTACGAGCATGTCCACGATCACGCTCTCGCTCAGCGAGACGGCGGTGAAGAAGGCGGACGCCGCCGATGACGACCCGACGTTCGTGGACGCGCTGTCCGGCGGCTGGAGTGCCTTCGTGACGATGCTGCGGTGGGTGGCGGTCGCCCTCGGCGCGATCCTGCCGTTCGTGGCGGTGGCGGCCCTGCTGTTCCTGCTGTGGCAGCGCCTGGTGCGGCCGAGGCTTGCGCGGCGGCCCGCTGCGGCGACGGCTCCCGCGGTCCCGGAGCGGGAGGGCGACGACGACTAGCGGCCCGCCAACTGCCGCCGGGTCGTAGCGTGTCCGTATGAGGAGCGCGAAAGAACGACTGGTGATCATCGGGGGCGACGCGGCGGGGATGTCCGCCGCGTCGCAGGCACGCAGGCTCAAGGGGCCGGACGAGCTGGAGATCGTCGCGTTCGAACGCGGCCACTTCACCTCGTACTCGGCCTGCGGCATCCCCTACTGGGTCGGCGGCGACGTCCCTTCGCGGGACGAGCTGATCGCGCGTACGCCCGAGGAGCACCGGGCCCGCGACATCGACCTGCGGATGCGTACGGAGGTCATGGAGATCGACGTCGAGGGCGGCCGGGTCCGCACACGGGACCTGGAGTCCGGCGCGGAGGCCTGGACGGCGTACGACAAGCTCGTGATCGGCACCGGTGCCCGGCCGGTCCGCCCGGCCCTGCCCGGCATCGACGCCCCCGGCGTGCACGGCGTACAGACCCTGGACGACGGCCAGGCGCTCCTGGACACGCTGGCCCGCACGCCGGGCCGCAGGGCGGTCGTCATCGGCGCCGGCTACATCGGCGTCGAGATGGCCGAGGCCCTGATCCAGCGCCGGTACCAGGTCACGGTCGTCAACCGCGGCGCGGAACCGATGTCGACGCTCGACCCGGACATGGGCCGCCTCGTCCATGACGCGATGTCCGGCATGGGCATCGAGATGGTGAACGGCGCGGAGGTCACCAAGATCCTGACCGGTGACGACGGCCGGGTCAGGGCGGTGGCCACCGAGGACGCCGAGTACCCGGCGGACGTGGTGGTGCTCGGCATCGGCGTGCGCCCCGAGACGGAGCTCGCCCGCGCGGCGGGTCTGCCGCTCGGTGAGTACGGCGGGCTGCTCACGGATCTCGCGATGCGGGTGCGGGGCCACGAGAACATCTGGGCGGGCGGAGACTGCGTCGAGGTCCTCGACCTGGTCTCGGGCCGCGAGCGCCACATCGCGCTCGGCACGCACGCCAACAAGCACGGCCAGGTCATCGGCTCGAACGTGGGCGGCAGTTACGCGACGTTCCCCGGTGTCGTCGGCACGGCCGTCAGCAAGGTCTGCGACCTGGAGATCGCCCGCACCGGTCTGCGCGAGAGGGAGGCGCGGGCGGCAGGGCTGAAGTACGTGACGGTGACCATCGAGTCGACGAGCCGCGCGGGCTACTACCCCGGGGCGGCCGTGATGACCGTCAAGATGCTCGCCGAGCGCCTCTCGGGACGGCTGCTCGGCGTCCAGATCGTCGGCCGTGAGGGCGCGGCCAAGCGCGTCGACATCGCCGCCGTGGCCCTGACGGCCCGGATGACGGTGGACCAGATGACGGCACTCGACCTCGGCTACGCACCGCCGTTCTCACCGGTGTGGGACCCGGTCCTGGTGGCGGCACGCAAGGCGGTCGCGGCGGTGCGGGCGGCGGGCTAGGGCCGCGAGGGGCGGGTCCGCACCGCGGACACGCCCCTTTCCCCTCCTCACCCATCACATTCAGGCGAGATTTTCAGCCAACTACGAAACGACTTCGTCAGCGTGTGGTCCGCGTGTGGACATGCTCCACGAGCCGCGTCAGGGCGTCGGGGTCCGTGGTCGGCAGGACGCCGTGGCCGAGGTTGAAGATGTGGCCCTCGAGCCCCGCCGCGGCGTCCAGGACCTCGTCCGTCTTGGCCTCGATCGCCTCACGCGTGGAGAAGAGGACCGCCGGGTCGAGATTCCCCTGCAGCGCCTTGCCGGGACCGACCCGCCGCACGGCCTCGTCCATCGGCACACGCCAGTCGACGCCCATCACGTCGGCGCCCGCCTCGCCCATCAGACCGAGCAGCTCGCCCGTGCCGACACCGAAGTGGATGCGCGGGACGCCGTACGAGGCCACGGCGTCGAAGACCTTCTGCGACGCGGGCATCACGGAGCGGCGGTAGTCGGCGGGGGCCAGCGCGCCCACCCACGAGTCGAAGAGCTGCACGGCGCTCGCGCCCGCCTCGATCTGCACCTTGAGGAAGGCGCCGGTGATCTCCGCGAGCCGGTCGAGCAGGTCGGCCCACAGCTGCGGGTCGCCGTACATGAGCGCCTTCGTGTTCTCGTGGTTACGGCTCGGACCACCCTCGACCAGGTAACTCGCGAGAGTGAAAGGCGCTCCGGCGAATCCGATGAGCGGGGTCGACCCCAGCTCGGCCGTCAGCATGCCCATCGCCTCGGTCACGTAACTCACGTCGTCCGGCGTCAGATCCCGCAGCTGGGCGAGGTCGGCGCGCGAGCGGATGGGGTTCGCGACGACCGGGCCGATGCCCGGCTTGATGTCCAGGTCGATGCCGATGGCCTTGAGGGGCACGACGATGTCGCTGAAGTAGATCGCGGCGTCGACCTTGTGCCTGCGCACCGGCTGCAGCGTGATCTCGGTGACCAGCTCCGGCATCATGCAGGACTCCAGCATGGCCGTGCCCTCGCGCACCTTGCGGTACTCGGGAAGTGAGCGCCCCGCCTGCCGCATGAACCAGACCGGCGTGTGCGGCACGGGCTCGCGCCTGCAGGCCTTCATGAAGGCTGAGTCGTACGTCGCTGCGTTCTGCTGGCCCGCGGGGCTGCTGCTGTTGGCACTCACGCGGAAAGTCTCGCACGGGCCCGCACGCCCCCTGCCCGGAGGGACACCCTGGCTTGACCGGGGCCCCTCTCACGGGTGTCTCTCCCTGCGCGAAGCCGCCGTTCCCCTTAATCTTCCCCGCATGGCTGCGGCTCAGGGACAACGGTCGGACGGCGCTGGCGAGATGGAAAGTACGGAGGGGAAGGTGGCGGATTCGGCTCCGTTGCCCTTTCGCGCGGCGGTCGACGCGCTGCGGGGGGCACGGCTTCGGCCCGAGATCGAGATCGACCCGACGCGGCCGCCTCAGCGCCTCGCCCCGCATGCGTACGCCCTGGAGGCGGCGGTGGTCGAAGGCGACGAGGATCTGGCGGACGGACGGCTCGTCCTGCTGCACGATCCGGCGGGGCACGACGCCTGGCAGGGCACCTTCCGCCTCGTCACGCTCGTCCGCGCGGAGCTGGAACCGGAGATGGCGGCGGATCCGCTGCTCCCCGAGGTCTGCTGGTCCTGGCTGACGGGCGCGCTGCAGGCGCGCGGTCTGGCCTGCGGGGAACCGAGCGGCACCGTCACGCGTGCGGGCTCGCACTACTTCGGCGGGCTCGCCGAGCGGCCGCCCGCGTCGCAGATCGAGATCCGGGCGTCGTGGACGCCGCGCGAAGGGCACGGCGGGGTGCCGGACACGGCGGCGCATCTCGCGGCGTGGTGCGATCTGCTCTGCCAGATCGCGGGGCTGCCGCCGGTGAACCAGGGGCACGGCGGCGACGGCTCGGTGGTGTCGCTGCCCCAGCGGCGGGGGCCGCAGACGCCGTGAGGGCGCCGTGCCGGGCGGCGGGATGCGTTCGAACGACACCGAACGGACCCGAACGGGCACTGGACGGACACTGGACGATCACGCGGATGAGCGATTCTGAACGACTGCGATTCGGGTTGATCTTCGGATGATCGAGCGCATGTCCGAATCGCCCGAATTGTTACTCACCAAATCGTGATCATTCTCTAAAGGCGGACGGGTTTGATGCCGAAGAGGTTGGTGACCTTGAAAGCACGGTTCGTCCCGGCTTCATCCCCGAGCCGGTTCAGTCCCGCACCCCAGGAGGCCTGGTGTCCGTTCTCCTCGAGCAGCCCGCAAGCCTGGTCGCCTACCGCCCGAACAAGCCGACCGCCATGGTCGTCGTGGCCGACCCGCGCGTCCGCTCCACCGTCACCCGCCACCTGTGGGCCCTCGGTGTACGCGACGTGATCGAGGCCTCGTCGATCGCGGAGGCTCGTCCCCGCATCGGCAACCCCCGTGACATCTGCGTCGCAGACGTCCACCTCCCCGACGGCTCCGGCCTGACGCTCCTATCGGAAACCCGCGCGGCGGGCTGGCCGAACGGCCTCGCCCTCTCCGCCGCCGATGACATCGGTGCCGTACGCAACGCCCTCGCGGGCGGCGTCAAGGGCTACGTCGTCACCGGCACCCGCAACAACGTCGGTCTCCCCACCCGCCCCGGCGCCGCGCCCATCGGCTCGGCCGCCGCCCGAATGCACCGCCGCCCGCCGGGCGCACCCAGCCACCCCGGTGGCTACCGAGAGCTGTCCGGCCGTGAGGTGGAGGTTCTCCGCCTCGTCGCGGAGGGTCAGTCGAACAAGGCCATCGGTGTCTCGATGGGGCTCTCCGCCCTGACCGTGAAGAGCCACCTCGCCCGCATCGCGCGCAAGCTCGGCACGGGTGACCGCGCCGGGATGGTGGCGGTGGCCCTGCGCACCGGAATCATCCACTGACTCATTTACACCCCTCGCGCGCCCGTCGACGGAACGTTCCGTCGACGGGCGCTGTGCATACACAGATACCCTTGACAGGTGACCGACGCCCAAGAGACCGCAGCAGACAGCTCACTGCGAACCACCGGAGGCGGCCCTCCGGACGACGTCGAAACGGCGCCGATCCCTTTGGACGAGCCGCGTGATGGCATCCCCCCGGTGGTCGCCGACGAGACCGCCCTCGCAGAGGTGATCGCCGCGTTCGCGGCCGGCAGTGGCCCCGTGGCCGTGGACGCCGAACGCGCGTCCGGCTATCGGTACGGCCAGCGTGCCTACCTCGTGCAGTTGCGCCGTGAAGGCGCGGGCAGCACCCTGATCGACCCCGTCGCCTGCCCCGACCTGTCGGGGCTCGGCGAGGCGATCTCCGGAGCCGAGTGGGTCCTCCACGCGGCCACGCAGGATCTCCCCTGCCTCCGTGAAATAGGCATGATCCCCACCAGCATCTTCGACACGGAGCTCGCGGGGCGCCTCGCGGGATTCCCCCGGGTCGGCCTCGGCGCGATGGTCGAGGGTGTGCTCGGCTTCGTCCTGGAGAAGGGCCACTCGGCGGTCGACTGGTCGACGCGCCCGCTGCCCGACCCCTGGCTTCGCTACGCGGCACTGGACGTCGAGCTGCTCGTGGACCTGCGGGACGCGCTGGAGAAGGAGCTCGACCGGCAGGGCAAGCTGGAGTGGGCCCGCGAGGAGTTCGACGCGATCTCCTCCGCGCCGCCTCCGCCGCCCCGCGTCGACCCCTGGCGGCGTACGTCCGGCATGCACAAGGTGCGTCGCCGTCGCCAGATGGCGGTCGTACGGGAGCTGTGGACCGCTCGCGACAAGGTGGCCCAGCGGCGTGACGTGTCGCCCGGCAAGGTGCTCAGTGACGGCGCGATCGTGGAGGCGGCGCTGGGGCTGCCGCCCAACGTGCACGCGCTCTCCGCGCTCACCGGCTTCGGGCACCGCATGGGGCGCCGTCAGCTGGAGCAGTGGCAAGCCGCCGTGGACCGGGCCAGAGCCCTGCCCGACTCCGAGCTTCCGCAGCCCGGACAGACCGTCTCCGGGCCGCCGCCGCCCCGCTCCTGGGCGGACCGCGACCCGGCCGCCGCGGCCCGCCTCTCCGCGGCGCGTGCGGCTGTCTCCTCCCTGGCGGAGGAGCTGAACATGCCCCAGGAGAACCTGATCACTCCGGACACGGTACGAAGGGTCTGCTGGGAGCCGCCGGGTCAGGTGGACGCGGATTCCGTGGCCGCGGCGCTGGCCTCGCACGGGGCGCGGCAGTGGCAGATCACCCACGTGACCCCGGCCTTGGTCACCGCCCTCACCCAAACCGCAACCTCGGCCTGACGACCGGCCCCCCGCGAACACCCTCGCCGCTCCGCGGCGGCTCACTCCCACCCACCCACCCGTTTCCCCGCAGTGCCGGGGCGAGCGGGTGGGTGGTTCGCGTCGGGGGCGCGGTGGGGCGGGAGGGAAGCGGGCACCACCGGCCGCGAGGAGCCCCTCACCCAGGCCCGACACGGAACAGGCGGATGCCGGGTGAACGGGCGGGTGGGTGGGGAGCATCCGCCGCGAAGCGGCGGGACAGGGGTGCCACCACCGGCCCGAGGGGAGCCCCTCGCCCACGCCCGGAACGGTTCCAGGCGGATGCCGGGTGAACGGGCGGGTGGGTGGGGAGCATCCGCCGCGAAGCGGCGAACAGGCACCACCAAGCGGGCCCGCAGGGCAAGTGTGACCTTCGCCTCCCCGAGCCGGGACTGGGCAGCATAGTTACCGACAAGTAGCATGGAACCCGGAAGCGCGCCGGCAGGCGCACCCGCACCCTGGAGGAGAGCCATCGTGCCTCGTACCGTCAGGGACGTCGTCTTCGTTGATGGCGTCCGCACCCCGTTCGGCAAGGCGGGCCCGAAGGGCATCTACCACGAGACCCGTGCGGATGACCTGATCGTGAAGGCCATCCGGGAGCTCCTTCGCCGCAACCCGGCCCTCGACCCCGCCAAGATCGACGAGGTCGCCATCGCCGCGACCACGCAGATCGGCGACCAGGGTCTGACGCTGGGCCGCACCGCCGGCATCCTGGCGGGCCTGCCCCAGTCCGTGCCCGGTTACTCGATCGACCGCATGTGTGCGGGCGCGCTCACCGCCGTCACGGCCACCGCCGGCTCCATCGCGTTCGGCGCGTACGACGCCGTCATCGCCGGTGGCGTCGAGCACATGGGCCGCCACCCCATGGGCGAGGGCGTCGACCCGAACCCGCGGTTCGTGAGCGAGAAGCTCGTCGACGAGTCCGCCCTCTTCATGGGCATGACCGCCGAGAACCTGCACGACCGCTACCCCACGATCACCAAGCAGCGCGCGGACGAGTACGCGGTGCGCTCGCAGGAGAAGGCCGCCAAGGCGTACGCCAACGGCAAGATCCAGCAGGACCTGGTGCCCGTCTCCGTACGCCGCACGAACGAGGAGGCCGGTGAGACCGGCTGGGGCCTCGCCACCGCCGACGAGCCGATGCGTCCGGGCACGACCCTGGAGAGCCTCTCCACGCTCAAGACGCCGTTCCGTACGCACGGTCGCGTCACCGCCGGCAACGCCGCGGGCCTGAACGACGGCGCCACGGCGTCGATCATCGCCTCCGAGGACTTCGCCCGCGAGAACGACCTGCCGGTCAAGATGCGGCTCGTGTCGTACTCCTTCGCGGGTGTCGAGCCCGAGGTCATGGGCTACGGCCCCATCCCGGCCACGGAGAAGGCGCTCGCCCAGGCGGGCCTTTCCATCTCCGACATCGGTCTCTTCGAGATCAATGAGGCCTTCGCCGTGCAGGTGCTCGCCTTCCTGGAGCACTACGGCATCGCGGACGACGACGCGCGCGTGAACCAGTACGGCGGCGCCATCGCGTACGGCCACCCCCTCGCCTCCTCCGGCGTGCGTCTGATGACGCAGCTGGCGCGGCAGTTCGAGGAGCAGCCGGACGTCCGCTACGGCCTGACCACGATGTGCGTCGGCTTCGGCATGGGCGCCACGGTCATCTGGGAGAACCCGAACCACAAGGACGCCGGAGGCGACAAGTGAGCAGCTCCACCAGCTCCACCACGGAGCTTCTGAAGGGCGCGGCCGAGCTGTTCCCGGACGAGGTCGTCACGCAGGCGCACGTACGCCACCTCGACCTGCCCGCGGGCGCCGGACGCTTCGCGCTCATCACGCTCGACAACGGCTTCGACCACACCAAGCCGACCACCTTCGGTCCGGGCTCGCTCGCGAACCTGAACACCGCGATCGACCAGGTCGAGAAGGAGGCGGCCGAGGGCACGATCGTCGGTGTCGGTGTCACCGGCAAGCCGTTCATCTTCGCCGTCGGCGCCGACCTCAAGGGCGTCGAGATCCTCAAGCGCCACGAGGACGCACTCGCCATCGGCAAGGGCGGCCACGAGGTCTTCAAGCGGCTCTCCGGCCTCGCCGTGCCGACCTTCGCGTACTACAACGGCGCCGCCATGGGCGGTGGCGTCGAGGTCGGTCTGCACTGCTCGTACCGCACCGTCTCCAAGGCGCTCCCGGCCTTCTCGCTGCCCGAGGTCTTCCTCGGTCTCGTACCGGGCTGGGGCGGCTGCGCGCTGCTCCCGAACCTGATCGGCGCGGACCGCGCGGTCTCGGTCATCATCGAGAACTCGCTGAACCAGAACCGCCAGCTCAAGGGCAAGCAGGTCTTCGAGCTCGGCATCGCCGACGCGCTCTTCGATGGCGCGGACTTCCTCGAGCAGTCGCTGATCTGGACGGCCTCCGTCCTCAACGGCTCGCTCACGGTGGACCGCCCCGAGATCGACCGTGGCGAGGCCTGGGACGCCGCTGTGGCGCGTGGCCGTGGCATCGCGGACTCCAAGGTGCACGGCGCCGCCCCGGCCGCCTACCGCGCCCTGGAGATCATCGAGGCCGCCAAGGACGGTGACCTGCAGAAGGGCTTCGACGCCGAGGACAAGGCGCTCGCCGACCTCATCATGGGCGGCGAACTGCGCAGCGGCATCTACGCGTTCAACCTCGTCCAGAAGCGCGCCAAGCGCCCGGCGGGTGCCCCGGACAAGAACCTGGCGCGCCCGGTCACCAAGGTCGGCGTCGTCGGCGCCGGTCTGATGGCCTCGCAGCTCGCGCTGCTGTTCCTGCGCCGCCTCGAGGTGCCGGTCGTGCTGACCGACATCGACCAGGCGCGCGTCGACAAGGGCGTCGGCTACGTCCACGAGGAGATCGACAAGCTCCTCCTCAAGGGCCGCGTCAACCAGGACAAGGCGAACCGTCTGAAGGGGCTCGTCTCCGGCGTGCTCGACAAGGCCGAGGGCTTCTCCGACGCCGACTTCATCATCGAGGCCGTCTTCGAGGAGATCGGCGTCAAGCAGCAGGTGTTCGCGGAGGTCGAGGCGGTCGCTCCGGCGCACGCCATCTTCGCCACCAACACCTCCTCGCTCTCGGTCACCGAGATGGCGTCGAAGCTGAAGCACCCCGAGCGGGTCGTCGGCTTCCACTTCTTCAACCCCGTCGCGATCCTGCCGCTCCTGGAGATCGTGCGCGGCGAGCAGACGGACGACGCCTCGCTGGCCACGGCCTTCGGTGTCGCCAAGAAGCTGAAGAAGACCGCGGTCCTGGTGAAGGACGCCCCGGCGTTCGTCGTGAACCGCATCCTCACCCGCTTCATGGGCGAGATCCAGAACGTCATCGACGAGGGCACCCCGGTCGCCGTCGCCGAGAAGGCCGTCGAGCCGCTCGGTCTGCCGATGTCGCCGCTGGTGCTGCTTGAGCTGGTCGGGCCCGCCATCGGTCTGCACGTGTCCGAGACCCTGAACCGCGCCTTCCCGGAGCGCTTCACGGTCTCCCCGAACCTCGCGGCGGTCGTCAAGGCCGGCAAGCGCGGCTTCTACGTCTACGACTCCGGCAAGCCGGAGCTGGACCCCGAGGTCGCCGCTCTCCTCAAGCAGGGCGACACCGTCCTGACCGAGGAGCAGACCCGCGACCGTGTGCTCGACGCCGTGGCGCAGGAGATCGGCCTCATGCTCGACGAGGGTGTCGTCGCCGAGGCGCAGGACATCGACCTCTGCCTGATCACCGGCGCCGGCTGGCCCTTCCACCTGGGCGGCATCACGCCGTACCTGGACCGTGAGGGTGTCAGCGAGCGCGTCACCGGCAAGCGGTTCCTGGCGCCGGGCGTGGCCAGCGTTCCCGCGTAACACCTCCGCGTACGGGCGATGCCCGGCCGTCCTGCTCGGGCGGCCGGGCATCGCCCGTTTCTGCGGTCGTTCGGCTACACGCGCGTCCACGCGTCGAGCGCGAGCCCCGACTCCGCCTTCTGCCGCGCGAGCCGCAGCGTGCCGTCGAGGCCGATGGTCGCCATCACCACGCGGTCCCGCGCGTCCAGCGCCAACGCCGGGGAGCCCAGGCAGGGTTCGCCGGTGGCGGCCCACCAGGCGCCCGCCTTCTCGTCCTGCGTGGGGTAGGCCGCGATGACCGGGCGGCCGTCCGCGCCCCGGTGGGCGAGGACCGTGCAGTCGTGGCCCTCTATCGTCGCGCGGAGGGCGGCCGTGTGGCCCGTGTCCGGGGCGCCGCCGAGCACGCGCGCGTCCTCGGCGTCGGAGCGGTGGGCGAGGACGCCCCTGCCGCGGACGTCGGTGGCGTAGTACGTCAGGCGGTCCGGGGCCGTCTCCAGGGCCGTGCCCGAGCCGGGTGCCGGGGGCAGCGGGATGTCGTCGGTGCGCTGGAACTCGGCGCCCTGCTTCTCCTGGGTCCAGTGCAGCGTCTTGTTCTCGGCCGGGCCGAAGACCTCCACCCGGCCGGTGGAGGTGGCGAGCGCCGTGATGCCGTCCAGGACCTCGCGGACCTTGAAGTCCTTCCAGCCCTCCCACTTGCCGCCCTTGCCCTCGCGCCGCAGCCGGACGCTGTTCACCGCGTCGCGCACGAAGACGTGGACCGTGCCGGAGGCGTCCACCGCGGCGGTCGGGGCGCCGAGGTGGGGGGCGCGCTCGACCATCTTGGTGTGCGGGTTGCCGAGCGAGCGCCAGTCCATGAGCGGGCGGCCCGACTGGTACTGGACGGCGTGCACGACGTCGACCTCCGTGCCGCCGCCGTCCTTGGGCAGCTTGCGCAGGGCGACGAAATGGACGTACCCGTCGGCGCCTTGGGCCAGCGTCAGGTGGGTCAGGTGCGGTGTCTCGAAGAGGTCGGGGCCCGTCCAGTCGGGGCCGCCGGGGCGGGACTCCGTCCAGCGCAGCAGGCCGTCCGCCGAGCGGGCGTAGGCGGTGAGCCTGCCGTCCTTGCCGCGCAGCAGCCAGCGGGCGGTCGCGAGGGTGCCGCTCGCCACGTGGCCGGCGGCGGCGGCCGTCGGGCGGGATGATTCCCGCTCGGGCCTGGGGGCGGACCTCTGCGGCATGACTCGGCGCGGACCTTCCTGTGGGCGTGCGTTTCTCCGGCTCGATCAGTCTAAGTTGCCGGTGTGCCAGGGTGGCGCCATGAGAACTCTCCTTGTCGTGGACGCCGCCAACGTCGTGGGCTCGGTGCCCGACGGCTGGTGGCGCGACCGGCACGGGGCCGCCGAGCGGCTGCGGGACAGGCTCGTCGCGTACGCCGACGAGGGCATCGCGGGGCATCCGGGGCCGCTGGAGGTCGTGCTCGTGGTCGAGGGCGCCGCCCGGGGTGTCGAGTCCGTCGAGGGCGTACGGGTGGTTCCCGCACCCGGCAGCGGCGACGACCGCATCGTGGAACTGGCCGCCGAGGCCGAGGGCCGCCCGTGCGTGGTCGTCACGGCCGACCGCGAGCTGCGCCGCAGGGTGGGCGAGTGCGGGGCACGGTCGGTGGGCCCGCGAACGGTGCGCGACGACTGACCTCTCCCCCGCCGCCCCGCGCCCGCCTCAGCGCTCGGCACGGGCGTACACCACCGCTCCCCCCACCTTCGCCACCGGCTCGTATCCGACGGCGAGGACCCGCCGCAGTGACGGCAGCCGCTCCGGGGCGAACGGCTTGCCCCTGGAGTCGTCGACGACGACCGCCGGTGGGTGCTCCGCCAGTTCCCGGCGGAAGACCTTCCAGGAGCCCTCGACCGCGTACCTCTCGCCCACCTGCGGCCCGTTCCTGCCCCCGCTGTAGTTGGTGAGCAGCCCCGCCGTGAGGTAGCGGCTCGCGGGAGGGCGGTCGGCGAGCCAGTACGCCTCCGGGTGTATCCCCCAGAACAGCACCTTGTCCTGCGGTGACGTCAGCGCCCGGACGCTCTCCGCGAGGCGCGTGGCGTGCGCCAGTTCGGGGCGCGGCGCCAGCATCCCCCAGGTCAGGAACAGCGCGCACGCCCCTGCCGTGACCGAGACCGCCGTCAGGGTGCGCTCGCGGGGCAGGATCTGCAGCGCTGCGGCGCCCAACAGGGCGAGGGGCGGGGTCAGTTGCAGGTAGTAGTGGCCGAAGAAGTGGAAGCCGACGAGGACGGCTCCCGCCGATGAGGCGAGCCAGAGCCACAGCTCCGTCGAGCCGGTGCGGGCGATGCGCAGGACCCGTACGACGGGCGGGATGATGCCGACGCAGGCCGCCGCGAGGATCGCCGCGTTGGTCAACCCGCGGAAGAGCACGTGAAGTTCGGAGCCGGTGAAGGATGCGTACGCGCCCGACCCCGTCACCGTCCAGAACAGGAACCCCGCGGGATCCGTGACCGCGGCCACCGCGAGGACCGGCCCGCACAGGCCGGCCCCCAGGCGCAGTACGTCCCTTCGGGCACCGCCCGCCTGCCACAGCAGCCACACCACCGGCACCAGGACCGCTCCCCCGGTCTGCTTGACCAGGAACGCACAGGCCACCGCGGCGCCCGCCGCGCCCCAGCGGCGCCGGTCGGCGCACCAGAGGGCGGCCGCGGTACACGGCAGCATGAAGACCTCGAAGGTGGCCGCCTGGACGTCCTCGGGGTTCAGGCCGACCGAGACGAGGAGATAGAGCACGCCCGCCGTACGGCCCGCGCCGTCGCCCCAGCGGCGCCTCGCGACGCAGACCAGGAGGACGGCGGTCAGGAGCTGGGCCGCGACCGCGAGCACCTTCAGCGGGAGCAGCGTCGCGTCGCCGAAGAGCGCGAACGCCGCCTCGTACAGCCAGGGGACGAGCGGCGGCTTGCGGTCGACGACCGTTTCGTAGAGCTCGCCCCCGTCGGCCAACATCCTTGCCTGGACGGCGAGATAGCCCTCGTCCGGGCTCCACAGCGGCCACCGGAAGGACGGGACACGGGTGACGCAGGCCAGTGCGGCGAGGAGCGGCAGCAGACGCGGCCAGTACGGCGCGAAGGCCTGCTCCGTGCGCGGGCGCGGCAGCCTCGGCCCGTGTACGGAGCGTGGTGATGCGGAGGGCTCGGCGAGCATGAGGTGCACGCTATCCGGCCCCGCAGTTCCCATCGGATCGGGACATACGGGGCCGGGCGATTGACCGGAAGTGACCGATGCGATTACCGGACGTCACCGGTCGGCTGCTGCTTGCCCTGCTGACCGAGCCGGCTGTGCGAGCGCCCGTACACGAAGTACACGACGAAGCCGAGCAGCATCCAGACGCCGAACCGCAGCCAGGTCTCGGCGGGCAGGTTCAGCATCAGCCACACCGAGGCCGCCACCGAGAGGATGGGCACCAGCGGCACCAGCGGGGTGCGGAAGGCGCGGGGCAGGTCGGGGCGGGTGCGGCGCAGGATGATGACGCTCAGGGCGACCACGACGAAGGCGAAGAGGGTGCCGATGTTCACCAGTTCGGCGAGTTCGTCGAGGCTGGTGAAGCCCGCGAGGATCGCGATGAGGACACCGAGCAGGATGGTCGGGCGGTGCGGCGTGTGGTACTTCGGGTGGACGTGGGAGAAGAACCGGGGCAGCAGTCCGTCACGGCTCATCGCGAAGAAGACGCGGGTCTGGCCGAGCAGCAGGATCATGCAGACGGTGGTGAGGCCGACGGCGGCGCCGAAGCTGATCACGCCGCCGTAGAAGGGATGCCCGGTGGCCTTGAAGGCGTCGGCGAGCGGGGCGTCCACGGACAGTTCGCTGTAATGCTGCATGCCCGTGACGACGATCGACACGGCGACGTACAGGACGGTGCAGATGAGGAGTGACCCGAGGATGCCGCGCGGCATGTCCCGCTGGGGCATCTTGGTCTCCTCGGCCGCGGTCGCCACGATGTCGAAGCCGATGAAGGCGAAGAAGACGATGGAGGCGGCCGTGAAGATGCCGAGGATGCCGAAGTTGGTGGGCTCGTAGCCGAACATCAACTGGATGAGCGGGGAATCGATGCTGTTGCCCGCGGTCACCGCCTCCGCCTTCGGGATGAAGGGCTTGTAGTTGTCCGCGTCGATGAAGAAGGCGCCCGCGATGATGACGATGAGGACGACGGCCACCTTGATGGCGACGATCACGGTGGTGACCCGCGCGGACAGCTTCATGCCGAGGACGAGGACGACCGTGAGGACAAGGACCAGCGCGGTGGCGAGGATGTCGAAGCTGAAGCCGTCGGCGGCATCGGGCCCGCTGAGCGCGTCGGGCAGCTTCCAGCCCGCGTTGTCCATCAGCGAGCGCACATAGCCGGACCAGCCGACGGCGACCACCGCCGTGCCGAGGGCGAATTCCAGGACCAGGTCCCAGCCGATGGTCCAGGCGGGCAGCTCACCGAGCGAGGCGTACGAGAAGGTGTACGCCGATCCGGCCACCGGCACGGTGGAGGCGAACTCCGCGTAGCAGAGCGCCGCGAGGGCGCAGACGACACCGGCGACGGCGAAGGCGATCGCGGTGGCGGGCCCCGCTGTCTCCTTGGCCACCGCTCCGGTCAGCACGAAGATGCCGGTGCCGATGACGACGCCGACGCCGAAGACCGTGAGATCAAGGGCGGACAGCGACTTCTTGAGCGCGTGCTCCGGCTCCTCGGTGTCCTGGATGGACTGCTCGATGCTCTTCGTTCTGAAAAGGCTGCTTGCCACGGACGTACCTCCACGCTTGTCGTCCTCGACATGATCGAGAGGGCGAGTACCCCGCAGGCCGTGGCGCGAGCCTATTCACGCGAATGGGCCGGTTCCACCACCCGTACAGGGTGTCGGAACCGGCCCATCGGCGGTGCTCGTTGACGTCAGTCGCGCGCGGGCTCACCGGCTTCGACGGAGTCGACGGCGGCCGTGCGCTCGAACTTTCCGTCCAGCTTGGCGACCAGGCCGGTCACCTGACGGGAGATGTCCGGGGCGGTCAGACCGATCTCGGCCATGACCTCCTTGCGCGAGGCGTGGTCCAGGAAGCGCGGCGGGATGCCGAAGTCACGCAGCGGTACGTCGACGCCCGCGTCGCGCAGGGCCTGCGAGACGGCCGAACCGACGCCGCCCGCCCGGGAGTTGTCCTCGACGGTGACGACGACGCGGTGCTTCTCGGCGAGCGGGGCGAGCGCCTCGTCGACGGGCTTGACCCAGCGGGGGTCGACGACCGTCGTCGTGATGCCCTGCTTGTTCAGGAGGTCGGCGATCTCCAGGCACATCGGCGCGAGCGCGCCCACGGAGACGAGCAGCACGTCGGGGCGGTTGGTGCCCGCCTTGCGCAGGACGTCCATGCCGCCGACCTTGCCGACGGCCTTGACCGCCGGGCCGACCGCGCCCTTGGAGTAGCGCACGACGGTCGGGGCGTCGTCGACCTCGACGGCCTCGCGCAGCTGGAGGCGGACCTGGTCGGCGTCGCGCGGGGCCGCGATGCGCAGGGTCGGCACGCACTGCAGGATCGACATGTCCCACATGCCGTTGTGCGAGGCGCCGTCCGTGCCGGTGACGCCCGCCCGGTCCAGGACGAAGGTGACGCCGCACTTGTGCAGGGCCACGTCCATCAGGAGCTGGTCGAAGGCGCGGTTGAGGAACGTCGCGTACACCGCGAAGACGGGGTGCAGGCCGCCGGTGGCCAGGCCCGCGGCGCTCACCGCGGCGTGCTGCTCGGCGATGCCGACGTCGTAGACCCGGTCGGGGAACTGCTCGGCGAACTTCTTCAGACCGACCGGCTGGAGCATGGCGGCGGTGATCGCGACGATGTCCTCGCGCTCGTGGCCGAGCTTGACCATCTCCTCGCCGAAGACGGACGTCCAGTCCATGCCGCCCGCGGCGATCGGCAGGCCCGTGTCGGGGTGGATCGGGCCGATGCCGTGGAAGTGGTCGGCGTCGTCCTCCTCGGCGGGCTTGTAGCCGCGGCCCTTCTCGGTGATGCAGTGCACGATGACGGGGCCGCCGAAGCGCTTGGCGCGCACCAGGGCGGACTCCAGGGCCTCGATGTCGTGGCCGTCGATGGGGCCGACGTACTTCAGGCCGAGGTCCTCGAACATGCCCTGCGGGGCGATGAAGTCCTTGAGGCCCTTCTTCGCGCCGTGCAGCGTCTCGTACAGGGGCCGGCCGACGACCGGGGTGCGCTCCAGGAGGTCCTTGCCGCGGGCCAGGAAGCGTTCGTAGCCGTCGGTGGTGCGCAGGGTCGCCAGGTGGTTCGCGAGGCCGCCGATGGTCGGGGCGTACGAACGCTCGTTGTCGTTGACGACGATCACCAGGGGGCGGTCCTTGGCGGCGGCGATGTTGTTCAGCGCCTCCCAGGCCATGCCGCCGGTGAGCGCGCCGTCACCGATGACGGCGACGACGTGGTCGTCCTTGCCCCGCACCTCGTTGGCCTTGGCGAGGCCGTCGGCCCAGCCGAGGACCGTCGAGGCGTGCGAGTTCTCGATCACGTCGTGGTCGGACTCGGCGCGCGAGGGGTAGCCGGAGATGCCGCCCTTGGTGCGCAGCTTGCCGAAGTCCTGGCGGCCGGTGAGCAGCTTGTGCACGTAGCTCTGGTGGCCGGTGTCGAAGAGCACCTTGTCCTGCGGGGAGTCGAAGACGCGGTGCATGGCGATCGTGAGCTCGACCACGCCGAGGTTGGGGCCGAGGTGGCCGCCTGTCTTGGACACTGCGTCGACGAGGAAGGCGCGGATCTCGCCGGCCAGCTGGTTCAGCTCCTCCGGGCTGAGCCGGTCCAGATCGCGCGGTCCCCTGATGCGGGTCAGCAGCGGCACCCGTGCCTCCTTGCAGTAGAGCTGTTCGAGCGTTGACCGGAATGTTGCCGGGCTTGTTGAGTCTAATGTTCCGCCGTTGCGGACGGCGTCCGGGCCGTGAGTTCCGCGTCACGCGATCGGCGGTGTCCGGCCCCCGCACAGAGAGCTGCCCGGCACCGCTCCATTGCGGTACCGGGCAGCTCTGCTCTGGGTTCTGGCAGGTCAGGCGCGGCCTGCCGTCTTCTGGGTCTTGCGCGTCACGGAGTCGATCACAACCGTGGCGAGCAGTACGCCACCGGTGATCATGTACTGGACCGGCGTCGCGATGCCTTCGAGCGCCAGGCCGTACTGGATCGAGGTGATGACCATGACACCCAGGAGGGCGTTCCAGGTGCGGCCGCGGCCGCCGAAGAGGCTGGTGCCGCCGATGACGGCCGCCGCGATGGCGTTCATCAGGAGGTCACCGGTGCCGGCGCCCTGGTTGGCCGCGGCGATCTTGGAGGCCATGAAGAGGCCGCCCGCCGCCGCGAACGTACCGGCGATCGCGTAGACCGACGTACGGATCAGGGTGACGTTGATGCCCGCGCGGCGGGACGCCTCGACGCTGCCGCCGAGGGCGAAGACCTTGCGGCCGTAGCCGGTGCGGCGGAGCACGAAGTCGGTGCCGACCAGGACCACCAGGAAGATCACCAGGGCGAGGGGCAGGCCCTTGTACTGGTTGAACATGATCGCGGCGGCGAAGGCCACCACGGCGAGCACCGCGGTACGGACGATGATCTCGCTCAGCGGCCTGGACGGGACACCGGCGGCCTCGCGGCGGCGGCTGTCCAGGAAGGAGGAGAGGAAGAAGGCCGCGACCGCGACGATCGCGAGGCCGTAGGCCGCGGCGACGTCCGTGAAGTAGTACGAGGTCAGCTTGGCGATCAGGCCTTCGGAGTCCAGGTTGATGGTGCCGTTGTCACCCAGGATCTGGAGCATGAAGCCCTGCCAGAACAGCAGGCCCGCCAGGGTGACGGCGAACGCCGGGGCGCCGATGCGCGCGAAGAAGAAGCCGTGGATGGTGCCGATCACGGTGCCGGAGAGGATGGCGACGAGCAGCGCGATCCACTCGGGGGCGCCGTGCGTGACGGCGAGAACGGCGGCGACCGCGCCCGCGACACCGCTGACCGAGCCGACCGACAGGTCGATCTCGCCGAGCAGCAGCACGAAGACGATGCCGACGGCGATCATGCCGGTGCCGACCATGGCGACGGAGATGTTGCTGAGGTTCTCCGCGGTCATGAAGCGCGAGTTCATCGAGGCGAAGATCGCCCAGATGATGATGAGGCCCGCGACGACCGGGATGGAGCCCAGGTCACCGGCGCGCATCTTCCGCTTGAACTCGGTGATGTAGCCCGCGAAGCCCTGCTCGCGCACCAGGAGGCGCGGGTCGACCGCGGTGACGGCGTCGGCGGCGGCCGCCGGGGCGTCGACGGGTGCGTCGCCGGGCGTGGAGGTCTTGTCGATGCTGCTCACTTCTGGGCCTCCCCATTGCGCGCCGCGCGACGGGTCACGGCATTGTCCGTGGCGCCCGTGATGGCGGAGATGATCTCTTCCTGCGAGGTGGACTTCACGTCGAAGACGCCGTTGTTCCGGCCGAGCCGGAGCACCGCCACCTTGTCCGCGACGGCCTTGACGTCCGCCATGTTGTGGCTGATGAGAATGACCGCGTGGCCACGCTCACGCAGCCGCTCCACCAGGTCGAGGACCTGGGCGGTCTGCTCCACGCCGAGTGCGGCGGTGGGCTCGTCGAGGATGACGAGCTTGGGCTCGCCGAGCATCGAGCGGGCGATCGCCACCGTCTGGCGCTGACCGCCGGAGAGCGAGGCGATCGGGATGCGGACGCTGGGTATGCGGATCGACAGCGTGGTGAGCAGCTCGCGGGCGCGGCGCTCCATCTCGACCTCGTTGAGCACACCGCGCCTGCGCAGCTCACGACCGAGGTAGAGATTGCCGACGACGTCGATGTTGTCGCACAGCGCGAGGTCCTGGTAGACGGTCGCGATGCCCAGGTTCTGGGCGTCGTGCGGCTTGTTGATCGATACGGCCTTGCTCTCCCACTCGATGACGCCGTCATCGATGGGATGCACGCCGGCGATCGTTTTGACCAGCGTGGACTTTCCTGCGCCGTTGTCGCCGACCAGGGCGACCACCTCACCGGCGTGGACCTCAAGCTCGACGTCGGTGAGCGCCTGGACGGCACCGAATCGCTTGGAGACCCCGCGCAACGCCAACACGGGCGTAGCGGACACGTGAACCATCTCCTTCGCCGCCTGACCGGCGGGAGGTTGAACAGAAGAGAACGAGAAGAACGAGAAGAACGCAACGAACGAAAAGACCTGTACGCGACCGGTGCGCGTTTCTGTCCGGCGCCCCGCCTAGAGCTGCGGGGCTGTTGGAACGGGGCGCCGGACAGGCCTCAATGGTGGTGAAGTCCCGGGCTGGAGCGGGGACTTACTTCAGGCCGACCTTGGCGCAGTCGGCCTTGTACTTGGCGGTGCAGATCTCGTCGACCGCGTAGATCCCGTCCTTGATGACGGTCTCCTTGATGTTCTTGTCGGTCAGCGAGACGACCGGCACGAGCACGGTGGGAACGTCCTTGGCGGTGGGGCTGTCGACGGTCGTCTTGGCGATCGAGTCGAGCTTCTCGCCCTTGCCGAGCGCGACGGCCATCTTCGCGGCGACCTCGGCCTCCTGCGGGTAGGACTTGTAGACGCTCATGAACTGCTCGCCCGCGACGATGCGCTGCACACCGGCGAGTTCGGCGTCCTGGCCGGTGACCGGGGGAAGCTTGCTGATGCCGGCGGCCTTGAGGGCGGTGATGATGCCGCCCGCCATGCCGTCGTTCGCGGAGTAGACGCCGTCGATCTTGTCCTTGCCGATGGAGGAGATCGCGCCCTCCATGTTGGCGTTGGCGTTCTCCGGCTTCCACTCCTTGGTGTCGTACGACTTGCCGATCTTGACCTTGCCCTTGAGCTCGGACTCGGCGCCCTTCTTGAAGAGCTTGGCGTTCGGGTCGGTGATCGCGCCGTTCATCATCACGATCGTGCCGCCCTTGGCCTTGTCGCCGAGGGCCTCGATGAGGGCCTTGCCCTGGACGCGGCCGACCTCTTCGTTGTCGAACGAGGTGTACGCGTCGATGGGGCCCTCGGCGAGGCGGTCGTACGCCACGACCGGGATGCCGGCGTCCTTGGCCTTCTTGACCGAACCGGCGATGGCCTTGGAGTCCACCGCGTCCACGATCAGCACGTCCACCTTGTTGGTGATCATGGTGTCGGCCTGCTGGTTCTGAACGGAAGCGTCCTGCTTGGCGTTGGCGTAGGTGATCTTGCCCTTGCCGTCGGTCAGCTCCTTGACGTGCTTCTCGATCAGCGGCTTGTCGAACTTCTCGTAACGCGCGGTCTGGTTCTCCGGCAGGAGCAGACCTATGTTCAGCGCGTCGCCCTTCTTCGAGCCGGAGCCCGCTTCATCCTTGTCACCGCCGGACTCCTTGGCGCTGCCACAGGCAGCAAGGGTGACGGCCATGGTGGTGGCGGCAACGGCAACGGCGGCACGACGCATACGCGTGTTCATTCGGGAACCTCCCTGACGTGGCCGCGTCGTTGCGGCCGAGGTGGCTCGAAGTCAACTCGGCCGCCACACCAGCGTCAAGGAGTAAATCCTTAACGAGATGACAACGGTGCCATGCGTTATCTAAGTGAAGGCAGGTGCGGTGGCGGGCAGAGAGCCGTCCAAAAGGGTCGAATCGCCCATTTCGCTGAGCGCGAGAGCCAGCGCCCCGAGCACCTCCGCGCGGCCGCCCAGCGCCCCGGGAAGGACGGACAGCTGCCGGGCCGCGCTGGGGATCGCGTAGCGCCCCACGGACTCCCTGATGGGCCCCAGGACCAGCTCACCGGCCTCCGCCAGGTCGCCGCCGAGGACGACCCTGCTGGGGTTCAGGAGGTTGCAGAGATTCGCCACACCGCTGCCGATGTGGCGGCCGACGTCGGCGATCACCCGCCGGCAGCCCGGGTCGCCCTCGCGCGCCAGGGCGACCACGCGCTCCATGGTCAGCTCGGTGCCGTGGCTGGACTGGAGCAGGGGCAGCACATAGCGGGCCGCCGCGAAGGTCTCCAGGCAGCCGCGGTTGCCGCAGCGGCAGACCGGACCCGACTCGTCCAGGGTGATGTGCCCGATCTCGCCGGCGGTGCCGCCGGGGCCGCGGTAGATCCGTCCGCTGATCACCAGGCCGGCGCCGACACCGCTCGCGACCTTGATGTACGCCAGGTCCCTGACCCCGCGGCCGCTGCCCCACACCAGCTCGCCGAGCGCGCCGAGGTTGGCGTCGTTGTCGACGTGCACGGGGACGCCGAGGCGGTCCTTGAGCTCCTCCGCGGGCTTGGTGCCGGTCCAGCCCGGCAGGATCGACGTCGAGCCGAGCGTCCCGGACTCGACGTCGATGGGGCCCGGCACGCCGAGGCCGATGCCCGCGATCTTCGCGCGGTCCACGCCGGTCACCCCGATCAGCCTGCTGACCAGCTGTTCGGCGCGGTCGAAGCCCTGCGCGGCCGACGCGTCCACGTCCAGCGGCTCGGACTCCTCGGCGAGCACCTGGTGGGCGAGGTTCCCCACCGCCACGCGCAGGTGCGTGTGGCCGAAGTCCACGCCGATGACGATGCCCGCATCGCCGCTGAGCGAGACGCTGCGGGCCCTGCGGCCACCTGCCGAGGTGGGCGTGACCTCGACCGTTCCGCCGTCCTTGAGCTCCCGGACGATGTTGGAGACCGTGGCCGCGGACAGTCCCGTCGTCCTGGCGATCTCCGCCTGAGTGAGCGATCCGGCGAGCCGTACGGCACGTACGACCCGCTCGAGATTGGCCCGGTGCAGCGACGACTGCGACCCCGGAGTCTCCATTGACTCAGCCACCCTTTTCCGTATGACGTAACAGCGACGTCGCTGCCCGTACAAGTTGTGAACTCCAAGCTCTGCTGAACGGGTTGGCGCAGTCAAGTCCTTGACCCAAATCGGCACCCTTGAACAGCGGGACAGGCCGGGTCCAAGTGGCGAGGATGCACCCCAAACCACCCAGACCCGGCCTGTGCGGGTCGATCCGTTACTTGACCGAACCCGCGGTGAGACCCGAGACCACGTGCCGCTCGATGAAGGCGAAGAGCACGATGACCGGCACGATCGCCACCACGGAGGCCGCGAAGAGGTAGTTCCACTCCACGGTGTAGGCGCCGATGAAGTTGTTGATGCCGACGGTCAGCGGCTGCTTGTCGGGCTCGGTGGTGAGCGTGAGGCCCATCACGAACTCGTTCCACGAGGTGATGAAAGTGAAGATCACCGCGGTCACCACGCCCGGCAGCGCGAGCGGCAGCGTCACCTTCACCATCGCCCCGAAGCGGCTGGTGCCGTCCACCATGGCCGCCTCCTCGAGCTCCTTCGGGATGGAGCCGATGTAGGCCGTCAGGATCCACACCGCGAACGCAAGGTTGAACGCCGCGTTCGTGATGATCAGCGTCCAGACCGAGTTGAGCATGTCCAGCTGGTGGAACTCGCGGTAGAGACCGACCAGGAGGGCGGTGGGCTGGAACATCTGCGTGATCAGGACGAGGAGCAGGAAGGCCTTGCGCCCGCGGTAGCGCATGCGCGCGGTGTAGTACGCGGCGGGCAGCGAGACCAGGAGCACCAGGAGCGTGGCACCGCCCGCGACGAGCAGCGTCACCTGGAGGTTCTGGCCGAGCTCCGACTCCTTCCAGACCTCGATGAAGTTCGACCACTCCAGGTTGCTCGGGAGATACGTCCGGTCCCGCAGCTCCTCCTTGGGCCGGAGCGCGGTGATCACCATCTCCAGGTACGGAGCCAGGAAGATCGCCGCCAGCGCCCAGGCGACCACGGTGATGACCAGGGTGCGCGGCCGGAACGTGCGCTTGGCCTTGAGCCGGGGCGCGGGACTCTTCGGGGACCCCGCGCGGGTCTGGGTCGCGGTGGCCATCAGTCCTCCTCGTTCCAGCGGCTGACCTTCAGGAAGATCAGCACGAGCACGACGACCATCGCGAAGTTGACCACGGACATGGCGGCGGATTCACCGATGTCGGTCTCCTTCAACTTGTACATGAACACCATGGTCGTGGAGGTGTCATAGCCGGGGCCGCCCTGCGTCATGGCCCAGATGATCGGGAAGGAGTTGAAGACGTTGATGAGGTTGATGACCACGCCGACCAGGAACGCGGGCCGCAGCATCGGCACGGTGATGTGCCGGTACGTCTGCCAGGGGCTCGCCCCGTCGATCCGCGACGCCTCGTAGACCTCGTGCGGGATGGTCTGCAGACCGGCGAGCAGCGTGTACGTGGTGAAGGGCAGCGACACGAAGATCGCCACGGCCATCATCCAGGGCCAGGCCGTCTCCGGTGTGCCGAGCCAGTCCTTCGATTTGTCGATGAGGCCGAGGTCCAGCATCAGCGTGTTGAGCACGCCCGCCGTCTGGTTGAGCATCCACTTGAAGCCGATCGCGGTCATCAGGACGGATGCCGCCCAGGGCGCGATGAGCGCCCAGCGGGTGACGGTGCGGCCGGGGAACTTCTGGTTGAAGAGCTGGGCGAGGGCCAGCGAGAGGAGCATCGTCACGCTCACGACGACGACGGTCCAGATGACCGTCCAGAGCAGGACCGCCCCGAAGTCGGTCTCCTCGAAGAGCTTCTTGTACTTGTCGGTCCCCGCGCTGCCGCGCACGATGCCGGCGATCGAAATGTTGAGGAACGAGGTGCGGATCAGCTCGACGACCGGCCAGATGACCACGGCGAGGATCAGCAGGATGACGGGCGCTATCCAGGGCAGCGGGCCGAGCCGGGCGATGCCGCTGCGGCGGCTCACCGGCCTGGGTGCGCGCCCGCTCCGTCCCCGGCCTGCGTCGGCCGGGGGCGGAGGGGCCTTCAGTGACACAACGACTCCTTGCGTACGGAGCGAACGGGAGCTGGCTGCCTGCTACTTGGCCTCGGCAGCCGCCGCTTCCGCCTTCTTCTGCAGGTCACCGAGGACCGTCTTCGGGTCGTCGCTCACGGCCTTGCCGCCGGTCTTCTTCATCTCGGCGGAGATGACGTCCCACGCGGTGTCGCCGAGCGGGTAGAACTTGGCGTTCGGCAGGACCTCGAAGAACGGCTCCAGGTCCTTGTGCTTGCCGTTGGTCTGCATCTCCTTCAGCGCGTCCTGGGTGACGGGCATCAGGTTGTACATCTCGTCGAACTCCAGCATCTTCTTGGAGTACGTGAAGTCCAGGAACTTCTTGACGCCTTCCTTCTCGGCGCCGCCGTCCTTGAACGCCATCATCCAGTCGGCCACGCCGAGGGTGGACTCCAGCGGCGCGTCCTTGCCGGGGATCGGCGCGACGCCGTAGTCGACCTTGCCGTCCTTGGCCATCTGGATCAGGCTCGGGTGGCCGTTGAGCATGCCGACCTTGCCGGCCGCGAAGTCCGCGAAGGCCGTCTTGCGGTCGGTGGAGGCCGGGTTGGAGTACGTGAGGCCGGGCTTCACGAGGTTCTTCTGCAGCCAGTCGAAGGTCTCGACGTTCTGCGCGCTGTCCAGCGTGTACTTGCCGCTCTCGTCGGTGTAGCCACCGCCGTTGCCGAGCTCCCACATCATCGTCTCGCCCTGGGTCTCCTCGGGGCCGAGCGGCAGGGCGTACGGGGTGTCGGCTGCCTTGGAGGACTTGATCTTCTTGGCGGCCGCGGCGACCTCGTCCCAGGTCTTGGGCGGCGTCTTGACCCCCGCCTTCTTCAGGACGGCCTTGTTGTAGAACATGACGCGGCTGGAGGAGACCCACGGGATGCCGTACTGCGTGCCCTTGACCTCGCCGGCCTTGGCGAAGGTGGGTATGAGGTTCTCCTGCGTCTTGGGCGAGAGGACCTCGTCGGCCTTGTAGAGCAGGTCGTCCGCGACCTTGTCGGCGTAGCCGCCGGTCTGCAGGAGGTCGGGCTGGTTGCCCGCCTGGATCATGTTCTTGACCTGCTTGTCGATCTCGTTCCAGTTGATGACCTGGACGTCGACCTTGTAGCCCTTGTTCTCCGCCTCGAAGTCCTTCTTCACGCCGTTCCAGTACTTCTTGGAGGCGTTGGAGGCCTTGTCGCCGTAGTCGGCGGCGACGATCTTGATGGTCTTGCCGTCACCGCTGTCGCTGTCACCGCCGCAGGCGGTAACTCCCATTGCCATCGCGAGCGTTGCCGCACCGGTGGCGATCAATCGATTCCTCATGCTGTTCAACCCTTCGACATCGGTGTCGACTTGAACGCGGGCAAAAGGTTCCCCCCGCGGCGCCGTGGGGCCGACATTACTCACGGCCGGAATTGGCACAACAGGCCTAGACCACTTTCGTGGCCAAGCTGAAATCACCCGCGAACAGGGTCACTTGAGAGCACCCGCGGTGAGCCCGGCCTGCACCTGCCGCTGGAAGACCGCGTACACGACGAGCACCGGAAGCATCGCGATCGTCAGGCCCGCGAAGAGCGCTCCCCAGTCGCCCCGGTAGCCCTGCGAGACCGCCAGCGTGGCGAGCCCCTGCGGCAGCACGTACCTGCTCTCCTCCTCGTTGTTGAGCAGCAGCGGAAGCAGGTACTGGTTCCACTGGCCGAGGAAGTTGAAGATGCCGATGCTCACCAGGCCCGGCTTGGCCATCGGCAGCATGATCTGGAAGAACGTGCGCGTGTGCGAGGCCCCGTCGACCATCGCCGCCTCCTGCACGCCGGTCGGCAGCGTACGGAAGAAGGAGGTGAGGAAGAAGGTGGTGAAGGGCAGCGAGTACGCGATGTAGGCGATCATGAGGCCGGGGCGGGTGTCCAGGAGGCCGAAGTTCTCCATGACCGCGAAGAGCGGGACGAGGGCGAGGATGACGGGGAACATCATGCCGCCCGCGAAGAGCATGAAGATGAACCGGTTGCCCGGGAAGGTGAAGCGGGCGATCACATAGGCCGCCATCGAGCCGAGCAGCATGGTGCCGGTCAGCGAACCCGCCAGGATGATCACCGAGTTGATGGCGTACTGGCCGATGTTCGCCTCGGTCCACGCGTTGGTGAAGTTCTCCCAGTGGAAGGAGGTCGGCCAGCCCATCGGATCGCTGAGGATCTCGACCGAGGGACGGAACGCGGTGAGGGCGACCCAGATCAGGGGGCCGGCCGCGAGGACCACCCACAGGACGAGGAAGGCGTGCGAGAAGACGTTCAGGGTCGCGCCGCTCGCCGAATCGCCCTCCCGGCGGGATGTGTCGGCGGACTCGGCGCGGGGTGCGGTGGTCGTGGTCATGATGCAGTGCTCCCGCGGTCTTTAGTATTCGATCCGGTCGCGGTTCCCGATCCTCATGACGATCAGCGAGAACGCCATGCTGAGGACGAGGAGGACGACGCCGATGGAGGTGGCATAGCCGTACTGACCGTCACGGAACCGTTCGTAGAGGAAGACCGGGGTCACCTTCAGGACGTGCTCGGGCACCATGACCAGGACGATCGCGAACGAGTCGAGCGCCTGGATGCCCATGTAGATCCAGCCGGTCCGCACGGTGTCCCAGATCAGCGGGAGCGTCACGCTGAAGAAGGTCCGCCCCCGGCCCGCGCCGTCGAGCAGCGCGGCCTCGTAGATGTCCTTGGGGATCGCGCCCATCGCGGCGGAGAACAGCACCACGTAGAAGCCGACGAAGCTCCAGGAGAGCACGATCATCACGGCGATGAGAGCCAGTGAGCGGTCGCCGCCCAGCCAGGCCGGGCCGTCGACGCCCATCTTGTCGAGCCCGCCGTTGATCAGGCCGCTGTTGGTGTTGAAGACGCGGCCCCAGACCACGGCGATGATCGCGACGGACAGGACCTGGGGGAAGAAGTAGACGACCTTGTAGAGCGAGGAGCCCGCGACGCCCGCGATGGCCTGGCCCCTCCGGTGCCTGCCGCCCGACGTGATCATGTACGCGAAGAACATGCCGAGCACGAGCGTGATCACCGGGGCGACGACCGCCAGGGTGATGCTGACCTCCAGGGACTCCCAGAAGCGCTCGTCGTTCCACATCTTGGTGAAGTTGTCGAAGCCGATGAAGTTCGCCACCGGACCGCCGGACCAGTCCGTGAACGAGTAGTAGATCGCCTGGATGAAGGGCGAGATGACGAACAGGGCGTAGAAGGCGAGCGGCAGCGACAGGAAGCCCGCGATGAAGCGGTACTTGTCGAGGGTCCGGTAGCGCCGGTCGTAGCGCACGCTCTGCGGGGTGAAGCGGGGCGGAAGGAGCACCGCCAGGACGAACAGCAACCCGTTGGGCGACTTGGGCCGTCCCGCCGCGTCCGGTGCCTTCTTCGAAGGTGGCGAATCGTCCACCCGGGTGTCAGTCTTCACGCCACTCCGCCCCGCCTCGCTCACGTGCCCGCGTTCTCGGTTGATCCGCCGCTGATCAGGACTTCTTGACCTTGACGACGTCAGGGTCCTTGAGGATCCGGGCCCCGGCCTTCTCCATGATGTCCATGGCCTGCTTGGTGCCGATCTGGCCCAGCATGAACTTGGCGATCATGTTGTTGAAGTCCTCGCGGAACAGCTCGTTGTACCAGTCCATGTGCTTGGCGATGACGACGTTCTCGCCGGCGGCCTTGATCGCCGCCTGCACGCTCGCCACACCGTGCGGCATCTTCTGACCGTCGATGGCCCCCTTGACCACCGGCAGAGCGGACAGCTCCTTGAAGTTGTTCAGGGCGGCTTCCTTGCTGTACATCGCCCGCAGCCACTCGAGGCCGCCCTGCCGGTTCTGCGCCTTCTCGGGGACGACGTAGAACTCACCGGCCGGCGCGTTGATCGTGCCGAACGGCATCTTGTCGCCCGAGTCCAGTGACGGGCTCGGGCCGAACGACATCCCGAAGTCCTTCGGGGTGGTGTCCTTGGCCTCGTTCTCCACCCAGGAACCGTTGGGCACGAAGACGCACTTGCCCCCCTTGGTCCAGGCGGTCTGCATCTCGGTGTGCGCCTCGGTGCCGTCGAAGCCGGTCAGGACGTACTTCTTGGCGACCAGTTCCTCCCAGGCCTCGAAGACGTCCTTGACCGCGTCGTTCTTCCAGGCGCCCGGCTCGAGGTGGTCCATGGCCGTGGTGATCTCGCGCCCGCCGCGCTGCGCGAACATCGTGTAGATGCTGAAGAACATGTACCGCGGGTGGCCGCCCGGGTAGCTCCAGCCGTGGATGCCCTTGGCCTTGGCCTTCTTGCAGACGGCCAGCATCTCGTCCCAGGTCTTCGGGTACGCGGAGTCCAGGCCCTCCTCGAGGAGCTTCTTGGAGTAGAAGGTGCCGTAGACCGTCAGCGAGATGCCGGCCTGGAAGGTGCCAGAGCCACCGAAATTGCCGCTCGCCTCGACCGCCGGTTCGAGGATGTCGCGCACCTTGACGCTCGGGTCGTCCCACGACGGGGCGTCGAGCAGCTCGGTGAGGTCCGCGACCTGCTTGTTGGAGACCAGCTTGCCGGGGTTCATCTGGTCGGCGCCGGAGTTGTTGATGACGTCGGCCGTCGGGTTGCCGCGGACGATCTTCGGCTGCACCTGAGTGGCGATCTTCGTCGTCGACTTCTGGCCGGCATCCGAGTCCGGGTACCGCTTCTTGTACATGTCGGTCACGAACTGGGCGTACTTGTCGCCATAACCGCCGTTGAAGACGACCACGGCGAGTCCGGCGTCGCCCTTCACGCCGAGCGGGTTCTTCTTGGACTTCTCGCCCTTCTCCGCCTTGTTCTCTTCCCCGCCACCGCTCGCGCAGGAGCTCAGGGCGCCGACGGCCGGCACTGCGAGAAGGCTGGTGGCCGCCGCCCTCTTCATCACGTCACGACGGTTGATGCTGGTGGATCCCATGCTCAAGTCCTCGCCTTCTCCAGGACTCAGGCGGCGTACGGGGCTCCCGACAGCTCGCCATTGGCGAAGGGCCCGACACCGCGGGTCAGTTGAAGCTTTCGTGGTGCGTTGCGTGCGACAACTACATGGCAAGGGCTCGCACCCGCCACTCAGGGTGCCGATAGGTATAGTCCACTTCTCGGCAGCAGAGCAAGATCGAACGCAGCTTGGGCCAGCAGTCTTTCCCGAGTTGAGACCTCGCGGAGACACGGCCTGGTTCGTTCACGGCGTGAGCAAATTCAGCCGAAGGAGACGATCGCGTCCGGGACCCGCTGCCGCTCCCCTTCATGGATCTTCCCCGGCAGCCACTCGCACCTCATTGGACTTTCTCCTGGGTCCCCTTGGACTTTCCCCTGCGTCCCGTCACCCCTGCCGGCTCCCGCGACGCTTCCAACAGCCTTGACACCACCCACCACTTACCGCCCTACATGACCCTGAGCAGCGAATTGACAACGTTGTCCAACTCGCAGGGAGGGGTTCGGGGATGCCGCACAGATCACGCAGACCTCGCTTCAGACACCATCGTTCGGCCGCGGTCCTCGGAGCCGCCGCGTTCACGCTCGTCGCGACCGCGCAGGGCGCGGCGGTGGCCAAACCGGACGCACCGCCCAAAGCCGCGCGGGAGTTCGTCTCCTCGTTCGAGGAGGGCGACGCCCAGCCCGACTGGCTGAACACCGTGGACACCGGCCCCGACGGCAAGAAGCGGACCGCCGGTGTCAACGGCGCGTTCAGTGCGGGAATACCCGGAAGTGTGAACGACCACGTCACGGAGGTCCGCGCCAGCGGCGAGAACTCCGGCAGCGGCGAGGTCAAGGAGAACCTGATCGACGGTGAGCCCACCAGCAAGTGGCTCACCTTCGCGGCCACCGGCTGGGTCGAGTTCGACCTGGACGAGCCCGCCAAGGCCGTGACGTACGCGCTGACGTCGGCGAACGACCACGACGAGCGCGACCCCAAGGACTGGACCCTGCAGGGCTCCACGGACGGCAAGGACTGGAAGGTCCTCGACACCCGCAAGGGTGAAACGTTCGACAAGCGCCACCAGACCAAGAAGTACGACTTCGAGAACGGCACCGCGTACGCCCACTACCGCCTGGAGGTCACCGCCAACAACGGCGCGTCCGACGCCCTCCAGCTCTCCGACGTCCAGCTCTCCGTCGGCGGCACCGAGTCGCCCGTACCCGAGGACATGCTCTCCCTCGTGGACCGCGGGCCCAGCGGTTCCCCGACCGCGAAGTCGGGCGCCGGGTTCACCGGCAAGCGCGCGCTGCGCTACGCGGGCACCCACAAGGTGGACGGCCGCGGTTACTCGTACAACAAGGTCTTCGACGTGAACGTCTCGGTGCGCCGGGACACCGAGCTCTCCTACCGGATCTTCCCGTCCATGGCGGAGGGCGACCTCGACTACGACGCCACGAACGTGTCGGTCGACCTGGCCTTCACCGACGGCACCTATCTGAGTGACCTCAAGGCCGTGGACCAGAACGGCTTCGCGCTCTCCCCGCAGGGCCAGGGCGCCGCGAAGGGCCTCTACGTCAACCAGTGGAACAACGTGGCATCCCGGATCGGGCAGGTCGCGCGCGGCAAGACCGTCGACCGGGTGCTCGTCGCGTACGACTCCCCCAAGGGCCCGGCGAAGTTCCGTGGCTGGGTGGACGACGTCTCCCTGAAGGAGAAGGCCCCGGCCAAGCCGAAGGCCCACCCCTCGGACTACGCGGACACCACCCGCGGCACGAACTCCAGCGGCGGCTTCTCGCGCGGCAACACCTTCCCCGCGACCGCCGTGCCGCACGGGTTCAACTTCTGGACGCCGGTGACCAACGCCGGTTCCCTGAGCTGGCTCTACGACTACGCGCGCGGCAACAACGCGGACAACCTGCCGACGATCCAGGCGTTCAGCGCGAGCCACGAGCCGAGCCCCTGGATGGGTGACCGGCAGACCTTCCAGATGATGCCGTCGGTCGACAAGGACACCCCATCCGCGTCCCGGACCAAGCGCGCGCTGCCCTTCAAGCACGAGAAGGAGACGGCACGCCCGCACTACTACGGCGTGACGTTCGAGAACGGTCTGAAGGCCGAGATGGCCCCGACCGATCACGCGGCGATGATGAAGTTCACCTATCCCGGTGACGACGCGAGCGTCATCTTCGACAACGTCTCGGAGAAGGGCGGCCTCACCCTCGACAAGGAGAGCGGTGTCGTCAGCGGCTTCTCGGACGTGAAGTCCGGGCTCTCCACCGGTGCCACGCGTCTCTTCGTGTACGGCACCTTCGACTCGCCCGTCACCGCGGGCGGCAAGCTCGACGGCGGGGGCGGCGGTGACGTCACCGGTTACCTGCGCTTCAAGGCCGGCAAGGACCGCACGGTCAACCTGCGCCTCGCGACCTCGCTCATCAGCCTCGACCAGGCCAAGGCGAACCTGAACAGCGAGATCCCCTCCGGCACGTCCTTCGAGCGCGTGAAGAACCGCGCGCAGAAGAGCTGGGACGACATCCTCGGCAAGGTGGAGGTGCAGGGCGCGAGCGAGGGCCAGCGGACCAGCCTCTACTCCTCCCTCTACCGCCTGTACCTCTACCCGAACTCGGGCTTCGAGAAGGTCACTTCGGCGGACGGCAAGTCGAAGTACCAGTACGCGTCGCCCTTCTCGCCGCAGACGGGTCCCGACACCCCGACGCACACCGGCGCGAAGATCGTCGACGGCAAGCCGTACGTCAACAACGGCTTCTGGGACACGTATCGCACGACCTGGCCCGCCTACTCGCTCCTCACGCCGAAGAAGGCCGGTGAGCTCGTCGACGGCTTCGTGCAGCAGTACAAGGACGGCGGCTGGACGTCCCGTTGGTCGTCGCCCGGCTACGCGGACCTGATGACGGGCACCTCGTCGGACGTGGCGTTCGCCGACGCGTACGTCAAGGGCGTGGACTTCGACGCCAAGGACGCGTACGACGCGGCGCTGAAGAACGCGACGGTCGTACCGCCGAGCAAGGGCGTCGGCCGCAAGGGCATGGAGACCTCACCCTTCCTCGGCTACACCTCCAGCGAGACCCACGAGGGCCTGTCCTGGGCGCTCGAGGGTTACGTCAACGACTACGGCATCTCCCGCATGGGTGAGGCCCTTTACAAGAAGACGGGCGAGAAGCGCTACAAGGAGGAGTCGGAGTACTTCCTCAACCGCGCCCGGGACTACGTGCATCTCTTCGACGACAAGGCGGCTGGCGCAGGCACCACGCCGGGCTTCTTCCAGGGCAAGGACAAGAAGGGCGACTGGCGCGTCCAGTCCGACAAGTTCGACCCGCGCGTGTGGGGTCACGACTACACCGAGACGAACGCCTGGGGCTACGCCTTCACCGCCCCGCAGGACTCGCGCGGCCTCGCCAACCTGTACGGCGGCCGCAAGGGCCTCGGCGACAAGCTCGACACGTACTTCGCCACTCCGGAGACCGGCTCCGCGGAGTTCGCGGGCTCCTACGGGGGCGTCATCCACGAGATGACCGAGGCACGCGACGTACGCATGGGCATGTACGGGCACTCCAACCAGGTCGCCCACCACGCGGCCTACATGTACGACGCGGCCGGTGAGCCGTCCAAGACGCAGGAGAAGGTCCGCGAGGTCCTCTCCCGCCTCTACACCGGCAGCGAGATCGGGCAGGGCTACCACGGCGACGAGGACAACGGCGAGCAGTCGGCCTGGTTCCTCTTCTCCTCGCTCGGCTTCTATCCGCTGGTCATGGGCAGCGGCGAGTACGCGATCGGCTCCCCGCAGTTCACGAAGATGACCGTGCACCTGGACAACGGCCGCGACCTGGTCGTCAAGGCGCCCAGGAACAGCGCCAAGAACGTGTACGTGCAGGGCCTGAAGGTCAACGGCAAGAAGTGGAACTCCACCGCGCTCCCCCACAAGGAGATCGCACGCGGCGGCGTCCTCGAGTTCGACATGGGCCCCAAGCCGTCGTCGTGGGGCACGGGCAAGAACGCCCAGCCGACGTCGGTCACGCAGGACGACAAGGTGCCCTCGCCGCGCGGTGACGCCATCAAGGGTGACGGCGCGCTCTTCGACAACTCCTCGGCCACGGACGCGACCTCCGACGCGGCCGTCGACCTGCCGGTCGCCAAGGAGACGAAGGCCGTGCAGTACACGCTGACGTCGTCCACCGACAAGGCGAAGGCACCGGACGGCTGGGTCCTTCAGGGCTCCGCCGACGGCGAGAAGTGGAAGGAGCTGGACAAGCGGTCCGGCGAGTCCTTCGCCTGGGACCAGCAGACCCGGGTGTTCACGGTCGACGACCCGGGGACGTACGCGCACTACCGGCTCGTGCCCGACGGCTCCGCCACGCTCGCGGAGGTCGAGCTGCTGAGCTGACCGTCGAGACGAGTGGCAGACAGGTCCCGCCGACAGGCCGTACTCACGGCCTGTCGGCGGGACTTCATGGCCGACCGCCCGAAGTAGCCGCGGGAGCAAGGCAAATGGCTCGACACCGCGGTGGCGTCGTGCATAAGATCCACGGCGACATCGCGTGTCGGTCACCGGCTGGGTGAGGCATGGAGGTGTCGGGAGATGCCTTCTGGAGGCATTCCTTGCCCGTCGAACTGAATCACACGATCATCCACGCCCGGGACAACCGGGAATCCGCCGAGTTCTTCGCGGATCTGCTGGGCCTTGAGATCACCTCGGAGTGGGGCCCGTTCATCGCGGTGGCACTGAGCAACTCCGTCACCCTGGACTTCGCGACCATCCCCGCGGACAAGATCACCCCGCAGCACTACGCCTTCCTGGTCTCCGAGGCCGAGTTCGGTGCCGCGTACGAGAAGATCAGCGCACGCGGCATCGAGCACTGGGCCGATCCGCATCAGAAGCTGCCGGGTGAGATCAACACCAATGACGGCGGCCGTGGCGTGTACTTCCTGGACCCCTCGCGGCACGCCATGGAGCTCATCACGGTGCCGTACGGCGGCTTCCCCGAGTAGTCGCCGAAGAGCCGCCGCGTCGCCCGTTCATGACGGGCAGCTCTTCTCCTTGTCCCCCCGGTACGTCCGGTACAGCGGCAGCTTCTCCTTGTCGGAGCGGGCCACCGGGGGGAACTCGATGATCGGTACGGGTTTGCAGACGGACCATTGGTTGTTCTCGCCCGGCCCGGTGAACCCGTAGGTGCCGCCTGCCCCGACGAGACAGCCGGTGCAGGTGTCGTCGCTGAGGGTCGGGTGGGTGAGCGTGCTGTACACGTCCTTGGTGGAGGGCAGCCGGTGCGCGGGCGTCTTCTTGCCGTCCTCGCTGATCTCGCTGTACGTCCGGTCGACGGCGGACACCAGGAGAGCGAAGCCGTCGTAGTACATGGCCGCGTACCCGTCCGCCAAGGCCTTGGTGCCCAGCTTGTGCTCGTTGTCGATCGTGTTGAAGCGCGCCTGGAACGGGGAGAAACCCGAGGGCGCGCCGCCGGGGTCGTTCGCCCAGTCGGGATCGAAGGCCGAGGCATCGACGATCGTGGCGTTGGCCCTGCGCAGACTGCGCTCGATGTCGGCGGAGGTGAGCGTCGGTTCGAGGCCGATGCCGACCTTGAGGATCCGCAGCTTGCCGCTGCGGGTGCAACCGCCCTCATTGGCGAGGCGGTTGATGAACGCCGGCAGGTCCTGGTCACGTCCCGCGAAGAAGACGGTGTCCGTCTTGTCGCGGCAGATCCTCGCCACGGCGTCGGCGAAGCGCTGCGGGACCCCCTGGTCCTTGCCGGACGAGCCGATGTAGTGGGAGTTGTGGTTCTTCAGGTCGTACGCCTTGCCGAAGTGCCGTTCGAAGATCTCGCGCAGATTCTTCGAGTACACGTCTCCCTCACGGCTGTCCCAGAGCAGGAGGCCCTTCTTCTTCTGCGGGTAGCGGTCGACGTAGTGGGACAGGGCCTTGACGAACTCCTGGTTGTTGGGCGACGTCTTGAAGAAGTACCTGAAGTTCATGGAGGCGGCGGTGATGACCGGGCCGACCGTGGGGATACGGCGTTTCGTGAGCTCGGCGACGGCCTCGCGGGTCTCCGTCGTACTGCTCGGGATGCCGGTGACCCCGACGAGCGGGGCTTCGGTGTCCTGCGTCATCTCGGCGAGACGGTCGACGACGGGCTCCCATTCGCTGAGGTGTCTGCCGTCGGGGGCGAAGAGCAGCTGATAGTGCGGCCCGCTGGCGCTGTTCGCCTGCAGCTGTGCCGCGTGGGCGCCCGCGAGTGCGCGCCGGATCATGTCGCCGGTCATCGCGCTGGAGGCGTCCGACGTGAACGGCATCATCAGGGCGATGCGTACGTAGGGGATGCGGGCGCTGCCGCCCGGCGGGTTCTCCCAGTCCTGCTCGACGCGGGCGTTCTCGTCGGCCACGGCCTGGATGAGGCTCTCGGTCCTCTCGTCCGCGTCGAAGGCCTGGTCGGTGACCCCTATGCATTCCCCGGCGATCTCTTCGAGGCCGTCCCCGCACGGTCCGGGACGCGAGCCGGTCCAGGTGACCAGGCCGGCGACGAGGGCGGCGACCACCACCGCGGCCACGAGCCATTCGAGGGGGCCCCACTCCTTGGGCGGGTGGTTGAACATCATGACCCCTCACTGGCGGGGACGGGCAGGATCTGCCGTTTGCGGGCGGCCACCGGCCAGTCGCGGGCTGCCCTGCCAAGGGCTGCGTACCAGGTGGGGTGGCGGCGGCAGAGGAATCCGAGTTCGTCGCCCACCGCCTGGCACAGGGTTTCGGCGTCCGGGTCGATCGCCGCGTCGGCGTACGGCTCGGACAGGTACCACAGGGCGTGCAGGAGCCGGTTGATGCTGCGGCCCGCCTCGTCGAGGTGGGTGTAGCGGGCCGCGTGTTCCCCGAGGGCGATCTCCACCCGGTGGTCGCTCCAACCGCCGGACTCATCGGGGGAGTTCACGTCCGGGCCGGTCCGTCTGGCCGGCGGCGTCGGGGCGGTGGCGCAGTGCCGCAGGCATTCCAGCCAGTGCTGGACGCTCTGCTCCGCCTCCTCCGCGCCGAACTCGTCCGCCAGCATGTCCACCACCTGTGGCGCGTTCCCGGCGGCCAGGCTGTGCCGCAGCGCGTCCGCCTCCCCGGTGTCCTCGGCGTCGGAGCGCTGCACGTGGTGCGCGTGCAGGAAGCGGTGGATCTCGTACCAGCTGTGCGGATCGTCGGAGGGAGGCGAGGTGCGGCGCGCCTCGTGGACGAGGAGCGACTGCAGGAGCCGGTTCTCGACCAGCGGCGCGTCGACGGGAACGGACTGCTGCCACTGCCGCTCCACCAGATACTGCGCCGCCGCGTTGGCGGGCAGTTGCTCGGGCCCGTCGAGGCGCAGGTCCTCGGCGAGTGCCTCCGCGGTCGCGTTGTCCCGTGCCAGGCACAGCACGAGGAGCCGGTCACGCTGGCGCCGGTCGGGCAGCAGGTCCTCCAGGAGCACCTGGGTGACGGGGCGCCCCTGCGGGGTGGGCAGGTCGAGCAGATCCCTGGGGGCCACCGCGCGGTTCTGCCGGGCCGCGTGCACCACGGCCTCGCACAGCACGGTGCTGGCCGCCGGGTGCCCTCCGGTCAGCGAGTGCAGCGCCGACGCCAGGTGCGGGTGCAGCAGCCGCACGGACGCCCGGTCGAGCATCGACAGGACGTCGTCCCTGCTCAGCGGTGTGAGCGGCACGACGAGCAGTCCGGCCGACGGATCGTGTCCTGCACGCCGCCAGATGGCGGCGGCCTGTTTGCGCCGCGCGCCGCCCGCGGCGGGCAGCAGGTCGGCCAGTGCGCGGCGCACCGCTTGCGGCGCCTCCTCCTGCGGTACGTCGCCGAGGCGGGTGGCGACGACGGTGATCCGGTCGCGGTGGGGCCGCTGCGCGATGGCGCGGTGCTGGAGGAGCAGTTTCAGGAAGCGCTGCCCGGCGGGGGCATGCGCCTCGTCGATGAGGATGAGGGGCCAGGGTTCGCGGTTCAGGTGCCGCATCATGCCGTAGGCGTCGGCCGTCTCCTTGAGGAAGGCCGCCATGAGAGTTTTCTCGACGGCGCGCCGGTAGTCGCCGCCCCGGTGGAAGCGCCGGCCGAGTTCCAGCAGGACATCGGGCTGCCCGGTGGCGCCGTCCGGTGTGGTGTGCCGGCGCCCGTACCAGTTCCGGGCCGGGCCGAGGCCCCGTAGTGACTGGAGTTCCCGCAGGATCGCCGCGGTGACCGGCAGTGAACCGTCGTCGTCCACCGGCTCGGTGCCGGCGTCGGCCACGCCCGCCGCTTCGGCGACGGAGGCCTCGACCCGCTCCGACCACTGCCGCGCCACGTCCCGCTCGCCCCCGGCGATGAGGCCGCAGGCGATCAGGAGCCGGGCGTGCCGGGCGCACACGGCGTCCCGCCCGTCCGCGTTGTCCAGGGACCAGCCGGAGACCGCGAACAAGCCGGGCAGCAGGACGGGGAACAGGCCGATCCCGGGTGCGAGCGCGCACACGATCCGCTCGAGGACCTGGACGAAGTCGGCGGCGGGCTCGGCGGGCACGTCCCCGTCCTGCGCGGGGACGGCGAGCACGGCGGCGGGTGCCCCCGGCACCACGGCCCGCACATGGGCCAGCGGGAGCCGCTTGAAGTAGTGCCGCGCGAGACCGTCGAGGACGGCGCTGCGGCCGAGTCCGTGCTGCCCGGTGAGCAGCACGACGGGCACATCGTCCCCGAACTCCCGTTTCCTGCGCGCCCGTTCGTCGTACGCCAGACCGGTGAGTGACGGGATGAGTGAGCCCACCAGTGGATCGCGACCGTACAGCAGTGGCGTTTGCGGCTTGCCCATCCGACGACTTCCTGCTTCCCCCTGGGAGCCTTCGGCCACCACCGGGGCGAGGCGCAGCGCTCCCCCGGAAACCAGCCGCTGACTGTTGCTCCAACTCCCCTCGGAACAGTGGAACTTACCCCCCTTCGGTTCAGGGTTGCGGGTAAATCTCCAGATCGACCCGGTCCGGTAGATTTACCGCCGCCCTTACCTCACCCGGGTACGCGAGCCTGACCCGCCGCAGCCCGGACAGTCCTGCCAGGTGCGAGAGATCGATGTCGGAGCCCTGGGTGAGATGTATTTCGACAAGTCCCGGCAGCCTCCGGGCGATGCGCCGCAACGACACGGGCGCACCCGGTTTGGCGTACACGTAGAGATGCGTGACCTGCGAGACCTGCGCCTTGGGATCGAAGAGCAGCGTGCTCAGCTGCTCCGGGGAGAGGGTCAGCGTGCGCAGTTCGGGCAGGCGGCCGAGCAGGGCGCCCCACCCGTCCGGCAGCAGGCGTTCGCCAGCCTCGTGCAGGCGCAGTTCCTCCAGTGCCCGGAAGTTCTCGATGCCCGTCAGCTCGACCGTGCCCATCGGCAGCGCGAGGACGCGCAGGTCATTGAGGTGGGACAGATCGTCGAGCCCACGCCAGGGCACCTGCAGCCCCAGGTGCAGGGCGGTGAGGCGCGGGCATTCGGCGAGCTTGGCCAGTGGCTCGAACTGCGGGAGGTCCTCGAGGACGAGGGTGTGCAGCTGGGGCAGCCGGGTGAGCGGCGCGGGCTCCCTGATGTTGCGGCAGCCCCGCAGGGTGAGGCTCTCCAGCGCGGGGAAGTCCGCGAGCAGACCGAGGTCCTGCAGTTGGAGCGCGCCACGCAGCCGGAGCTCGCGAAGGCGCCGCGGGTCCAGCGCCGCGCGTACGGCCTCGGGGGTGAAGTCGCCGTGGATGCCGACGCGTTCGCAGCCGGGCAGCGTCGCGAGGGCGTCGAGCTCGGCGCCCGAGCGCACGGTGACGGGCTGCGAGGGGTCCGCGGTGAGGAGCGGTCGGAGGATCTCGTCGGCGTACACCCTGGTCTCGAACCGGTCCCAGTGGCCGAGGAGTTGGGCCCGCACCACGGGCTGGCGGGTGCCGAGGAACTCCCGCAGGCGCGGGATGGCGGCGTCCCCGCCGATCTGGCAGATCGCGTGGACGGTCGCGAGTTCCTCGTCGCCGTCCAGGTCCCGCGCCCTGGGCAGCAGGCCGAGCAGCAGCGGCCCCGTGCGCGCGAGGACCCTGGCCTGGCGCAGGCTGCGCGGCGGGACCATGCGCGCCGCCTCGGTCTCGATGGTCCGCCGCACGTCGGGGTCGAGCCGGGTGGCCTGTTCGAGCGACGCGAGGGCGAGCAGCCGCAGCCTGGCCTGGACCGTCGAGTCCTTCTCGCG
This sequence comes from Streptomyces sp. NPDC002853, assembly GCF_053591915.1. NCBI lineage: Bacteria > Bacillati > Actinomycetota > Actinomycetes > Kitasatosporales > Streptomycetaceae > Streptomyces > Streptomyces sp. NPDC002853. Next base: position 224,288 of record NZ_JBSFUS010000006.1, on the reverse strand, counting down.
GTTGGCGCGATCGCTGAGCCGGATGAGCAGATCGGCACGTCCCTTGTGATCGCTCTGCGCGACGGCCATCTGCACCACGTCCTCCCACTCGTCCGCATGGGCGTTCTTCACCAGGATGCCGAAGTCCCGCTCTTCGAGCACCGCTTTGGCCCCGAGATAATCCTGAAAGGTGCGGTGGATGAAGTCGACGGCTCCCGAAGCGGGTTCACGGAGTACGCCGGTGCGCTCGATGAGGTACTGCAGGGCGTCCTCGGGTGCTCCCATCTTCTGGAGGCTCGGCACCTGGGGCTGGAGCCTGCGGACCAGGTCCACGGCGTCCGGGCGCTCGATCTGGGTGCGTTCGTTGCGGATCAGCCAGTACGCGAAGCGCTTGAGGGGTTCGGAGGCGGCCTCTTCGCTGAGGGTGGCGTCCGTCTCGCTGATCTTGGGCCGTACGCCGCGCTCCTTGTCTCGCCGTTCGAGCAGCATGGACAGGGCGGCCTTGTAGAGGGCGGCCCGCCCCTCGGGCAGGAAGCCGTGACGTTCCTCGTGCAGGGCACACATCAGGCTGCACATGAGCGGGTTGGTGGCGAGCCTGCTCAGTTCCGGCCTGGTGCGCAAGGACTGGATCAGTTCGTCGTCCTTCCCTTTGCGCGCCGCTGTCGCCGTGTGCCACCGCTGGATGAAGCGCCGCAGGTCGTCGGGGCGCAGCGCGTTCAGGGTGAACTCGTGGAAGCCCTCGCGCTCCAGCCAGCCGGGGGCGAGCGCGGAGGGGCGGGTGGTGGCGAGCCACAGGTTGCCGGAGAACGCGGACAGGAGCCGGCGCAGCCACTCCCGGGTGCGCGCGCGGTCGGCCTTGGGGATCTCGTCGAGGCCGTCGATGAGCAGCAGCCCGCGGCCGTTCTGCAGCACGCGCGCCGTCCAGCCGTCGGGTTCGGTGCCCACGAGCGGGCAGCCCGTCCGGCGCAGGAAGTCTTCGGGCAGGGGCAGTTCGGTGCCTTCGCGGACCAGGGTGCGCAGCGGCAGGACGAACGGAACGCGGCCGAGGAGCTGCGGCAGATGCCCCGGCACCGTGTCCTGCCGCGCGGTGGTCAGGGCCAGCCACTGGACGAGCGTCGTCTTGCCCGTGCCCGCGACCCCCTGAAGGAGTACGCGGCGGTGCCCGACGAGGACGGACTCGACGCTCTCCTCAAGCACCGCCGCCCTTCCCTCGGTGTCCAGGTCGGGTTCGTCGTCCGCGGCGGCCGTCGCGACCGCGCGCAGGCTCAGGTAGGCGCTCTCCAGGGGCCACACCTTGCGGTCGGTCTTGCGCAGGTCGACTCCGTAGAGGGTGAGGCTGCCGTGCTCCTTGATGACGTAGTCGGAGTATTTCTCCTCGAAGCGCGCGTCCGCCGTCGTCCAGTCGTCGCCCGAGACGCGGCGCAGGATGACCTCCAACTGATCGCTCTGCCGCTGCAGTTCCTGGAACTCCTCGAGCTGCGCGCGGGCCGCGAATCCGGGCCGCTGGGTGAAGAAGCGCACGAGGTGCACGCAGGCCGTGCGCAGGAGCACGTCGTGGAAGAGCGCCGCGTCGCGGGTGAGCAGCCTGCGTGTCTCGGGCCCGGCCTCGCGGGACAGCTCGGCGGCAAGACCTTCGGGCCCGAGCTTGAAGACTCCGACGTCGTCCATGTCGAGCTCGCCGAGGGCGAAGAGCGTACGGGTCAGGGCCTGGCCGACGGCGTCGTGCTCGTCGTCCGCGATCGGCCGCTCGTGCGGCACCGCCGACCGCACCGCGCGGCGCACGAGCTCTTGGGCGAGCCGGTGCATGTCGTCCTTGCTGAGCGAGGGGTGGTCCCCGGCGAAGGACAGCAACCCCTTGATGCGTACGGGCCGTTCGGTGTACTCGGCTCCCGGCGCCTTGGGCGGCGGCAGCAGCAGCCGTTTCAGTAACGGCACCACGACCGAGGACGCGACTTTGATGCCCACTGCTCCAGCGTCCACAGAATCCCCCGTCGCCGCCGCGCGCTCTTGCCCTACAAAGGGTAGGGCCCGCACCCCCCGGTGAGGGGGATGCGGGCCCAACTGCCCTTCGGCAATGCTTACTTGCGCCGGTGTCTACTTCCGGATCAGCGAGCGCAGCACGTACTGCATGATGCCGCCGTTGCGGTAGTAGTCCGCCTCGCCGGGGGTGTCGATGCGGACGACCGCGTCGAACTCCACGCCCGTGTCGGTGGTGACCTTGACGGTGCGCGGCGTGCGGCCCTCGTTCAGCTCGGTCACGCCGGTGAAGGAGAAGGACTCCTCGCCGGTGAGGCCGAGGGTCTCGGCGGACTGGCCCTCCGGGAACTGGAGCGGCAGGACGCCCATGCCGATGAGGTTCGAGCGGTGGATGCGCTCGTACGACTCGGCGATGACGGCCTTGACGCCGAGGAGCGCGGTGCCCTTGGCGGCCCAGTCACGGGACGAACCGGAGCCGTACTCCTTGCCCGCGAGGATCGCGAGCGGGGTGCCGGCCGCCTGGTAGTTCTGCGAGGCGTCGTAGATGAAGGAGACGGGGCCGTCCTCCTTCGTGAAGTCACGCGTGAAGCCGCCCTCGGTGCCCGGCGCGATCTGGTTGCGCAGGCGGATGTTGGCGAACGTGCCGCGGATCATGACCTCGTGGTTGCCTCGGCGGGAGCCGTAGGAGTTGAAGTCGCGACGCTCGACGCCGTGCTCCGTGAGGTACTTGCCGGCCGGGGTGTCGGCCTTGATCGCACCGGCCGGGGAGATGTGGTCGGTGGTGACCGAGTCGCCCAGCTTGGCCAGGACGCGGGCGCCCTCGATGTCGGAGACCGGGGTGGTCTCCATCGTCATGCCCTCGAAGTAAGGGGGCTTGCGGACGTAGGTCGACTGCGGGTCCCACTCGAAGGTGTTGCCGGTCGGGATCGACAGGGCCTGCCACTGGGCGTCGCCCGCGAAGACGTCCTGGTAGGACTTGTTGAACATGTCCTCGCCGATGGAGTTGGCGACGACGTCGTTCACCTCGGCCTCGGAGGGCCAGATGTCCTTCAGGTAGACGGGGTTGCCGTCCTGGTCCGCGCCGAGCGCGTCCCGGGTGATGTCCACCTTCATCGAACCGGCGATGGCGTACGCGACGACCAGCGGCGGGGACGCCAGGTAGTTCATCTTGACGTCGGGGTTGATGCGGCCCTCGAAGTTCCGGTTGCCGGAGAGGACGGACGTCACGGCCAGGTCGGCGTCGTTGACCGCCTTGGAGACCTCCTCGGGCAGCGGGCCCGAGTTGCCGATGCAGGTGGTGCAGCCGTAGCCGACGAGGTTGAAGCCGACCTTGTCGAGGTAGGGGGTGAGCCCCGCCTTGTCGAAGTAGTCGGTGACGACCTTGGAGCCCGGGGCGAGGGTGGTCTTGACCCACGGCTTGCGGGTCAGGCCCTTCTCGACGGCCTTCTTCGCGACGAGCGCGGCGGCGACCATCACGTACGGGTTCGAGGTGTTGGTGCAGGAGGTGATCGCGGCGACGGTGACGGCGCCGTGGTCGATCTCGTACGTCGAGCCGTCGGGGGCGGTGACGGTGGTCGGCTTCGTCGGGATGCCGTTGGAGCTGGCCGGGGCGTCGGACGCCGGGAAGGACTCCTTGCCGGCCTCCTCGTCGTCGTTGACGTAGTTGCGCACGTCCTGCGCGAACTGCTGCGCGGCGTTGGCGAGGACGATGCGGTCCTGCGGGCGCTTCGGACCGGCGATCGACGGGACGACCGTGGAGAGGTCGAGCTCCAGCTTCTCGGAGAAGTCGGGCTCGGCGGCCGGGTCGAGCCAGAGGCCCTGCTCCTTGGCGTACGCCTCGACGAGCGCGACCTGCTGCTCGTCACGGCCGGTCAGGCGCAGGTACTTCAGCGTCTCGTCGTCGATCGGGAAGATCGCGGCGGTGGAGCCGAACTCCGGCGACATGTTGCCGATGGTGGCGCGGTTGGCGAGGCTCGTGGCCGCCACACCCTCGCCGTAGAACTCGACGAACTTGCCGACGACGCCGTGCTTGCGCAGCATCTCGGTGATCGTGAGGACGAGGTCGGTGGCGGTGGTGCCGGCGGGCAGCTCACCGGTCAGCTTGAAGCCGACGACGCGCGGGATGAGCATGGAGACCGGCTGGCCCAGCATCGCGGCCTCGGCCTCGATGCCGCCGACGCCCCAGCCAAGCACGCCGAGGCCGTTGACCATCGTGGTGTGCGAGTCGGTGCCGACCAGGGTGTCGGGGTAGGCCTGGCCGTTGCGGACCATGACCGTACGGGCCAGCTTCTCGATGTTGACCTGGTGGACGATGCCGGTGCCCGGGGGGACGACCTTGAAGTCGTCGAAGGCGGTCTGGCCCCAGCGCAGGAACTGGTAGCGCTCCTTGTTGCGGCCGTACTCCAGCTCGACGTTCTGGCCGAAGGCGTCCGCCGTGCCGAACTTGTCGGCGATGACGGAGTGGTCGATGACCAGCTCGGCCGGGGAGAGCGGGTTGACCTTGTCCGCGTCGCCGCCGAGCTCCTTGACGGCCTCACGCATGGTGGCGAGGTCGACGACGCACGGCACGCCGGTGAAGTCCTGCATGATCACGCGGGCCGGCGTGAACTGGATCTCCTGCGAGGGCTGGGCCTGGGAGTCCCAGCCGCCGATCGCACGGATGTGGTCGGCGGTGATGTTCGCGCCGTCCTCGGTGCGGAGCAGGTTCTCAAGGAGGACCTTCAGGCTGTAGGGCAGCCGCTCGGCGCCCTCGACCTTGTCCAGCTTGAAGATCTCGTACGACTCGTCGCCCACGCGCAGCGTGCTGCGGGCGTCGAAGCTGTTCGCCGACACGACAGTCTCCTTCATATATGTGCGCGTTTCCGTCACATCCTGCCGCCACGACTCCTCGTCGATCCGCTAAGGTAAGGCTTAGTTAGGTAACCCTTACCGAGTGGCGGCTTCTGGTGCGCCTCGGCAGATATCTCGATGTCGAGATAACTCTAGTACATCACCCGCGCGTACGACGAGGCGCGCCCGCCTGCCCGCATGCCGAAGGGAGCACGGAGAACTCCAGCGCACGCAGCCGCACCGGATCCGTGACCACCTCGTACGCGGCGATCCGCTCGTCGTCGACCCTGATCAGCAGGGCGAGGACCAGTCGTCCGTGCGGGGCCACGACCAGGCCCACCGAGCCGTCCACGAGCGCGGGCTCCGCGAAGCGGGCGTTGCGCCGCAGGAACACGGTCTCCTCCGCCACGGCCCGTGCGCCGCGGAGCACCGCGGTGAGGTCGGCGGTGCGCACCACGTCGGGGGCCAGGACGGTGAGCAGCTCTTCCAGGTCTCCGCTGCGTGCCGCCGCGAGGAAGGCCTCGACGACCCGCCGGTCCCCCGCGAGCCCGGGGGCGGCAAGGGCCTCGGGCGGGGCCTGCACCTTGCGGCGCGCGCGGCTCGCGAGCTTCTTGGCGGCGACCGGGGTGCGCTCCACGATCGGCGCGATCTGCGTGAACGGCACGGCGAACAGGTCGTGCAGCACGAAGGCGACCCGTTCGGCGGGCCCCAGTGTGTCGAGGACCACGAGCAGCGCGCGGCCCACCGAGTCGGCGAGGAGCACCTCCTCCTCCGGGTCCCCGCCGTCGCCGGACTCCGGGACGCGGTCGGGCAGGTGCTCGCCCGCCGGTTGCTCGTGGCGTGCGGCGGCCGACCTGAGCATGTCCAGGCAGACGCGGGAGACGACCGTACGGAGCCAGCCGGTGAGGTTCTCGATCTCGGCGGCGTCGGCGTCGGCAGCGGTGCGGCTCAGCCGCAGCCAGGCCTCCTGCACGGCGTCGTCGGCGTCGCTGAGCGAGCCGAGCATGCGGTAGGCGAGCCCGCGCAGATGGCCGCGGTGCGCCTCGAAGCGGTCCGCGAGGATCTCCTGCCCGTCCATCGGTCACCTTTCCCCGTCGTACGCCGTCACCTTCGTGTCCCCGGCGCCAGAGCCGCCGTGACAGTAACGCCACGAAGGAGAACCGCCATGACCGCCACCCTGCCCACCACCCTCGCCCAGCCCCTCCTGCACGGCATGGACCTGGGCGAGCTCCGGCTGCCCAACCGCGTGGTGATGGCCCCGCTCACCCGGGCCCGCGCCGACAACCCGGGCCTCGTCCCCACCGCCCTGCACGCCGCCTACTACGGGCAGCGGGCCGGCGCCGGGCTCATCGTCACCGAGGGGACCTGGGTCAGCGAACGGGCCGTCGGGTTCGTCAACGTCCCCGGCATCTACAGCGAGGCCCAGGTCGCCGGATGGCGCCGGGTCACCGACGTGGTCCACGCCCTCGGCGGCCGCATCGTGCAGCAGCTCTGGCACACCGGGGCCGCCTCGCACCCCGACCACCTCGGCGGCGAACTGCCCGCGGGGCCTTCGGCGATCGACCCCCGCGCGAGGACCTTCACCTCCGGCGGGTTCAAGGAGACGCTCACGCCGCGCGCGATGACCACGGGCGACATCGAGGCGACCGTGGAGGAATTCCGCGCGGCGGCGGCCAACGCGCGGCGTGCCGGGTTCGACGGGGTCGAGATCGGCGCCCTCGGCGCTTTCCTCTTCGCCCAGTTCCTCAACCCGCGCCTCAATCACCGCACCGACGCCTACGGCGGTGACCGCGCGGGGCGGGGGCGGCTGCTGCTCGACGTCGTCGACGCGGTCGCCTCCGAGTGGGAGGGGCGGCGGGTGGGCGTGCGGCTCTCGCCGTACATGGCGGCGACCGAGCGCTTCGTCGTGGACGAGGAGCTGCTCGGTGACTTCGACGCGTGGGTGACGGAGCTGAACGACCGGCCGCTGGCCTACCTCCACCTGCGCGGCCCCGACCTCCCGGCGGCCGGGGGGACCCCCGACCCCGAGGCGTTCGCGCGCTACCGCAAGCGGTTCGACGGGCCGCTGATCGCCAACAACGGCTTCGACGAGCACTCCGCGAAAGCCCTCGTCGGCGCGGGCGGCGCGGACGCCGTGTCCTTCGCCACCCACTTCGTCGCCAACCCCGACCTGGTGAGCCGGTTCGCCCTGGGCCGCGAACTGGCCGCCGGTGACCCCGCCACGTACTACCAGGGGGGCGCGCGGGGGTACGCCGACTATCCGGCCGCGGGCTGAGCGCGCGAGGAGTCACGCACCAGGAGGGCCGCCGGTACGACGACGGGGCCGGGCGCCGCGTCACCGCCGCCCTCGATCAGGTCGACGAGGAGGCCGACCGCGGCGCGCGCCGTCCGCTCCGGGTCGAGGGTCACCGTGGTCACGGGCGGGAGCGTCGCCGCGTACCCGGGGTCCTCGCTCGCGCACACCACGCGCAGTTCGTCCGGGACCCGCAGGCCGATGCGGGCCGCGGCGGCCAGGAGCTGACGGCCGCCCGGGTCGTACGCCGCGTAGACGGCGTCGGCGCGGTCCGGGCCCCGCAACAGCGCGTCGAACGAGCGCCCCTGGCCGTCCGTCACGTCGAAGGGCACGACCAGCGGGTCGGCGCCGCGCTCCGCGCACCATGCGGCGTACGCCTCCGTCACCGCGTGCGCGTAGTGCTCGTCGCCGTGGCCGGACTGCAGGGCGACGCGGCGGGCGCCGGACGCGGCGAGGTGGTCGAGGACCTCGCGGGTGGTGGCCTCGTGGTCGTTGTCGACCCAGTGGTCGCCGGGGCGCGGGTCGCCGGGGGCGCCGTCGAAGACGAGCGGGATGCCGCGGGCGCGCAGCGCGTGCACCATCGGGTCGCCACGCGGGCTGTCCATGATCAGCATGCCGTCGACGGCGAGGCTGTGCCACGTGTCGTCGGCGGCCCGGTCGGCGGGCAGCGTGGTGAGGGCGTAGCCGCGTGCGTGGGCCGCGGAGGTGGCCGCGGTGACGGCGCGCGAGAAGTAGGCGACTTCCGTGTAGTTCCAGGCGGTCGCGAACGTGGTCACGGCGATGCCGAGCGTCCGTGTGCGCGGGTCGGTGCGGCGGGTGCCGTAGCCGAGGGCCGTGGCGGTTTCCCTGACCCTGCGGCGGGTGGCGGCGCCGAGGCGGCCCGTGCCGTTCAGGGCGTGCGAGACCGTCGCGGTCGATACCTCCGCTGCGCGGGCTATGTCGGTGAGGGTGGGCCCTGGCACGGCCGTCATCCTACGGATTCCCTGTGCCGGGGGGCAGTGTCTCCACGGAATCCGTTGTGGGGGGCGGCTTTTGGTTAACGCGTTACTCGCGAAGTGTCCCGGGTGCGGGTCGACGGTGCGTCCGCGCCGCCGCGTCTTGGCTGATCCATCCCGCCCAGCCACCTGATCACCCCGAGGAGCCCTCATGCCGTCCGCGCACCTCCCACGCCGCACTCTCCTCACCGCCGCCGGGGCCACCGGCGTCGTCGCCCTCACCGGGGTACCCGAAGCCGCCGCCTCGCCCCGCCGGTCCGCCGCGCTTGTCGTGCACAACTCCCGTGTGTTCAGCGGCACCCGGGGGCACGCTCCCGCGCAGGCCGTCGCCGTCGGCCGGGACGGGAAGATACTCGCCGTCGGGCGCGACGCCGCCCTCAAACGGTTCATCGGGCGGGACACCGAAGTCGTCGACGGGCGCGGCGGCACCCTCATGACCGGCATCCACGACGGGCACGCCCACCCGATGGGCGCCGCCGACCGTTCGCTGAAGCCGTCGCTGGCGGGGGCCGAACAGACCGTCGAGGAGTTGCGCAAGACGCTCACCGGGTTCCTGAAGGACACGAACGACCAGGAGCCCGACGGGTGGCTCGTGGTGGAGGACTGGAACCCGGTGGGCCTGCTGCCGCACGGCACCGCGCCCCACCACTCGATGCTCGACGCCCTGCCGACCCGGCGCCCCGTGGCCCTGATCGGCGGCGACGGGCACAACCTCTGGGTCAACCGGCGCGGCCTGGACATCGCGGGGATCACCGCCACCACACCGGACCCGGCCGGCGGCAAGATCGTCAAGGGCCCGGACGGCAAGCCGAGCGGCGTGCTCAAGGACGACGCGCAGCCCCTGGTGACCCGGCACATCCCCGAACCGGACCGCGAGCAGCTCGTGGCCGCCGCAGCCAAGATCTTCGCCGAGGCCGCCGCGTCGGGGATCACCACCTTCATGGAAGCGGTCGTCGGCAAGGGCGAGCTGAGCGTCTATCAGGCGCTCGCCGAACGCGGCGCCCTGCCGCAGCGCGTCGTGCCCGCGCTGCGGATCGACTCGGACCTGGCCAAGGACCCGACGGCGGCCCTGGATTTCGCGCGCGGGTTGCGGCGCGACTTCGGTGACGTACGGGGACTTCGCTTCGGCACCGTCAAGGTCTTCCTCGACGGGGTCATCGAGTACCCGGCGCAGACCGCGGCGCTCCTGAAGCCCTATCTCGACAAGGACGGCAGGCCGACCGACAACCGCGGAGACCTGTACGTGTCGGCGGCGGACTACGGCCGGCTCACCGCTGCCTTCAACGAGGCCGGCTGGCAGATGCACGCGCACGCCATCGGCGACCGCGCCGTCCGTACCTCCCTCGACGGGTACGCGTACGCCCTGCGCACGACCGGGGCGCGCGGCCTGCGCAACACCACCGCCCACCTCCAACTCGTCGACCCCGCCGACCTGCCCCGCTTCGCCCGCCTCGGCGTCATCCCCTGCATGCAGCTCCAGTGGGCCACCCGCAACACCTGGACCATGGACGCCCTGCTGCCCTACATCGGAGCCGGGCGGCACCGTTGGCAGTACCCGGCGCGCAGCCTGGAGCGGCACGGGGCGCGGCTCGCCGGTGGCTCGGACTGGCCCGTCGATCCGCTCCAGGTGTGGAACCAGGTGCGTACCGCCGTCGACCGTTTCGGGGCCGAGGGCGAGGGTGTCCTGTACCGCGAGGAGGAGGGTCTCAGCCGCTCGTCCGCCCTGCTCATGCACACCCTCGGCACGGCGCGACAGCTCCGTATGGACCACCTGACGGGGTCGGTGGAAACGGGAAAGTCGGCCGATCTGGTGCTGCTCGACCGCGATGTGACGCGGTGTCCGGTGGCTGACATCAGCTCCTCCGAAGTGCGTCTGACGTTGACCGCAGGCACAGTGGTGCATGACGCCGAGTCGTCGGCCGGGCGCGCAGCCGCCGCCCGGGTGACGCGCGCGGCGGCCGGACCCCGGCTCACGGCGCAGGCCGCGGTGCACGGTGGGCGGCACGCATCGTGCGGATGCGGCTGACCGGACACGGGCAGGTGGCGTACGCGAACGACGTACGGGAACTTCCGTACCGAATCGGCAGTTTCCCGTACGGAATCGGTCGTTTCCCGGATGGCCTACCCCAGCGCGTGCGTCATCTCATATCTGAGATAACCTGCGGAACATGGCAGACGATTACCTCGTACGTATCGGCAAGCTCATCCGCGACGCCCGTCAGCACCGGGGCTGGACACAGTCGCAGCTCGCCGACGCGCTCAGCACAAGTCAGAGCGCCGTGAACCGCATCGAGCGCGGCAACCAGAACATCAGTCTTGAGATGATCGCCCGAATCGGCGAGGCTCTCGACAGTGAAATCGTCTCGCTCGGGTACGCGGGTCCCATGCATCTGCGAGTGGTCGGCAATCGTCGGCTCTCCGGCTCCATCGACGTCAAGACGAGCAAGAACGCCTGCGTGGCGCTGCTCTGCGCCTCCCTGCTCAACAAGGGACGCACGGTGCTGCGCCGCGTGGCGCGCATCGAGGAGGTCTACCGCCTCCTGGAGGTCCTCGGTTCGATCGGCGTGCGCACCCGCTGGATCAACGACGGGGTCGACCTGGAGATCGTGCCGCCGGCCAAGCTCGACATGGAGGCGATCGACGCGGAGGCCGCGATCCGGACCCGCTCGATCATCATGTTCCTGGGTCCGCTGCTGCACCGCATGGACCGCTTCAAGCTGCCGTACGCGGGCGGTTGCGACCTCGGCACCCGCACGATCGAGCCGCACATGATCGCGCTGCGCCGCTTCGGTCTCGACATCGCCGCGACCGAGGGGCTCTACCACGCGGAGGTCGCGCGTGACGTCGTACCGGACCGTCCGATCGTGCTGACCGAGCGCGGCGACACCGTGACCGAGAACGCCCTGCTCGCCGCGGCGCGCAGCGACTGCACGACCGTCATCCGCAACGCCTCGTCGAACTACATGGTCCAGGACCTGTGCTTCTTCCTGGAGGCGCTCGGCGTCAAGGTCGAGGGCATCGGCACGACGACCCTCACGGTGCACGGCGTACCGAACATCGACGTCGACGTGGACTACTCCCCCTCCGAGGACCCGGTCGAGGCGATGAGCCTGCTCGCCGCGGCGGTCGTCACGGAGTCCGAACTGACCGTGAAGCGTGTCCCGATCGAGTTCCTGGAGATCGAGCTCGCGGTCCTGGAGGAGATGGGGCTCGACCACGACCGCACGGCGGAGTACTTCGCCGACAACGGCCGTACGCGTCTGATCGACCTCACCGTCCGGCCCTCCAAGCTGGAGGCGCCGATCGACAAGATCCACCCGATGCCGTTCCCCGGCCTCAACATCGACAACGTCCCCTTCTTCGCGGCCATCGCGGCGGCGGCGCAGGGCAAGACGCTGATCCACGACTGGGTCTACGACAACCGCGCGATCTATCTCACCGACCTGAACCGCCTGGGCGGACGCCTCCAACTCCTGGACCCGCACCGGGTGCTGGTGGAGGGGCCGACCCGCTGGCGCGCCGCCGAGATGATGTGCCCGCCTGCGCTGCGGCCCGCCGTGGTCGTGCTGCTCGCGATGATGGCCGCCGAGGGCACGTCCGTCCTGCGCAACGTGTACGTGATCAACCGTGGCTATGAGGAGCTGGCCGAGCGGCTCAACTCCGTGGGCGCGCAGATCGAGACGTTCCGGGACATCTAGCGCGGTCCGGGTGGCGGCCTCTCCCGCTACGACTGGGCAACGATCGCCGGTCGTCACTGGAGGCTTGCGAGGGCGCGGTGTTGGGGTGGGTGCATGGAAGATCGCACCGTTGTCCCCGGCGTACGCGCCCTCGTGCTGTGTGCCGCTCTCGGCCTCTTCGCGGCGGGATGCGGTGACGGGCCGGGGCCGGCGGACAAGCCGCCGTCGCGGGACGGCAATCCGGTGTCCACTCCCTCCGCGGGCGGCCCGCCGCCCTCCGGCGGCAAGGGCTCCAAGGACCCGGACGACATCAACGGGGACGGGCACCGCGATCTGCTCGTCGCCGTGCCCTCCCGCGACGAGAACAAGGACGGGCGGACCGGCGTCGTCTTCGGCTCCGCGAAAGGGCTCGACCCCTCGACCCACGCGGTGTACGACTACGCCCCGGGCACCGTCACCACCGCCGATCTGGACGGCGACGGCTATCCCGACTTCGTCACCGTGATCACCGAGAAGGTGCCCGAGGAGGAGTCCCAGGACGGCTTCTACACGGACCGGCAGCGGCCGGTCGTGGACTGGGGCCGCCCGAGCGGGCCGAAGCCCGGTGCCGAGCCGACCCGGATCCGGATACCGGCAGGCGGTCCGGGCGTGGATCTGACCGGCCCCGAGCGGGGCGACTTCGACGGTGACGGCCACCACGACATCGCCGCGCTCCGCCAGGACGGATCCGTGGTCCTGCTGTACGGCCCCTTCACCCGCTCCGGGGCCCCGGCCCGCACCGACACCCGGCCCGGCGGGGGCAGTTGGCTGGCCGCGGATGACATCGCCCCTTCGGGAAAGCCGCGCGCGACCGGTCTTCTCGTGCACGAGGGTGACGACGGCGAGCAGACGGGCGGTGTCCTCTACCCGGCGGGCGCCGGGAGCGGCCTCTCCCGCACCGCGGTCAAGCTGCGCAAGGGCAACGCGGTGGCGTTCGGTGACTACGACGGTGACGGCGCCCGGGATCTGGCCATCGGCGACAACGGAAGCCGCAACAACGAACCGGACACAGGAGAGGACCCGGAGACGGTCGCCTCGCTCGCGGTCTACCCCGGCAAGGGCGGCGCCCCGATCACGCACAAGATCCCGAAGAGCGGCAACTCGTACTACGGGCCCGGCGATTACACGTCCGCGGACCCGGACGGGGACGGCAGGGACGGCATCCTCGTCGCCACGGACAAGGGCGCGCTGCTGATGGAAGGCGAGAAGGGCCGCACCGAGGTGCTCCGGAAGGGGCCGGCCCGCACGAACGGCAAGAAGACCCCGGCACGGGGAGGGCACGCCCGCCCGTACGCCGCCGCCGACTTCGACGGCGACGGCAAGGAGGAGCTGATCCTGTACTGGGGCGCGGGCGCGGCCTTCGGCGTGTACGGCGAGAAACCCACGCACTGGTGGCTCACCGACGGCACGACCCCCCGCGACAAAACAGCCTTCACCACAACATCCTTCAAGGGCCGCAACTGAGAGTCCCCCGCCCCTCAAGGGGCGCGGGGAACTGCGCGACCAGCCCTCACCGGGCCCGCGGACGCATCACCCGCGACGCCCGGCGGGGCGCTCACGTACTTGTCACGAAGTCCCGGATCGCCGCAGCCAGGCCCTCGGGGCGGTCGAGCGGGATCAAGGTGCGGCAGTCGTCCAGCTCCACAAGCCGGCTCTTGGGCAGCAGTTCGGCGAACCTGCGGCCGTGTTCCGGGGGCATCATCTTGTCCTGCCTGCCCCAGACGATCAGCGCGGGCCTGTCGTACCCGCGCAGAGCCTCCGCCGCCTCCCGCATCTCCGCCCTGCGCGCCGAGCGCAGATAGCGGACCAGGACCCGGCGGGCCGCGGGGTCGGTGCGCAGCGGCTCCAGCCAGCGGTCCGTCAGGTCGTGCGGAACGGGGCGGTGCGCCATGACCGCGAACCCCGTCCCGGGGACCCGCCGCAGGGCCCGCACGGACAGGATGCGGACGAGGAGTGCGATGCCGCCGGGGACACGCGCGGCGGCGTCCATCATCTTGCCGCCGGCACGGGGCGGGTAGTTGTCGAAGGCCTCGCAGCCCGCGATGACCATGCGGCCGACACGCTCGGGCCGTTCGGCCGCCAGTTGCTGAAGCCGCCCCGCGTCGTTCTCGACGAACACCGCGTCGTCGCCCAGTTCCAACGCGTCGGCGAACTCACCGATCAGCCGGGCCATCGTCACCGGAGTCAGCTCGGCGCCCGGCTTCAGCGCCGACCGATGGCTGCCGTACGGGAGGGTCGGCACCAGGCAGCGGAACTCCTCGCCCAGCTCGTCGACGACGTGGCGCCATACGCTGCCGTCCTGCACGAGGCCGTGCAGGAGCACGATCGGCGTACCTGTCCCGCCCGTGTCCTCGTATTCGACCGGCCCCGCGGTGAGTTCGATCCGTGCCATGGCCGCCCCGTTTCCTCACGTGATCGTCGGCCCGACGCTATGCGGATCAGTCGACGACCGCCACCCCGTCCAGCTCCACGAGGCACTGCTCGTCCCAGAGCCGGACCGCGCCGATCACCGCCATGGCGGGGTAGTCGCGGCCCGCCAACCGCCGCCAGATGCGGCCGAGTTGAGGGGCCTGCTCGCGGTAGTCCGCGACGTCCGTGGCGTAGACGGTGACGCGGGCGAGGTCGGCCGGGGTGCCGCCCGCGTGGCGCAGGGCGGTGAGGAGGTTGGTCAGCGCACGCTCGAACTGCTCGGGCAGGTTGGTGCCGGTGACCTTGCCGTCGCCGTCGAGCGCGGTCTGGCCCGCCAGGAAGACGAGACGGCCACCGGTGACCGTGACGGCGTGCGAGAAGCCGGTGGGCGGGGAGAGTTCGGCGGGGTTGACGCGTTCGAGGCTCATGCGGTGGGCTCCTCAGGGGTGGCGGCCCGGGTCACGGCCCGAGCGTCGGACGGCTGAGCGGCGGACGACTGAGCGGCGGGCGGCTGAGCGGCGGACGCCTGCGCGGCGTACAACTCCTTGGCGATGATGGTCCGTTGGACCTCGCTCGCCCCTTCGTAGATACGAGGCGCCCGCACCTCCCGGTAGAGATGCTCCAGCAAGTGCCCCCGCTGCAGGGCGCGCGCGCCGTGCAGTTGGACCGCCGCGTCCACGACGTACTGCGCCGTCTCGGTGGCCAGCAGCTTCGCCATCGCGGCGCGTCGGGCGATGTCCGGTTCGCCGCGGTCGTACGCGGCGGCTGCCGCGTGCACCATGAGGCGGGCCGCCTCGGTCCGGGTGGCCATCTCGGCGACCTGGTGGGCCACCGCCTGGAGATCCTTCAACTTGCCGCCGAACGCGTCCCGTTCGGCGGTGTGCGCGAGGGTGGCGTCGAGGGCCGCCGCCGCCATGCCGACCGCGAAGGCGCCGACGCTGGGGCGGAAGCGGTTGAGGGTGGTCATGGCGACGCGGAAGCCGCGGTCGGGTTCGCCGAGCACGTCCTCGCCGGTGACGGTCACGCCGTCGAAGGCGAGTGCACCGATCGGGTGCGGGGAGAGCATGTCCAGGGGCGTGCCGGTGAGGCCCGCCCGGTCGGCCGGCACGAGGAAGGCGGTGACACCACGGGCGCCGGCGCCGGGGGTCGTACGGGCGAAGACGGTGTAGAAGTCGGCTTCGGGGGCGTTCGAGATCCAGCACTTCTCGCCGGTGAGCCGCCAGGCGGACGGGCCGTCCGGTGCGGCGCTCAGCGCGAGCGCGGCGGCGTCCGAGCCCGCCCCCGGTTCGGAGAGCGCGAAGGCGGCGACGGCGCGCCCCGCGCGGGCCGGCGCGAGCCACTGTTCGCGCTGCCGCACGGAGCCGAACGCGGCCACGGGGTGCGCCCCGAGCCCTTGCAGGGCAAGGGCGGTCTCGGCCTCCGTGCAGGCGTGGGCGAGGGACTCGCGCAGCAGGCAGAGCCCCAGGGCGCCGGAAGCGACGTGCGGGGCGCGGGAGGCGGGACCGGCGCCGGGCCCCTCGCCCGCGAAGAGGGGTTCGAGCAGACCCAGTTCCCCCAGCGCCTCCACCAGGGGGCGGTTCACTCGCCCCGGCTCGCCCTTCTCCGCCAGCGGGCGCAGCCGCTCGTCCGCGAGGGTGCGCAGCTCCGCACACCAGGCCGTTTGTTCCGGATTGAGCGAGAATGCCGTCATGCCGGGCCCCTCCTCTATCGCGCACCGTTGACTGTCGTCACCAACACGATACGCTCGTTGCGCGAGCTCACCACAAGCCCGAACGGCAAGGGGGCGACCCGCTGTGGACGCCAAGAGTGCACTGCGACTCCACCCATCGGCTCACGTGGACACCTTCGCCCGGGATCATCTCCCGCCGCCGGAGCAGTGGCCCGCGTTCGTCCACGACCGGCCCGAGCTGCACTACCCCGATCGCCTCAATTGCGGCGCCGAGCTCCTGGACCGCACGGTGGAGCGGTTCGGCGGCGACCGGCCCGCGTTTCGCGCGAGCTCCGGCGACGTGTGGACGTACGGCGAGCTGCGGCGCCACGTCGACCGGATCGCGCACGTCCTGACCGGCGAGCTCGACGTCCTGCCCGGCCAGCGCGTCCTGCTGCGCGGCCCGACGACCCCCTGGCTCGCCGCCTGCTGGCTCGCGGTGATGAAGGCGGGCGCGGTCGCCGTCACCGTCCTTGCCCAGCAGCGTCCGCACGAGCTGGCCACGATCTGTGAGATCGCCGAGGTCCGCCACGCCCTGTGCGACGCCCGTGCCGTGGACGACCTGATCAAGGCCGGGATTCCCGGGCTCAAGGTCACCACCTTCGGCGGAGACGCGGACGACGACCTGACGGCGCGCGCCGCCCGGCAGCCGGAGGTCTACGACCCCGTCGCCACCTCCGCCGACGACGTCGCCCTCATCGCCTTCACGTCCGGCACCACGGGCCGCCCCAAAGGCTGCATGCACTTCCACCGTGACGTGCTGGCCATCGCCGACACCTTCGCGCGCCACGTCCTGAAGCCGGGCCCCGACGACGTGTTCGCGGGCAGCCCGCCGCTGGGGTTCACCTTCGGGCTCGGCGGCCTCGTCATCTTCCCGCTGCGGGCCGGCGCCTCCTCGCTCCTGCTCGAACAGTCGGGGCCCAAGCAGCTGCTGCCCGCGGTGGCCGAGCATGGCGTGACGGTGCTCTTCACGGCGCCGACCGCCTACCGGGCGATGCTCGACGAGCTGGGCAAGCCGGACGCCCCGGACGTCTCCACCCTGCGGCGGTGCGTCTCCGCGGGCGAGAACCTGCCCGCCGCCACCTGGCGGGCCTGGCACGAGCGCACCGGGCATCGCATCATCAACGGCATCGGCGCCACGGAGCTCCTGCACATCTTCATCTCCGCCGCCGACGAGGCGATCCGCCCCGGCACCACGGGCCGCCCCGTCCCGGGCTGGCACGCGCGCGTGGTCGACGACTCGGGTGCTCCGGTGCCGGACGGCGAGCCCGGCCTGCTCGCCGTGCGCGGCCCTGTCGGCTGCCGGTATCTGGGCGACGAGCGGCAGCTTCAGTACGTACGCCACGGCTGGAACGTCACCGGCGACACCTATGTCCGCGACGCCGACGGCTATTTCACCTATGTGGCCCGCGCGGACGACATGATCATCTCGGCCGGGTACAACATCGCGGGACCGGAGGTCGAGGAGGCGCTCATGCGCCACCCCGACGTCCTGGAGACCGCCGTCGTGGGGCTCCCCGACGAGCTGCGCGGACAGAGAGTCGTCGCCTACGTCGTCCCGCGCGCGGGCACCGAACGGGATCCCGACCGGCTGCGCGAGTTCGTGAAGGGCGAGCTCGTTCCGTACAAGTGCCCGCGCGAGATCGTCTACCTGGACGCGCTGCCGCGCACCGCGACAGGCAAGCTGCAACGGTTCCGGCTGCGGGAGCCCGGGCCCGTAGAGTGATCACGTGTCCGAGCAGCACACTCCACGGTCCCTGATCGTCACCTTCTACGGCGCCTACGGGCGCGCGGCCCCCGGCCCGGTGCCCGTCGCCGAGCTGGTCAGGCTCCTCGCCCCGGTCGGCGTGGACGCCCCGTCCGTGCGCTCGTCCGTGTCCCGGCTCAAGCGGCGCGGGCTCCTTCTCCCGGCGCGGACGGCCGCGGGCGCGGCGGGGTACGCCCTGTCACCGGACGCGCGACAGCTCCTGGAGGACGGCGACCGGCGCATCTACGCCTCTCCTCCGGCCGCGCGGCAGGACGCCGGCTGGGTGCTGGCCGTCTTCTCGGTGCCGGAGTCCGAGCGCCAGAAGCGGCACGTGCTGCGCTCGCGTCTCGCCGGTCTCGGCTTCGGAACGGCCGCTCCGGGGGTGTGGATCGCCCCGGCGCACCTCTACGAGGAGACCCGGCACACCCTGCAGCGCCTTCAACTCGCCTCGTACGTCGACCTGTTCCGGGGCGAGCACCTGGGCTTCGCGGCGACGGCGGAGGCAGTGGCCCGCTGGTGGGACCTGTCCTCCATCGCCAAGGAGCACGAGGCCTTCCTCGACCGGCACGAGCCGGTGCTCCGGGCCTGGCAGGGGCGCACGGACACCCCGCCGGAGGAGGCGTACCGCGACTACCTCCTCGCCCTGGACTCCTGGCGCCGGCTGCCGTACGCGGACCCGGGCCTGCCGGGGGAACTCCTGCCGGACGGGTGGCCCGGCGACCGGTCCGCCGAGGTGTTCACGGCGCTCGACGGACGGCTGCGGGACGCGGGAGCGGGGTTCGTCAACTCCCCAGCTTGAGGCGCGGCTTGGGCGCGTCCGTACGCCCTGTCTGCGGGCGGCGACTGCCCGCACCGTACTGGAGGGGCCAGCTGACGCCCGGTCCCGCGTAGCCCTGCTCGGCCGCCGCGTGCAGGGTCCAGTGCGGGTCGTACAGATGCGGGCGTGCGAGCGCGCACAGGTCCGTACGGCCCGCCAGGATCAGTGAGTTGACGTCGTCCCAGGAGGAGATGGCGCCGACGGTGAGGACGGGGACGCCGGTTTCGTTGCGGATGCGGTCGGCGAACGGGGTCTGGTACGAACGGCCGTACGCGGGGCGCTCGTCGGAGACGACCTGGCCCGTGGAGACGTCGATCGCGTCGGCTCCGTGCGCGGCGAAGGCGCGGGCGATCTCGGCGGCGTCCTCCGCGGTCGTGCCGCCGTCGGCCCAGTCGGTGGCCGAGACGCGGACCGTCATGGGTTTACCTTCAGGCCACAACTCCCTGATGGCGTCGAAGACTTCGAGGGGGAAGCGCAGCCTGTTCTGCAGGGAGCCGCCGTACTCGTCCGTCCTGCGGTTGGTCAGCGGCGAGAGGAACCCGGACAGCAGATAGCCGTGCGCGCAGTGCAGTTCCAGGAGGTCGAAACCGCCGCGCTCGGCCCGCCGGGCCGCGTCGGTGAACTGCTCGCGGATCGCGGTGAGCCCGGCCCGGTCCAGCTCGTCGGGACGTTGGCTGTTCGCCTTGTACGGGAGGGGCGATGGCGCGACCAGCGGCCAGTTGCCCGCGTCGAGGGGTTCGTCGATGCCCTCCCACATCAGCTTCGTCGAGCCCTTGCGGCCCGAGTGTCCGAGCTGGACGCCGATCGCGGTGCCGGGCGCCTGTGCGTGCGCGAAGTCGGTGATCCGGCGCCAGGACTCGGCCTGTTCGTCGGTGTAGAGCCCGGCGCAGCCCGGCGTGATGCGGCCGTTCTCGCTGACGCACACCATCTCGGTCATGACCAGGCCCGCGCCGCCGAGCGCCCGCGCGCCCAGGTGGACGAGGTGGAAGTCGCCGGGGACGCCGTCCACGGCCGAGTACATGTCCATCGGGGACACGACCACGCGGTTGCGCAGGGTGAGGTCGCGCAGCCGGAAGGGCGTGAACATCGGCGGTGTACCGTCCGGGCAGCCGAACTCGCGCTCGACGGACTCGGTGAAGTGGGCGTCCCGCAGCCGGAGGTTGTCGTGGGTGACGCGGCGGCTTCGGGTGAGCAGGTTGAACGCGAACTGGCGCGGCGGCTGGCCGAGGTAGTCCGGGAGCCGTTCGAACCACTCCAGGCTCGCGCGGGCCGCGCGCTGCGTGGACTCGACGACGGGACGGCGCTCCGTCTCGTACGCGGCGAGGGCCTCGGGGATGCCGGGCTGCTCCTGGAGGCAGGCGGCCAGCGCGAGCGCGTCCTCGACGGCGAGCTTGGTGCCGGAGCCGATGGAGAAGTGGGCGGTGTGGGCGGCGTCGCCGAGCAGCACCGTATTGCCGTGCGACCAGCGCTTGTTGACGACCGTGCGGAAGTTGATCCAGGCGGACTTGTTGCCGCGCAGAGTCCGGCCGTCGAGCGCGTCGGCGAAGATCTTGGCGCAGCGTTCGGTCGACTCGCGCTCGTCGAGCTCCGCGAATCCGGCCGCCTCCCACACCTCTTCGCGCATCTCGACGATGACCGTCGACTCACCCGTCCCGGCAGTGGAGAACGGGTAGCCGTGCAGCTGCATCACACCGTGCTCGGTCTCGGCGATCTCGAAGCGGAAGGCCTCGAAGGCGAAGTCGGCGGCGAGCCAGATGTAGCGGCAGCGGTGCGTCTCGACGCTCGGCCCGAAGGCTTCGGCGTGCGCCTCGCGCGTGAGGCTGTGCACGCCGTCCGCCGCGATCACCAGGTCGTACGCGGCGGAGAGCTCGGCGGCGGGCGGCGCCTCGGCACGGAAGCGCAGGTCGACGCCGAGCTCCCGGCACCGCTCGTGCAGGATGCCCAGCAGCCTGCGGCGCCCCAGCGCGGCGAAGCCGTGCCCGCCGGAGGTGTGCCGGCTCCCCCGGTGCACGATGTCGATGTCGTCCCAGCGCACGAACTCGGCCTGCAGCGCGGCATAGACGACGGGGTCCGCGTGCTCGATGCCGCCGAGCGTCTCGTCCGAGAGGACGACCCCGAAGCCGAAGGTGTCGTCGGGGGCGTTGCGCTCCCAGACGGTGATCTCACGCTCCGGGTCGAGGCGCTTGAGCAGGGCCGCGGCGTAGAGCCCGCCGGGGCCGCCGCCGATGACGGCGATGCGGTGCGCCTCGGGCTGCGTGGGCGTGGGCACCCGGACGGCACCGGCCGCCTCGGCGGAGCTGCCCGGCCCGCCGTGCACGGACCGCGCGGCGGGAGCGGGTGCCTCGACGGGCACGGGCCGCTCCCCGGACGGGGGCCGCCCGTCGGCCGCACGCTGCTCGCCGGGCGGCGGCTCCTCGCCCCGCACGGGCAGCCCGCTCCCTCGCGTCTCGCCCATCTCAGCGCCCCTGCCACTTCGGCGGGCGCTTGTACTTGAACGCCGCGTGGAATTCCTTGTAGTCCTCGCCGTTCATCAGGAGGGCCTGGGTCGCCGCGTCCAGCTCTACGGCGGCGGAGAGGGGCATGTCGAGTTCGGAGGTGAGCAGCGCCTTGGTCTGCGCGTACGCGAGTGCGGGGCCGTCGGCGAGGCGGCGCGCGAGGGACTGTGCGGCCCCGGCCGCCTTGCCCTCGTCGGTCAGCTCGCTGATCAGGCCGATCCGTTCGGCCTCGGGAGCGCGCACCGGGTCGCCCAGCATCAGGATGCGGGTGGCGTGGCCGAGTCCGACGACGCGGGGCAGGAGGTAAGCCGCCCCCATGTCGCCGCCCGACAGGCCGACCCGCGTGAAGAGGAAGGAGAACCTTGCCGAGGGGTCCGCCACCCGGAAGTCCGAGGCGAGGGCGAGCACGGCGCCCGCGCCCGCGGCGACCCCGTGCACGGCGGTGACCACCGGGAAGGGGCACTCACGGATGGCGCGGACGACCTGTCCCGTCATGCGGTTGAAGTCGAGCAGCTGCGCGGTGTCCATGCCGAGGGTCGCGCCGATGATCTCGTCGACGTCACCGCCCGAGCAGAAGCCGCGCCCCTCGCCGCCGAGCACCAGGGCGCGTACGGACTTGTCGCGGGACAGCTCGGCCAGGAGATCGCGCAGGTCGGCGTAGGCCCCGAAGGTGAGCGCGTTCAGCTTGTCGGGGCGGGCGAGGGTGACCGTGGCGACCCCGTCGTCCACCTCGAAGCGCAGGTGCTGCCAGTCGGGGGTGCGGGGGGCGGAGCCGGTGAAGGGACTCATGGCGACGTGCGGCCTCCTCGGTAGGGGCGGCGGCGGTCCAGCTCTTGAAGTTCTCGCTGTCTCTCGAAGTTATCACTCATCCGTGACTGTCGTCACGAGCACGCGATACACGACGTTCGTCACAGGCCCCGAGGGGAACTTAAATCCCGCTATCCACGTCTTTTCACAGAGAGCCCCCCAGGGCCGGACGTCCCGGAAATGCCCGACCGTCGACCCTGTCGACATAGCGCTTAAGATTCGTACGGTTGAAAGCAGGATCGCCTGCTTCCCTGAACGGACCCGCCTTGCCAGAACCCTCCGCTCCCACCTCGTGGCGCATCGCGCTGCCGCACACCACCGCGGCAGTACCGATCGCCCGCGCGCTGGTGCGTACCGCACTCGCGGAGATCGAGTCGTCCGCCGACAGCGATACCGCCGAGCTGCTCACGGCCGAGCTGGTGGCCAACGCGGTGGAGCACACGTCGGGGCACGAGCCGATAGAGCTCGTCATCGAGCTCCTGCCGTCCGGCTGCCAGGTCGAGGTCCACGACTCGAACCCGCTGCCGCCCGGCGATCTCAGCGATCCCGCGCCGATGAGCGAGCCCGACCCCTGGCAGGAGCACGGGCGCGGCCTGCTCCTGATCCGCACCCTCAGCTCGTCCTGCGGTCACCGCCCGACCGGCTCCGGCAAGGCGGTCTGGTTCACGCTCCCCGCGGCGTAGCCGGCTCGGCCTCGGCCTCGGCGGCCTTGCCGAGCCGGGAGTGACGGCGCCCGTACAGCGCGTACACCAGGGAGCCGACGACCAGGAACACGGCGAACTGCACCCACGTCGTCCAGCCCGTCCCCCAGATCAGGTAGAGGCAGAAACCCACGCCCAGAACCGGGCTCACCGGGTACAGCGGCACCCGGAAGGTGCGCTTCAGCTCCGGCGCCGAGCGGCGCAGCGCGAGCACCGCGACATTCACCACGACCATGATCGCCAGGGTGCCGATGGTCGTCAGGTTGACCACCACGTCGAGCGACGAGAAGGCGGCGGGGACGGCGAAGACCGCGGCGACGATCCAGGTGTTGGCGACCGGCGTCGACGTCTTCGGCGACACCCGCTCGAAGACGCGCGGGATGAGCCCGTCGCGGGACATCGACATCAGGATGCGGGTCTGCCCGTACATCACGGCGAGGACGACGGACGCGATGGCCACGACGGCGCCGAAGGCGATGATGCCGCCGCCGACCGCCGAGTCGGTGACCTGGTCGACGACCAGCGAGAGCGCGGCGGGCTTGTCGGCGACCGCGTCGGCGCCCAGTGCGCCGATCGCCCCGATGGCGACGGCGACGTACAGCAGCGTGGCGACTCCGATGCAGATCAGGATGGCGATCGGGATGTTGCGGCGGGGGTTCTTGACCTCTTCGCCCGCCGTGGTGATCGCGTCGAAGCCGATGAACGAGAAGAAGGCGAGCGAGGCGCCCGCGGTGATGCCCGAGGCTCCGGCGCCCGCGAAGGGGGTGAGGTTGCCGGCCTTGAACGCGGTGAACGCGATCGCGAGGAACAGCAGCAGGATGCCGATCTTGAGCATGGCCATGGCGGCCGTTGCCCGCGCGCTCTCGCGGATGCCGCGTACGAGCAGTACGGCGGCCAGCAGGATCACGACGACGGCGGGCAGGTTCACGACGCCGCCCTCGCCGGGTCCGGCGGAGAGCGCGTCGGGCAGGTGCCAGCCGGTGAGGCTTTCGAGCAGCTCGTTCAGGTACTGGCTCCAGCCCACCGCCACGGCGGACACGGAGACGCCGTACTCCAGGAGCAGGCACCACCCGACGAGGAACGCGGTGCGCTCGCCGAGCGAGGCGTAGGCGAAGGAGTACGAGCTGCCGGAGACCGGGATCGCGCCGCCCAGCTCGGCGAACGAGAAGGCGGTGAAGATGCAGGTGACGGCGGCCAGGAAGTACGAGACGGCGACCGCGGGGCCCGCCTCGGCGACGCTGTCGGAAAGGCCGACGAAGATGCCGGTGCCGACGATCGCGCCGACGCCGAAGCACACGAGCTGGAAGAGCCCCATGGTGCGCTTGAGGCCGTGGCCTTCCAGGTCGGCGCCCGATTCGGCGACGAGGAGTTCGGGGGACTTGATGCGGAGTCCTGCCGGACCGGTCGAGCGCATGCGGTGGTTCTCATTTCGGTGGTGCTGGGTCGCGGCTGGGGTGTGC
The DNA here is from genome assembly GCF_053591915.1 of Streptomyces sp. NPDC002853. Classification (NCBI taxonomy): domain Bacteria; kingdom Bacillati; phylum Actinomycetota; class Actinomycetes; order Kitasatosporales; family Streptomycetaceae; genus Streptomyces; species Streptomyces sp. NPDC002853. Next base: position 200,355 of record NZ_JBSFUS010000006.1, on the reverse strand, counting down.
CGCAAAGAAGCGGGGCCGGGGGAAGGTGTTCCCCGGCCCCACCAGTGTGAGCGTGCTGTGACGCGTTCAGGCGAGTGTGGCCACGAGGACGGCCTTGATCGTGTGGAGCCTGTTCTCCGCCTCGTCGAAGACGACGGAGTGCGCCGACTCGAAGACCTCGTCGGTGACCTCGAGAGAGCTTAGACCGTGCCGGGCGTGGATCTCGCGGCCGACCTTCGTGCCCAGGTCGTGGAAGGCGGGGAGGCAGTGCATGAACTTCACGTCGGCGTTGCCCGTGGCGCGCAGGACGTCCATGGTCACGGCGTACGGCCCGAGCGCCGCTATGCGCTCGTCCCAGACCTCCTTGGGCTCACCCATGGACACCCAGACGTCGGTCACGACGAAGTCCGCGCCGGCGACGCCCTCGGCGACGTCCTCGCTGAGCGTGATGCGCGCGCCGCTGCCCTCGGCGAGCTTGCGTGCCTGGGCGACGACCTCGTCGGCGGGCCAGTAGGCCTTGGGGGCGACGATGCGGACGTCCATGCCGAGGAGCGCCGCGGTGATCAGGTACGAGTTGCCCATGTTGAGACGGGCGTCACCTAGGTAGGCGAAGGCGATCTCGGTGAGGGGCTTCGCGCTGTGCTCGGTCATCGTGAGCATGTCGGCGAGCATCTGGGTGGGGTGCCAGTCGTCGGTCAGGCCGTTGTAGACGGGCACGCCCGCGTGGGCGCCGAGCTCCTCGACCGTGGACTGCGCGTCACCGCGGAACTCGATGGCGTCGAACATCCGGCCGAGCACCCGGGCGGTGTCCTTCACGGACTCCTTGCTGCCGATGTGGGATCCGGCCGGGTCGAGGTAGGTCGTCGACGCACCCTGGTCGGCGGCGGCCACCTCGAAGGAGCAGCGCGTCCGCGTGGAGGACTTCTCGAAGATCAGCGCGATGTTCTTGCCGCGCAGGCTCTGCGTCTCGGTCCCCGCCTTCTTGGCCGCCTTCAGCTCGGCGGCAAGATCGATCAGGCCGCGGAACTCCTCGGCGGTGAAGTCCAGCTCCTTCAGGAAGTGGCGGCCGGTGAGGTCGATGGCCATGATGGCGCTCCAGGGGTACGCGTAAGGGGACACTGGAAGTCTATACGACGCTCCACATTTCTATACAGTCCCCATTCTCGCGCGGGCCCGGCCGTCCCGCACGGGCTGCTGCCGCGCACCCCACCCGAACATCTGCCGCGCACCCGCTCAGTCGACGGCATCCCGCTGCACCGGGCAGCTCATGCACCGCGGACCGCCCCGGCCCCGCCCCAGCTCGCTGCCCCGGATCTCGATCACCTCGATGCCCTCCTTGCGCAGATGCGTGTTCGTGGTCGAGTTCCTCTCGTACGCCACGACGACGCCCGGCTCGACCGCCAGCACGTTGCAGCCGTCGTCCCACTGCTCCCGCTCGGCCGCGTGCACGTCCTGCGTGGCGGTGAGGACCCGGATACCGGGCAGCCCGAGAGCCGCCGCGATCGCCCGGTGCATGTGCTCGGGCGGATGGTCGGTGACCTTCAGCTCCCGCCCGTCGACGCCCGGCTCGATGGTGTACGAGCGCAGCATGCCCAGGCCCGCGTACTGCGTGAAGGTGTCGCTGTCGACCATCGTCATCACCGTGTCGAGATGCATGAACGCGCGTCTCTTCGGCATGTCCAGGGCCACGATCGTCTGCGCGGAGCCCGCCGCGAAGAGCTTGTGCGCGAGCATCTCGACGGCCTGCGGCGTGGTGCGTTCGCTCATGCCGATGAGGACCGCGCCCCGGCCGATCACCAGGACGTCGCCGCCCTCGATGGTGGAGGGGTAGTCCGACTGCCCCCGGGACCACGTGTGGAATTCCTCGGCCCGGAAGAGCGGGTGGTGCTGGTAGATCGCCTCGAAGTGCACGGTCTCGCGCTGCCGCGCGGGCCAGCGCATCGCGTTGATGGAGACGCCGTCGTATATCCACGCCGAGGTGTCGCGCGTGAAGAGGTGGTTGGGCAGCGGACCGAGCAGGAAGTCGTCCAGGTCCATGCAGTGGAAACGCACGGACGTCGGCTCGGGATGGCGCTCCAGGAACTCCCGCTTCGTCATCCCGCCGATCAGCGCTTCGGCGAGCTCGGCGGACGGCAACGTCTCGAAGGCGGCCCGCAGATGGTCCGTCGCCAGCGGGCCGTACTCCTTCTCGTCGAAGACCCGGTCGAGCACGAGCAGGCGCGCCCCGGGCACGTCCATCGCCTCGGTCAGCAGGTCGCCGAAGAGGTGGACGGCCACCCCGCGGTCACGCAGCACGTCGGCGAATCCGTCATGTTCCTGGCGCGCCCTGCGGACCCACAGGACGTCGTCGAAGAGCAACGCGTCCTTGTTGGTCGGCGTGAGCCGCTTGAGCTCCAGATCAGGGCGGTGCAGGATCACGCGGCGCAGCCGCCCGGCCTCGGAGTCGACATGGAATCCCATGGGGTCCATCTTTCCCCTGCCGGACGGCCGACGCCCGCTGTTGGCCAAAGGAGGCCCGCTGTCTCCCAGAGCCGCGGGCTGTCTCCCAGAGCCGCGGGCTGTCTCCTAGAGCCGCGGGTCCACCGGTTCCGACTCCAGGGCCAGGACCGCGAACACCGCCTCGTGCACGCGCCACAGCGGTTCGCCGGCCGCGAGGCGGTCCAGGGCCTCGAGGCCGAGGGCGTACTCACGGATCGCCAGCGAGCGCTTGTGGCCCAGGAACCGGTTGCGCAGCTTGTCGAGGTGGTCGGGGCGGGTGTACTCGGGGCCGTAGATGATCCGGAGGTACTCGCGGCCGCGGCACTTGATGCCGGGCTGCACGATCCTGCCCTTCGCGTCCCTGACCAGCGCCTCGACCGGCTTGACGACCATGCCCTCGCCGCCGCGGCTGGTCATCTCCAGCCACCAGTCGATGCCTGCCTGGACCGATGCCTCGTCTCCCGTGTCGACATAGAGCCGCCGGGTGGTCTGCAGCAGTCCGGTGCCGTCGTGCTCCACCATGCGGTCGATCAGGCCGAGCTGTTCGTCGTGCGGGAGAGCGGCGAGGCTGCGGCCCTGGACGGCCAGGATCTGGAACGGCGCGAGACGCACGCCCTCCAGGCCCTCGGTCGGCCAGCAGTAGCGGCGGTAGGCGTCCGTGAACGCGGCTGCGTCCACGGCTCGTTCCCGCTGCTTCGCCAGGAGCCCTCCGGTGTCCACGCCGCGGGCCGTCGCCGCTTCCAGGGCGGCGATCGCACCGGGGAAGACGGCTCGGGACGCGGCGCCCACAGCCGCGTACTGGGTACGGAGCAGGCCGGAGGCCTTCAGCGACCAGGGCATCAACTCCGCGTCGAGCAGCAGCCAGTCCGTGTCGAGCTCCTGCCACAGGCCCGCCTCGGTGACGGCGGCGCGCAGCCGCCCGAGTATCTCCTCGGTGACCTTCGCGTCGTCCAGGAAGGGGCGGCCTGTGCGGGTGCAGAGCGAGCCGGTCGGACCGTCCACGCCGAAGCGCTCGCGGGCCACGTCCGCGTCACGGCACACCAGGGCCACGGCGCGCGAGCCCATGTGCTTCTCCTCGCACACGACCCTGCCGACTCCGTCACCGGCGTACGACGCGAAGGCCTCCGCCGGGTGCTCCAGGTAGCCCTCACGCTGCGATGTCGCGGTGGGCGCCATCGTCGGCGGGAGGTACGGAAGGAGCCGCGGGTCGACGGCGAACCGGCTCATGACCTCGAGGGCCGCCGCCGCGTTCTCCTCGCGCACCGCGACACGTCCCGCGTGCCGTGTCTCCACGGCGCGGCGGCCGTGCACGTCGTTCAGGTCGAGCGGGCGCCCGTCGTGACCGCCGGGCGCCTCGGTGCGCAGCGGCTTGGCCGGTTCGTACCAGACCCGCTCCGCCGGTACGTCGACCAGTTCGCGCTCCGGCCAGCGCAGCGCGGTGAGGCTGCCGCCGAAGACGGCACCGGTGTCCAGGCAGATGGTGTTGTTCAGCCAGGTCGCGGTCGGCACGGGGGTGTGGCCGTAGACCACGGCGGCGCTGCCGCGATAGTCCTCCGCCCACGGATAGCGCACGGGCAGCCCGAACTCGTCGGTCTCGCCGGTCGTGTCGCCGTACAGCGCGTGCGAGCGCACCCGGCCCGACGTACGCCCGTGGTACTTCTCGGGCAGGCCCGCGTGGCAGACGACGAGTTTGCCCCGGTCCAGGACGTAGTGCGAGACGAGGCCGTCCACGAACGTTCTTACGCTCGCGCGGAACTCCTCGCTCTCGGCCTCCAACTGTTCGACGGTCTCGGCGAGTCCGTGGGTGTGCTGGACCTTGCGGCCCTTGAGGTAACGGCTGAGCTTGTTCTCGTGGTTGCCCGGTACGCACAGGGCGGTGCCCTCGCCGACCATCGACATCACGCGGCGCAGCACGCCCGGGGAGTCCGGGCCGCGGTCGACGAGGTCGCCGACGAACACGGCCGTACGCCCCTCGGGGTGCGTGCCGTCGACGTAGCCGAGCTTGCCGAGCAGGGTCTCCAGCTCGGAGGCGCAGCCGTGGATGTCGCCGATGATGTCGAAGGGGCCGGTGAGGTGCGAGAGGTCGTTGTAGCGCTTCTCGGTGACGATGGTGGCGAGGTCGACCTCCTCCACACCCCTGAGGACGTGGACCTTCCTGAACCCTTCGCGCTCCAAGTGCTTGAGCGAGCGCCGCAGTTCACGCTGGTGGCGCTGGATGACGCGGCGGGGCATGCCCGCCCGGTCGGCGCGCTGTGCGTTGCGCGCGGCGCAGACCTCCTCGGGCACGTCCAGGACGATGGCGATGGGCAGGACGTCGTACTGCCTGGCGAGGTCGATCAGCTGCTTGCGGCTCTCGCTCTGCACGTTCGTCGCGTCGACGACGGTGCGCCGGCCCGCGGCGAGGCGCTTGCCCGCGATGTAGTGCAGCACGTCGAAGGCGTCGCCGCTCGCGCCCTGGTCGTTCTCGTCGTCGGCGACGAGGCCGCGGCAGAAGTCGCTGGAGAGCACCTCGGTGGGCTTGAAGTGCCTGCGGCCGAAGGTGGACTTGCCGGAGCCGGTGGCGCCGACGAGGACGACGAGGGAGAGGTCGGTGACGGGCAGCACGCGTCCCGCGTGAGCGGCTTCCGTGCTGGTGCCGGCGCCGGGACGGTTGGTGTTGGCGTTGCCGCTGCTGTTACTGGTTTCGTTCGTCATGCCGCCCGCACCTCCTTCGCGTTCTTGTCGGTCCTGTCGGTCCTGTCGGCCTTGTCGGTCTGGGTGAAGACGGCCATCTGAGTCGGCGGCCCCACCTCGGGGTCGTCGTCCCCGACGGGCACGAACCCCACGGCGTACCCGTGCCGTTCGGCCACCTGCCCGGCCCACCCCCGGAACTCCTCGCGCGTCCACTCGAACCGGTGGTCGCCGTGCCGGACATGCCCGGCTGGCAGCGTCTCCCAGCGGACGTTGTACTCGACGTTCGGCGTCGTCACGAGCACGGTGCGCGGCCGCGCGGAACCGAACACCGCGTACTCGAGGGCGGGCAGCCGCTCCTCGTCGAGGTGCTCGATGACCTCGCTGAGCACAGCGGCGTCATACCCCTTGAGCCGCTTGTCGGTGTACGCGAGCGAGCCCTGGAAGAGCTTGACGCGCTCGGCCTGTCGCTCGCCCATGCGGTCGAGCTTCAGCCGCCGCGAGGCGATGGTCAGCGCCCGCATCGACACATCGACACCGGCGATCTCGGTGAACCGGGTGTCCTTGAGCAACGCCTGCACCAACTGGCCCTGCCCGCACCCGAGGTCGAGCACCCGCCCTGCCCCGGCCGCCTCCAGCGCCGCGAGTATCGCCTCACGTCGCAGCACGGCGAGCGGCACGGTCTTGTCCGCGCCCTCCTCGGCATCCGGATCGGCGCTCTCGTCGTCGACCGCGTTGTCGAGGTCGTCGACGTCCGTGTCGTCCGCGTCGGCAAGCCGCACCAGTTCGAGCCGATGCATGGCCTCCCTGGTCAGCGACCAGCGCCGCGCCAGATAGCGGCTGGTGATGACCTTCTGCTCCGGGTGGTCCGCGAGCCAGCCCTCACCGGCACGCAGCAGCTTGTCGACCTCGTCCGACGAGACCCAGTAGTGCTTGGCGTCGTCGAGGACCGGAAGAAGGACATAGAGGTGCCGGAGCGCCTCCCCGAGGGTCAACTTCCCGTCGGGCACGTCGAGTACGAGGTGGACGTACCGCGAGTCGCCCCACTCGGGGAACTGCTCGTCCAGCGGCACCCGCGTCACCGTGACCGTCCAGCCCAGCGGCTCGAACAGCTTGCGCACCAGGTCCGCGCCGCCACGCGCCGGCAGCGCCGGCACCTCGACGTGCAGCGGCAGCGGCTGCCCGGCCCGCTCGGGCCTCGCGTTGCACACCCCGCGCATGGCACTGGAGAACACCGCGCTGAGCGCAACGGCGAGCAGCGACGAAGCGGCGTAGGGCCGGTCGTTCACATACTGGGCGAGCGCCGCATCAGGTGCCCCGCCCCGCCCCTTGCCCTTGCCCCGCCGCACCAGCGCCACGGGGTCCACCTCGAGCAGCAGCGCGGCGGTGCAGCGCTCCACGGACGCCTCGGGGTACAGGACGTGCGCGGTGCCGTACGACGTGGAGAACCGCTGCGCTTTGTCGGGATGCTTGTGCAGCAGGAATCCGAGGTCGGTCGCGGGGCTCTCAGGGGTACCGGAGGTACTGATCGTCAGGAACACGGGTATGCCTCGAAACGCAATCTGAACTGCGGAAACTTACGGGTTGCGGCTCCAGCGCGCCTCTAGACCGTACAGCGAACATCACTGACTCACTCAGGGGTTTTCGCCGCCCTCGTGGTCCGTCAGCCCTCCGCCCAGCCGTGGCTCCTGCCGTGCTGCACCAGTTGCTCGCGGAGCTGTTTGATCTGCTCCCCGGTCATCCACGGAGCCGTCTCCAGGAGCAGCTCGGTCACCTCGAACGAGTACTCCGCGACGCTGAGCACATCGCAGGTCGGCTCCTCACCGTCGTCGAACCCGACGGCCGACGCCTGGACGGACGGCGGCACCTGGGCCCTGCCGCCCGCGAACGGCGCCGGCGTCTGCGCCTGCGCCCCCGCGGGGAGCCGGACGGAAGACGCCTTGGGCCCGCGCTCACCCTCCTCGATCTCGAACTCGACCCGCGCCCCCGGGTGCACCAAGGGCTCCGGGATGAGCAGGTCGTTGGCGTGCAGGAACACGTCTTCCCCACCGTGCTCCGGGGCGATGAACCCATACCCCCGCGCGCCGTCGAACCGGACAACTCTGCCAGCGACCATCTCGACCCCAACCCCTGCCCCGACACCGTCCCCGGGCCCCTCGCCCGGACAGCCAGTGCCGAAGCCTAGCCTCCGGCTCCCCGCGCCACACGGCCGAGCGGCTCCTCAGGCAGCTGAGGGGACGAGCCGCAACACGGCCTGCGGGCGACTGAACCCGAATCGGGCGTCCGGGCAAAATGGCTGCATGGACCTTCGAATCTTCACCGAACCGCAGCAGGGTGCGACCTACGAGACGCTTCTCCGCGTCGCCAAGGCCACCGACGACCTCGGCTACAGCGCGTTCTTCCGCTCCGACCACTACCTCGTGATGGGCTCCTCCGACGGTCTTCCCGGCCCGACGGACGCCTGGATCACCCTCGCCGGACTTGCCCGTGAGACCCGGCGGATCCGGCTCGGCACCCTGATGACCGCGGGCACCTTCCGGCTGCCCGGCGTCCTCGCGATCCAGGTCGCGCAGGTCGACCAGATGTCGGGCGGCCGCATCGAGCTCGGCCTCGGATCGGGGTGGTACGAGGCCGAGCACTCCGCGTACGGAATCCCCTTCCCGAAGGAGAAGTTCGGTCGCCTGGAGGAACAACTCGCCATCGTCACCGGCCTGTGGAACACCCCGGTCGGCGAGCGCTTCACCTTTGACGGGACCTACTACCAGCTCTCCGATTCCCCCGCCCTTCCCAAGCCCGCGCAGCCCAGCGTGCCCGTACTCATCGGCGGCCACGGCGCCAAGCGGACGCCCGCCCTCGCGGCCCGCTACGCGAGCGAGTTCAACATTCCCTTTGCCTCTCTCGCCGATACCGAGCAGCAGTTCAAGCGCGTGCGCGCCGCCGCGGAGGAGATCGGCCGCAACGCGGACGACCTGACCTACTCCAACGCCCTGGTGGCCTGCGTCGGGAAGACGGACGCGGAGGTGAAGCGCCGTGCCGACGCGATCGGACGCGACGTGGAGGACCTGAAGGCGAACGGGCTCGCGGGCTCCCCGGCCGAGGTCGTGGAGAGGATCGCCGCTTACCAGGCCGTCGGCTCGCAGCGCATGTACCTCCAGATCCTCGACCTGGACGACGTCGACCACCTGGAGCTGATCTCCTCGCAGGTCATGTCTCAGCTGACCTGACCGCGCCTCGGCCGCCCCGCGGCCCGGCCGTGCCGGTGGAGTCGATCCTTGCCGCACTCCCGTCAACTCCACCGGCCCCCGCGGTCGCGCGCCGCCCCGGCCGGGTGAAATTCCGTCAACCCCGCATCCGCTGTGGCCCCGCCCCAGTGACCCGCCGCCGCAGGTGATCGTTGGCTCGGGCGGAGCCGGACCGCCCGGCACCCGCGCCGGCGGCAGCTGCTGGTGCGTCGCTTGCATCAGCTGCCCTCCGCCGCCCGGAGGGCGAGGGCCGAGGAGGCCGCCATGTCGCAGGAAGCCGTACCCGAGCAGGAGGCCGCGCGCGAACCGTCCGTGCCCGAGCAGCATGGCCCACCCAAGGGCCTGCTCCAGCAGATGGAGGAGCTGATGGCCGCGCTCAACGCGGACCTGACCCAGCTCGACGCGGATCTGCAGCAGTCCACGACGGCCGGCGACACCACGCCCCCCGCCCCTCGTCCCCCAGCAGCCGACGAGCCCAACCGCTTCTGACGGCACCGGCACTCCCCCGGCGCCCGTCCCGGCCGACCGCACCCGGCTCCCGGCACGCCCCCGGATCATGGCGACCCCGCCGCCGAGTCGGGCTCGGGCAGGCTCTGTTCGCGCACCGCGAGCCTGCGCAGCATCTCGAGCACCCGGTCCCTCGACTCGTCGGCGGCGTCGATCGCTTCCATGCACTGCCAGTACACCCCCTCGTCGTCCGCGCCCATGGCCACGCCGACCAGCGCGATCCCCACATCGCCGAGCAGTTCGTCGAGCCCCCGCAGCACCTCGCGCGCCCGGCCGATGCCCGTGAGCCGCGCCGCCCGGATCCCCTCCGTACCGACGCCCGGGGCGACCAGGACCCCGCAGCCTCTGCCTCCGACCTCGCTCAGGCCGAGCGCCTCCCCCCGTAACTCCGGAGGGCCGGCGATCGCGAGCCGGCTGCCGATCGCCTGCGCGAGGGCCTGGGACTGCCACACCTCGGCAACGATGTCCAAGGGGTCCTGGCTCCGCGCCAGTGCGTGCCTGCTCGCCTCGATGAGCCGCATCGCCTCCATGCGCACCCCCACCCATCCCGCGCGCACACCCACCGCACGTTCGCCCGAACTCCCTTGCTCACTACCCAGAGTGAGTGCCAGCGGGACGAAAAGCCAGAGCAACCCGGAAATCTGTGGACAAGTTATCGACTGTGGACAATGCGTCCACTCCAGAGAGTGACAAATCTACGCACCATAGATCTGCGACGCACAGGACTCACGGACTCTCACGGACCGCGAACCGCCGAGGGACCGCGGACCGTGCATCGTCGACTCACCTCGCGGGAAAACGCCGCTCGTTCCGGTCGATCTTCGCGTCGAGCGCCGCCAGCGCGTCGATGCCGAGCACCTCACAGAACTGCAGCAGATAGGCCAGCACGTCGGCGACCTCGTCCGTCACCCGGTGCGCTGATTCCGGGTCGTCCATCACCCGTGCCGACTCGTCCGGGGTCAACCACTGGAAGATCTCGACCAGTTCGGACGCCTCCACGCTCAGCGCGGCGGCCAGGTTCTTCGGCGTGTGGTACTGCTCCCAGTCCCGCTCCGCCGCGAAGTCGGCCAGCCTGCGCTGCAGTCCCGCTACATCAAGTTCCGTCACGCCCCAGGTCTACCATCGCGGCCCCGCCCACCAGCGCGCCCCATGACGCGTCGCTCACCGTCCCGACGAGGCGGATGTGGCCGCGCCCGCAGGTGTACGCCGCCAGTTCGGCGAGTGCGCGCTTCTGCCGCTGGTCGAGGAAGTGGTCGAGTCCGTCGGCGAGCACGGTGAGGCTCTGGTAGGCCGCCGGCACCTCGGCCACCGGGTCCACCTCGAGCACCCCGGGTCCGGTGAGCAGCACCAGGGCGAGCGCCAGATACCGCAACTCGCCGTCCCCGAGCCGCCCGATGGGGGACCTGATGCCGCCGCCCCGGTCGATGAGCGCATGGACCGACCCGTCGTCGGCCACCTCCGCGAGCACGTCCGCGACCGGCCCCGCACACCCCGCCCGTACCGCGCTCACCAGCCGCGCGTGACGCCGGCCGCACTCCGCCCTCGTACGCAGAAGGACCTCGGCGAGGTTGTCGCAGCCGCTCAACAGGCGCCCCGCGCCGATCAGTCCGGGAGGCACGGGCAGGCGCATGAGGCCGGGCCGGGGAGCGCACGGGAACACCGAGCGCAGGGCGACCACCATCTGCTCGGCCGCGGCGAGCACCAGGCGCTGTCCCTCGGTCTTGCCCGCGACCCGCAGCGGGAGCAGCGCCGTGCCGAGCCGGTCGTCCGGCAGCGGGCCGCGCGTCACCGGCGTCATGCCCGCCGTGTGCCAGGCGGCCTGCACCGCCCGCCGGCCCGGATCGCGCAGCGCCGTCTCCAGAAGGGTGAGCCCGCCCCGGGTCAGCCGCTCGCCCACGACGCGCAGTTCGGGCTCGGCCTGTACGGCGACGTCGAGCCGCACCGCCCCGACGGGCCCGTCGACCGTGCAGCCGATGCGGAAACCGCGCCGGTGCTGTTCGTCGCCCCGCGCGCGATCGGGCACACAGGCCACGGGATCGGCGAAGACGTCGACGAGTTCCTCGCCCGCACCGAGCCTCGCCAGCGCCTCGTACGCGACGAGTGCGGTGGTCTTCCCGCTCCCGCTCGGCCCCGCGACGACAGTCAGCGGACCGAGCGGGAACACGGCACTCCGGTGCGAGGCGAATGCCGAGAGACGCAGTTCGGTGACGCGGCTCCGGTCCGGGCCCGTCGGTGGCCCGGCGCCCGCCTCCGGGAGGTGCACAGTCATGTCCGGGACGGTAGGCGGACACGGCTCCGGGGAACCGTTTTGCCCAAGTGACCTTCCTACGAATGAGGGATTCCGCAGGAACACCGAACTCCTGTGTCCTCCACAGAAGGCGCCCCGCGGCGGGGGCATCCGGCAGGACTCCGCCAGGACTCCGCTACGACTGTGCCGCCGCGACGAGCCCCTGCACCTCGGTGCCGGGCGGCGCCAGGAGGAAGACGTTCTTGTCGACCCGGTGCATCCCACAGCCGAGGCCGAGGACCACACCGCTGCTGAAGTCCAGTACGCGCTTGGCGACTTCCGTCTCCGCCCCGGTCAGGTCGAGGAGGACCGGGATCTGCGCCATCACGGTCTCGGCGACCTCGCGGGCGTCGGCGAAGATGTTCACCCGCATCACCACAAAACGCCGCCGCGCCTCGGTCTCCGCGTCGGGCATCGCACGGTGGCCGGGCCAGGACGGCCATTCGTTGCGGCTGCGCAGCGGTACGACCTGGGCGAGCCCTTCCCACTGTTCATCGGTGACGTCGTGGCTGTTCAACGCTCCACCCCGTCCTGGCTCGCACTCGATATCTGCACTGGCTCATTCTTACGCGACCTCACCCGTTCAGCCCAACAGCGACACGGAGCGGGCGAACCAGTGTGCCAGTGCGGGCGGGTCAGTGTCCCAGGAGTCCCACAAGCCCTTCGGTCAGGACTGCACGCCAACAGGCCCAGTCATGACCGCCGTTGTAGGTGTTCAGGGACACCCGGCAGTCGCGCGAGCGCAGGGTCTCGTACAGATCGCGATTTTGATCAAGAATTTCTTCCTCACCCAGTCCGGCGTCCAGGCGCACGGTGACGCGCCGTGCGGCGCCGACGTCGAGACCCGAGACGGGCGCGGACTGGGCAAGGACGTTGCCGAACCGTTCCGGCCGCAGGAGCCCCGCGTACAGGGAGGCCAGTCCGCCGAGGCCCTGGCCCGCGACGAGCGTGCGCGCGGGGTCGGTGGTGAGGGGCCGGCGGCCGGCCGCCCACGGCAGCAGTTCGTCGGCGAGGAAGCGCACATGGCTGTCGTGCGCGCCAAGTTCCCGGGTGCGTGTGGCCCTGTCGACGGCATCCGGCGCGAGGACCGCGAGCGGCGGCACGGCGCCATCGGCGACGAGGGCGTCCAGGGTGTCCTGGAAGGCGAGCCGTCCGAACCACATGTCGCCGTCGTTCAGCACGAGCACCGGCAGCTCGGCCGCCCGGCCGCCGGGCGGGAGGTACGCCCACACGTCCCGCTCGGCGCCGAGCACCCCGGCGGGCAGCCGGTGCCGCTCGACGCTCCCGCGGGGCACACCCGCGCGCCGCTCGGCCGGGGGCTGGGCTTGCGCCCGCGGGAGTTCGTACACGGAGAAGTCGCGGTCCGGCCAACGCCCCGGCATCATGCGCCGGTTGAGCGGGTCGGGCGCGGCGTGCGCGGACAGGGAGAGCAGCCGCCGCTGGAGGAGTTCGGCGGACGCGGGCGGCTCGCCGGGCGAGATGTCGGCCGCCAGGCGGTACGAGCCGCGGTGGTCGGCGCGCAACCGGTAGGTGAGGTGCCAGATGTCCGTACCGGGCAGCGGGCTCAGCCGGGAGGCGGCGAGATCCGTGCGGTCCGCGATGCCCTCGGCGACTAGCAGGACCTGCCGGGTGGCGCGGTGGCCCCGCCACAGGAACGTCACGGCGCGGTGGTCCGGGTCGCCCTCCAGAGCCTCGATCAGGGGGGTGCCGCGGCGCGCGGCATCCGCCCAGAACTCCTCCAGGATGACGGCACGTTCGGCTTCGGTGGCGTCGGCGGCACGGGCGGCGACGCGCTCGACGCGGGGCACGGCGCCCGCGATCCTGCGGGGCGCCGCGTCGGCCGCGGGCACCCCCGTGGTCACGCTCACCCGCACACGAAGAGGACCCGCATCGTTCCCCGCCTTCCTGGTCCAGCACAGGGCGCCGCACGCGACGCCCAGCACACGACAACATCAAGTTAGCTAAGCCTAACCTAAGCCGTCCCTCGATGCGCTCAGGCGCTGCGTGGCCTCCCCGATCAGCTTCTCCCCATCAGCCCCTCAGCGGCCGGAAGAAGGTCCGCAGCTCCCTGGCCACCTGCTCGGGCTCCTCGTGCGCCATGAAGTGCCCGCCCCGCTTCGGGGTGCTCCAGTGGCGCAGGTCGGTGAAGGTGCGCTCGGCCAGGCTCCTGGGGTAGTCCGCGAAGGCCGGTTCATGGCTGAGGGTGATGGCTCCGGGGACGGTGATGGGCGGCACCGGCTTGTTCCGGGGGTAGTCGTAGTACTGCCGGAAGGACGAGCCGATGCTGCCGGTGGCCCAGTACAGGGTCGCGACGGTGAGCAGCGTGTCCTTGTCCCAGCGGGTCTCGAGATCGCCGCCGCAGTCGCTCCAGTCGCGGTACTTGTCGGCGATCCAGGCGACGAGCCCCGCCGGCGAGTCCATCAGGGCCGCGGCGATCGTGTCCGGCCGGGTACACATGATCTCGCTGTAGCCCTGGTCGCCCGCGTCGTACGCGGCCAGCGCGTCGAGATACGACCGCTCCTCGGCGGTCGGCGGCTCCGCGTCGAACTGTTCCGTGATCACGGCGGAGGTGACGTGCACCCCGGCCACGGTCCGCGGATAGAGCGCGCCGAGCCACTGCGTGACCCCGCCGCCGATGTCTCCGCCGAAGGCCCCGAAGCGTTCGTGGCCCAGCGTCCCGGTCATCAGCTCGTGCCAGATCTCGGCGACGCCCCTGCGGGTGAACGGCTCGCGGGGCAGCTCGGAGTGGACGAAGCCGGGCAGCGAGGGGATCACCACGTCGAAGGCGTCGGCGGGGTCGCCGCCGTGCGCGCCCGGATCGGCGAGACGCCCGGCGACCGCCAGCATCTCCACGAAGCTGCTGGGCCAGCCATGGCTCAGGACCAGCGGCAGCGGCGCGGGGGCACCTTCGAGGCGGCGGCCCCGCAGGTGGACGAAGTGCACGCGTCGTCCGGCGACTTCGGCGACGTACTGGGGAAAGGCGTTGAGCCGGGCCTCGGCGGCGCGCCAGTCGAAGCCGTCCGCCCAGTAGGCCACGAGTTCGCGCAGATAGCCGGGGTCGACGCCCGCCGCCCAGTACGCGGAGTCGGAGGGCTGCGTGAAGAGGGTGCGCTCGAGGCGCGTACGCAGGTCGTTCAGTACGTCGTCGGAGACGGAGGTCCGGAAGGGAACGGGTTCGGCCGGCATTGGTTCCTTCGGTACGGGAGCAGAGGTCCCCGCAGCGCCGCGACACCGAGGCAACGGCTGTGCGACGGGGGCAGGCCCATGATGCGTGGACGCGCGAGAATCCGCCCATGGATTTTGATACGACGGATGCCTACCTGCGCCGCATCGGCGCCCAGCGCCCGGCCGCTCCCACCGCGCGGGCCCTGCACGACCTGCACCTCGCGCACCTGCGCGCCGTCCCCTTCGAGAACCTCTCCATCCACCTCGGCGAGGACATCGACCTCACCGAGGACTCCTTGGTCGCGAAGGTCGTCGGCGCCCGCCGCGGCGGCTTCTGCTACGAACTCAACGGCGCCTTCGCCGCGCTGCTCACCGCACTCGGCTACCAGGTGACCCTGCTGCAGGCCCGTGTGTACGACGCCGAAGGGCGGCCCGGGATTCCCTACGACCACCTGGCGTTGCACGTGCGCACCTCCGACGACGAGGAACTGCTCGCGGACGTCGGCTTCGGCACCCACAGCCACTTCCCGCTGGTCTACGGCGAGCGCGGTGACCAGCAGGACCCCGGCGGTACCTTCCGCGTCACCGAGACGCCCGAAGGCGACCTGGACGTCAGCAGGGACGGCAAGGCGCAGTACGTGGTCGACCGGCGCCCGCGCGCCCTCGGCGACTTCACCGTCGGCGCCTGGTGGCACCGCACCTCGCCCCGGTCCCACTTCACGCGGTCACTGGTCTGCTCGATGCTCACCGAGACCGGACGGATCACCCTCAGCGGCCGCACCCTCACCACGACGGAGTCCGGGCAGCGCCACACCGCCGAACTGGCCACGGACACCGACGTGCTCGACGCGTACGCCACGCACTTCGGCATCGGCCTGAAGCAGGTGCCGCAGGTGCGGGAGCCGGTGTTCCGCGGCGGCGACGCCACGTCCTGAAGCCGCCCAGGCCACCTCTTGACCGTTCCTCCAAGGTGTCCGCATCTGCCATGGAGGAACGCCCAGAAGTGTTGTAGATGCGAGGTGATGCGGCCTATCGTGTCGCGCATGCAGTCCTACACCATCGGACAGGCGGCACGCCTGCTCGGCGTCAGCCCCGACACCGCTCGTCGCTGGGCGGACGCCGGGCGGGTCGCCACCCACCGGGACGAAGGCGGCCGCCGGCTCATCGACGGCCGTGATCTCGCCGCGTTCTCCGTCGAGGTCGCGCAGGGGCAGACGCAGGGAGCAGGCGGTGAGGAAGAGGTGCCCTACACCTCGGCCCGCAACGCCTTTCCCGGCATCGTCACCGCCGTGAAGCTCGGCGACGTCGCGGCCCAGGTCGAGATCCAGGCAGGTCCGCACCGGCTCGTCTCGCTCCTGACCCGGGAGGCCGTGGAGGAGCTCGGTCTGGAGGTCGGCATGCAGGCGACCGCCCGCGTGAAGTCCACCAGCGTGCACATCGACCGCACCTGACCCCTGGTCCGCACCCCAGGGCCCGCCACCACGGGCCGGACCGCGCCGTCGGCCCGCCTTCTAGGAGTTCTCGCTCATGTCCCTCGCTCCCACCCCCGTCCGGCGCCGCGCCGCGGCCGCCGCACTGACGGCCGCTCTGCTCGTGCCGCTCGCCGCCTGCGGCAACGACGACGGCAAGGACGACAGCGGCAAGAAGCCCGCGGGCGCCGCCGCCCCGAAGGCCGACCTCACCGTGCTCGCCGCCTCCTCGCTCACCGATGTCTTCAAGACCGCGGGTGCCGCGTACGAGAAGGAGCACCCGGGCACGAAGGTCAACTTCTCCTTCGCCGGTTCGCAGGAACTGGCCGCCCAGGTCAAGCAGGGCGCCCCGGCCGACGCGCTGGTCACCGCCGACACCAAGACCATGGACGGGCTCGGCGCCGACACCGGGAAGCCGTCCGTCATCGCCAGGAACCGTCTGGTCATCGCGGTCGGCGCGGGCAACCCGAAGAAGGTCGCCGAGCTGAAGGACCTCTCCGACAGCAAGCTGAAGGTCGTCCTCGCCGCGCCCGAGGTGCCCGTCGGCCGCTACGGCAAGCAGATCCTGGACGACCAGGACATCGACGTGCGGCCGGTCTCGCAGGAACCCAACGTCCGCGCGGTCCTGAGCAAGGTCGAACTGGGCGAGGCCGATGCCGGGCTCGTCTACAAGACCGACGCGGCCACCGCTGCCGACAAGGTCGACGCGGTCAAGATCCCCGACGGCGAGAACGCGATCGCCGAATACCCCGCGGCCACCCTGAAGACCTCCGAGCACGCGCAGGCCGCGACCGCGTTCGTGAAGTGGCTCTCCACGCCCGCCGCGCAGAAGATCCTGCGGGGCGCCGGCTTCGAGAAGCCGTAGCCATCGCCCGGAAAGCCGTGGCCCCACCCTGCCGGGAGAAGAGCACCACCCCCGGCAGGATGGAGCCGCACCCGCCGAGGTGAGGGGGCCGGCCGCCTCCCCGGTCGGGGCGGTCCGGCCGTCTCCCGGACCGCCCCTGACGCCCCCTCACCTCGCGAACCACCCAGCGCGCACCCCAGGGACCACGATGAAACGCCTGCGCGGCCGCACCACCGGCCCCCGCACCCCGATCGCCCTCGCGATCCCCGCGCTGCTCGCCGTCGCGTTCCTGATGCTGCCGCTGATCGGGATCCTCGCCCGTACGGAATGGGGCGAGCTCGGGGCCCATCTGACCAGTGAGGGGACCACGCAGGCGCTGCGGTTGTCCCTCGTCGTCTCCCTCTGGGCGCTGGCACTGTCCCTGCTGCTCGGGGTGCCGCTGGCGTGGCTGCTCGCCCGCGTCGACTTTCCCGGCAAGGCGGTCGTACGTTCCCTCGTGCTGCTCCCGATGGTGCTTCCGCCCACCGTGGGCGGCGTCGCCCTCCTCCTCGCCTTCGGGCGGCGCGGGCTGCTCGGGCCGTGGCTCGAGGACACGTTCGGGATCACCCTGCCGTTCCACATGTCCGGTGCGGTGATCGCCGCGACGTTCGTCGCCATGCCGTTCCTCGTCATCAGCCTCGAAGGCGCGCTCGGTGGACTCCGCCCCCGTTACGAGGAGACCGCGGCGTCCCTGGGTGCCTCGCCGCTACGGGTGTTCCGCACCGTCACGCTGCCCATGGTCGCTCCGGGGCTCATCGCCGGAGCCGCTCTGACCTGGGCGCGGGCCCTCGGCGAGTTCGGCGCGACCATCACCTTCGCGGGCAACCTCCCCGGCACGACCCAGACCCTGCCCCTCCAGGTGTACCTGCTGCTCCAGGACTCCCCCGAGGCCGCGACCTCCGTGTCGCTGCTGCTGCTCGCCATCGCCATGGCGGTGCTCGTCGCACTGCGCGGCCGCTGGATGGGCGCCCCGGGCGACCGGCGCAAGGGGCGGTACGAGCGGCTGCCGGAGGAGGCGGCCTCGCCCGCGCCTTCCCGGGCCCCGGCAGCGGAGTCCGCTGCGGTGGAGCTCCCGTCCCCGTCGCCGACCCCGGAGCGCTGGTCCCTGCACGCCGAGGTCAGCGGCTTCAACCAGCTCACCCTGGACGCAGAACCGGGCACCACGATCGCCGTGGTCGGTCCCAACGGCGCGGGCAAGACCACCCTGCTGCGCGCGCTCCTCGGGCTCACCCCGCGCGCCCACGCCGAGCTCCGGCTCGGCGACACCGACGTCACCGGGCTGCCGCCACACCGCCGGCACGTCGCCTGGGTCCCGCAGGACGGCGCCCTCTTCCCGCACATGAGCGCCCTCGCCAACACGGCGTACGGACCGCGCGCGCTGGGTGTCCCGCGAGCCGAGGCCCGGCGGCGCGCCCAGGAGTGGCTCGACCGGCTCGGCGTCGGTCACCTCGCGCACCGCAGGCCGGCCCAGGTCTCCGGCGGTCAGGCCCAACGGGTGGCGCTGGCACGGGCGTTGGCCGCTCGGCCCCGGCTGCTCCTGCTGGACGAACCGCTCGCCGCGCTCGACCAGACCACCCGGGCCCACGTGCGGCACACCCTGCGCACGCACCTCGACACCTTCGGCGGCGTCTGCCTGATCGTCACCCATGATCCCGTCGAGGCGGTGTCCCTCGCCGACCGGGTTCTCGTACTGGACCAGGGGCTCGCCCTCCAGGACGAGGCGCCCGCCGAAGTGACCCGGCATCCGCGCTCCCCCTGGGTCGCCAGGATGCTGGGCCGCAACGCCTGGCCCGGTACCGCGGGACCCGAGGGGCTCGCCCTGCCCGGCGGGGGGACCCTCGTGATCGCCGACCCGCTGCCGCCGGGCACCGAGGCCCTGGCGATCATCGCCCCGGAAGCGGTCTCCGTGCACCGCGAAAGGCCCACCGGCAGCCCCCGCAACGTCTGGCCCGGCACCATCCGCGAGATCACCACCAGCGGCAGCAGGCTCCGGCTCCTGATCACCTCGCCGCAGGCCCCCGACCTCGTCGCCGAGATCACCCCGCAGGCCGCCGCCGAACTCGGCCTCGCCGACGGGACGCGGGTGTGGACCAGCGTGAAGGCGACGGAGGTCACCGTCGTGCCCACGTGAGGCGCGGCCGTACTCCGCCGGCCCCGGCTCAGCCGAAGAGCTCGTGGTCTGCCAGGACCTCGGCGATCAGCCGCCGGTCGACGGCTTCCCGCTCCGGGTCGGTGCCGATGTTCTCGGACAGGGTCAGCAGGCACTTCCACAGGAGCCAGCCGCGGGCTCGCGCCCACGTGCCCGCGTCCTGCCCGACCGCGCGCCGGAACGTCTCCCGGCTCTCGCCCGCGAGCATCCCCCAGGCGATCACCAGATCGCAGGCCGGGTCCCCGACGCCCGAGGTGCCGAAGTCGATGACGGCGGTCAGCTTGCCGTCGGCGACCAGCAGGTTGCCCGGGGCGATGTCGCCGTGGAACCAGACGGGCGCCCCGTGCCACTCGGCGGCGAGGGCGGCGTCCCAGACGGCGGCCGCCCTCTCCGTGTCGACGTGGCCTTCGAGGGCGGCCAGGCACCGCCGGGTCTCTTCGTCGTAGTGCGCGGGTGACGCCCCTCGGTACCAGCTGTGCTCGCCCGCGAGCGGACCTCCGGTGGTGTCGCAGCGCTGCAGGGCGAGGATGAACTCCGCGACGGCGAGCGCGAATCGGGGCAGGTCGTCGATGCGCCCGCGCGCGGCCGTCTCCCCGTCGAGCCAGCCGCGGACCGACCACGGGAAGGGGTAGCCCTCGCCCGGGGCGCCCGCGCCCAGGATCGGCGGGACGGCGAACGGCAGGGACGGCGCGAGTTTCGGCAGCCACTCGTTCTCCTTGGCCACCGCGGGGACATAACCGGCTGCCGTCGGCAGCCGGGCCGTAAGGGTGTCACCGAGGCGGTACGTCCGGTTGTCCCAGCCGTCGACCTCCACGGGCCTGACGGGCAGGTCGCGCCACTGCGGGAACTGCGCGGCGACCAGACGCCTCACCAGGGCGGCGTCGATGCCGGCGCGGCCATCGGGAGGAGTCGAAACCATGCGGGGATCATCGTCACCCGCAAGCGCGCCGCGCAACGAATTATCGAGTTGTCGAGCGATTGGAACGACTTCAGTCAACAGTGATCACGACGGCCGCGTCGCCTCGCGCGGACCCTAGGCTCTGCCCCATGGATGCCAGTTCTGTGACCAGGACGGTCTCCGTCACCCGTCTGAACTCCGGGGACCACGCATGCCTCGGATTCGACGACGACGAAACCCGCTGGGAACTCCGTGCCGCGTACGCCGACATCGGCCTGTCGCGCGGCGAGCAAGTGGTGTTCTTCACCGACCGGGACACCACTCCCGCCGTCGCGGCCGAGCAGCTGAGCGCCGGCGGCTTTCCGCTGGGGGCCGCACTCATGGACGGCCGCCTCGTCGTGGTCAACGAAGTCCCCGGGTACGACCCGGCCACCGGCTTCGACCCCGTCGAACGCGTCGCCACCTGGGTGGAGTTGACCGACAAGGCACGCCACGACGGCTTCTCCGGGATCCGGGCGGTCGGCGACATGGGCTGGGCCGCCGACCCGGGCGTCGACCGGGATCTCCTGGTCGAGTACGAGTCCGGGCTTTCGCCGCTCTTCGCCGACATCGGGTTCACCGCCATCTGCGAGTACGACCGGCGCAAGTTCGGCGATGATCTCCTGGACCGGGTCCACCGCGCCCACCCCAAACAGATCCTGCGCCACCTGGGCGCCCTGGACATAGCCAGGACCGGCGCCGAACTGCGGATCGCCGGAGACGTCGACCTCGCCACGCGCGAGGAGTTCGACTCGGCGCTCGCGCGCGCCCTGACCGGCCCGGACCGTCCGCGCCTGCTCGATCTCTCCGAGCTGTGCTTCATGGACGTACATGCCGCGTCGACGCTGGTGCGGCTCGCGGGCGGGCTGCCCCGCGACCACCTTCTGACGGTCCGCTCCCGGCCCGGGCAGGACAGAGTGATACGGCTCTGCGGAGCCGTCGAAGTGCCTCAACTGGTCCTGGGCGAAGGGTGATCCGCGAAGTGATCCTCAACCGCGGCATCGGCAACGACGACAACGGCGGTGACCCGGCCCCGCACCGGGACCACATCGACGCCACCCTCACCCCGACACCGGACAGGACGACTCTCCTGGAACTTCCCTTCACCATCGCCGACTTGGCGCGCCTGCGCTTCCTGGTCAATCGCCGCGCCGAGGACGCGGGCCTCTGCGACCCCCGGCTCAGCGACTTCGTGCTCGCCGTGCACGAGGTCGCAGGCAACGCCGTCGTGCACGGCGGCGGCAAGGGCCGCATCCATCTCGCACACACGGCCGAGGGACTGCGGTGCGTCATCGGGGACAGCGGCCCGGGGCTGCCCAGGGCGGAGCCGTGCGTGGCGGCGGCCCTTCCCGACGGCTACGAGGCCGAGAGCGGCAGGGGCCTGTGGCTGGCCCAGGCCCTCGTGGACCAGTTCGACATCTCGGTCTGCGCGGCCGGGACCACGGTCACCCTGGTGGCGCTGCTGTCCTGAGCCGGGCCGCACGGCCGGCGCCGCTCACGCCGAGGCCCGCTCGACCAGTGCCGGGCGGAACACCATCGACAGCGGCGCGCGCCCGGGCCGCTTGATCCGCCCCAGGAGCAGCCGGGCCATCTCGGCGGCCATCTCCTCTACCGGTTGCCGGACGGTGGTCAGCGCGGGCTCGCAGGCACCCGCGGCCTCGCTGTCGTCGAAGCCGACCACCGCCACGTCCCGCGGCAGCCGCCTGCCCGCCCGCAGGAGGGTCTGCAGCGCGCCCTGCGCCATGAGGTCCGACGCGACGAACACGCCGTCCAGGTCCGGGTGTTCGGCAAGGAGCCGTCGCGTCGCCTCGGCGCCGCCCACCCGGGTGAAGTCCCCCTCGGCCCACGGTGCTTCGGTGATGCCGTGCGCGGCCAGCGCGTCGCGGAACCCCTGCAGGCGCTCCTGGGCGGCCGGCATGTCCTGCGGCCCCGCGATGCTGCCGATCGTGCGGCGCCCCCCGGCCACCAGACGGTCGACGGCCATCCGCGCCCCCGCCCGCTGGTCCACCTCCACGTACGGCAGCGGGACCGTCTCCGCCGGGCGCCCCGCGAGCACGGCGGGCAGCCCGGTCTCCGCGAGCAGTCGGGGGAGCGGATCGGAGGCGTGCGAGGAGACGAGCACCGTCCCGTCCACGTGACCCTGGCGCAGATACGAGAGGAACTGCCGGCGCGAGGTGTCGTCGTCCACCAGCATCAGGACCATCTGGACCCCGGCCGGGCGCAGCACGTCCAGGAGACCGCCGACCACCCGGCCGAAGTGGGGGTCGGTGAACATCCGGCCGACGAAGGGAGCCTCGACGGGCCGGCGCTCCCGCTCCGACACCACCAGGGCGATGGAGTCGGTCCGCTGGGTGACCAGGGAGCGGGCGGCCTGGTTGGGGACGTAGCCGGTGGCCTCGACCGCCTCCTCCACCTTGCGGCGCAGCACCGGGTCGACGGTGGGCGCGCCGTTCACGACCCGGGAGACGGTGGCGCGCGAGACCCCGGCCGTCCGGGCCACGTCCTCCAGGGTCACGGGGCGGGCGGGGCGCGAGGTGTCGGCAGTCACGGGGTCTTTATAGCAACCGGGGTGGGCGGGCGTTCGGCTCTCCTTGCCTGATGCGGGGGCAAGTCGGCCTGCCTCCACGGCCGTTGACGGCCCCGCGCCACCACCGGACATATCACCCACGTACCAGCGATTGGCGTCAACGCGCCCACAGCGGCACCTAGTTGACTTCTTCCCACCCAGTCAGCGCGACATCGTGCGCACCCCCTTGACGTGCCTTGTCCCAGACACAACTATCCAACGCGAGAGAGCGCTCTCTCAGCGATCACCGTTCAGGTTCTGAACGAAGTCCGGCCTCTGAACCGACCGCACGCGGCACCGCTCCGCCCCAACACTCCGGGGCGGCGCCGCCCCCACCACCAGCGCTTCGACGCGTTCAACCGCCCAGTCGACAGAAGGACTTGCCATGTCTGAGCACCAGCCCGCGCCCGCCGCGAGATCCACCCTCTCCCGCCGCTCGGCCCTGGCCGCCGCGCTGGCGGTCCCGGCCACCGGGATGCTCGCCTCGCACGCGGTCGCCGCTCCCGACGCGCCCCCGGCACAGGCCCCCGCCGCCCGCCGCCCGCGGCCCGCCAACGCCTTCGCCCCCGACTTCGGCCCGAACGTCATCGTCTTCGACCCGTCCACCGGCGGCATCCAGGGGAAGCTGGACGAGATATTCAGGAAGCAGGAGTCGGCCCAGTTCGGCACCGACCGCTACGCCCTGCTGTTCAAGCCCGGCAACTACAGCGGCCTCAACGCCCAGATCGGCTTCTACACCTCGATCATGGGCCTGGGGCTCTCCCCCGACGACACCCACTTCAACGGCGACGTCACCGTCGACGCGGGCTGGTTCAACGGAAACGCCACCCAGAACTTCTGGCGGTCGGCGGAGAACCTCTCACTCTCCCCGGTCAGCGGCGCCAACCGCTGGGCGGTCTCACAGGCCGCGCCGTTCCGCCGCATGCACATCCGCGGCGACCTGAACCTCGCCCCCAACGGCTACGGCTGGGCCAGCGGCGGCTACATCGCCGACAGCCGCATCGACGGCACCGTCCAGCCGTACTCCCAGCAGCAGTGGTACACCCGCGACAGCTCGATCGGCGGCTGGCTGAACGCGGTCTGGAACATGGTCTTCTCCGGGGTTGAGGGCGCGCCCGGCGACTCCTTCCCCAACCCGCCGTACACCACCCTGAACAACACCCCGTACTCCCGGGAGAAGCCCTTCATCTATCTCGACGGCGCCGAGTACAAGGTCTTCCTGCCCGCCCTGCGCACCAACGCCCGCGGCACCAGCTGGGGCCACGGCACCCCGCAGGGCCAGTCCCTCTCCCTCTCCGCCTTCTACGTCGCCAAGGCGGGCGACAGCGCGGCCACCCTCAACGCCGCCCTCGCCCAGGGGCTGCACCTCCTGCTCACCCCCGGCATCTACCACCTCGACCGGCCGATCGAGGTCAAGCGGGCGAACTCCGTCGTCCTCGGCATCGGCTACGCCACCCTCATCCCGGACAACGGGGTCACCGCGGTCAAGACCGCCGACGTCGACGGGGTGCGGCTCGCCGGATTCCTGGTCGACGCGGGCCCGCAGAACTCCAGGACGCTCGTCGAGATCGGCCCCTCGGGCGCGAGCGCCTCGCACGTCGGCAACCCGACCACCGTCCAGGACGTGTTCATCCGCATCGGCGGCGCGGGCGCGGGCAAGGCCACCACCAGCATGGTGGTCAACAGCCGCCACACCATCGTCGACCACACCTGGGTCTGGCGCGCGGACCACGGCGACGGCGTCGGCTGGGAGACCAACCGGGCCGACTACGGCGTGGTCGTCAACGGCGCGGACGTGCTCGCGACCGGCTTGTTCGTGGAGCACTTCAACAAGTACGACGTGCAGTGGAACGGCGAGCGCGGGCGCACGATCTTCTACCAGAACGAGAAGGCGTACGACGCCCCCAACCAGGCGGCCATCCAGAACGGCAGCCTGCGGGGCTTCGCCTCGTACAAGGTCGCCGACTCCGTCAACACCCATGAGGGCTGGGGCCTTGGCAGCTACTGCTACTACAACGTCGACCCGACCATCGTGCAGGAACACGGCTTCGCGGCTCCGAACAAACCGGGCGTGAAATTCCACCACCTGCTCGTCGTCTCGCTCGGCGGCAAGGGCCAGTACGCGCACGTCATCAACGCGATCGGTGCTCCCACGTCGGGCTCCGACACCGTGCCGTCCACGGTGGTCACCTTCCCCTGAACCACCGGTCACCCGACGTCCCAGGCCAGTCCTCCCCCATCCGCAAGGAGAGCAGCATGCGCTCCGGTACCTTCCGCGCCTCCCGCGCCTCCCGCAGAAAGAGACTCACCCCGGTCGTCGCGCTGGCGACGGTCTGTGTCCTGACCCTGATGGCCGGCCTCGCCTCCGCCGTGCCGGCCGACCCTCCCGGCGCGGTCGCCGCAGCGGCCTGGGACACCGACCGCGCCGCCGAGGCGTACTCCGCGAACCCGTCCTCCGCGACCGCGTCCGGCAACGAGGCGGGCAGCGCGGGACCCGGCGCCGCCTTCGACGGCGACGCCTCGACCCGCTGGTCGAGCCAGTTCGCCGACGACGCGTGGATACGCCTCGACCTCGGCACCACGCTCCGCGTCGATCGCGTCGTCCTGGACTGGGAGGCGGCCTACGGCAAGAAGTACGTCCTGGAGGTGTCCAGGAACGGCTCCGACTGGACCCCCTTCTACACCGAGACGGCGGGCACGGGCGGCTCCGTCACCGCCCACACCTACCCCCAGGAGGTGACGGGCCGCTATGTGCGGATGCGCGGAGTCGAACGTGCGACGTCCTGGGGTTACTCGCTGCACGCCTTCAAGGTCTACGGCGGTGAACCCGCCCCGGCGTCCACGACCCGCTCCAACCTGGCCCTGAACCACCCCGCCTACACCAACCGCTACCAGCACGCGGGCAACGCGCCGTCCTTCGCGACCGACGGCGGTCGGCCCGCGGACCTCAAGGCCGATCAGACCCGCTGGTCCAGCGACTGGAACGCCGACCGCTGGATCTCGGTCGACCTGGGGGCGCGGTCCACCATCGACACCGTGGACCTGTACTGGGAGGCGGCCTACGCGGTCGACTACGAACTGCAGGTCTCCGACGACAACCGGACCTGGCGCACGGTCCACAGGCCCTCCGCCACGGAGGTCGCGTCGCGGCGGGCGAACATCAAGTCCCCCGGTGAGGCGGTGGGGCTGCATGACAACGTGCGGCTCTCGCAGCCGGCGACCGGCCGCTATGTGCGGATGCTCGGCAAGGAACGCCGCTCCTTCCACAATCCGGCCCCGTCCACCGCTCAATTCGGCTACTCGCTCTACGAGTTCGAGGTGTGGGGCACCGGCGGCAGCGCGTCCGCCGCGTATCCGGCGCTGCCGGGCGAGCAGTCGGGGGCGTACAGGACGACGTTCTTCGACGACTTCACCGCCGGGAGCCTGGACCGCTCCAAGTGGCGGGTCGTCAGGACCGGTCAGGAGATGGGGTCGGTCAACGGCGAGTCGCAGGCGTACGTCGACTCCACGGACAACATCCGTACGGAGAACGGCAGTCTGATCCTCGAGGCCGACTACTGCGACAACTGCACCACCGCGGGCGGCGGCACCTATGACTTCACCTCCGGCCGCATCGACACCAACACCAAGTTCGACTTCACGTACGGCAAGGTCAGCGCACGCATGAAGCTGCCGGTGGGCGACGGGTTCTGGCCCGCCTTCTGGATGCTGGGCAGTGACGTGGACGACCCGGACGTCTCGTGGCCGGCCTCCGGCGAGACCGACATCATGGAGAACATCGGTTACGCGGACTGGACGAGCTCCGCACTGCACGGCCCCGGTTACTCGGCGGACGGCAACGTCGGCGCCCGCCAGACCTATCCGAACGGCGGCAGGGCCGACCAGTGGCACACCTACGCGGTGGAGTGGACCCCGACGGTCATGCGTTTCTACGTCGACGACCGCCTGGTCCAGGAGACGACGCGCAACAAGCTGGAGTCCACCCGCGGCGAATGGGTCTTCGACCACGACCAGTACGTCATCCTCAACCTCGCCCTCGGCGGCGCCTACCCGGCCGGCTGGAACAAGGTCACCCAGCCGTACTGGGGCCTGCCGCAGTCGAGCGTGGACAGGGTCGCGGCGGGCGGTGTGAAGGCGGAGGTCGACTGGGTGCGGGTGGAACAGAAGGGCTGACGCCGGACGCCCGGCATCCGGCCCTTCGGGCGCTACGCTCGAAGCCGTCCTGGATCGGCGGCTCCCGAGGGGACAGCGTGTCAACGATGGTGATGACCGGCGGCACTTCGGGCTTCGGAGCGATCGCCGCGCGACGACTGACGCGGCCGGGCAAGGCCCTGCTGATCCTGGGGGCGCGCCGTCCGGCAGCCGGTGACGGTGCGCTCCCGCTCGACCTGACGGAGCTCGACTCGGTGCGTGCCTTCGCGGCGGCGGTCCGCCGACGCCTCGGCGGGACTCCCGTCGACGCGTTGGTCCTGAACGCCGGCGTGATCCGCCCCGACGTCACCGGCAGAACGACGGACGGCTTCGAGCCGACGTTCGCGGTCAACCACCTCGCGCACTACCTCCTGGTACGCCTGCTGCTGCCCGTCCTGCGGGACGGCGCACTCGTCGTGCAGACCACGAGCGGTACGTACGACCCCGCCACCCAGGCCGGTCTCACGCCGCCGCGCCACGCGGACGCGGAGCTGCTCGCCCACCCCGAGCGCGATCCCGAATGCGACCCGCGGCCGCGCAAGGCGGGCGAGCACGCGTACACCGCGTCCAAGTTGTGCGCCGTGCTCACCGCCCGGTCCCTGTCGGGGCTCCCGGAGCACCGCCTCACCGCGCTTGCCTTCGATCCGGGGCAGGTCTTCGGGACGGGCCTGGCCAAGGATCTCGCGCTGCCCCTCCGGACGGCCTGGTCGCTCCTCGGCACACCGGTCCTCGGGTGGCCGCTGCGCAAGCTGAACCCGCACTTCAACACCCGTACGGCGGCGGGAGACGCCCTGGCCGATCTGGTCCTCGGCGTCACGAGGCCGCCGGACGGCCGCGTGCTCGCCGCCCTGCGCGGGGGGCGGCTCGGCTGGCCGGAGGTGTCGGAGGCCGCCCGCCGGGACGAGGTGGCGCGGGCTCTGTGGGAGGACAGCGCGAGGCTGGTCGGCCTGGCGCCGGCTTCGGGCTGAGACCTGAGGCGGGCCCGCGGGCCCGCGTGCTCAGAAGGCGTACCTGACGCGCAGCCACGGCGCGTGCTCGGTCAGCAGCTCCTGGATGCGGGCCAGGGAACTCCGCTTGATCTCCTGGTTGTAGCGGACGTTGATGGCCCCGTTCTGGGAGCGTTTCGTCTCCTGGGCCTCCGGCTGCCACAGCACGTCCTCGGCCCGGGGGTGCCAGCCCAGGTTGACCTCGTGCAGCGCCTGATTGTGCGTCAGCATGATGACCTCGGCCGCCGCCTGCTCCTTCACGCGGGCGGGCAGGACGTCGTCGAGGTGGTCGAGCAGGTCGGCCCAGTCCCGCTGCCATCCCGGGCGCAGCACGACCGGCGAGAGGTTGAAGTGCACCTCGTAGCCCGCGTCCAGGAAGTCGGCGGCCGCGGCGATCCGCTCGGCGACCGGGCTGGTGCGGATGTCCAGGAGGCGGGCGTCGACGGCGGGCATGAGGGAGAAGCGCACCCGGGTGCGCCCTTGCGGGTCGTAGGCGAGCAGATCGGGGTTGACGAACTTGGTCGCGAAGGACGCCTTGGCCGTCGGCAGGCTACGGAAGGCGGCGACGAGATCCGCGGTGTTGTCGCAGACCAGGGCGTCGACGGAGCAGTCGCCGTTCTCCCCGATGTCGTAGACCCAGGCCCGTGGGTCGCACTGGTTGGGTTCCGTCTTGGGTCCCTGGGCCCGGACGTGGCGCCGGACGTGGGCGACGATCGCCTCGATGTTGGTGAACAGCGTGATGGGGTTGGCGAAGCCCTTGCGGCGGGGGACGTAGCAGTAGGCGCAGGCCATCGCGCAGCCGTTGGAGGGGCCGGGGGCGATCCAGTCGGCCGACCTGCCGTTGAAGCGCGTGGTGAGCGTCTGCTTGACCCCGAGGACGAGTGTCTCGGTCTTGATGCGGACCCACCGGGCGATGTTGCCGTCGTTGCCGTGGAGCTCGGGGATGCGCCAGTGCCCGGCGACCTCCGTCACGCGCACCCCCGGCAACCGGGCCATGATCTGCTGGCCGCGCGGCGAGTCGAGCGCCGCCCGCTCCGCGTAGACCTCCCGCACGTCGAGCATCCGCCGGGCCTGCGGGCTGTCCCGGAAGGCCCCGGGCGCGGCGGAGGGCGCCAGGGAGGCGTCCGCCCACCCGAAGAGAGCCTGCTGCCCGGGCTCTCCCGGACCGGCCCCCGCCGCTCCTGCCGCAGGCTGCTCCACGTGCCGTCCCTTTCCGCGCCGGGGAGCCGGCGTCAGGAACCCTTGGCGGCGGGCTCCAAGATCGCCACACACTCCACGTGGTGAGTCATCGGGAACAGATCGAACGCCCGCAGCGACCGCACCCGGTAGCCGCCCTCGCGGAAGTACCCCAGGTCCCGTGCCAGCGCTGCCGGGTCGCAGGCCACGTACGCGATCCTGCGTGCTCCCAGACCCGTCAAGTGTTTCACCGTCTGCTTGCCCGCGCCCGCGCGCGGCGGGTCAAGGACGATCAGGTCGACCTCCGTGATGCCGGTGCGCGGCAGGGCGGCCTCGACCTTGCCCTGCTCGATGCGGACGCGGTCGAAGGCGGCGAGGTTGTGGCGGGCGTCCTCGACGGCTCGCTTGCCGGACTCGATGCCAAGGACGGCGCCCTTGTCGCCGACGCGGTCGGCGATGGCGCCCGCGAACAGGCCCACGCCGCAGTAGAGGTCGAGGGCCGTGTCACCCTTGCGCGGCGTCAGGCCCTGCATGACGGCCAGCATCAGCGTCTCGGCGGCCTTCGGGTGGACCTGCCAGAAGCCGCCGTTGCCGACGCGGTACGTGCGGTTGTCGGCGCGCTCGCGGACAAAGGGGCGGCCGTGCACGCGGTGGACGCCGCCGTCCTGTTCGGCGATGCGCAGGACCGAGACCGGCTTGTCCAGTTCGACGAGGGGGAGCCTCGCGCCCGGCCGGGGCTCAAGGATCACCTGGCGGTCCTGGGAGCCCGTCGCCGCGATGGCCTCTACCGACTCCATGCCGGACCAGTCGTGCTTCTCGATGCCGAGCTCCGAGACGCCCGGCGCCGCGATCATGCAGTGCTCGATCGGCTCGACCTCGTGCGAGCGGTGGCGGCGCAGGCCCGCGTTGCCGTCGGGGTCCACCGCGTACTGGACGCGGGTGCGCCAGGCCGGGACCTCGCCCGGGGGCAGCTTGTCGCCCTCGGCCGGGACGACCGTGCCGTCCCAGCCGGCCTCCTCGGGGGTCAGGCCGGCCAGCCGCTGGAGCTGCTCGGTGATGACCTCGCCCTTGAGGCGGCGCTGTGCGCCGGGCTTCGCGTGCTGCCAGTCGCAGCCGCCGCAGCGGCCGGGGCCCGCGTACGGGCAGGGGGCCTCGACGCGGTCCTTGGACGGTTCGATGACCGTCACCGCGTCCGCGCGCAGGAAGCGGGACTCCTCGTCGCCGTCGGTCACGCGCGCGATGACCTTCTCGCCGGGGAGCGTGTGCCGGACGAAGAGGACGCGGCCCTCGGCCGTGCGGGCCACGCAGTGGCCGCCGTGCGCGACCGGGCCCACCTCGACCTCGTACTCCTGCCCGATGAGGGAGGCCGCCTGCGAGCCCTCCTTCGAGTTCCCCGCCTGCGATTTCTTCGGTTCTGCCTGCATGGCGGGGTGACTCCACTACGTAAGGGGGCATCGGCCGAAAGGAAAACGGCCGGACAACAGCCCACCAGTCTACGTGGGTGTGGTCCGGCCGCTCACCAACCGCGGGGGTCAGCCCTTGTTGCCGTTGCTCGGCTCCTTGGGGCGCTTCTCCACCGGGCCCCGGCGCACCGCGCCCGGCGCGTTCCACTCCGAACGCTTCCTGGCCCGCTTCTTCGCGGCCTCGGAGGAGTCGAGCTGGTAGGGGACGGAGGTGACCATCACGCCCGGCGTGAAGAGCAGGCGGCCCTTGAGCCTGAGCGCGCTCTGGTTGTGCAGCAGGTGCTCGTACCAGTGGCCCACCACGTACTCCGGGATGATCACGCTGACCACGTCGCGCGGGCTCTCCCGGCGCAGGTTCTTCACGTATTCGATGATCGGCCGGGTGATCTCGCGGTAGGGCGAGTCGAGGATCTTCAGCGGGACGGTGATGCCGCGCCGCTCCCATTCGGCCTTCAGGGCCTTGGTCTCCGCCGGGTCGACGTTGATGCTCAGCGCTTCGAGCGTGTCCGAGCGCATCAGCTTGGCATAGGCCAGGGCGCGCAGCGTCGGCCGGTGGATCTTGGAGACCAGGACGATGGAGTGCACGCGCGAGGGCCGCACGCTGTCGTCGGACGGGGTGTCCGGGGCGGCGATCTCCTCGGCGACGCGGTCGTAGTGACGGCGGATCGCGGACATCGTCGCGTAGAAGATCACCATGCCGAGCAGGGCGACCCACGCGCC
Organism: Streptomyces sp. NPDC002853; assembly: GCF_053591915.1. NCBI lineage: Bacteria > Bacillati > Actinomycetota > Actinomycetes > Kitasatosporales > Streptomycetaceae > Streptomyces > Streptomyces sp. NPDC002853. The sequence continues at coordinate 169,487 of NZ_JBSFUS010000006.1, read as the reverse complement.
GTGCGTGAACTTCGTGACGAGCACGACGATCAGGACCATGCCCGTGAAGAACGCGCCGAAGGTGTTGATCGCGCGCGAGCGGATCATGTGGCGGCGCTTGGCCTGGTTCTTCTCGGTGCGCAGATGGCGGTTCCAGTGCCGGACCATGCCGATCTGGCTGAGCGTGAAGGAGACGAAGACGCCGACGATGTAGAGCTGGATCAGGCGGGTCGAGTCCGCGCCGTAGATGACGACGAGGAGGGCCGCGGCGCCCGCGAGCAGCACGATGCCGTTGGAGAAGGCGAGCCGGTCGCCCCGGGTGTGCAGCTGACGCGGCAGGTAGCGGTCCTGCGCGAGGATCGAGCCGAGCAGCGGGAAGCCGTTGTACGCCGTGTTGGCCGCGAGGAACAGGACGAGCGCGGTGGCGGCGGCGAGCACGATGAACAGGAAGCTGCCGTTGCCGAAGACGGCCTCGGCGACCTGGGAGATCACCGGGTTCTGGACGTAGTCGGAACCGACCGGGACCCCGTTGTGGAAGAGGTCCTTGCCCGGGTACTCCGCCATGCGGACCTTGGTCGTCATGGCGAGCGCGATGATGCCGCAGAACATGGTGACGGCGAGGGCACCCATCAGGGCCAGGGTGCTCGCGGCGTTCTTGCTCTTGGGCTTGCGGAAGGCCGGGACGCCGTTGCTGATCGCCTCGACGCCGGTGAGCGCGGCACAGCCGGAGGAGAAGGCCCGCAGGAGCAGGAAGACGAGGGCGAAGCCCGCGAGGCCCTCGTGCTCGGGCTTGATCACGTAGTCCGCGGTGGGCGCCTTCATCGTCTCGTCGAGGACGATGCCCCGGAAGGCGCCCCAGGCGATCATGATGAAGACGCCGGCCACGAAGACGTACGTCGGGATGGCGAAGAGCTTTCCCGACTCCTTCACGCCGCGCAGGTTCATCACCGTGAGGAGCACGATGACGGCGACGGCGCAGAGGACCTTGTGCTCGACGACGAACGGGATCGCCGAGCCGAGGTTCTCGATGCCCGAGGAGATCGACACCGCCACGGTCAGGACGTAGTCGACGAGCAGCGCGCTCGCGACGGTGAGCCCGGCCTTGGGGCCGAGGTTGGTGTTGGCGACCTCGTAGTCGCCACCACCACTCGGGTAGGCGTGCACGTTCTGCCGGTACGACGCGACGACGGTGAACATCAGCACGACGACCGCGACAGCGATCCAGGGGCTGAAGTGGTACGCCGACACACCCGCGATCGAGAGGACGAGGAGCACTTCTCCCGGTGCATAGGCCACGGAGGAGAGCGGGTCGGACGCGAACACGGGTAGAGCGATGCGCTTCGGCAGGAGGGTTTCTCCGAGCCGGTCGCTGCGCAGTGCGCGCCCGATGAGGATCCGTTTGGGCACGTCGGTCAGTTTGGACACGCAGAGGATCGTAAGCGTTCGAATGGGTGGCCGCCCACCCACCACCCCCTAACCGCGCCGGTTAGCCACGACGCGCCGCCGGGGGCTCCGCCCAATGCCCGGAAACCGGACGGCCGTCGGCGGTCTGCGGTGCTTGCGGCACCTCCCGCGCACCGTACCGCTCGGCCGCCCGCTGCTCGGCGCGGTGGATCGCGCGGGACGGCCACCAGGTGGCACGCCCGAGGAGCAGCAGTGCCGCCGGCAGAATCATGATGCGGATCACGAACGCGTCGAGCAGGACGGCCGCCGCGAGGACGAAGCCCATCTGCTTCATCTCCAGGATGTGCAGCATCACGAAGCTCGCGAAAACGGTGACCATGACGATCGCGGCACTGGTGACGACCTTGGCCGACGAGCCGATGCCCTCGATGACGGCCTGCCGGGTGGGTACGCCGTGCAGGGCGGCCTCCCGGATCCGGCTGACGACGAACACCTGGTAGTCCATCGAGAGCCCGAAGAGGATCACGATGAGGAAGAGCGGCACCCGCGAGGAGATCCCGCCGAGCGACACGAACGAGAGCAGTTCCTCGGCCCACTGCCCCTGGAAGACCAGGACGAGCAGTCCGAGCGCGGAGGCGGCGGAGAGCAGGTTGAGCACGATGCCGAGCAGCCCGAGGACGACCGAGCGGAACGCGATGACCGTCATGGCGAAGGTCATCAGGAGCAGGAATCCGAGGACGAGCGGCAGCTTCTCGTTCTGGTGCTCCACGTAGTCGGTGCCATGGGGCACCTCGCCGGTGACGGCCGTCTCGACGCCGGGCAGTCTGCCGACGGTGGCGGGGAGGTAGTCGTCACGCAGGTGGTCGAGGGTCGCGACGGCCTTCTCGGAGTAGGTGGCGTGCGGGGCGTTGAGCTCCAGTGTGGTGGTCCTGCGGTCCTGCGAGGTGCGCAGGAGCGGAGCCGCGGAGGGGTGCGCGAACAGCGGGTCGTCCTGCGCCCTGCGGTCGAGCGCGGTCAGGGCTTCGCGCACCTCGCCGGCCCGCGATGCCTCGGCCCGCACCACGACCTGGTGCCGGATGCGCTGCTCGGGGAAGGCGTCGAGCAGCCGGTCGTACGCCTGCATGGCCGGGATGTCGCGCGAGAAGCTGTCGCGCGCCGGGTCCTTGAGCTCGATGTCCAGGGCGGGCAGGGCCAGGCCGAGGAGGACGAGGACGGAGAGGCCGAGGGTGAGCGCGGGGCGCTTACGAGCCGGGGTCAGCAGCGCGTTCCAGGCCCGTCCGGGTTTCTTCTCTCCGTACGTCCTCACGGACTTGCCCCGCGCCTGCCGCTTCAGCGCCCGGCGGTCGGCGCGCCTGCCGAGCTTGACCAGCAGCGCGGGGAGCACGGTCACCGAACTGATCACGGCGACGGCCACGACCAGGATGGTGCCGGTGGCCAGGGAGTCGAAGATGACGTCGCCCGCGAGGTAGAGGGCGGCGGTGGAGACGATCACCGCGAGTCCGGAGACCACGATCGCGCGGCCCGCGGTGGCCGCGGCCGCCTCGACCAGCGCCTCGGACGTGAGGCTGCCGCCCGCGCGGGCCCGTTCCTCGCGCTCGCGCTTGAGGTAGAAGAGCGTGTAGTCGACGCCGACCGCCATGCCGATGAGCAGGATCATGTTCATCCCGACGCCGGTGTCCGGCAGCAGGTGTGAGGCCAGCATCGTCAGGCCCATGGTCGCCATGATCGAGGTGATGGCGAGGAGCAGCGGTACGCCGACCATGACCACGGAGCCGAAGACCAGGGCGAGCGTGATCAGCGTGATGGGGAGCGTGATCGTCTCGGAGAAGGCGAGGTCCTCGCCCCGCTGGTCGTTGACGCCCTTGCTCACCGAGGCGGTGCCGGTCTCCTCGATCACCAGGTCCGGGTGGGCCTTCTTGACCTGCTCGGTCTGCGCCTGGAGCGGGATGACGTTCTTCTTGCCGTCCTGGTCGGGGCCGTTCAGCTCCACCTGGATGCGCAGTACGCGTCCGCCCTCGGAGCGGACCGGGGCCGCCACCGACGCGACCTCCGGCAGCGACTTCATCCGGGCGGTGACGTCCTTGACCGCGGCGCCGGCCGCCGTCTTGTCCAGCGGCCCCGACCTGGAGCGGATCAGCACCTGCTCCGTGGGCCGCAACTGGACGCCGCCCTCGGTCGCCAGGGCCTCGGCGCGTCCCGCCTCCCCCACGCGGTAGTCCTCGCTGCTCGCGCTGTTCATGCCGGTGGCGATGCCGCCCCCCAGGCAGAGCGCCACGAACACCAGCCAGCCGATGATCGCGCGCCCCGGATGCAGCGCGCTCCATCTCGCCACGCGCACCGTTGCCGACCCCTTACTCATACCGATCCCACCCCTTCGTCCTCCATGTGTAAGTCGAGACTGACAGGTGTAGGAGCAGGCCGTCAACTGTCATTACGAAGCGAGGGGAGGCGGATTGACAGTGGAACCCGTCATGCGTAAGTCTTGGCTGACAGGTTTGGGGACCAGCGAGAACACCAGTGAGAAGGCGGGCCATGGACAGCGAAGAGCTGCTCGCCTTCCTCTCCGCGGTCGGCCATGCCCAACGCATCCGGATCATCACCGAGCTCGCCCCGGGACAGCTGTACGTCAGCGAACTGGCGCGGCGGCTCGGCGTCTCCCGGCCCCTGCTCTACATGCACCTCGAACGCCTGGAGAAGGCCGGTCTCGTCGTCGGCCGCCTGGAACTCTCCGACGACGGCAAGGCGCTCAAGTACTTCGAACTGGCGCCGTTCGACGTGCGCCTGAACGTGGACACGATCCTCGCGGCCGTCCGGGAGGACGCGTCCGACGAGGCAGGACAGCACTCACCTGAGGGGTCTTAATGGACGACGTGATCATCCCGGTCGCCTTCTTCCTGATACTCGCCGGCGCGGTCGTGGCGGTCGCCTACTTCCAGTCGCAGCGCAACCGCGAGCGCGACCGCCAGTGGGCCGAGGCGATGGAGCAGTACCGCGAGGTCGTCGAACGTGCCAGGTCCGAGCAGGAAGCGGCGCGGCTGCAGCTCGTCGAGCTCAGCTACCGGCTCAAGAACGTCGAGGGCCTGCTGCGCAGCGTGGACTGAGATCGCACCCGCCCCGGCGAGTACCGGCAGGTGCACGGGGGTGCCCTCCGCGGACCGTGCGTGTGTAGCTTGGGCGTCGGTCTGAGACGCTTTTACCGTTCAGCCTGAGCAAAAAGTATTGACACAGCCGGAAGGACGGGCGTGCACATCGTCATCATGGGCTGCGGGAGAGTCGGATCCGCTCTCGCGCAAACCCTGGAACAACAGGGGCACACGGTCGCCGTGATCGACCAGGACCCCACCGCCTTCCGCCGTCTGGGCTCCGGCTTCGGCGGCCGTCGCGTCACCGGCATCGGCTTCGACCAGGACACCCTGCGCGAGGCCGGCGTCGAAGAGGCGGGCGCCTTCGCCGCGGTCAGCAGCGGCGACAACTCGAACATCATCGCCGCCCGCGTGGCCCGCGAGATGTTCGGCATCGAGAACGTCGCCGCCCGCATCTACGACCCGCGCCGCGCCGAGGTCTACCAGCGCCTCGGCATCCCCACCGTCGCCACGGTTCGCTGGACCGCCGACCAGATGCTGCGCAGGCTGCTGCCCTCCGGGGCCGAGCCGCTGTGGCGCGACCCCACCGGCGGCGTACAGCTCGCCGAGGTGCACGCGTCCGCGTCCTGGATCGGCCACAAGATCAGTCAGCTCCAGGAGGAGACCGGCGTCCGCGTGGCCTTCCTCACCCGGCTGGGCGAGGCGGTCCTGCCGACCTCGCAGACGGTGCTCCAGGAGGGCGACCTGGTGCACGTGATGATGCGCACCGACGAGGTCGAGAAGGTCGAAGCGGCGTTCGCCGAAGGCCCCGAGGAAGGCGGTCACTGATGAGGGTCGCCATTGCCGGAGCAGGCGCGGTGGGACGTTCCATCGCCGGTGAGCTCCTGGAGAACGGGCACGAGATTCTGCTCATCGACAAGGCGCCGACGGCCATCTCGGTCGAGCGCGTACCGCAGGCCGAATGGCTGCTTGCCGACGCCTGCGAGATCACCTCGCTCGACGAGGCGGCGCTCCAGCGCTGCAACGTGGTGATCGCCGCGACCGGCGACGACAAGGTCAACCTCGTCGTCTCGCTGCTCGCGAAGACCGAGTACGGCGTCCCGCGGGTCGTCGCCCGGGTGAACAACCCCAAGAACGAATGGCTCTTCAACGAGTCCTGGGGCGTCGACGTCGCGGTCTCGACCCCGCGTCTGATGTCCGCGCTCGTCGAGGAGGCGGTCAGCGTCGGTGATCTCGTACGCCTGCTGCGCTTCAGCCACGGCGACGCGAACCTCGTCGAGCTGACCCTGCCGCCCGAGTCGGCGCTGGCGGGCACGACCGTCGGCGACGTCCAGTGGCCCCAGGACACCTCGCTCGTGACGATCATCCGCGGGACGCGCGTCCTCGCGCCGACCCCGGACGACTCCCTGGAGGCGGGCGACGAGCTCCTCTTCGTGGCGGCCCAGGCCCGCGAGGAGCAGCTGGAGGACCTGCTGTCGGTGCGGAAGGAAGACGCGGCCAGCTAGCCGGTGACGCGCCCCGAAGGGGCGCGGGGAACTGCGCGACCAGCCACGACGAACCCGCCGTGTTCTACGTAGAGGGGGGGCGCCCGGAAACTTCCGGGCGCCCCCCCTCTACGTGCAGCAAGCGCTGCTCAGGCCTCGCGGCCGCGCGCCGCGGTCTTGCGCTCTTCCTCGGCCTTCTCCGCGGCCTCCATCTCGGCGAACACGTCGATCGGCGGCGGAGCCTTCGCCAGGAAGACCCAGGTCAGCCAGACGGCGAGCAGGAAGGGCGGGATCTTCAGGGCGATCAGGACCCAGCCGAACTGGGTCGTGTCCGCCCACCAGTAGAGCGGGAAGAGGATCGCGCACTTGGCGAGCAGGATCAGGCCCCAGGCCCAACTGGCCTTGGTGTACGCCTTCTTGCGTCCCGGGTTGCGGGTCCGCCAGGAGAGGTTCTCCTTGAAGACCGGGCCGAGGATCAGGCCGATCAGCGGGACGCCCGCGATGGCCGTGATGATGTAGGCGAGGGCGAGGCCCAGGGTGTAGAGCATGCCCGGCAGGTAGAAGTCCTTGGCGTTGCCGGTCATCATCGCGAAGACGACACCGAAGGCGACCCCGAAGACACCGCTGAAGGCGTGCTTGACGGTGTCCTTCGTGATCAGACGGACCGCCACGAGCACCAGGGACACCGCGAGGGCCGCGATGGCCGACATGTGCAGGTCCTTGTTGATCGTGAAGATCGTCACGAAGAGGAGGCCGGGGAGGACGGTCTCCACCATGCCCCGCACGCCGCCGAAGGCCTCGAAGAGCGCGGCCTCGGTAACGGCCCTGGAATCGGCGTCCTGATCCGTGCTTCCTTGGTCCGTCGGCTTGTCGAGGGACGTCACCGGCTACTCCCGTCCGAGGGGTCTGAGTTCGTATTTCGGGTTGAAGAGCACCCGGCGGCCCCGGCTCATCGAGATCCGGCCGGACGCGATCAGTCTGCGCCCCGGCTCTATCCCCACGATGGAGCGCCTGCCGAGCCACACCACGTCCAGAGCCGCGGAGCCGTCGAACAGCTCCGCCTCCAGGGCGGGAACGCCGGCGCGTGGCCGCAGGGTGACCGTGCGCAAGGTACCAGTAACCGTGACTATCTGGCGGTCGTGGCAGTCTCCGATACGGGTGCATCCAGCCGTCTCGGCATCCTCGCGCAGCTCCTCCGACTCCAGATCCTCCTGGGAGGAGGACAGCCGGTCGAGCATGCGCCGGAAACGGCCTGCCGGCTTCTCGGAACCAGGAACAGCACTCATACAGGAAGCGTACCGGGGGTCGCCGACAGCGCCGCAATGGGTGCGCTCATCTGTGCTTATGCCCGCTCAGCCCCGACCCGACCCTTGACTCATCGCTCGAACCTGTAACCCATTCCCGGCTCGGTGATGAAGTGCCGCGGATGGGCGGGGTCCGCCTCCAGCTTGCGGCGCAGTTGCGCCATGTAGACGCGCAGGTAGTTCGTCTCCGTACCGTACGAAGGGCCCCACACCTCCTGGAGCAGCTGCTTCTGGCTGACCAGGCGGCCGGTGTTGCGCACGAGGACTTCCAGGAGGTGCCACTCGGTGGGCGTCAGGCGCACGTCTCGCCCGTCGCGGTTGACCTTCTTGGCGGCCAGGTCGACCGTGAAGTCCTCCGTGTCCACCATCACCTCGTCCTCGCCCGCTCCGGTGGGCTCGGCCCTGCGGATGGAGGCCCTCAGGCGGGCCAGGAGCTCGTCCATGCCGAACGGCTTGGTGACGTAGTCGTCGGCGCCCGCGTCGAGCGCCTCGACCTTCTCGTCCGAGCTGTGCCGCGCGGAGAGCACCAGGATCGGGACGCGCGTCCAGCCGCGCAGGCCCCTGATGACCTCGACCCCGTCCATGTCGGGCAGACCGAGGTCGAGCACGATCACGTCGGGGTGGCGAGCGGCGGCGAGCTGGAGCGCGGTGGCCCCGTCCGGGGCCGCGTCCACGTCGTACTTGCGCGCCTTCAGGTTGATCACGAGGGCGCGTACGATCTGCGGCTCGTCGTCGACCACGAGCACCCGGGTCATCCGTACCTGCCTTTCGGGCTTGTGGGTCTTTTCGGTGGCGGCGGTCATGAGACGGCCTGGGCGGAGAGGTCGGGCAGCGCCGGCGGTCCGCCCGCCGCCGCCCGCAGGGTGAGGACCATGGTGAGGCCGCCGCCGGGGGTGTCCTCGGCCTCCAGCGTGCCGCCCATGGACTCCACGAAGCCGCGGGCGACCGCGAGGCCCAGGCCCACGCCCGCGCCGCGCGGAGCGTCACCGTAGCGCTGAAAGGGCTCGAAGATGCGGTCCTTGGCGGCATCGGGGACGCCGGGGCCGCGGTCCACGACACGCAGTTCGACCCGGTCGCCGAGCGTGCTCGCGGAGACCAGGACCGGTTCGGCGGCGCGGCTGTACTTGACCGCGTTCTCGACGATGTTGGCGACCGCGCGCTCCAGGAGGCCCTTGTCCACGGAGACCATGGGCAGCGTCTCGGGGATGTCGAGGTCCGCGCTGCCGTCGGGGACGCCGCCGAGCGCCATCGGGACGACCTCGTCGAGGTCGATCGCGCGGATCAGCGGCGTGACGGTGCCGGTCTGCAGCCGTGACATGTCCAGGAGGTTGCCGACCAGGTGGTCCAGGCGGTCGGCGCCGTCCTCGATGCCTTCGAGGAGCTCGGCCTGGTCCTCCTCGGACCAGGCCACGTCGTCGGAGCGCAGGGAGGTGACGGCGGCCTTGATGCCCGCGAGGGGCGTACGCAGGTCGTGGCTGACGGCGGCGAGCAGCGCGGTGCGGATGCGGTTGCCCTCGGCGAGGGTGCGGGCCTGCTGTGCCTCGTCCCGCAGGCGCTGGCGGTCCAGGACCACCGCGGCCTGCGCGGCGAACGCGGCGAGCACCCTGCGGTCCTCGGCGGGCAGCACCCGGCCGGAAAGGGCGAGCGCCATGTGGTCGCCGACCGGCATGTCCACGTCCGCGTCCTCCGGGCGCTCCAGCGTGCGCCCCTCGCCGACCCGGCCCGCGCAGGTCCAGGGGGCGACGTCACTGGCACGCTCCAGGAGGGCCACCGAGTCCATGCTGAAGGTCTCGCGCACCCGTTCCAGGAGCGCGTCGAGCGAGGTCTCGCCGCGCAGCACGCTGCCCGCGAGGAAGGAGAGTATCTCCGACTCCGCGCGCAGCCTCGCGGCCTGGTGGGTGCGGCGGGCGGCGAGGTCCACGACGGAGGCGACGGAGATCGCGACGCCCACGAAGACGATGATCGCGACGATGTTCTTGGAGTCGGAGATCGTCCACAGGTGCCGCGGCGGCGTGAAGTAGTAGTTCAGGAGCAGCGAGCCGAACGCCGCCGAGGCCAGGGCCGGCAGGAGACCGCCGAGCAGCGCGGCGGCGACGGTGAGCGTCAGGAACAGCAGCATGTCGTTGGCGAGGCCCAGGTCGGCGTCGACATGGGTGAGGAGCAGCGTCAGGAGCGCCGGGCCGCCCACGCCCACCAGCCAGCCCCAGATGCTCCGGGACCGGCCGAGCCGTGCCCCGCGCGCCACGGGCAGGCCGCGGCCCTTGGCGACCTCGTCGTGCGTGACGATGTGGACGTCCAGGTCGGGGCCCGAGTCGCGGGCCACCGTCGCGCCGACGCCGGGTCCGAAGATGTACTGCCAGGTCTTGCGCCGCGAGGAGCCGAGGACGATCTGGGTGGCGTTGACGCCGCGGGCGAAGTCGAGCAGCGCGGCCGGTATGTCGTCGCCGATGACGTGGTGGAAGGTGCCGCCCAGGTCCTCCACCAGGGTGCGCTGGACCGCGAGCTCCTTGGGCGAGGCCGCGGTCAGGCCGTCGCTGCGGGCGATGTAGACGGCGAGGATCTCGCTGCCGGAGCCCTTGGCCGCCATCCGTGACGCACGGCGGATCAGCGTGCGGCCCTCGGGACCGCCGGTGAGCCCGACGGCTATGCGCTCGCGGGCCTGCCAGGTGGAGCGGATGTCGTGCTCGCCGCGGTACTGCTGGAGGTATTCGTCGACCCGGTCGGCGACCCAGAGGAGCGCGAGCTCGCGCAGGGCGGTGAGGTTGCCGGGCCGGAAGTAGTTGGAGAGGGCAGCGTCGACCCGGTCGGGCTTGTAGATGTTGCCGTGGGCCATGCGGCGGCGCAGCGCCTGTGGCGACATGTCGACGAGCTCGATCTGGTCCGCGCGCCGCACCACTTCGTCCGGCACGGTCTCGCGCTGGCGTACGCCGGTGATCGACTCGACGACGTCGCCGAGGGACTCCAGGTGCTGGATGTTCACGGTCGAGACGACGTCGATGCCCGCGGTGAGGAGTTCCTCGACGTCCTGCCAGCGCTTGGCGTTGCGCGAGCCGGGGACGTTCGTGTGCGCAAGTTCGTCCACGAGGGCGACGGCGGGCGCGCGCTCCAGGACGGCGTCGACGTCCATCTCGGTGAAGTGGGTGCCGCGGTGGTCGAGCTCCTTGCGGGGCACCTGCTCCAGGCCGTGCAGCATGACCTCGGTGCGCGGCCTGTCGTGGTGCTCCACGAAGGCCACCACGCAGTCGGTGCCGCGCTCGATGCGGCGGTGCGCCTCGGACAGCATCGCGTACGTCTTGCCGACGCCCGGTGCCGAACCGAGGTATATCCGAAGCTTGCCGCGTGCCATGGCCCCATTGTCTTCCCGAAACCGCTGTGTTCGCAGAGTCGACCTTACGGCCAACATTTCCCGCATAACGGACGAAGGTGCGCCCGGGGGCGCACCTTGACACAACCCTGATGTGGCGGGCCGCGGGGATCAGGGCCGGACGATCTCGCCGTCGCGCAGTTCCAGGACCCGGTCGGCGAGGTCGAGCAGTGCCGCGTCGTGCGTGGCCACCAGGGTGGTGACGCCCTCGCCGCGCACGACGGCGCGCAGCAGCTCCATCACGGCGAGCCCGGTCTCGGCGTCCAGTTGCCCGGTGGGTTCGTCCGCGATGAGCAGGGAGGGCTTGTTGGCGAGGGCGCGGGCGATCGCCACGCGCTGCTGCTGTCCTCCGGAGAGCTCGCCCGGCCGCTGCTCGGCGTGATCGGACAGACCGACGAGGGCGAGCAGCAGCGCGACACGCTCCTCGCGCGCGCGGGGGTCGGTCTTTCGGAGCCGGAGGGGTACGCCGACGTTCTCGGCGGCGGTGAGGATCGGGATGAGCCCGAAGGACTGGAAGATGAAGCCGACGCGGTCGCGGCGCAGCTCCAGGAGGCCGTCCTCGCCGAGTCCCGCGAGTCCGAGTCCTTCTACGGTGATCTTGCCCGCGTCCGGGGTGTCGAGCCCGCCGACGAGGTTGAGCAAGGTGGTCTTGCCGGACCCCGACCGCCCCTTCAGGGCGACCAGCTCACCGCGCGGGACGGAGAAGGAGACGCCGCGCAGGGCGTGCACGGCGGACGCGCCGCCGCCGTACGTCCGGTGCAGGTCCTCGACGACGATCGCGCGCTCGGTCATGCCCACTCCCCCTGTGCGGCCCTGCGGGGCCGGGCGCCAGTATGGTCAGCGCGCGCCCGGCCCAACAAGGTCCGTGTCAGCGCGGGTTGGCCGCGTGGGTCAGGGTCTCCCAGGCGACGAACAGGTTGTTGGAACCTGCCGGGCGGTTCCTCTCGGTGAGCTTCTGGGTGTTGGTCATGGCGTGACCGAGGCGGTCGTGGAGCGCGTTGTAACCCACCTCGGTGACGGGGCCGAAGCCCCGGTGGACCGAGCCGCCGCACAGCGAGCTCGGCGGCGCCTCGCCCAGTTCGTACTTGGCGTGGAAGCCGAGCCCCTGGCGCAGCCGCTCGCCGACGTCCGTCTGGTAGAGGTCTTCGCCCTGGATGCGGCTGGTCTCGGCGACATGGGAGATCGCGGAGAGCCCGTATCCGGTGTGGGTGAAGTCGCGGCACGTCTCCTGGGAGAGCCCGGTGATGAAGGTGCCCTGTCCCTGCCAGTACTTGACGATCTTGGCGCGGGTGTCCAGGTTCTGGCTGGGCACGGTCTTGGGCAGTGCGCCGTCGGAGGCGAGATAGACGTACGCGGCGGTGCGGGTGCGGAACTTCGCCATCGCCTTGTCGTAGGACCCCTTGTCCTCGATGAAGACGGAGATGCCGATGGCGGCCTCCATCATCGACAGCTCCCAGTTGCCGTTGGAGTTGGAGCCGTTGATGATCTCGGGCAGATAGACGGTGCGCAGCATCGTGGCGAAGCGGCCCGAGTTGTTCCAGCCGCCGGTGTACGTGTGCTTGATGATCTCGGCGGCCCTGGGCCAGGTTGATCCCGCCCAGCCGGTCTGCAGCGGGGCGTTGCTGTTGGTGTGGTCCTTGATCGTGCCGGACCAGGCGTCCATCAGCTCGATGGACTTCTTCGCGTAGCGCTCGTCACGGGTGAGGTACCAGGCGAGGGCCGTGGTGTACGCGGCTATCGCGTCCTCGCGCTCGTCGGTGCACCCGTAGTTGGGGTTCGAGTAGGAGCCGCACTCGACGACCGCGCGGGGCTTCGGCGTGCGCGACAGGGAGGCGTACTTGCTGCCCATCATCTGGTCGTAGGCGCCCTTCCAGGGCTGGGCGCCGGCGTTGACCTTCTCCCTGGTGAAGTCCAGCTGGCCGCGGGAGACGGTGACTCCGGGGTGCGCGAAGGTGCTCGGCGCGGCGTCGGCGCGCTCGGCGCCGGGCCAGGCCAGGAGGGCGGCGACCAGGGCGGTCACCACGGTGGCGAGGGTCGCGAGGACTGCCGTGCGGGGTCTGCGGTGGTGGCGCACGGGTGTGGGGGTGTCAGCCATGCGAAGGGCCATCCATTCTCGTATGTGAACTTCAAGTGCCTTTCTGAACACGCGTGTTGGGCCGTGACCATAGGTACGGACCTGACTTCCGTCAAGGCTTCAGGCAGGGGGCGAGGTCGGATCCGGCCCTTCGCCCCAGACGCCGATGTGGTCCGGCTCCTCCGTGAGCCGTACGCGCCCGCGCAGCCCATAGCGCTCCACATAGTCGCGCGGCAGCTGCAACCGCCCGGCCCGGTCCAGAACCGTGAACTCCTCGCCCGCACCGCCCCGTTCACGCAGCGTCTCCGTGGCCGTGCGGCCGTCCCGGATGCGTACCGTGCGGCGGACCTGGCCGGAGACGAGCGGGTCGTGCGTGACCACCAGGACGGTCGCCCCGAGTTCCTCGTTCGCGCGGCGGAGGGCGGCGAACACCTCCTCGCCACTGGCCGTGTCCAGCTCTCCGGTGGGCTCGTCGGCGAGCAGCACCCGCGGGGAGTTGGCGGTGGCGACCGCCACGGCGACGCGCTGCTGCTCGCCGCCGGAGAGCTCGGCGGGCCGCCGCGCGCCGCAGTACGCGACGCCAAGCACGTCGAGCAGTTCGGCGGCCCGCGCCGCGCGTTCGCGACGGGGCACGCGCGCGTACCTCATCGGCAGCGCGACGTTCTCCAGTGCACTGAGGTAGGGCAGCAGATTGCGCCCGGTCTGCTGCCACACGAAGCCGACGGTGTTCCTGCGGTAGCCCAGGCGCTCGCGGCGTCCCATGGAGAGCAGGTCGTGCCCGGCGACCCGGGCCCGGCCGGCGGTCGGCAGATCGAGCCCGGAGAGGATCGACAGGAGGGTGGACTTGCCGGACCCGGACGCGCCCACGAGCGCCACGCACTCCCCCTCCCCGACCACCAGGTCGAGCCCCTGGAGGGCCTGCACCTCCACCTTCTCGGTGCGGTAGACACGTACGAGGTTGTCGCAGACGACAAGGCCCTCGTCCTCCGCGGGACGGCGCGCGGCGTTCGCGCGGGCCTCCAGATCGGCGAGCTCAGTCATCGTTCCTCCCCAGTCGCAGCACTGCTCCGAGTCCCCTTCGCCGCCCCAGCCACGTCTCCACACCCACCGCCACGGCCACCAGGGCGAAGGTCCCGGCGGCCAGAACCGCGGTGAACAGAGCGTCGGTCCGCAGGGCGGGCGCGGTGGGTCCGCCGGTGAACACCCGCAGGTCGAGGGCGGGGCCGAGCAACCCGGGCAGGGTCAGACCGAGCGCGACGCCCCCGGCCACTGCCGCGAGGACCATGGGCAGCAGCTGGAGCAGATGCAGCCCGGCGGTGGCACGCCCGCCGAGCCCCAGCGTGCGCAGCCGGGCGGCGGTGCTGCCGCGGGCGGGCGCGGACAGCAGGAGTTCCAGGACGAGGGCGAGCAGCGCGAGGAACACGGCCACGGCGGTGCAGGCGGTGTGCGCGACGGTCATGGCCGCGATCAGACCGTCCTCCCCGGCCTCGGACTGTTCCTCGGTGCGGATCCGCAGCTCTCCGGTGGCGGCGCCCGGCGCGGTGCGCGGGACGACCGAGCGCAGCTCACCGGTGTCCAGATGCGGGCCGTACAGGAGAAGGGCGGACTCCTCGAACTCGCTCGCGGCGAAGGCCTTGAGGTCCCGGTTGTCGGCGAGCAGGAGGTGGTCCCTCGCCTCGGTGGAGGAGCGTACGGGGCCCAGGGCGGGGTCGCCTCGCACGGCCTCGGGGAGGGTGCCCACGACGCGCAGGCGGCGCTCCTTGCCGTGGAGGGTGATGGTCAGCAGGTCCCCCGCGTGGGCGGCGTCGGCGAGCACACGGATGTCGCGCCCGTCGCCCTTGGCCCCGCCCCCGCTGAGACCGGCGTCCCGCAGCGCGCGAGCCGCCGCCGAACTCCCCGCGGCGGACCGCAGTTCCGTGCCGTCGACGCCCACCAGGCTCGCGATCCCGTACCGCCCGCCGTCCGTGGCGCTCACCGGATCGACCCGCAGCTGTCGCACCGCCACCGTCTCCCGCACGCCACGCGCGCGTGCCAGGCGCCCCGCGGTGTCCGGGTCGCGCCCCGCTCCCAGGAAGGAGGCATCGGCGCCCACCCGCCAGGCGGCGGTGTCCCGCCGCCCCTCCGTGAGCGTCTGGGCGACCAGGCCGCCGAACACGGCACCGGCCAGCGTCACCACCAGGACGAGCAGCGCGAGCGCCCGCGCGGGGGCCTCCTTGGCGGCGCCACGGAGCGCGACGAGGGCCACGGCTCCGCGTCCACGGGCGGCTCGGCGGGCGACGAGGCGTACCGGCCACGGGTAGAGGCGCACCAGCACCACGACCGTGGCGAGCCCCAGGAGTACGGGGACGGCGGCGAGCAGGGGGTCGCCGCTCGCCCCGCCCGCCGTCCCGCGGGCCCGCAGCGCGAGGACGCCCGCCACAGCGACGGCCACCACACTCACCTCGGCGACGACGCGGCGCCCGCGGCTCGCCCCCTCGTCCCGCAGCAGGGCCCGGTCGCGGACGGCCCACCAGGTCAGCAGGGGCAGCACCAGCCACGCGCCCAGGGCGACGAGCAGCCCTCGCCCGTACGCCGCCGACGGCCCCGGCAGCACCGAGGCGGCCGCGCACCCGCCCACGAACCCCAGCAGCACGGCCGGCGCGGTCACCGCTCCGCGCCCCAGGGCGATCCCCGGGGCCGACGCCCCACGCGCGCGTCGCAGCCGGTGGACGCCGAGGCACCGGCGTACGGAGAGCAGCGCGCCGACGACCACCGTGGCGAGCCCCACCGCCGTCACCGAGGCGAGCGCGAAGGAGATCACGACGCTGCCCTGCCGCCACTGCGCCTGGAACTCCTCCAGGGTGTCCGGCAGTTCGGTGGCGGTCTCCGACTCGGCCGCCGGGTGGGCACCGAAGGCGCAGTACATGCCGCCGCCGACCATCCCCACCGCACACGTGACCTGCCGTACGGACTCCGGGTAGCGGAGCATGTGGCGCTCGAAGTCGCGCTGCCCCTGGTCGCCGACGTAGCGCGCGGCGTTCTCGCCGAGGTCGAGGCGCATGCCCCACAGCACGGTGAGGTCGGCCTCGGCCTGGCTCTGCAGCACTTCGACGCCGCGCGGGGCGAGCAGGGCGCCCGCGTACCGCACCGCCCCGCCCCGCGGGTCCTTTCCCGTGCGTGCGAGCAGGGGCTGCTCGCGCCAGAGCCGCCGCTCGCCCTTGGCGGCGTAGAACCCGACGACGCGTGCCGGAGCCTCCGCTATCTCCAACGCACCCGGCCCGAGCCGGAGTTCCTGCCCCAGCCGCAGCTTCAGGGCGTCACGGGTACGGGTGGAGACGGCGATCTCCACGACGCCTCCCCTCGCTGCGGGGGGCCGTCCGGCGGCGTACGCGGAGCGGGGCGGTGCGTCGCTCGCGTACACGAGGGACAGGGTGGTGCCGTCACGGGTGCGTACGCCGGGCAGGGCGATGCGGGTGGAGTCGCGCAGGAGTTCTCCGCGGAGGGCGGCGGGGGCGGCGTTCTCGACGATCTTCGAGTACCGCCGCAGGTCGGCGGCCAGGGTGCTTTCCGCCCCGGGCCGCTGTTCCTCCGGCCCGAACCGCATCCGGTGGGTGATTCCCGGGGCGTCGCGCTGCACCTGCTCGAGCCGGTGCCCCAGCGCGTGCCCCGAAGCAACCTCCAGCAGCCCGGGCGCACCGGCAGCGATGCCGCAGAGCACGAGAACAGCGAGGGCCAGGCCCCCGAGAACCCCCAACTCCCCTCGCACCGCTCCCCTGACCCGCATCAACCCCTCAGGCCCCCTCACGTCTCCTCCCCCGCCCGCAGGACCCGCCCCAGATCCACCCGCCCGAGGACCCTCACCACCCCGCTCACCACCCCGCAGATCACCAGCGTCACCCCGCCCGCCACCGCCCACACCCGCATCCACGGAACCTCGGTGAGCAGTTCCGGGAAGACCGGGGCGCCGGTCGCGTCCACCGTCACCACCGGCATGATCACCGCTGCGAGGCCCGCTCCGAGGAGCGTGCCGAGGAGTGCGGCCACGCCCGCGAGCGCCAGCTGTTCCGTCCAGAGGTACGCGGCGAGTTGGCCCCGGCGTACGCCCAGGGCCCGTAGCAGCGCGAACTCCCGTTCCCTGGACCGCGCCGCGAGCACCGTGTGCAGCGTGAAGGCGATGACGGCGAACGCCGGTGCGAGGGCGAGGCAGAGCCAGAGGCCGCCACGGGCGCCCCGCCGCAGCGGGTCCTCGCCGAGGGCCACGCGCGCGTGCGGCGCGTCCACGGCGGTTCCGAGCCGAGGGCTGTCCCGCACCGCCTCCCACGCGGCGCTCGCGTCACCCCGCGCCGCCCCCGCCCACCACGCGCTCTCCGCCTCCGGCAACGCCCCGCTCAACACCAGCTGGGCCGCCATCGCGCGCGAGTCGGCAAGGAGACGTGGCCGGTCACGCGCCTCGCCCGGCACCGCCTCGACCCGTCCGACGATCTTCAGCCGGGCACTGCCACCCGTACCGCGCCGCACGGTCACGACGTCCCCGACCCGCACCGCCCCGGAGTCAAGCAGCACACGATCGGCGAGCGCGGGCGCCGCGGGGCGCCCCTTGGCGCTGTCCGTGCCGAGCCGGACGCTCCACGTCGGGTACTTGAGCCGCGTGTCGGGCCCCCGAAGCACCGCGTCGAGCAGCACTCCGGCCCCGGGCTCGTCGCCGCACAGCACGGGACCGGGCGCCTCCCCCACCTCCCCGCGCGGCCGCTCGGCCCCGGGGCAACCCGCCCCGTACCGGTCAGGGGCGTCCTCCCTCAGGTCGCGCCAGTCGGCCCTCGGGGTGAGCCCCGGCACCCGGTCGATCCGCAGACGGTAGGTGCGCCGCACGGTCTCGCCCGCCATGCTCAGGTCGATCTGCAGGATCCGTAGGCCACCGCTTCGTACGGGCACCTTCAAAGGAAGGGTCCGAGAGCCGCCTTCTTCAAGAAGAAGGTCACTTGAGTGGACGAGTCCGTCGTCGTCCTCGAAGAAGACCGTCAGCCGCACCGGCACGGCGCGACCGGCCCCGTCGGCCGACAACCGCACCCGCAGCGGGAGTTCCCGCACGGGACGGGCATCGCCCACAGCGAGCCCGTGCGTCGGAATCCCCTTCCCCAGCGGCGCGACAAGGTCCCCGACGGGCCGCTCCGCGAGATCCCCCCGCAGCGAAGGCACCGGCCCACGCCCGGTGTTGACGCCGGTGACGGCCACCGCGTCCTGCCCGATGTACCCCTCCGTGGTCACCACGGGAGTGACCGCGTCGACCCCCGGCAACGCACCGTACGCCGCACGCCGCTCCCCGGCGGGCACGCCCTCCCCTGGTTCGATGCGCAGGTCGGCCCCCACCTGAAAAGCGGCCTGGTCGTGGTCCCCCCGGTCGAGAACGGCGAGGGCGGTGCTGCTCAGGGCCGCGACGGCCAGGGCGAGCGTGACCACCAGGGCGGGCCCCGCGTGCCGGGCCGCGCGCCGCGCGATCTGCCATCCGCCGAGCGGCAGCACGAGCCCCTTGCCACGCCGGGCGAGCGGGTCGACGGCCCGTGTCAGGAAGGGCAGCAGGCGCAACACGAGCAGCGCTGCCGCGGTGGTCATCATCACCGGCGCGAACACGAGCACCGGATCGACACCGTCACCGGTCACCGGAGAGCGGTACTGCCGCAGTTGCAGCCACCCCAGGACGGCCACCGCCCCCAGCACCACATCGGCCCCCACCCGCTGCGCCCCCGCGAACCTGCCCACCCGCAGGCGAAGCCGGCTCACCGCCCGCCGGTCCCGCACCACCCGCAGCGTCGGCAGCAGCACCGCGCACCCGTGCACCACGACGGCGAAGGCGGCGGCCACCCAGGCGGCACCGATCGCGGCGGCGTCCGGCACCCCGCCGTGCAGCACCCCCGCCCCTTCGAGGAGCCGCAGCAGCGGACCCGCGAGGAAGGGCGCGGCCACCCCCGCCGGAAGGGCCACCGCCGCCCACTGCACCCCGGTCGACACCACGAGCCGCCGCGTCCCTGCGCCCCGCGCCGCCAGCAACGCCAGCTCCGGGCGCCTGTGTTCGGCGAGTTGCCGCCCGGTGAGCACCAGGGCCGCGACCGCGAGGGCGGCAAGCAGCGTGGCGGGGACGTAGAGCCCGGCGCGGGCCACGGCGATGGGCGTGGTGAGCCGGTCGAGCGCCCTGCGCAGCCCTGCCGAGACCGTCAGTTCCGCCTCGGGGTCCGTGCCCCGCAGCACCGAGAGCGAGGCATCGCTGCCACCGAACCGCCGGGCCCGCTCGGCCAGCGGACCGATGTCGCCGAGCCGCAGCCCTCGTGCGTCGGGCACGCCCAGCCACAGCGCGCCCGCGTCCTTCGCGAGCCCCGGCCGCGCCGTGAACGCACCGCGTGGCACGAGCGCGATGGAGTCGGGCGTCCCGAACGTACTGCTGAGCCCCGCCCAGACCGCGGGCGCGCGTCCCTCGGTCCCGTAGAGCCCGACGACCCGCATCCGCACCGGACGCCCACCGGCGCCGCGCACGTTCACCGAGTCGCCCGTGCGGACGGCGAGTTCGGCGGCGAACGTCCTGGTCAACGCGGTCTCCACGGGCGCATCGGCCGCGCCGCCCGCACCCGCGCGCGGCCAGCGGCCCGCCACGAGACCGGCGTGCGACCTGGCCCCTTCGAGCGCGATCACGGATATGGTGGCGTCCTCGCGGCGCCGGCCCCCGGCCTCGGTCACGGAGAGCTCGTCGTTGCGGGCCGCCGGTGCCCGCAGCGCGAGCCGGGTCCGATGGGGCACCTCGCCGTAGGTGCGGCCGACCGCGGCGCGTACGTCCGCGTCCACCTTCCGCACGCTGCCGGCGTCGTAGCGCCCGGCGACCTCGACGGCGGCTTCCCGGTCCGCGGTGAGCCGCTGCCGCACCCCGCCCTCTACGGCCTTCTCGGTCAGCGCGGCGAGGGCGGCGAGCACCGTGGCCGCAAGCAGGACGGCAAGCGCGGCTGCCCCGAGCACCATCCCGTGGTACCGGCCGCTCCGCACCACGGCGGGCACGCGCCGTCCGCTCACCGCACCGGTCTCCCCCCGCGTGACCGGCACAGTATGGACGTACGCGATCGTGGCCCGCAATGCTTCGGTCGCCGGACCCGAACCGCCGCGGGCCACAAGGGAGTTGGGGGTAAATCAACTCGTGGCGGCGATGCTCACCTCCCGTCCCCGACAAGCTCCTTCAGCGCCACATTGAGCTGGAGGACATTGACGCGGGGCTCGCCCACGAAGCCGAGGATCCGCCCGTCGGTGTGCTCGTCGACCAGCTTCTCGACCGCGCGCACGGCAAGACCGTTCCTCTCGGCCACTCGGTGGGCCTGAAGTTCCGCGTACTCCGGGGAGATGTGGGGGTCCAGACCCGAGCCGGACGAGGTGACGGCCTCGGCCGGCACGTCCGACGGCCGCACCTTGAAGCCGGCCGTGGAGTTGTCCTTGACCACGGCCGCCTTGGCCGCGCTGACGTTCGCGATCAGGTCCTTGTTGTCGCCGGCCAGGTTCGTCGCGCCCGACAGGATCAGGTCGTACCGGGTGTTCACCCCCGAGTCCTGGTTGGAGCCGAGACCGTTGGACGGCCGGGGCTGGAACCACTTCAGGTCGGGCGCGGCGGTCTCCTGGCCCTTCTTCAGCGGCAGGTCGTACCGCTGCCCTATGAGTTCGGAGCCGACGACCTCGCCCCCGCTCCTGATCTCGGAGCCGTTGGCCTTGTCGTGGAACAGGCCCTGGGCGATTCCGGTGACGGCGAGCGGATAGATGACACCGCAGATCACGGTCAGCACGAGCAGGGCACGCAGACCCGCGCCAAGCAGCCGTGCCGTACTTCCGACGGAGTTGTTCATGACGATCAGCACGCTTTCAGCGGAGAGAACTACAGCCCGGGGATGAGGGAGATGACCATGTCGATGATTTTGATGCCGACGAACGGGGCGACGAGACCGCCGAGTCCGTAGACGCCGAGGTTGCGCCGCAGCATCCTGTCCGCGCTCATCGGCCGGTAGCGCACGCCCTTCAGGGCCAGCGGCACCAGGGCGACGATGATCAGCGCGTTGAAGACGACGGCCGACAAAATCGCTGACTCCGGAGAGGACAGGTTCATGATGTTGAGCTTGTCGAGACCGGGATACACCACGGCGAACATGGCGGGGATGATCGCGAAGTACTTCGCGACGTCGTTGGCGATCGAGAAGGTCGTCAACGCGCCCCTGGTGATCAGGAGTTGCTTGCCGATCTCGACGATCTCGATGAGCTTGGTGGGGTTGGAGTCCAGGTCCACCATGTTCCCGGCCTCCTTGGCGGCCGAGGTACCGGTGTTCATGGCCACGCCCACGTCCGCCTGGGCCAGCGCGGGTGCGTCGTTCGTGCCGTCACCGGTCATCGCGACGAGCTTGCCGCCCGCCTGCTCCCGCTTGATCAGCGCCATCTTGTCCTCGGGCGTGGCCTCGGCGAGGAAGTCGTCCACGCCCGCCTCGTCCGCGATGGCCTTGGCGGTCAGCGGGTTGTCACCGGTGATCATGACCGTCTTGATGCCCATGCGCCGCAGCTCGTCGAACCGCTCCCGCATGCCTTCCTTGACGACGTCCTTCAGGTGGATGACGCCGAGGACACGGGCCCCCTTCTCGTCGTCGGCGGCGACCAGGAGGGGTGTGCCACCGGCCTGCGAGATCGTGTCGGTGAGGGCCTGGGTGTCCTCGGAGACCGTGCCGCCGTTCCGCGTGACCCACGCGACGACCGAACCGGCCGCCCCCTTGCGGACCTTGCGGCCCGCGCCGCCCTCGACGAGGTCGACGCCCGACATCCGCGTCTGCGCCGTGAAGGCGACCCACTCGGCGCCCTCCAACTCCCCCTGGTGACGCTCGCGAAGCCCGTACCTCTCCTTCGCCAGTACGACGACGGAGCGCCCCTCGGGCGTCTCGTCGGCCAGTGACGAGAGCTGTGCGGCGTCCGCGAGCTCGGCCTCGGTCGTCCCGCGTACCGGCACGAACTCGGCGGCCTGCCGGTTGCCGAGCGTGATCGTGCCCGTCTTGTCGAGCAGCAGCGTCGAGACGTCACCCGCGGCCTCGACCGCCCTTCCGGACATGGCCAGTACGTTGCGCTGGACCAGGCGGTCCATGCCCGCGATGCCGATCGCGGAGAGCAGCGCGCCGATGGTCGTGGGGATCAGGCAGACCAGGAGCGCGGCAAGGACGATCATGGACTGCTCGGCACCGGCGTACACGGCGAACGGCTGGAGCGTGACGACCGCGAGCAGGAAGACGATGGTGAGGGACGCGAGAAGGATGTTGAGGGCGATCTCGTTGGGCGTCTTCTGCCGGGCCGCTCCCTCGACCAGGTTGATCATGCGGTCGATGAAGGTCTCGCCGGGCTTCGTCGTGATCTTGACGACGATGCGGTCGGAGAGGACCTTCGTGCCGCCTGTGACGGCGGACCTGTCGCCGCCCGACTCCCGGATCACCGGGGCCGATTCACCGGTGATCGCCGACTCGTCGACGCTCGCGACACCGTCGACGACGTCTCCGTCGCCGGGGATCACGTCGCCCGCCTCACAGATGACCAGGTCGCCGATGCGCAGCGCGGTGCCGGGCACCTGCTCCTCGGCCGTGCCGTTCAGGCGGCGCGCGACCGTGTCGGTCTTGGCCTTGCGCAGCGTGTCCGCCTGCGCCTTGCCGCGGCCCTCGGCCACCGCCTCCGCCAGGTTGGCGAAGATCGTGGTCAGCCAGAGCCACACCGCGATCGCCCAGCCGAACCAGTCCCCCGGGTCCTTGACCGCGAGGACAGTGGTGATCACCGAGCCGACGAGCACCACGAACATGACGGGCGACTTGACCATCACCCGCGGATCGAGTTTCCGCACGGCGTCCGGGAAGGACTTCCAAAGCTGCTTGGGGTCGAACAGGCCGCCGCCGACGCGGCCGGCGTCCTGGCCGTCCTTGCCGTCCTTGTGCCCGCCGGGCACGTCCTGGTGCGGGGCACGGGTGGGGGTAGCGGTGGACATGGAGCTGGGCTCCTCTGGCTTCTTCGTGTAAGTACTCATGACGCAAGACCTTCGGCCAGCGGCCCGAGGGCAAGCGCCGGGAAGTAGGTCAGACCGGTGATGATCATGATGCTGCCGACCAGCAACCCGGTGAACAGCGGCTTCTCGGTGCGCAAGGTGCCCGCCGTCGCCGGTACCGGCTTCTGCTCGGCCAGCGAACCCGCGAGCGCGAGGACGAACACCATCGGCAGGAAGCGGCCGAGCAGCATCGCGAGACCGATCGTGGTGTTGAACCAGTTGGTGTCGGCGCTCAGTCCGGCGAACGCCGAACCGTTGTTGTTGGCGCCCGACGTGTAGGCGTAGAGGATCTCCGAGAAGCCGTGCGCCCCGGAGTTGAGCATCGAGTCCTTGGGCGTGGGCAGTGCCATCGACACCGCCGTGAAGCCGAGCACCAGGGCCGGGGTGACGAGGATGTAGCAGGCGGCCAGCTTGATCTCGCGGGTGCCGATCTTCTTGCCGAGGTACTCCGGCGTACGGCCGACCATGAGACCGGCGATGAACACCGCGATGATCGCCATGATCAGCATTCCGTACAGACCCGAACCCGTGCCGCCGGGTGCGATCTCCCCCAACTGCATGCCGAGGAGATCGAGTCCACCACCGAAGCCGGTGTTGGAGGAGTGGAAGGAGTTGACCGCGCCCGTCGAGGTCAGCGTCGTGGCGACCGAGAAGATCGCCGAACCGGCGATCCCGAAGCGCGTCTCCTTGCCCTCCATCGCCCCGCCCGCGATGTCGAGGGCGGGAGCCCCGTGGTGGAACTCCGTCCACATCATCAGCGCGGTGAACCCGACCCAGATGGTCACCATCGTGGCGAGGATCGCGTACCCCTGCCTGAGGGAACCGACCATCTGCCCGAAGGTCCTCGTGATCGCGAAGGGGATCAGCAGGATCAGGAAGACCTCGAAGAGGTTGGAGAATCCGTTCGGATTCTCGAAGGGGTGGGCGGAGTTGGCGTTGAAGTAACCGCCGCCGTTGGTGCCCAGCTCCTTGATGACCTCCTGCGAGGCCACCGCACCGCCGTTCCACTCCTGGCTGCCGCCCATGAACTGGCCGACCCCATGGATGCCGGAGAAGTTCTGCAGCGCGCCGCAGGCGACGAGGACGACCGCGCCGATCACCGATATCGGGATCAGGACGCGTACGACACCGCGCACCAGGTCGGCCCAGAAGTTGCCCAGCTCACCCGTGCGGGAGCGGGCGAAGCCGCGTACGAGGGCCACCGCGACGGCGATGCCGACGGCGGCGGACACGAAGTTCTGCACCGCGAGACCGCCGGTCTGCACGACGTGGCCCATGGCCTGTTCGCCGTAGTACGACTGCCAGTTGGTGTTCGCCACGAAGGACGCGGCGGTGTTGAAGGCCTGATCGGGGTCGATCGCCTTGAAGCCGAGCGATCCGGGCAGTGAACCCTGGAGCCGCTGCAGGAGGTACAGGAACAGCACGCTCACGGCGGAGAAGGAGAGGACCCCGCGCAGATAGGCGGGCCAGCGCATCTCCGTGTTCGGGTCGGCGCCGATGCCCTTGTAGATCCACTTCTCCACGCGCAGATGCCGGTCGGAGGAGTAGACCCGGGCCATGTGGTCGCCGAGCGGACGGTATGCCAGGGCGAGCGCCACGATCAGCGCCAGGAACTGGAGCACACCAGCTGTAACAGGGCTCATGTCCGTACTCAGAACCTCTCCGGGAACACAAGAGCGAGTACGAGATAGCCCAGCAGGGCGACGGCCACGACGAGACCGACGATGTTCTCGGCAGTCACAGCTTCGCCACCCCCTTGGCGATGAGCGCCACCAGCGCGAAGACCGCGAGCGTGGTGACGACGAAGGCCACGTCGGCCATCGTGTGCTCCTAGATGAGAGAGATGAGATGCGATTGATCCGGCGCCTTGAGCAAACCCCCTCCCTGGCCGGAAACGACCGCCGTTGACGGCTCCCTTACGTCCGTCGGCACTCCGTTGACGACTCTCTTACGAGTACGTGCGCCTCCCCGCCCCCACCTGCGAAAACACCGATGGGCCGCACTCCCGTCCGGGAGTGCGGCCCATCGGCCTGTACTGCTTGCTGCGGCGGAAGTGCTAGCGCACCTCGGTGATCTCAGGGCCCCGCTGGAGCTGGCCCATGCCACCGGAGAAGCGCGAGCCCTCCTGCTGCTCCTGCTGGACAGCGCCCTCGGCGACCATCTGGGCGTCGTCCGGCAGCTTCAGGACGATCGGGTCACGAGGCGCCATCGGGCCGTCGCCGCGCACGATGACGGTGTCCCGGAAGATCTGCTCCAGGAGACCCGCGGCCTGCGGCTGCACCGCGCCCTGGCCGGAGATGACCCCGCGCAGGAACCACCGCGGACCGTCGACACCGATGAAGCGCACGACCTGCACGCCACCCGTGCCGTCCGGCAGCTGCACCGGCACCTGCGCGCGCAGCTCCCAGCCGAGGGGCCCCTCGACCTCGTCGATGACCCCGCCCTGCTGGGTGATGCCCGAGGCGATCTCCTCGCGGACCTCGCCCCAGATGCCCTGCTTCTTGGGGGCGGCGAAGCCCTGCAGCTGGATGGCACTGTCCTGGAGCACGACGGTCGCGGCGACGATCGCGTCACCCGCGACCTCCACCCGCAGCTCCATGCCCTCGACACCCGGTACGAAGAGGCCACCGAGGTCCACCCGGCCCTCGCCGGGCTCCCGGACCTCCGAGAGGTCCCAGGGGCCGTCGGGGCGGGGCTCGGGCTCGAGCCTCACGCGCGACGGCGCCGCGGCCGTGTCGTCGCTGTCAGAACCGTCAGGGCCCTCGACGACCTGCTCGGCCTCGCCCGCCGCGTCCTCGGCGGCACTGTCCTTCTTGCGACGTCCGAACACGTCACTGTCCTTCCCGGTCAGATACGACCGATGCGTATCGATTCCCACCCGTTTTGTCACCCGAGCCGGCGCCCACGGCGGCATGGCCGCCGGTGGACCCGAAGCCCCCCTCGGCCCGCGCCGAGCCGGGAAGCTCCGCCACCTCTCGGAAGCGCACCTTCTCGACCTGCTGGACGACCAGTTGGGCAATCCGGTCGAAGCGCTCGAACCGCACGCGCTCGCGCGGGTCGAGATTCACCACGATCACCTTGATCTCTCCACGGTACCCGGCATCCACCGTCCCCGGGGCATTCACCAGGGCGACACCGCAGCGGGCCGCGAGCCCGGAACGCGGGTGCACGAAGGCCGCGTACCCCTCCGGCAGCGCGACAGACACCCCGGTGGGCAGAACCGCCCGCTCGCCCGGGGCGAGTTCGCACGCCTCGGTGGTCCGCAGATCCGCTCCGGCGTCGCCGGGCTGCGCGTAAGACGGCAGCGGTACATCGGAGTCGACGCGACGGATCAGCACGTCGAGCTCCGGACGGGGTGCGGGGGTCACGGGTTCACCTCGAAGGCACGTGCGCGGCGGATCTGGTCCGGGTCGTCCATGGCGGCCCGGATCTCCTCCGGGCGGCCGTTGTCGATGAAGTGGTCGACCTTGACCTCGATGAAGAGGGCCTCGGCGCGGACGGCCACGGGCCCCTCAGGGCCGCCGATCCGCCCGGTGGCCCGGGAGTAGATCTTCCGTCCGGAGACGGCGGTCACCTCGGCCTCGAGGAAGAGCACGGTGCCCAGCGGCACGGGCCGCACGAAGTCGGTCTCGAGCCGGCCGGTCACGGCGATCACCCGAAGCAGCCAGTTCAGCGAGCCGAGCGTCTCGTCGAGCGCCGTGGCGAGCACGCCGCCGTGGGCGAGGCCCGGAGCGCCCTGGTGGGCCTCGCGGACGGTGAACTCGGCGGTGACGCCCACGCCTTCACCGGCACGCGTCGCGAGGTGCAGCCCGTGGGCCTGTCCTTCGCCGCAGCCGAAACAGTGCTCGTAGTGGGCTCCGATGAGCTCGCCGGGGGCGGGCGCGTCGGGGTGGCGGACGGGCGCTATTGCGTCGGCCGGGGGCGTCAGAGCTGCTGAAGTACCACTCACAGCCGCAGACCTTACCCGCGAGTCCGCTCACTCAGCTCATCGTGCCAAGCTTGCATACATGCAGCCTTACGAAGAACGCCTGACGGCGCCCCGTTCCTGGTGGCTTGTCTCGCTCCTGGTCGGCGTCGCGACGGCGCTGATCATGCTCCCCTTCGGCACCCTGCCGCTGCTCGGCGGCCTGGTCGCCGGGACGGCGGTCGCCGCGGTCGTCACCAGTTCGTACGGCTCCCCCCGGATCCGCGTGGTGGCGGGTTCGCTCGTCGCGGGTGACGCGAAGATCCCGGTCTCCGCCCTGGGCGAGCCCGAGGTGCTCGACGCGGAGGGGGCGCGCGCCTGGCGCGGCCCGAAGGCCGACCCGCGCGCCTTCATGCTGCTGCGCGCCTACATCCCCACGGCACTGCGCGTCGAGATCACGGACCCGCAGGACCCGACTCCGTACGTGTACGTGTCGACGCGGCACCCCGAGGCGCTCGCGGCGGCGCTCACGGCGGTACGGGCCTCGTAGACCCGCGGCGGGAGGGGCTCGGCGTCAGGCGCCCAGCTCCTCGGGCGGGTTGCCGGGACGTGACGGGTCCAGGGGCTGCGCGGGCTGCTCAAGGGGCGGCAACTCGATGAGGGCGCCCCAGGGCACCTGGGTCCTCCGCAGGTCCGCACGGACCCGCTCAGCGAGTTTCTTGGTGTCCCGGCGGTTCATCACCGCCCCGACCGCGGCGCCGACCATGAAGGGCATCAGGTTCGGGAGGTTCCGCACCATGCGTTTCATGATCTGCTGGCGCAGCTCGCGCTTCATCTGGCCGCCGAGCGCCGCGTTGATCGACGCGGGCTTGGCCACGTCGATGCCGCGCTCCTCGGTCCACGACGTGAGGTAGGCGGTGCTGCGCTCCTTGAGGTTGCCGGGGGGACGGCAGCCGTAGACCTCGTGGAGTTCGGCGATCAGCTTCAGCTCGATCGCCGCGACGCCGGTGATCTCGGCGGCCAGCTCCGCGGGCATCGCGGGCGGCACGGGCATCATCACGGCGACGCCGATCCCGGCCCCGACCGTCGAGGTCGCGTTGGCGGCGCCGGAGATGAGTTTGTCCGCGAGCTGATCGGGGTCGAGACCCGGGAACTGCTTGCGGAGAGCGGAAAGGTCGCGGACCGGGATCCGCGGGGCGTTCTCGATGATCCGGTCGGCGAGATAGCCGATGCCGGCCTTGGCGCCGCGTCCGCTCGCGCGTACGCCCGCCTTGACTCCGTCCGTGACGGCGGCAACGCGGCCCTTGGACCCACGGGTCCTGGACGCCTTGTCGGCCGCCGTCTCGTCCTGTGCCACCTCTAGTGCGTCCGCTGGTCCGAGCGAGGCTGTTCCTGTGGGGGAAGAGCCCCGCTCGTCGTCACGCACGCCGTCGGGGACGGCGCTTCCTTGGTCCGCTCCGCGCTTACGGAAGCGGCGCTTCCTCGGCGGGGTCGAGCCTGTCACGGCCGACCCTGCCCTAGTCGCAGTCGCGGCAGATCGGCTGGCCGTTCTTCTCCCTGGCCAGCTGGCTGCGGTGGTGCACCAGGAAGCAGCTCATGCAGGTGAACTCGTCCTGCTGCTTCGGGAGCACCCGAACGGCGAGCTCCTCGTTCGACAGGTCCGCGCCGGGCAGTTCGAGGCCCTCTGCGGCCTCGAACTCGTCGACGTCCACTGCCGAGGTCGACTTGTCGTTCCGCCGCGCCTTGAGTTCCTCGATGCTGTCCTCGTTGACGTCATCGTCGGTCTTGCGTGGGGTGTCGTAGTCCGTTGCCATGTCGCTCTCCCCCTCTGGGTGTCTGCGGTGTCTCAGCGCACGTAACGCGTGAGAGGCCGGACTTGTGCCCGACCTGAGGCGGAGATTTTGCCTCACATCAAGGTCTGTTACTCAATCGACACCCAACCGCACCCCTGAAGAGGTGATCGGTTTGGATGGCGATCGGGACCGTACACGGTCCGAATGTCGCACTTCACAGGCGCCACCCCGTGTACTTCCCGTGATCAAGACCCCTGAAAACCCGGATTTTCCCGGCTTTCCAACGACTTTCACGATCACGGAGAGTAGATGGCCGAAAATTCGCCCCTGTGATCGATCGCACAGGAAATCTCTGGGAACAGGTCCCGAAAATTCCGCGCAAAGCGAACATGGCGGCGCGTCTGCGGCAGCATCTCAGAGAGGAAGGGTGACTCGCATCACGAGCCCTCCCCCCTCGCGCGGCTCCGCGATGATACGGCCCCCGTGGGCCCGTGCCACCGACCGGGCGATCGACAGGCCGAGTCCCACGCCCTTGTCGCTGCCCGTGCGCTCGGTCCTGAGCCGCCGGAACGGCTCGAAGAGGTTGTCGATCTCGTACGCGGGCACCACGGGGCCCGTGTTCGACACCACGAGGACCGCCTGGCCGTGCTGGGCCTCCGTGGTGACCTCGACCCAGCCCTCGTCCGGCACGTTGTACCTGACGGCGTTCTGGACGAGGTTCAGGGCGATCCGCTCCAGGAGTACGCCGTTGCCCTGCACGACGGCCGGGCCGCGCTCACCGCGGATCTCCACGCCCTTCGCGTCCGCCTCGGCCAGCACCTGGTCGACGGCGCGGTCGGCGACCTCGGCGAGGTCGACCGGTTTGCGCTCCACGATCTGGTTGTCGCTGCGGGCGAGCAGCAGCAGGCCCTCCACGAGCTGCTCGCTGCGTTCGTTGGTCGCCAGGAGCGTCTTGCCGAGCTGCTGGAGCTCGGCGGGCGCCCCCGGGTCGGAGAGGTGCACCTCGAGCAGCGTGCGGTTGATCGCCAGCGGGGTGCGCAGCTCGTGCGACGCGTTGCCGACGAACCGCTGCTGAGCCGTGAAGGCCCGCTCCAGGCGGTCCAGCATCTCGTCGAAGGTGTCCGAGAGCTCCTTCAACTCGTCGTCCGGGCCGTCCAGTTCGATGCGCCGCGAGAGGTCCGTGCCGGCCACCCGGCGCGCGGTGCGCGTGATGCGGCCCAGCGGCGACAGGACGCGGCCCGCCATCGCGTAACCGAAGGCGAAGGCGATCACCGCGAGCCCGAGCAGGGCGAGCAGCGAGCGGCTCAGGAGGTTGTCCAGGGCGTGCTGACGCTGTTCGTTGACGCAGGCGTTCATGGCGTTGTTGAGCTCACCGGCCGACGGCGAGCTCGGGAAGTTGCAGGAGTCGCTGGCCACCTGGCCGGAGACGATCTTGAACGGCAGGTCACTGCCCACGTTCAGTGCCTGCGCGGCCAGCAGGTAGATGATCGAGAGCAGCAGGATGCCCGCGATCAGGAACATGCCGCCGTACAGCAACGTGAGCCGTATGCGGATCGTGGGCCGCAGCCACGGAAAGGGCGGCTCGGCCTTCCTGGGGTCCCAGGTGGGTTTCGGAGGCGCTCCTGGTGGCGCCGGGGTCGCGGCCACCGGGAATCAGATCCGGTAGCCGGAGCCGGGCACCGTCACGATGACGGCGGGCTCGCCGAGCTTTCGCCGCAGGGTCATGACGGTCACCCGGACCACGTTCGTGAACGGATCGGTGTTCTCGTCCCAGGCCTTCTCGAGGAGCTGCTCGGCGGAGACGACGGCGCCCTCGCTGCGCAGCAGCACTTCGAGGACGGCGAACTCCTTGGGCGCGAGCTGGATCTCCTTGCCGTCGCGGAAGATCTCGCGGCGGTTCGGGTCGAGCTTGATCCCGGCGCGCTCCAGGACGGGCGGCAGCGGCACGCTCGTACGCCGCCCGAGGGCACGCACGCGTGCCGTGAGCTCGCTGAACGCGAAGGGCTTGGGGAGGTAGTCGTCGGCGCCGATCTCGAGGCCCTCGACGCGGTCGCTGACGTCGCCCGACGCGGTGAGCATCAGGACGCGGGTCGGCATGCCGAGCTCGACGATCTTGCGGCAGACGTCGTCCCCGTGCACGAGCGGGAGGTCCCGGTCGAGCACCACGACGTCGTAGTCATTGACCCCGATGCGTTCCAGGGCGGCCGCTCCGTCGTACACGACGTCGACGGCCATGGCCTCCCGGCGCAGTCCGGTGGCCACCGCATCGGCGAGCAGTTGCTCGTCCTCGACGACGAGTACGCGCACGTCGCTGTCCTTCCTCTGTGCCCCTGCGGGCAGGTCTGTTCGTGGGGTGTGGCCTCCATCCTGCCCCTTTCGGCCATAAACCGGCTGTAAGGCGGTGTCCTGGCCCGGGAATGCGGGATTTTCTCCGAGGGTTGAGGTTTCCGTGAGAGGGAGCGAGGGGAGGACGACCTCACACCCCGCGATCACGCTTTGTATGTGGCGCGCCACGAACCGCTTCCTCCAGGGCGGCTTGAGACGTGATCGCCCCTTCTTGAGGGCACACCCCCGTGCCATCGACCCACGACCCAGCCGAGGGGGCGCAACCATGGACGCTTTTACCGCAGGACTGCTGCAGCGCATAAAGGCCACGGAATCCGACCTCACGAAGGCCCGTGAGACGGGCGACGACTTCCTTGCCGAGGTCGAGCAGGCCGAGCTCGAGGATCTCCACCGTCTGGCCGCCGAGCACGGCGTGGAGGTCGGCGTGCTGCACGCCTGATCCATCGCACGCACAAGGGCCCCGGCATCCGTGGACGAGATGCCGGGGCCCTTCTGCGTGCCGGTCCGTGCGGCGGGTCAGTCGTGCCAGGCGCCGAGCTCCTCAAGGCGGCCCTGCAGGTCCTCGAAGAGGCCGGGCGGGGCCGCGATGGTCAGCTCGCCCGTGGGGGGCTCTCCGGGGCGTCCACCGGTCAGGGCGCCCGCTTCCTGCGCGACGAGGTCTCCGGCCTCGAAGTCCCAGGGGTTGAGCCCGCGCTCGTAGTACGCGTCCAGGCGGCCGAGCGCGACGTCGCAGAGGTCGATGGCCGCCGAGCCGCCCCGGCGGATGTCACGGACCAGCGGGATCAGCTGCCGGGCCACCTCGGCCTGCCGGGCGCGGCGCTCGGCGACGTAACCGAACCCGGTGCCGACGAGGGCCTGTGCGAACGGGGGCGCGGGGCGGGTGCGCGCGGGCTTGTCGTTGACGAAGGCGCCCTCTCCGAGGACGGCTCGGTAGGTCTCCCCGCGCATCGGGGCGTGCACCACGCCGACCAGCGTCTCGCCGTCCTTGCGGGCCGCGATGGACACCGACCAATCGGGGCGGCCGTACAGGTAGTTGACGGTGCCGTCGATCGGGTCGATCACCCACTGGACGCCGCTGCTGCCCTCGGAGCTCGCGCCCTCCTCGCCCAGCACCCCGTCGTCGGGCCTGCGCTCGGCGAGGAAGTCGGTGATCAGCTTCTCGGACGCGATGTCCATCTCGGTGACGACATCGACCGCACTGGTCTTGGTGGCGGCCACGCCCAGGTCGTCCGGGCGTCCGTCGCGCAGGAATGCTCCCGCGCGGTGCGCGGCCTCCAGGGCGACGCCGAGGAGTTCTGCCTTGAGGTCGGTCACGTCGGCGTCCTTACGCGTACGGGCTGTCGGCGCCGGCTGCGGCCGGCTTCGGGGCGCGCGCCGGGCAGCAGCCCACCGGGCAGAGGTCGTGGCTCGCGCCGAGCGCGCCCAGGGCGCAGGGCGCGACCTCGCGGCCGCTCTCGGCGGCGGAGCGCTCGAGGACCAGCTCACGGACCGCGGCGGCGAACCGCGGATCGGCGCCCACCGTGGCCGAGCGGCGGACGGGCAGGCCCAGCTCCGCGGCCTTCGCCTCGGCCTCGGTGTCGAGGTCGTACAGCACCTCCATGTGGTCCGACACGAAACCGATCGGGACCATGACCACGGCGGGCGCGCCCGCGTCCCGGCGCTCCTCCAGGTGATCGCAGATGTCGGGCTCGAGCCACGGGATGTGGGGGGCGCCGCTGCGCGACTGGTAGACGAGCTCCCAGGGGTGCTCGACGCCGGTCTCCTCGCGCACCGCGTCGGCGATGAGGCGGGCCACGTCCAGGTGCTCCGCGACGTACGCGCCGCCGTCCCCGTGGTCCTCGACGCGGCCGGAGGTGTCGGCGGCCGCCGTCGGGATGGAGTGCGTCGTGAAGGCGAGGTGCGCCCCTTCCCGCACGTCTTCGGGGAGGTCTGCCAGGGACTTCAGGACCCCGTCGATCATGGGGCGGACGAAGCCGGGGTGGTTGAAGTAGTGCCGCAGCTTGTCGACGCGCGGCACGTCAAGGCCCTCGGAGGCGAGCACGGCCAGGGAGTCGGCCAGGTTCTCCCGATACTGGCGGCAGCCCGAGTACGAGGCGTACGCGCTGGTGGCGAGGACGAGCACGCGCCGGTGGCCGTCCTGGACGAGCTCGCGCAGGGTGTCGGTCAGATAGGGCGCCCAGTTGCGGTTGCCCCAGTAGACCGGCAGGTCGAGCCCGTGATCGGCGAAGTCCTTGCGCAGCGCGTCAAGGAGGGCGCGGTTCTGGTCGTTGATCGGGCTGATGCCGCCGAACAGGAAGTAGTGCTGCCCCACCTCCTTGAGCCGCTCCTTGGGGATGCCGCGGCCCCGCGTCACGTTCTCCAGGAACGGGACCACGTCGTCTGGCCCTTCGGGGCCGCCGAACGAGAGCAGCAGCAGGGCGTCATAGGGAGAGGCATCGAGCGCATCGGACATGTATCCGATCCTGCCACCCGCCACTGACAGCCGGAAAATCATGGTGCGTCCGGCCCTGTCGGAACCGTAAGCTGTATTGGCCATCTTTACGCCTTACCGGGGCCCGCGCGCACATCCGTGCACGACCGCTCCGGCGCCTCAGCGGAGTCGCACGTGCCCAGCCCCTACCGCGCCATCTTCGCCGCCCCCGGCACCAAGGGGTTCTCGACGGCGGGCTTCCTCGGACGGATGCCGCTTTCGATGATGGGCATCGGCATCGTGACGATGGTGTCCCAGCTCACCGGGCGGTACGGACTCGCGGGCGCGCTCTCCGCGACCGTGGCGCTCTCGGCCGCCGCGATCGGCCCGCAGATCTCCCGTCTGGTCGACCGGTACGGCCAGCGCCGGGTGCTGCGGCCCGCGACCCTGGCGTCCCTGGCGGCGGTCGCCGGACTGCTGGTCTGCGCGAAGTACGAGCTGCCGGACTGGACGCTCTTCGCCTTCGCCGCGCTCGTCGGCTGCGTGCCGAGCGTGGGCTCGATGATCAGGGCGCGCTGGGCGGTGCTCTACCGGGACACCCCGCAGCTGCACACCGCGTACTCCTTCGAGTCCGTGGTGGACGAGGTCTGCTTCATCTTCGGGCCGATCATCTCGATCGGCCTCTCCACGGTGTGGTTCCCGGAGGCCGGGCCGCTCCTCGCCGGGGTCTTCCTGGCCGTGGGCGTCTTCTGGCTGACGGCCCAGCGGGCCACCGAGCCCGTGCCGCACGGCCGCGAACACCACACGAAGGAATCGGCGCTGCGCTCCGGCGGGCTGCAGGTCCTGGTCGCGACCTTCGTGGCGACCGGCGCGATCTTCGGGTCCATCGACGTGGTGACCGTCGCGTACGCCGAGGACCTCGGCCACAAGGCGATGGCGAGCCTGGCTCTCGCGGTGTACGCCCTTGGCTCCTGTCTGGCCGGAGCGGCCTTCGGGCTCGTGCACTTCAAGGGCGCTCCCGCCCCGAGGTGGCTGCTGGGCGTCTGTACGACGGCCGTGAGTATGATCCCGCTTCAATTGGTCGGGAACCTTCCGTTTCTGGCCGTGGCGTTGTTCATCGCGGGCCTCTCCATAGCGCCGACCATGATCACGACGATGGCCCTCGTCGAACAGCACGTACCACGCGCGAAGCTGACCGAGGGCATGACCTGGGTGAGCACCGGACTCGCGGTCGGCGTCGCGCTCGGCTCCTCCGCGGCCGGCTGGGTCATCGACGCGGCCGGATCGGACGCCGGGTACGCGGTCCCCGGGCTTTCCGGGGTCGTCGCGGTGGCGGTCGGGTTCCTTGGGTATCGCCGGCTGAGAACGCCGGTTCCGCAACGGGGAGGGACCCATGAGCACGGCAACGGGCACGGGCAGCGGGAAGAGCACAGGACCGTGGCGTAACTGGGCAGGCAACGTCACCGCACGCCCGGCCAGGGAGGTCACCCCCGCGTCGGTCGACGAGCTCTCGGCCGCGCTCCGTGCGGCCAGGGAGGACGGCCTCAGGGCGAAGCCGGTCGGCACCGGCCACTCCTTCACGGCGACCGCGGCGACCGACGGTCTCCTGATACGCCCCGAACTCCTCACCGGCATCCGGAAGATCGACCGCGAGGCCGGCACCGTCACGGTGGAAGCGGGCACTCCGCTCAAGCGCCTGAACGCGGCGCTCGCCCGCGAGGGCCTGTCGCTCACGAACATGGGCGACATCATGGAGCAGACCGTCTCCGGCGCGACAAGCACCGGCACG
Source organism: Streptomyces sp. NPDC002853 (assembly GCF_053591915.1). NCBI lineage: Bacteria > Bacillati > Actinomycetota > Actinomycetes > Kitasatosporales > Streptomycetaceae > Streptomyces > Streptomyces sp. NPDC002853. The sequence goes on along the minus strand of NZ_JBSFUS010000006.1, from coordinate 134,496 downwards.
CACGGCACGGGCCGCGACTCGGCCTCCATCTCCGCCCAGATCAAGGCACTTGAGCTGGTCACCGCGGACGGGACGGTCCTCATCTGCTCCGAGAAGGAGAACGCCGAGGTCTTCGCGGCGGCCAGGATCGGCCTCGGCGCTCTCGGCGTGATCAGCGCGATCACCTTCGCCGTGGAGCCCGTCTTCTTCCTCACCGCCCGTGAGGAGCCCATGACCTTCGACAGGGTCACCGGCGAGTTCGACGCGCTGAACGCGGAGAACGAACACTTCGAGTTCTACTGGTTCCCGCACACCGGCAACTGCACCACCAAGCGCAACAACCGCAGCCTGGGCCCCGCCGCCCCGCCCGGCAAAGTCAGCGCCTTCGTAGAGGACGAGATTCTCTCCAACGGCCTCTTCCAGGTGGTCAACACGATCGGCAGGGCCGTCCCCGCGACCATCCCGGGCATCGCCAAGATCTCCAGCAAGGCACTCTCCGCCCGCACCTACACGGACATCCCCTACAAGGTCTTCACAAGCCCGCGCCGCGTGCGCTTCGTGGAGATGGAGTACGCCGTTCCGCGGGCGGCCCTCGTGGAGACGCTGCGTGAGCTGAAGACGATGGTGGAGCGCTCGAATCTGCGGATCAGCTTCCCCGTGGAGGTCCGTACGGCCCCCGCGGACGACATCGCGCTCTCCACGGCCTCGGGCCGGGAGAGCGCGTACATCGCCGTCCACATGTACCGGGGCACGCCCTACCAGGCGTACTTCACCGCAGCGGAGCGGATCTTCACCGCGCACGAGGGGCGGCCCCACTGGGGCAAGATCCACACCCGCGGCGCCGACTACTTCGCGCAGGCCTACCCGCGCTTCGCCGAGTTCACGGCCTTGCGTGACCGCCTCGACCCGGAGCGCATGTTCGGCAACGACTACTTGCGGCGCGTCCTGGGCGACTGAGGACCGCCGCCCACGGGGAGGGCCGGCTACGGAGTGGCGGTCTCTCCCCGCTGGACGTCGCTTCCGCCGTCGGTGTCGTCACCGCTCGACGGGGTCGGCGTCGGAGTCGGGGTGGGGGTCGGCGTCGGGGTCGGGTCCGTCTTCGAGCCGTCGTCGTCCCCGGAGTCCGTGCCGGAGCCCGATCCCTTGTCGGGGTCGTCCTTCGAGCCGGAGCCCGAGTCGTTGCCGTTGTCCGGCGCCTGCGAGTTCGTCCCTTCCGGGTCCTGCGACGCGTCGCCGTCCTGCTGCGAACCGTCGTCCGTGCCCGTGGAAGCGCCGTCGGACGGCTGCCCGGAGGGATCGGTCGAGGGGGTGGGCTGCTGGTTCGGCGAGCTGTTCCGGCCCGAGAAGCCGTTGCCGATCGTGGTGCCGTGGCCCCCGCTGAAGTCCTCGCCGGAGACGATCTCGTACGTCGTGATGCCGGCCATGGCAACACCGAAGACCACCGCGGCCGCGATCAACGGCCGCTTCCAGCTGCGGACCTGTGTGCGGTGCGTGGTGCCGTGGGTGAACTCGTCGGAGGGAAGCGGTGGTGCCGCCGGTTCCTGTGGCGCGGGCGGCGCCGCCTGTCGCAGGACGCGCGTCGCGTCGTCCCGGGGCACGAGCTGTGTGGCGTCGACCGAACCGAGCACTTGCGTCTTCTCGGCGTCGGCTCCGGTGTCCACCGCGGGCAGCAGTGTCGTGCGGTCCGTGTCGGCGTCCACCAGCGGGAGCACGTTCGTGCGATCCGCGTCAACGGCGGTGGTGGCGGGAAGCACGGTCGTGCGGTCCGCGTCCACGTCACCCGCGGAAGGCGGCACCGAAGCGGCGTCCGGCTCGACCGTCCTCCCCCATGTCGTCGTCACGGGCCCCGCCCCGGTGCGCGCTGCCGCACCCGTGTGGGCCGCCGCTCTGAACGTCTCCGCCACCGGCGCTCCCGAGCCGTCGGTCAGCGGGACCTGCCGAGCCCTTGGCTTGGCCTGCACCGTGACGTCACGTATCTGCTCGCCCGTGCGGCTGAAGAAGTGCTGGAAGATCGTGCCGCCGCAGGTCGCGACGGCACTCACCACGCCGGCGCCGAGGATCGTGCCGTAGACACCGAAGCTCGACGCGAGCTTCGCCGCCACGACAGCCGCCACGGCGCTTCCCGCCACCTGCGGCACGCTCAGATCGAGACGCCGCTTCGTCTCCCCCGAGTCCGTCGGCTCCGTCCGGTCCTTCGACTCCTTGCCGGAATCCGGCTTTTCACGCATCTCCGACCCTTGCCTGCCTTTCTCGACTGACTGCACGAGAAAGGGACGTATGGGTGAAGTGGATAGTTCCGCTTTTGGAGATTCCGTGAAGTGTGCCACTCGTGCACCACCCTGCCCGGGTATCAAGAGGCGCCAACTCCCGTCCCCCGTGAGAACTTCGGCGGCGCGGCGGACCACCCGCATGGCCCGAATGGAGTACTGTTGCGAGCCCTGGGTCCGGTCTCCCACCTGGGTGCCCGGGGCCTGCCAGGTCCGCCGGGAGGGGGCTCGCTGCACAGGGTGACCAAATTGGTCACTGAGAGTTGCGAAGAGGTAACCGTGCCATAACGGCGACCTTGGGCCCATGCCCGACACGCCGGGCAACTCGGCAAGGTTGTGGCAGGCTGCACCCGGGCAGGCCACACTCGACTAGCGGAAGCAGCGACGCACGTGACGTCGGCAGGCACCACCCGGGAGGTCCCCATGCCCGAACTGCGTGTCGTGGCCGTCAGCAACGACGGCACACGGCTGGTGCTGAAGGCTGCGGACAGCACGGAGTACACGCTTCCGATCGACGAGCGACTGCGCGCCGCGGTGCGCGGTGACCGTCCGCGTCTCGGCCAGATCGAGATCGAGGTGGAGAGCCACCTCCGTCCCCGCGACATCCAGGCGCGTATACGTGCCGGTGCCAGCGCGGAGGAAGTCGCCTCGCTCGCCGGAATCCCCGTCGACCGCGTCCGCCGCTTCGAGGGACCCGTGCTCGCCGAGCGCGCCTTCATGGCTGAGCGGGCCCGCAAGACTCCCGTGCGCCGTCCCGGCGAGAACACCGGACCCCAGCTCGGCGAGGCCGTCTCGGAGCGTCTGCTCCTGCGCGGCGCCGACAAGGAAACCGTCCAGTGGGACTCCTGGCGCCGCGACGACGGCACCTGGGAGGTCCTGCTCGTCTACCGCGTCGCGACCGAACCGCACTCCGCGAGCTGGACGTACGACCCGCCGCGGCGGCTTGTACAGGCCGTGGACGACGAGGCGCGTTCGCTGATCGGCGAGACGGACGACATCGCCGCGCCCGAGCCCAGCTTCCCGTTCGTGCCGCGCATCGCACGGCTGCCCCGTGACCGGCCCTCGCTCGACCGGCCGCTGGACCGCGCCCTGGACCGGCAGTTGGAGCGTCCCGGCGTGCCGCTGCCTCCGGAACCTGCGGAGGAGGGCACGTCGACCGCCGCGACCGCCGCCGTGTCGGAGTCGGAGCGGGACTCGCTCACCAGCCTCCTGGAGGCGGTGCCGAGCTTCCGCGGCGACATGATCGTGCCGGAGCGCCCCGCGCTCCCGGCGACTGATCTCCCGCCCGCGGAGGAGCCCGAGCAGGACCCGGACGCGGAGGAGCCCCCCGCGGCATCGGCCGGCGCGGGCGCCGCGTACGCGGACGTCCTGATGCCGCGCTCGGTGGCCAGCCACCGCGACCGCCTGACCGGCACCACCGACCGCCAGGCGGAGGCGGACGGCGTCCGTCCGGGCCGACGCGCGGCAGTGCCCAGTTGGGACGAGATCGTCTTCGGCACGCGCCGCAAGAAGCAGGAGTAGCAAGGCGTCGTAAGCCGTCAGGGGCCCCGCACCGTGCAGGTGCGGGGCCCCTGACGTGCCTCGGCTACTGCGGGTCCGGGCCCTTGGCCACCGGGCGGGACTCGTCCGATGACCACTCCGACCACGAGCCGACGTACAGCGACGCCGGGATGCCCGCCACCGCGAGGGCGAGCACCTCGTGGGCGCCGGACACCCCTGAGCCGCAGTAGACGCCGACCTCGGAAGTGTCGGACGCGCCCAGGGAGTTGAAGCGGTCCGCGAGGTCGGCGGCCGGCTTGAAAGTGCCGTCGGCCGTGACGTTCTCCGTGGTCGGCGCGGACACCGCGCCCGGGATGTGACCGCCGACCCGGTCGATCGGCTCCACGTCACCGCGGTAGCGCTCGGCCGCGCGGGCGTCCAGGAGCAGCCCGGAGCGGGCGAGGGCCGCCGCGGCGTCGGCGTCTAGGAGGTCGGTGGTGTTCGTCTCGGGGGCGAACGACCCCGGGGCCGCCGGGCGCTCGTCCCCGGACTCCAGCCGGCCGCCCCACGCGGCGAGCCCGCCGTCGAGCACCCGCACGGAGGGGTGACCCGTCCAGCGCAACAGCCACCAGGCGCGTGCGGCGGCCCAGCCCTGCCCGCCGTCGTACACGATCACGTCCCGGTCGGCCGAGACCCCGGCCGCCCGCATCACCGCTCCGAAGTGCCGCACGTCCGGCAGCGGATGCCGTCCGCCCGAGCCGGCCGGCCCCGCGAGATCGGCGTCCAGGTCGACGAAGACGGCGCCCGGGATGTGCCCCTTCTCGTACTCGGCCCGGCCGTCGAAGGCGGGGGCACCCGCCGCCTTGGCGGTGCTCAGCTGCCAGCGGATGTCCAGGAGCACTGGCGGGTTCTCGCCCGCCAGGTCGCTCGCGAGTTCGGATGCGGAGATGATGGCATTCATGGGCCCCATCCTTGCGCACGGGGTGGCCGCATCGGCCAGGTCCGGCTACCCTGCTCCGCCGTACGACCGCCGAACACGCGGCGTATGGAAGCGGGCACACCGTGTACTGCCGAACGACACCACAGAGCAACCGCGCGTTTACGGATGAGGAACGGCAAACCGGGCATCCTCTGGGGCGGAGCCGGAACAAGCGGCGCGGCCGGGGCGCGGGGCGTCACAGGTGGTGCGAGCATCTGCACGGGCGGGCCAGGGCGCGACACAGGTACGTGCATGCGAAATGCGGAGCCGAGCGGCCACCTGAAGGGCCGAGGAGAGAGTGACGATGACGGAGGCACGGGGGTCGACGGGCCGGCATGACGGCTCGGGGGCCGTCCGCCGCGCGCCCGGCACACCCACCTGGGTGAGTCTGATGGCGCATGGCCTGGCCACGACCCAGGAGTTCTACGGAGCCTTGTTCGGCTGGGAGTTCCGGCCGGGGCCGGAGCAGCTCGGGCCCTACGTACGGGCGCTGCTCGACGGCCACGAGGTCGCCGGGATCGGTCAGCTGCCGCCCGACCACCACCTGCCGATCGCCTGGACGCCGTACCTGGCGTCGGACGACGTGAACGCCACGGCCGAGGCCGTACGGCACTGCTGCGGCACGATCGGCGTCGGACCGCTGGACGCGGGCGCGGCCGGGCGGATGGCCATCGCGGTGGACCCCGCGGGCGCGGTGTTCGGGATCTGGCAGGCGGCGGAGCATGTGGGCGCCGCGCTCGGCGGGGAGCCCGGGGCCCCGGCCTGGAACGAACTGGTCACGCAGGAGACGGCGGGCGTCGTCAAGTTCTATCAAGCGGTCTTCGGATATACCGAAGAGGCGGTCGTCTCGGCCGACTTCGACTACGTGACGCTGCAGGTCGAGGGCCGCCCGGTGGCCTCGGTGCACGGCGTGGGCCAGGCGCTGCCGCGGGACCGGGGCGCGCACTGGATGACGTACTTCGAGGTCGCCGACGTGGACGAGTCGGTGGAGCGGGTCGTGGAACTCGGCGGCCACGTCATCAGGCCCCCGCACGCAGGCGCCCACGGCCAGGAGGCCACGGTCGCCGACCCGGAGGGGGCGGTCTTCACACTCGTGCGCTCGGAGAGCTGACTCAGACGCGCGCGGACGTGTCGACCGGCAGCACGTCCGGCGACAGGGCGCCCGCGCGCGAGGTCGCCGCCGTCATCCGGCGCCTGTGGTGGCGGCGGCACAGCACCTCGTAGCCCACCTCGTCCGCCGCGTGGTCGACGTCGCCGATGACGACCTGCGCGCCTTCGACGACCATCGCACCGCCTATGGTGCGGGCGTTGTGGGTGGCGCGGGCGCCGCACCAGCACAGCGCCTCGACCTGCAACACCTCGACGCGGTCGGCGATTTCGACCAGTCGCTGCGAGCCGGGGAAGAGCTTGGAGCGGAAGTCGGTGGTGATGCCGAAGGCGAAGACGTCGAGGCCCAGGTCGTCGACGACGCGCGCCAGCTGGTCGATCTGGCCGGGGGCGAGGAACTGCGCCTCGTCCGCGATCACGTAGTCCGCGCGGCCGCCCTGGGAGAGGTGGTCGACGAGGTGGGCGTAGAAGTCAAAGCCGTCCGCGGCCTCGATGGCGTCCGTGACGAGGCCGAGCCGCGAGGAGAGCTTGCCCTCGCCGGCGCGGTCGTCACGGGTGAAGATCATCCCCTTCAGGCCGCGGGCCGATCGGTTGTGCTCGATCTGCAGAGCCAGGGTGCTCTTTCCGCAGTCCATCGTTCCGGAGAAGAACACCAGCTCGGGCATGGGGAGTTGCGGCCTTTCGGGGCGTGCGGGGGCGGTGCGGGTCGGCGGTCTGATCAGGAGCGTACTTCGATGAGCGGCACGAGCTGCTCGACGGGGGTCATGGAGCCGTGCATGCCGACCAGGGCCGATTCCTTCGGTTCCTTCTCGGAGGCGATGATCGCCACGTCGTCGTGGGCCGCCGCGATGACGTCGCCGATGCGTCCGTACACCCGCTCGTCCATGGCGCCGGGCGGGCCGAACCAGCCCGCCGCGATGGCCTCGTCCCGGCTCGCCACCCAGAACTGCTCGCCGAGCACCTCGCGCCAGACGGTCAGGACGTCGTTCTCGGCACCCGGGACCGCGTACACATGGCGGGCGCGGCCCTCGCCGCCGAGGAGGGCGACTCCGGCGCGCAGCTCCCAGTCCTCGTCGAAGTCGATGCGGGACTGCTCGTCGAAGGGGATGTCGAGCATGCCGTGGTCGGCGGTCACGTACAGGGCGCTGCGCGGCGGGAGTTGCTCGGCGAGGCGCTGGACCAGACGGTCGACGTACATCAGCTGGCCGCGCCAGGCGTCGGAGTCGACGCCGAAGCGGTGCCCCTTGCCGTCGACCTCCGCGTAGTACGTGTAGACCAGCGAGCGGTCGCCCGCACCCAGTTGCTCGGCCGCGAGGTCCATGCGGTCCTCGCCGGAGAGCCGGCCGCGGAAGCTGCCGCCGCTCAGCGCGATCTTGGTGAGCGGCGTGTTCTCGAAGGTCGGGGACGACACCTGTGCGGTGTGCACGCCCGCCGCGTGGGCCTGCTGGAAGACGGTGGGGTACGGCTGCCACTTGCGCGGGTCCGTCCACGGGTTCCAGCGGAGCTGGTTCATCAGCTCGCCGGTGGCGGGGTTGCGCACGGTGTAGCCCGGCAGGCCGTGCGACGCGGGCGGCAGGCCCGTGCCGACCGAGGCCAGGGAGGTCGCGGTGGTGGCGGGGAAGCCCGCGGTGATCGGGCGGCCCGTGCCGCCGCGCGACGAACCGATGAGCGAGGTCAGGAAGGGCGCCTCGTCCGGGTGGGCACGCAGTTGCTGCCAGCCGAGGCCGTCGATCAGGAAGACGCAGTTCCGGTCGGCCGGGGCGAGTTCCGGGATGACGGGCGTGAAGCCCTCGACACCCTGGTGGGAGACGAGCGTGGGCAACAGGTCGGCGAGCGAGCCCACGCCGTACTCGGGCAGGGGGGCGGAGTCGAGGGCGAGCGGCTGTACGTCGTCCCAGGCGGGCAGGGACATCAGCGGGCGGTGTCCGCGGTCGCCTCGGACAGCGCCTGGGCGAAGGCCAGGGTCTGGCGCACCGTGTCCGGTCCGTCGCCCGCCTCGCTGACGCGGAGGCTGAGGTCGTCGGCGGTGGAGCTGCCGGTGTAGCCGTGGTCCGCCTCGCAGTTGGGGTCGCCGCAGGCGGCGGGCTCCAGGTCGATGCGCGACACGGCGCCCCAGCCGATGGTCAGGACGACCTCGCGGGGCAGCGAGCCCGGCACGTACTTCTCGGGGTTGGCGACGACGCGGCTGACGACCACGGACGAGATCCGGCCGATTTTCACGGACTCCGTGGAGGTCGTCGCGTACGGCGTCGGGGAGGTGCTGTCCGCGGCCTGCTCGTCGGTGTGGCTGACGATGAAGCGCGTGCCCGTCAGGACGAGGACCGTCACGTGCCGGCGCACTTCGTTCGCGTCGAACGTGGTCTCCTGGTGGACCAGGTAGGACCCGATGGGTTCGCCGCCGATCGCGGCCTCCACCGCCTCGGCCACGAGGGCCGGGTAGTAGCCGCTGCGCTCGATCGCCGCGCGCAGCCCCTGGGTCGTCGTACCGGTCTTTGCCATGCCGTCCATCCTACGACCCGACGGAGGGCGCACGGTGCCCCACTGGCCGCCTCAGTACCCGGGCAGCGACCGCGGGCCGAGGTCGCCGCGGGCCGGCGGGGGCGCGAGCCGCACGGAGGCGCCGAGCACGGAAAGGCCGCGCTGGGCGACGACCACGGGCTCCAGGGACACGGCGACCACCTCGGGGTGATCGTCGACGAGGCGCGAGACCCGCTGGAGCAGCTCTTCGAGTGCCGGGGTGTCGACCGGCGCCGAACCGCGCCAGCCGAAGAGGAGCGGGGCGGTCCGGATGGACCTGACCAGGGAACCCGCGTCGCGCTCGGTGACCGGGACGAGGCGGTGCCCGGTGTCGCCGAGCAGCTCGGACGCGGCGCCGGCGAGCCCGAACGAGAGCACCGCTCCGGCCGCCGGGTCGATGACCGCCCGGACGACGGTGTCGACGCCGCGGGGCGCCATCGCCTGCACGACGGGCCGCAGCTCGGCGGGCCTGCCGAAGGCGCGGGTCAAATCTTCGTAGGCCCGGCGCAGTTGTTCCTCGTCCGCCAGGTCGAGCCGCACGCCGCCGAGGTCGGCGCGGTGGCGCAGGTGCGGGGCCGTGGTCTTGAGGGCCACGGGGTAGCCGAGCGCGCGGGCGGCGGCCACGGCCGCGTCCGGGTCGGGCGCGGGCCGGGCGTCCCGTACGTCGATGCCGTACCGCCCGAGCAGTTCGCGGGCGTCGTCCTGGGCGAGGGTGGCGCCGCGCGGGTCGTCCTGCGCGGCGAGCAGCTCGTCGATCCGCCGGGCGGTGCCGCTCTCGTCGATGTCCTCGTACTCGTGGACCTTGCCGGGTTCCTTGGCCTCGCGCCGCCACTGGGCGTACTTCACGGCTTCGGCGAGGGCCCGGACGGCGCGTTCGGCGGCGGGGTAGGCGGGGATTCGGTGCGGCTGGGCCGGGCCGGAGGCTTCGGGGGCGCTCTCCGCAGCCGTCGTTGCCGTGGGCGGGCGTTCCGCGGGGCGGGGCGGGTGGGCACAGCGCTCGCTGCCGGGTGCGGAGGAAACCCGGGCAGCGGCGTCAGGCCGGGTCCGGCTGGCGGCAGCCAACGCTTCGGCGAGGCCGCCGAGTTCCACGTGGACCACGGCTACCGGCTTCGCCGGGCACCCGGCAGAAGCCGCCCGCAACGCAGCGGCAAGCTCCTCCCCCTCGGGGGCGGTGGTGGTGGCCCCGTCCTCGCCCACCCAGGGGATGGCGGTGACGATCACGGCATCGCAGGCGTCGTCCGACAGCGCGTCGGCGAGCGCCACGCGGAAGTCCGCGGGAGTGGCACCCGTGGTCAGATCCACCGGCGGCAGCGGCCGGAGCCCGTCGGCGACACACGCGTCGAACGTGAGCAGCCCGAGCGATTCGGAGTTGCCGAGGATCGCCACCCGCGGCCCGGAGGGCAACGGCTGCCCCGCGAGCAGCAGCCCCGCGTCCACCATCTCCGTCACGGTGTCGACCCGGATGACTCCCGCCTGGCGGAGCAGCGCCGACACCGTGGCATACGGAAGCCGCGTGGCCTGCACGGCGTGGCCCGTGGGCGCGATTCCGCTGTGCTTCGCCCCCTGCACCACGACCAGCGGCTTGGCCGTGGCCGCGCGCCGGGCGAGCCGGGTGAACTTGCGCGGGTTGCCGATGGATTCGAGGTACATCAGGGCGACATCGGTGTCCGGGTCCTCGTACCAGTACTGGAGGACGTCGTTGCCCGACACATCCGCGCGATTGCCCGCGCTCACGAAGGTCGACAGGCCCGCACCACGCCGGTGCAGCCCGGAGAGGAGCGCGATGCCGATCGCACCGGACTGCGTGAAGAGGCCGATCCTGCCGCGCTCGGGAGGATGCGGGGCCAGCGAGGCGTTGAGGCGTACGTCCGGCGACGTATTGATGACCCCGAAGGCGTTCGGGCCGAGGATGCGCGTGCCGTACGACCGCGCCTGGCGCACCAGTTCGCGCTGCCGCTCCCGCCCTTCGGGGCCGCTCTCCGCGTATCCGGCGGAGATCACGACGAGTCCGAGCACCCCACGCTCGCCGCACTCGTCGACGGCCTGCGGCACCCGCTCGGCGGGCACGGTGACGACGGCGAGCTCGACCGTCTCTTCGATGTCCCGCACAGAGCGGTACGCGGGCACCCCGTCGACCTCGGTGCCTTTCTCGAACGCGCCGTTCACCGCGTACAGCCGCCCCGTGAAGCCCGCCTCGCGCAGGTTCCGCAGGACGCTGCGCCCCACGCCGCCCGGCGTGCGTCCGACGCCGATGACCGCGACCGACTTCGGCGTGAGCAGCCGCTGCACCGACCGCGCCTCGGCCCGCTGCTCACGGGCGCGCTGCACGGCGAGGGAGCGGTCGGTCGGTTCCAGATCGAATTCGAGCCGTACGACGCCGTCCTCGAAGCTGCGCTTCTGCTGGTAGCCCGCATCCGTGAACACCTTGATCATCTTGGTGTTCGCGGGCAGCACCTCGGCGGCGAAGCGGCGGATGCCGCGCTCCCTGGCGACGGCGGCGATGTGTTCGAGCAGGGTGGAGGCGACCCCCCTGCCCTGATGGGCGTCCTGCACGAGGAAGGCGACCTCGGCCTCGTCGGCGGGCGCGCTGGCGGACATGCCGCGCTCGTCGATGCGGTCGAAGCGCACGGTGGCGATGAACTCACCGCCCACGGTGGCCGCGAGACCCACCCGGTCCACCTGGTCGTGATGGGTGAAGCGGTGCACGTCCTTGGCGGACAGACGGGGGTAGGGCGCGAAGAAGCGGTAGTACTTCGACTCGTCCGAGACCTGTTCGTAGAAGCTGACCAGGCGGTCCGCGTCCTCGGCCGTGATCGGCCTGATCCGGGCGGTGCCTCCGTCACGCAGGACGACATCGGCTTCCCAGTGGGAGGGGTATGCGTGCCGGTCCGACGGGGTCTGCATGGGCCCAGGGTACGGGTCGCGGGGCCGCCTTGGCCGGGGCAGGCTAGGAGACGTCGAACAGCGGGACGAGGGCCCGGGGCGCGAGGACGTACGGTCGACGGAGCCGGACCATCGGCCGGCACCGTATGGACCTGCGGCCCGGCGGAGCACTCGTGACGGCATGAGACACTGGTCTAGACAAGTGTGAGACACCTGGAAGGGCAGCAACACATGGCTGAGCGCCGCGTCAACGTCGGCTGGGCCGAGGGCCTTCACGCCCGACCCGCCTCCATCTTCGTCCGCGCGGCCACCGCCGCCGGCGTCCCCGTGACGATCGCCAAGGCTGACGGCAACCCCGTGAACGCCGCCTCCATGCTCGCGGTGCTCGGTCTGGGCGCGCAGGGCGGCGAGGAGATCGTGCTCGCCTCCGACGCCGAGGGTGCGGACGCCGCCCTCGACCGTCTGGCGAAGCTGGTCGCGGACGGCCTCGAGGAACTCCCCGAGACCGTCTGACAAAGGCTGAGACTCATACGCCGTAGGGCCCTCCCCCGAAATGGGGGCGGGCCCTACGGCTTTTCCATGCCCATTGACCACACGCTTGACCGCACGCATTGACCGTACCCATTGGCTGCGCTCATCGACTGTGCCCATTGACCGAATACCGGCGCAGGGCATCGGAAGCTGAATTCGGGCAGCAGGAATTCGCCCCCTCCGAATAGCACTTCTTTGTATACGGCGCCTCTGTTAATGCCGCAGGCCCACCGTGTTTACGACATGTTGCGAATCCCTCACACGATGCGCGGCCGTCGTCCGCTCCGTGTGGGCCGCGGTGAGCGACCTGGCGCGCTCCGCGTCCCCGCGCGTCACCGCGTCGACGATCGCGGCGTACTCGGCCCAGGCCTCGGCGGGAGCGGCAGACGCCTCGACCACGTACATCCAGGCGATCTTGTGCCGGAGCTGGGTGAGCAAGGCCGTGAGGCCCGGGCTGCCGGAAGCCTGGGCGAGCGTCTCGTGGAACCAGCCGCCCAGGGAGCGCAGATCCTCGCTGTGTCCCCGCCTCGCCCGCTCCTGACCGAGCCTGACGAGACCGCGCAGGACCTTCAGGTGCGCCTCCGTGCGGCGATGGGCGGCGCGAGCGGCGCCCAGAGGCTCCAGGAGCGCGCGGATCTCGAGGAGGTCGGCGGCCTCCTGCGCGGTCGGCTCCGCGACGCACGCGCCCGCGTGCCGGCGTGTGACGACGAAGCCCTCTGCCTCGAGGGTGCGCAGGGCTTCGCGCACCGGGACACGGGAGACTCCGTAGCGGCGCGCGAGCAGTTCCTCGGTGAGCCGGCCGCCCCGTTCGTAGACACCGGAGACGATGTCGTCCCGGATTGCCGTGCATACCGAGTGCGCGGGAATGCGCATGACTGACCTCCGCCTTAATCCCCGCGAAACGCGGTCGATCGACGCCTGTTCTGCGACTCTATTGCAGGGCGGCCGAATTTCCGACGGCAGGCTGAAATCCAGGGATACTTTTGGCCAGAGGAGATGCGGGAACGGCGAAAGCCCCGGCTCGACGAGCCGGGGCTTTCGGTGAATCAGTGACGCTCGTGCGTCCGCGTTCGACCGCTGGGATCAGACGTTGACGCCGTGCGAGCGGAGGTACGAGACGGGGTCGATGTCCGTGCCGTAGTCCGCGCCGGTGCGGGCCTCGAAGTGCAGGTGCGGGCCGCTGGAGTTGCCGGTGGAGCCGGAGAGGCCTATCTGCTGGCCCGGAGTGACCGCCTGGCCGACCGTGACGCCGAGGGACGACATGTGGCCGTACTGGGTGTACGTGCCGTCGTTCATCTTGATGACCACGTTGTTGCCGTAGGCGCCGCCCCAGCCGGCCTCGACGACGGTGCCGGAGCCGACCGCGTGGACCGACGTACCGGAGGCCGCGTGGAAGTCCACGCCGGTGTGGCTGCCGGAGGACCACATGGCGCCGCCGGTCTGATAGCCCGTGGAGACGTACGAGCCGGAGATCGGGGAGACGTAGCTGTTGAGGCGCTTGCGCTCGGCCTCGCGAGCGGCACGCTCCTTGGCCTCGCGCTCCTTCTTGGCCTTGGCCTTCGCCTCGGCCTCGGCCTTGCGCTTCGCCTCTTCGGCCTTCTTCTTGGCGGCCTCTTCGGCCTTCTTGGCGGCTGCGGCGTCGTCGGCGGCCTGCTGCTGGGCAGCGGCCTGCGCGTCGATGCTCTCGGCGAGCGAGTCGCCCACGGAGATGGCCTGGGTCAGGCCGGTGTGCTCAAGAGCCGCCGCGTCGTCGGCGGCGAGCGCCGGAGCGGCCAGGCCTCCGATGACACCGGTGGTGGTGAGGGCGGCGACGCCCGCCACGTTCGCGGTCGTACGCGTGAGGCGGCTCGGGCGACGGTGCTTCCCGGTGGCACGGGTGAACGCCATGAAGCGGCTGATCCTTTCCTTCCTTCTCGCCTACCGGGTTAGCTGACGGGTTCGGAGCAGGAAGGTCTCCTACGAGTCCCTCACCTGACGGCAAGGTTCCCGATTCACCCCAAGGGGACATGTGGGTCCCCGGCTCCCCTGGCTCGCGCCGTACGGGGACTCGGCGATGACTGTCCGGTGCCGCGGGTGCGGCGTACTGCATGACGAACAGCCGGGATGACGCTAAGCGGGCCATCTTTCAAACGACAAACGGATCAGAGCTTTTGTAGCGCACGCCACAGGTCAGACACGTAACCTCCATATCAATTCGGACATAAGAGGACCCCAGTGGTAAATCTCAGCCACTGGGGTCCCGATATGTCCTGACTGCCACTCAGCCCGTGACCACACTCACTTCACCGATGCCGAGCGCCCTGACGGGCTCCTCGATCTGCGCGGCGTCACCGACCAGCACCGTCACCAGCCGGTCCACCGGGAAGGCGCTCACGACGGCGGCAGTGGCCTCCACGGTGCCGGTCGCGGCCAACTGGCGGTACAGCTGGGCCTGGAAGTCGTCCGGCAGGTGCTGCTCGACCTGGTCGGCGAGGGTGGCCGCGACGGACGCCGCCATCTCGTACTTGAGCGGGGCCACGCCCACCAGGTTCTGCACGGCGACATCGCGCTCGGCGTCCGTGAGGCCGTCGGCCGCGAGGGTGCGCAGGACCTTCCACAGGTCGTCGAGCGCCGGGCCCGTGGACTCGGTGTCCACGGAGCCGCTGATGGCGAGCATCGCGGCGCCGGTGCCGTCCGGTGCGGAACGCAGGACCTGGGCGAACGACCGTACGCCGTAGGTGTATCCCTTCTCCTCGCGCAGGACGCGGTCGAGGCGCGAGGTGAGGGTGCCTCCGAGGCAGTACGTGCCGAGCACCTGCGCGGGCCACACGCGGTCGTGGCGGTCCGGTCCCACGCGGCCGATGAGCAGCTGCGTCTGGACGGCTCCGGGGCGGTCCACGATGACGACACGCCCGGTGTCGTCCGCGGTCACCGGGGGCACCGGACGCGGCTCGGCGGTGCCGCCCGTCCAGGCCCCGATGGTGTCGGCGAGCACGGCGTCCAGATCGACACCGGTCAGGTCGCCCACGACGACGACGGTCGCCGTGGCGGGACGCACGTGCTTCTCGTAGAAGGCGCGCACCGCCGCCGAGTCGATGGGCGTCACCGTCTCCTCGGTGCCCTGACGGGGGCGCGACATGCGCGAGGTCGCCGGGAAGAGCTGCCGGGAGAGCTCCTTGGCGGCGCGACGCCCCGGGTTGGCGGCCTCGTGCGGGATCTCGTCAAGGCGGTTGCGCACGAGGCGCTCGATCTCGCTGTCCGCGAAGGCGGGGGCGCGCAGGGCGTCGGAGAGCAGACCGAGCGCCTTCGGGAGGCGGGAGACCGGGACTTCGAGCGATACGCGTACGCCGGGGTGGTCGGCGTGCGCGTCCATGGTGGCGCCGCAGCGGTCGAGTTCGGCGGCGAAGTCCTCGGCGGAGTGCTTGTCCGTGCCTTCGTTGAAGGCCCTCGCCATGATGGTGGCGACGCCGTCCAGGCCGGCGGGCTCGGCTTCGAGCGGCGCCTCCAGGTGGACCTCCACCGCGACGACCTGCTGGCCGGGGCGGTGGCAGCGCAGCACCGTGAGGCCGTTGTCCAGGGTGGCGCGCTCGGGCGCGGGGAAGGCCCACGGCCGTGCGTCGCCCGCCTGGGGCTGCGGGTGGAACTGCATCGTTGCGGCCTCGGTCACTTCGCCGCCTCCTCTTCGTCCTCGTCGGTGGCTTCGGCGGCGGCAGCGCCCTCGATGGGCTCGTACACGAGCACCGCGCGGTTGTCGGGGCGCAGGCGCGCGGCGGCGGCCGCCCTGACCTCTTCCGCGGTGACGTCCAGGACGCGCCCGACGGCGGTGAGGGCGAGCTGCGGGTCGCCGAACAGGACCGCGTACCGGCAGAGTTCGTCCGCGCGGCCCGCCACCGTGGAGAGACGGTCGAGCCACTCGCGCTCCAGCTGTGCCTGGGCGCGCTCCATCTCCTCCTCGGTGGGGCCCTCTTCCGCGAAGCGGGCGAGCTCCTCGTCGACCGCGGCCTCGATGACGGGGACCTCGACGTCACCGGACGTCTTCACGTCGAGCCAGCCGAGCGAGGGGGCGCCGGCGAGCCGCAGCAGGCCGAAACCGGCCGCCACGGCGGTGCGGTCGCGGCGCACGAGGCGGTTGTAGAGCCGCGACGACTCGCCGCTGCCGAGGACCGTCAGCGCCAGGTCGGCCGCGTCGCACGCGCGCGTGCCGTCCTCCGGGAGGCGGTAGGCGGCCATCAGGGCGCGGGCGGGGACCTCTTCCTCGACGACCTCGCGCAGCTCCTTGCCGATCGTGTCGGGCAGCGAACCGTCGCGCGGCGGCTGCTTGCCGTCGTGCGAGGGGATGGACCCGAAGTACTTCTCGACCCAGGCGAGGGTCTGCTCCGGGTCGATGTCGCCGACGATCGACAGAACCGCGTTGTTGGGCGCGTAGTAGGTACGGAAGAACGCCCGCGCGTCCTCCAGCGTCGCCGCGTCCAGGTCGGCCATGGAGCCGATCGGGGTGTGGTGGTAGGGGTGGCCCTCGGGGTACGAGAGGGCGGTCAGCTTCTCGAAGGCCGTGCCGTACGGAACGTTGTCGTAGCGCTGGCGGCGCTCGTTCTTGACGACGTCGCGCTGGTTCTCCATGGATTCTTCGTCGAGCGCGGAGAGCAGCGAGCCCATGCGGTCGGCTTCCAGCCACAGGGCCAGCTCGAGCTGGTGTGTGGGCATGGTCTCGAAATAGTTCGTGCGCTCGAAGCTCGTGGTGCCGTTGAGCGAACCGCCCGCACCCTGCACCAGCTCGAAGTGGCCGTTGCCCTGCACCTGCTTCGAACCCTGGAACATGAGGTGCTCGAAGAGGTGCGCGAGGCCCGTACGCCCCTTGACCTCGTGGCGTGAACCGACGTCGTACCAGAGGCAGACCGCGGCGACCGGGGTCAGGTGGTCCTCGGAGAGCACCACGCGCAGGCCGTTGGCCAGCCGGTGCTCGGTCGCTGTCAGGCCGCCGGAGCCGGCCTCGGCTGTGGCCGTGTGACCCATGGGCATGTACGTCCCTTCGATCGCGAAAAGCTGGAAATTCTGCCAGTCCTGACACTGTATGCAAGCGTGCCGACAACCTGTGAAGTTCCCGCTCCGCGCTCGGCGTAGTCGGCCCCGAAGTCCGGGTCGTGGTCGGCGTTGTCAGTGGGACAGTCCACAATGGTCGGCGTCAGATCCCTTTGATGCCCTGGCAGACACCCTGAAGGAGCCGCAGCAGCGATGGCCCGCCGCAGCACGAAGACCCCGCCGCCCGATGACTCGTTCGAGGAGAAGATCCTCGACATCGACGTCGTCGACGAGATGCAGGGCTCCTTCCTCGAGTACGCGTATTCGGTCATCTACTCGCGCGCCCTGCCGGACGCCCGCGACGGCATGAAGCCGGTGCACCGGCGCATCGTCTATCAGATGAGCGAGATGGGCCTGCGCCCGGAGCGCGGCTATGTGAAGTGCGCCCGCGTCGTCGGCGAGGTCATGGGTAAGTTGCACCCCCACGGCGACGCGTCGATCTACGACGCCCTGGTGCGCATGGCCCAGCCCTTCTCCATGCGCCTGCCGCTGGTGGACGGCCACGGCAACTTCGGCTCCCTCGGCAACGACGACCCGCCGGCCGCCATGCGGTACACCGAGTGCAAGATGGCCGACGCGACGTCCTTGATGACGGAGTCGATCGACGAGAACACGGTCGACTTCGAGTCGAACTACGACGGCCAGGAGCAGGAACCGGTCACCCTCCCGGCGGCCTATCCGAACCTCCTGGTGAACGGCGCTTCGGGCATCGCCGTCGGCATGGCGACGAACATGCCGCCGCACAACCTCGGCGAGGTCATCGCGGCCGCCCGTCACCTGATCAAGCACCCCGGGGCCGACCTGGAGACGCTGATGCGTTTCGTCCCGGGCCCCGACCTGCCCACGGGCGGCCGCATCGTCGGCCTGACCGGGGTCAAGGACGCGTACGAATCAGGGCGCGGCACCTTCAAGATCCGCGCGACGGTGGCCGTCGAGAACGTGAGCGCGCGCCGCAAGGGCCTGGTCGTCACCGAACTGCCCTTCTCCGTGGGCCCCGAGAAGGTCATCTCGAAGATCAAGGACCTGGTCGGCTCGAAGAAGCTGCAGGGCATCGCGGACGTCAAGGACCTCACGGACCGCTCGCACGGCCTGCGCCTGGTCATCGAGATCAAGAACGGCTTCGTCCCGGAGGCCGTCCTCGAGCAGCTCTACAAGCTGACGCCGATGGAGGAGTCCTTCGGCATCAACAACGTGGCCCTGGTGGACGGCCAGCCCCTCACGCTCGGCCTCAAGGAACTGCTCGAGGTCTACCTCGACCACCGCTTCAACGTGGTGCGCCGCCGCAGCGAGTTCCGCCGCGGCAAGAAGCAGGCCAGGCTGCACCTGGTCGAGGGCCTTCTGGTCGCCCTCCTGGACATCGACGAGGTCATCCGCCTCATCCGCTCCAGCGACAACTCCGCGCAGGCCAAGGAGCGCCTGATGGAGCGCTTCTCGCTGAGCGAGATCCAGACGCAGTACATCCTCGACACGCCGCTGCGCCGCCTCACCAAGTTCGACCGCATCGAGCTGGAGTCCGAGCGCGACAAGCTCAACGCCGAGATCGAGGAGCTGACCCGCATCCTGGAGTCGGACGCCGAGCTGCGCAAGCTGGTCTCCGCCGAACTGGCCGCCGTGTCCAAGAAGTTCGGCACCGACCGGCGCACGGTCCTCCTGGAGTCGGCGGGCACCCCGGCGCCCACCGTCTCGCTGCAGGTGGCGGACGACCCCTGCCGCGTGCTCCTGTCCTCGACCGGCCTGCTGGCCCGTACGGCCAACGGCGAGCCGTTCGCCGAGAGCGACACCAAGCGCGTCAAGCACGATGTGATCGTCTCCGCGGTGCCCGCGACCGCGCGCGGCGAGGTGGGCGCGGTGACTTCTGCCGGACGCCTGCTGCGCCTCTCCGTGGTGGACCTCCCCCAGCTCCCGGAGACGCATTCGGCGCCGAACCTCTCCGGAGGCGCGCCGGTCTCGGAGCTGCTCTCCCTGGAGACGGACGAGAAGCTGATCTGCCTGATGACCCTGGACGAGTCCTCACCGGGTCTGGCCCTGGGCACCGAACAGGGCGTGGTCAAGCGCGTCGTCCCGGACTATCCGTCCAACAAGGAAGAGCTCGAGGTCATCACCCTCAAGGACGGTGACCGGATCGTCGGCGCGGCCGAGCTGCGCACCGGCGAGGAGGACCTGGTCTTCATCACGGACGACGCCCAGCTCTTGCGCTACCAGGCCTCGCAGGTACGCCCGCAGGGCCGCCCCGCGGGTGGCATGACGGGCATCAAGCTCGCGGACGGCGTCAAGGTCATCTCCTTCGTGGCAGTGGACCCGGCCGTGGACGCCGTGGTCTTCACGGTGGCCGGCTCGCGCGGCACGCTCGACGACTCGGTGCAGACGACGGCCAAGGTGACGCCGTTCGACCAGTACCCCCGCAAGGGCCGCGCCACGGGGGGCGTACGCGTCCAGCGCTTCCTGAAGGGCGAGGACTGCCTGAGCTTCGCGTGGGCGGGCCCGACGCCACCGCTCGCGGCCCAGCGCAGTGGTCTGCCTGCGGAGCTGCCGGAGATCGACCCGCGCCGCGACGGCTCGGGCGTCTCCCTGGCGAAGCCGGTGGCGGCGGTGGCGGGCCCGGCGTAGCCGGCTACTCCGCCGGCTCTGGCTCCTGCACGTACCGCAGTACGCCCCACATCCCGTGCTCATCGGCACCGGCCTGTGGGGCGTACGCGCGCGCGGCCTCCAACTCCTTCTCCAGGGCGGGTACGTCGATGCCGGACCCGATGAACACGAGCTGGGTCAGCCGGGCCTCATTCGCGGCCCACGGCTCCGGGTAGAACCGCAGAAAACGCCCCACGGCGTGCACGGCGTACTTGTTGCGCGGGTCGTCGGCGCCGAAATCGACGTACCCCTTGATGCGGTAGAGCCCTTCGGGCCGACTGTCGAGTAGGGCCATGAACGGGCGGGGGCTCATGGGCACTTCGGAGGAGAAGGAGAGACTTTCGTAGGCGGAGTGCAGATGGCCATGGTGGTCGCCGCCCGCGTCATGCTCATGCTGATGCAGGTCGTCGAAGGAGAGCTGTCCGAGGCGCTCACCCACGGGCTTCCGGTCAAGGAGCAGCTCGACGTCGACGCGTCCGTAAGAGGCGGGGACGACGGCGGCACGATCGGTGAGCCCGCGGACGACACCGAGCACCCGCTCCCGCTCGCTCTCTGCCACCCGATCAACCTTGTTGACGACAACGAGGTCGGCGATCCCGAGATGCCGGTCGACCTCGGGGTGCCGCTGCCGGGTCGAGTCGAACTCAACAGCATCAACGACCTCGACGAGCCCGCCGTACACGATGTGCGGATTCTCGCTGGCGAGCACCATCTTCACGAGCTCCTGCGGCTCGGCAAGCCCACTGGCCTCGACGACGATGACGTCGATCGCGGCGGAGGGCCGGGCGAGCCGCTCCAGATACTCATCGAGCTCACTGGCATCCACGGCACAGCACAGACATCCGTTGCCGAGCGAAACGGTGGAGTCCCCGAGCTGCCCGGCCACGGCCATGGCGTCGATCTCGATGGACCCGAAGTCATTGACGATCGCTCCGATACGGCTGCCACCGCTGCGGTGCAGCAGGTGATTGAGCAGGGTCGTCTTCCCCGAACCCAGGAAACCGGTGAGGACGATGACCGGGATCTGCCCGGCACCCGGCTGAGTCAACGTGCGACCCCTTTCACACTGACGCGTGCACCGGCGCGGGCACCGGCTCTCGTACGACGAATGACTGCTGCCCCAGCATACGAGCGCGTAGAAACCCCGCGAAGTGAACGATTGTTAGCGGCGCAGGCGGGGCACACATCTGGCACGGCGCCGGGACATGCGACCACTGCTGCCTTCCGTGCGCTCCCAGTCCGCCTCCCAGCCGATCAGAGCCGCTCGGCATCCTGGGGGGCGGCAAGCGCGCCGCCCACCGCTCGCCGGTCCGCTCCCTGTCGACCCGCACCCGACGACCGGCGGACGGTCGCCTGATTCGGGGGTTGACATGGCCACACAGAATATTTGGATACGGGGGGCGGGCTCGGCCACGGTGGCTGGGCTCGCGTGTGTGACCGCCATCTGTGCGCTGCTGGTCGCACAGCAGCGGAGGTACGAGGAACTACGTTCGCGAATCGAACGCGTCGAGCAGCCCCAGAACCGCCCCACCGAGCTGGCCCAGCAGCAGCACCTGCAGTTCTACCTGCTCAGCAAGGCAATGGACGATCCGGATCTGGCCGCTGTGCTCAGCACCGTGGAGGCGCCGCCCACGGCACGGCGTCAGTACCTCTTCGCCAACGCCATGTACACAAATGCCCTCCTCGCCTACCGCACCGGAATCGTCAATTGGGAAGGGCTCCACGGGCATCTTCGGGTCATCTGCCGCAACCCCGTGTTCCGTGAGTACTGGGAGGCGACCCGTCACCATCGAGCGAGCCTCGAAGACTCCTCGGACGAGGCCAGAGTGGGTCTCATGATGGACGGTCTCATCCGCGACTTGGAGGACCCGGACACCGAAGAGTGGTGGGTGGTGGGCGAACCTCCGCCCGAGTAGAGCCCGACAGCCGGGCGAACATCCCTACGGGTGGGTCCAGTTGGCTCAAGGAGCGCAATGCACAGGGGCGACGAGCCGCTACGGTGACCCCGTTCTCGCCCCTACTGCTCCAACAAGGACTGGGATTCCCTTGAAGATCGTGCGTCGCCTCGGTGTGCCCCCACGCGCCAGAGGCAGTCTCTCCGGGGAGACATGCCCCGACATCTTTGAGCTGACCGACGGTAATTTCGCCGTGATCGGCACGGAGGCAACGGACAGGCTCGATGGTGAGCTGCCACCCGACGCCGCACGCGCCGACTATGAGCGAATCGTGGTGGTCAGCCGCGAAACACTCATCCGCGCCAAGGCAGACATCCCGGAGGTCTGAGCAGCGACATGAGTCTCGTGACCATAACGAGCGTCATCATGGCCGTAGCGGCTTCAGTGACGGCGGCCGCAACCGTGATGAGCGTACGCAAAAGCCACAAAGGCCCGCCTTCCGGGCCCCCTGCCCCACCCTCCGATCCGCCGCCGCGGAACCAGGCGGATTAAGGACGCGGCACCACTGATCGAGAGGTCCGGCACCGCCTCGGTGCCGGACCTCTCGTACCTCACGCCCCCGGCGGAACCGGAACCGGCGCCCCCACCCCCACATACCGCGCCGCCGGCCGAATGATCTTCGAGTCCTCCGCCTGCTCCAGCACGTTGGCCCCCCAACCCACCACCCGCGCCGCCGCGAACGTAGGCGTGAACATCTCCCGTGGCAGGCCGCACAGTTCCATGACCACGCCCGCGTAGAACTCCACGTTCGTGTGCAGCTCGCGGCCCGGCTTCAGTTCGGCGAGGATCGCCTCCACCTGGCGTTCGACCTCGACCGCGAACTCCACCATCGGCCCGCCGAATTGCCGCGCGATCCCCCGCAGCATGCGCGAACGCGGGTCCTCCGTGCGGTACACGGGGTGGCCGAAGCCCATGATGCGGTCCCCCGCGAGGACCCGCTCGCGGATCCAGCCGTCGATGCGATCAGGCGTGCCGATGGCGTCCAGCGTGTCGAGCGCGCGGCTCGGAGCCCCACCGTGCAGCGGACCCGACAGCGCACCCACGGCCCCCACCAGGCAGGCCGCGACATCCGCCCCCGTCGAGGTGATCACCCTCGCCGTGAACGTCGACGCGTTGAAGCCGTGATCAATGGTTGAGATCAAGTACTGCTCGATCGCCCTCGCACGACCCGGATCCGGTTCCGAACCCGTCAACATGTAGAGGTAGTTGGCCGCGTAGGAAAGGTCCTCGCGCGGTTCCACGGGGTCGAGCCCCTGACCGAGCCGGTACAGCGCCGTGAGGAGGGTCGGCACGACAGCGGACGCGGCGAGCGCGTCGGCACGGCGCCGGTCGGCGTCAATGTCGTACACCGGCCGGAAGCCCTTCGCCGCGCCGAACAGCGACAGCGCCGTACGCAGCCCGGCGAGTGGCCCCGACAGGGCGCTGGCGCGGGCTATGGCGGGCAGCGCGGCACGCACCTCATCCGGCAGGTGGCGCAGGGCCGCCGTCTCCGCGGCGAAAGCGGCCCGCTGCCCCGCATCCGGCAGCTCGCCGTGGAACATCAGGTGCCAGACATCCTCGAAGCCGCGGCTCTGCGCGAGCTCGACGGCCGAGTACTGACGGTAGTGGTAGAAGCCCTCGTATCCCCTGACGTCCCCGAGCCGGGTCTCGGTCACGACGACGCCCGCGAGCCCGCGGGGAACCTCCACGGGGCCGGTGGGGCTGGTGGGGGTGGTGGTGGAGCCATTGATCGGCATGTTCTTCCTCGACTTCCTCCCTGGACTTGATTCGACTGTCCATGCTTGACTGACTCACTGTCAATATTGATTGGAGCAATGTACGACGGAATGGATACGGTGTCGCCCATGACGGATCAAGAGGCCGCCCCCAAGGAAGGCCGACGCCTGAGCACCCGGGAAGCCGCGGAACTGCTCGGCGTAAAGCCGGAGACCGTGTACGCCTACGTGAGCCGCGGCCAGCTCAGCAGCCGCCGTGGCCCCGGCTCCCGGGGCAGCACCTTCGACGCGAAAGAAGTCGAGTCGCTCGCCCGCAAGAACCGCCGTGAACCCGCCGCCACCTCCACGGGCAGCGAACTCTCCGTCCGCACCCGCATCACGCTCATCGACAAGGACCGCTACTACTACCGCGGCGTCGACGCGACGGACCTCTCCCTGGCGCGCTCCTACGAAGAGGTCGCCGAGTGGCTGTGGACGGGCGCCATGCGCCCCGGAATCCGCTTCACCGCCCCCGAGGAGACCGCCGAAGCCGCACGCCGTGCCGTCGGCGCACTCCCCGAGCACAGCGGCCCGACCGACCGCCTCCGCGTGGCCGCCATCGCGGCCGCCGCGGCTGATCCGCTCCGCTTCGACCTCTCCGAAGAAGCCGTCATCGGCACCGCACGCACCCTCATCCCCACGCTCGTCACGGCGCTGCCCCCGTTGAGCCGCGCCCACCGGGACGAGGGCCCCCTGGCCCGCCGCCTATGGGCACGGCTGAGCGGCAGGCAGCCCCGGGAAGCCTCGCTGCACGCCCTCGACACCGCGCTCGCGCTGCTCGTCGACCACGACCTCGCCGCCTCGACGCTCGCCGTCCGCGTCGCCGCCTCGGCCCGCGCCCACCCGTACGCAGCCGTGTCGGCAGGCCTCGGCGTCCTGGAGGGCCCCCTGCACGGCGCGGCGAGCGGCCTCGCGCACCGCATGCTCCTGGACGTCCTCGACCGCGGCAGCGCGGCCCCCGTAGTGGCCGACGAGCTTCGCGCGGGCCGCCGCGTCCCGGGCCTCGGCCACCGGCTCTACCCCGGGGACGATCCGCGCGCACAAGCCCTGTTCGCGCTTCTGGAGACCATCCCCGAGGCGGGCCCCGCCCTCGCCGCGGCCCGCGACGTGGTGGCCACCACGGCCCGCCACACGGACCTGCACGCCAACGTCGACCTGGCCCTCGCCGTCCTGACCGCCTCCTCCGCAATGCCCGCCGAAGCGGGCGAGACGATCTTCGCCGTGGCGCGCACGGCCGGCTGGATCGCGCACGCCTTGGAGGAGTACGGGGAACGTCCCCTGCGCATGCGTCCCAGCGGGCAGTACGTCGGACTGCGTCCGCCCCAGGCCATGCCCACGCCCGACGGGGGATGAATCAGCCCAGACCCGGCGCAGGTTAGGCTCACCTCTGTGAGTAAGTGCACCACCGCTTCGCGGGACCTGGACGAGCCTCTCGCGGGGACCGCGGCCACCGCCAAGACCTGGTTGCTCCTTGAGCAGCCGGGCCCGTGGGGCGCCAGGGCGCTCACTTCGAGCCACCTGGATCCGGAGACGGGCCGTGCTCTGGAGGCCGCCGCCGAGGGGACCGGCGTACGTGTCGCGCTCATCCGCCGCCCCGGCCGTCACGCCGACAGCCACCCCTCGGCACGCCGACGGGTGTACGTGGCGCACACCGCGCCCGGCAACACCTGGCTGCGCGCACACGTCACGGACAGGCCGCAGGAGTTGCTCGGCCTCGACTTCGCGGCTCTCGGCGCGGGCGACCACGGCGGATTCGGCACCCCGCACACCGGCGACCCGCTCGCCCTGGTCTGCACGAACGGCAAGCGTGACCGCTGCTGCGCGCTCCTGGGCAGGCCGCTCGCCGCCGAACTCGCCACGTCAGGTGAACAAGGCGCCTGGGAAGTCACTCATCTGGGTGGTCACCGCTTCTCCCCCACGCTGCTGATCCTGCCCTACGGCTACGCGTACGGCCGCTCCGATCAGACCGCCGTCAAGGAGATCCTCGAAGGGGTGCGTACGGGGCGCGTCGTCACCAAGGGCTGCCGGGGCAGCTCCGCCTGGGAGCGCCCCGGACAGGCCGCCGAGCTCGCCGTGCGTGCCACAACGGGCGAGGACGCCGCGGGCGTCCTGAGCGTCGCCAGCACGGACGGCACGGCCCCACGCTGGGACGTGACGGTGGTCCACACCGACGGGCGGCGCTGGCGCGTGACGGTCGCCCAGGGCGCCTCCCAGCCGCCCAGGCCGGAGAGCTGCGGCGCGGCACTGGCGGCCCCGGTGCGCATGGATGTCGTGGCGGTACGGCTGATCGGGGGCGGAGCCGCACAGGAGATCCCCGCCACAGTGACTTCGGAGTAGCCCTCCGCTCGCCGTACCGTTCGTACACATGAGCCCGACCTCCCCTGCCCGACGACTCCGTCTCGGCCTGCCGCGGCGCGTGTTCTCGCAGGTGCTGCTCATGCAGCTGGCCATCGCCGCCGGGGTCGCCGTGCTCGCCACGGGGCTCTTCCTCGCGCCGCTCAGCGATCAACTGGACGACCAGGCGATGCGCCGCGCGCTCGCCATCGCCCAGACCACGGCCGCCCAGCCACAGCTCGCCGAGGACCTGCGCTCCTCGAAGCCGGCGGTCGACGGGCCCGTGCAGACGGAAGCGGAACGCATCCGGCGTGCCAGTGGCGCCGAGTACGTCGTGATCATGAACAAGGACGGCGTGCGCTGGTCCCACACCGATCATGGCCAGATCGGTCGCATAGTCTCCACCGACCCCAGCGAGGCGCTCGCCGGGGACGAGGTCATGGAGATCGACGACGGCACCCTGGGCCGCTCGGCCCGCGGCAAGGTGCCGCTGCGGGACATCGACGGGGACATCGTGGGAGCCGTCTCCGTGGGCATCGAGTACGACAGTGTCCGCGCCCGGTTGATCCACGCGATCCCCGGGCTCTTCGCCTACGCGGGCGGGGCGCTCGCCGTCGGCGCCCTTGCCGCCTATCTGATCTCGCGCAGGGTGCAGCGGCAGACCCGTGACCTGGCCTTCTCCGATATCTCGGCACTCCTTGCGGAACGCGAGGCGATGCTGCACAGTATCCGCGAAGGCGTGGTGGCTTTGGACCGCGCGGGCCGCGTACGCCTCCTCAACGACGAGGCCCAGCGTCTCCTCGGCCTCGGGGCGGAAGCCATCGGGCAGCCGCTCGACACCGCGCTCGGCCCGGGGCGTACGACCGACGTGCTCGCAGGGCGGGTCACCGGAACCGACCTCCTGACCGTCCGCGGCCAGCGTGTCCTGGTCGCCAACCGCATGCCCACGGACGACGGCGGCGCGGTCGCCACCCTGCGTGACCGCACCGAGCTGGAGCAGCTGGGCCGCGAACTCGACTCCACCCGCGGCCTCATCGACGCACTGCGCGCCCAGGACCACGAACACGCCAACCGCATGCACACCCTGCTCGGCCTCCTGGAACTCGAGATGTACGAGGAAGCGGCGGAGTTCGTCGGCGAAGTGGCGGGGGCGCACCGGGTGACCGCCGAGCAGATCACGGAGAAGATCGGCGACCCCCTGCTCGCCGCTCTCCTGGTGGGCAAGGCCACGGTCGCCGCGGAGCGCGGGGTCGTCCTCGCCGTCCCCCGCGACACCGCGCTGCCCGACCGGCTGATCGATCCCGGCGGTCTGGTCACCATCGTCGGCAATCTGGTCGACAACGCGCTCGATGCCGCGGCAGGCACCCTCCACGCGCGCGTGGAGGTCGATGTGCGCACCGAGGGGCGCTCCGTCGTACTGCGGGTGAGCGACACCGGTCCCGGCGTACCGCCCGGACAGCGCGAGACGATCTTCACGGAGGGCTGGTCCACCAAGGAGCCTCCGGCACACGGCAAGCGGGGCATCGGGCTCGCACTGGTGCGCAGGCTCGCCGAGCGGCAGGGCGGCAGCGCACGGGCCGACGCCTCCCCCGAAGGGGGCGCCGAGTTCACCGTCGTACTGCCAGAAGCACTCGCACAGGCCGAACTGGCCCCGACGTCCGAACTGGCCCCGACGTCCGAACTGGCCCTGACGTCCGAGACGGCCCCCACGGAGGAGACACGATGATCGAGGTACTCGTCGTGGACGACGACGTCCGGGTCGCGGACGTCAACGCCGCCTACGTGGAGAAGGTTCCCGGCTTCCGGGTGGCCGCGAAGGCCCACAGCGCGGCCGAGGCACTGAGGCTCATCGAGGACCTCCCCGTCGACCTGGTGCTCCTCGACCACTACCTGCCGGACGACACGGGACTCGCGGTGGTCCGCACGCTGCGTGAGCGCGGCCATCAGACCGACGTGATCATGGTGACCGCCGCGCGCGACGTCGCCACCGTGCAGGCCGCGATGCGCCACGGAGCCCTGCAGTACCTGGTCAAGCCGTTCTCGTACGCGGGACTTCGCGCGAAGCTCGACGCGTACGCGACCTTGCGCCGCACGCTGGACGGCGGGGGCGAGGCCGAGCAGGCCGAGGTCGACCGCATCTTCGGCGCCCTCTCGGCGACTCCGGCGCCGGAGCTGCCCAAAGGGCACTCCCCCACCACGGCCGAACTGGTCCGCAGGGCCCTGATGGGCGCGGAAGGGCCGCTGTCCGCCCAGGAGTTGGCCGACCGCACCCGGCTGAGCCGTCAGACGGCCCAGCGCTACCTGAAGCTCCTGGAGCGCTCGGGCCGCGTCCGGCTCAGCCTCAAGTACGGCGACACGGGCCGCCCGGAGCACCGCTACGTATGGGCGTCCAGCGCCTCCTAGCGGCCCGTGGAGGGCGGTTACGCCGCTCCCGCCCCGGTGAGCGACCGCACCTCGGTCTCCGCGTGCTTGGCCTCGTCCGCGGGCTCCGACGAGGTGACGGTGCCCAGCCATCCGGCGAGGAAGCCCAGCGGGATGGAGACGAGCCCCGGGTTCTCCAGCGGGAAGTACTGGAAGTCCACTCCCGGGAAGAGGGAACTCGGCCCCCCGGAGACCACGGGTGACAGCACGACGAGCACCAAGGAGGGCACCAGGCCGCCGTAGACCGACCAGACAGCTCCCCGCGTGGTGAAGTTCCGCCAGAACAGCGAGAAGAGCAGCACGGGCAGATTCGCGGACGCGGCGACCGCGAAGGCCAGGCCCACCAGGAATGCCACGTTGAGATCCCGGGCGAGCAGCCCCAAGCCGATCGCGACCACACCGACCCCGGCGGCCGCGAGGCGCGCCACCGCCACCTCGCTGCGCGGCTTCGCGTGCTTGCGCCGCAGCGACGCGTACAGGTCGTGGGCCACCGATGCCGAGGAGGCGAGCGTGATCCCGGCGACGACGGCGAGGATCGTGGCGAAGGCGATCGCGGCGACGATCGCGAAAAGAACCGTTCCGCCTGTGGAGTCCGCGCCGCCTCCCAGATCGAGCGCGAGCAGCGGAACCGCCGTGTTCCCCGCGGCGTTCGATCCCCGCACCGCATCGGAGCCCACGATCGCGGCGGCGCCGAAGCCGAGCACGATCGTCATCAGGTAGAAGCTGCCGATGAGGCCGATGGACCAGACGACGGAGCGGCGGGCGGCCCGCGCGGTGGGCACCGTGTAGAAGCGGGAAAGGATGTGCGGCAGTCCGGCCGTGCCGAGGACGAGCGCGAGTCCGAGACTGATGAAGTCCAGGCGCGAGGTCCAGTCGCCGCCGTACTTCAACCCGGGCGCGAGGAACTGGCTGCCGTGCCCGCTGCGATCGGCGGCGGTCCGCAGCAACTGGTCGAAGTCACCGTGGAAACGCACGAGCACGAGCACGGTCAGCGCGATCGCGCCGCACATCAACAGGACCGCCTTGACGATCTGGATCCAGGTGGTGGCCCGCATCCCTCCCAACGACACATAGATAACCATGAGCGCACCGACGCCGATCACCGTCCAGGCCTGCGCCGCCCCGCTCGTCCCCCCGAGCAGCAGCGCGACCAGTGAGCCCGCACCCACCATCTGCGCCACCAGATAGAGAACGGACACGGTCACCGAGGAAGTTCCCGCCGCGATGCGCACGGGCCGCTCCCTCATCCGTGCGGCCACGACATCGGCAAGCGTGAACCGGCCGCAGTTGCGCACCAGTTCGGCCACCAGGAACAGCACGACCAGCCAGGCGACGAGGAAACCCACCGAGTAGAGCAGCCCGTCGTACCCGAAGAGAGCGATCAGCCCGGAGATGCCGAGGAAGGAGGCGGCCGACATGTAGTCGCCCGCGATGGCGAATCCATTCTCCATGGGCGAGAAGAGCCGCCCGCCCGCGTAGAACTCCTCCGCGGAACCGTGCCGGTTGCGGCTCACCCATGTCGTGATGGCGAGCGTGACGGCCACGAACACGCCGAACAGCAGCAGGGCGAGCGTCTGGTGGTCGCCGGTCATCGCTCGCTCCCCCGGACCAGTCGCTCGCTCCCCCGGGCCAGTTCCTGCTCCCGCTTCTGCTCGAACACGGCCCAGCGCAGATCGAGCGCCGCGTGATCCCTGCGCAGCCTGGCGTGGCGGGCGTACGCCCAGGTCAGCAGGAAGGTGGTGAGGAACTGGCCGAGGCCGGCGAGCATGGCGACGTTCACGGACCCCGCGACGGGTCGCGCCATCAGCCCCGGGGCCGTCGTCGCGGTCACGACGTACGCGACGTACCAGGTGAAGAAGACGGCAACCCCGGGGAAGACGAACCGCCGATACCGGCCGCGTACCTCCTGGAAAGCAGCGCTGCGCTGGACCTCCAGATAGATGTCGGCCGCGCTCGCGATCCGCTCCGGTGCGGCCCGGGGCGCCACCACGGGCGCCGGCGCGCCCGTGCCGTCCAACTCGCCCCAGCCGGACGCAAGCGCGTCGTACCAGGGATCCCTCGGACCGCCGGTCCGCGCCTGCCCCGCATCGCGCCCGTCGTGCTTCTCCACCGAACTCTCCTTGTCCGCAGCCTTGTTCGGCCGCGTGCCCAAGGATGGACAGAACGGGAAGATCCCTGACTCTTCTCTCCCTGCTCTTCACCCCATCAGGTGAAGGACCGCATCAATGGCCCCCGAAAACGCGCCGTGGGTGGAGCCAAGAGAGGCTCCACCCACGGTGGGATGCGTACCGCGCGAGCGGCACACACCGCTGCGTCGCGCGAGCGCTACGCGTCGATGCGCGAACGGTCCAGCGTCGCCGCCGAGCTCGTGATGAACTCCTTGCGGGGCGCCACGTCATTACCCATCAGCAGGTCGAAGACCTGCTCGGCGGCGTCCAGGTCGCCGATGTTGACCCGCCGCAGGGTGCGGTAGCGGGGGTCCATGGTGGTCTCCGCCAGCTGATCGGCGTCCATCTCGCCGAGGCCCTTGTAGCGCTGGATGGAGTCCTTGAAGCGGATCCCCTTGCGCTGGTACTCCAGGAGCGTCTCGCGCAGCTCGTTGTCCGAGTACGTGTAGACGTACTTGTCCTGGCCCTTCTTCGGCTGCACCAGCTCGATCCGGTGCAGGGGCGGCACGGCCGCGAAGACCCGGCCCGCCTCCACCATCGGGCGCATGTAGCGCTGGAACAGGGTGAGCAGCAGGATCCGGATGTGCGCGCCGTCCACATCGGCGTCGACGAGCAGAATGATCTTGCCGTAGCGCGCCGCGTCGATGTCGAAGGTCCGGCCCGACCCCGCCCCTATGACCTGGATGATCGCGCCGCACTCGGCGTTCTTCAGCATGTCCGTGACGGACGCCTTCTGAACGTTGAGGATCTTGCCGCGGATCGGCAGGAGGGCCTGGAACTCGGAGTTCCGCGCCAGCTTGGCGGTGCCGAGCGCCGAGTCGCCCTCGACGATGAAGAGCTCACTGCGCTCCACGTCGTCACTGCGGCAGTCGGCCAGCTTCGCGGGCAGCGAGGACGATTCGAGGGCCGTCTTACGACGCTGGGCGTCCTTGTGCTGCCGGGCCGCGATGCGCGTACGGGCGGCGGCGACAGCCTTCTCCATCACGGCGCGCGCCTGCGCCTTGGCGTCGCGCTTGGTGGACGTCAGGAACGCCTTGAGCTCCTTGGCGATGACGTTGGAGACGATGCGGTTGGCCGCCGAGGTGCCGAGCACCTCCTTGGTCTGACCCTCGAACTGCGGCTCGGCGAGACGGACCGTGACGACCGCGGTCAGCCCCTCCAGGGCGTCGTCCTTGACGATGTCGTCCTCGGCGACGCGCAGCACCTTCTGGGTGCGCAGCACCTCATTCATCGTCTTGGTGAGCGAGCGCTCGAAGCCCGTCATGTGGGTGCCGCCCTTGGGGGTGGCGATGATGTTGACGAAGGACCGCAGCGTCGTGTCGTAACCCGTGCCCCAGCGCAGCGCGACGTCCACGGCGAGCTCGCGGGTGACCTCGGTGGGGGACATCTGGCCGTGGTCGTCGAGGACCGGGACGGTCTCCTTGAAGGTGCCCTGCCCAGTGAAGCGAAGGACGTCACAGACGGCCTTGTCCTGGGCCAGGTACTCGCAGAACTCGCTGATGCCGCCGTCGAAGCGGAAGGATTCCTCGCCCTTGGTACCGCCCTCTCCGAGGCCGTACTCGTCGCGCACGACGATGGTCAGGCCCGGCACCAGGAACGCGGTCTGGCGGGCACGCTGGTGCAGCGTCTCGAGGCTGAGCTTGGCGTCCTTGAGGAAGATCTGGCGGTCGGCCCAGTAGCGCACGCGCGTGCCGGTGCGCGTCTTGGGGATCTTCTTGGTCTTGCGCAGCTTGGCCGACGAGTCGAAGTCGGCGTCGGGGCCGGGCTTGGCGAAGGCCCCGGGCACGCCACGCCGGAAGCTGATCGCGTGGGTGTGCCCATGGAGGTCCACCTCCACGTCGAGGCGCGCGGACAGGGCATTCACCACGGAGGCACCCACACCGTGCAGGCCGCCGGAGGCGGCGTAGGCGCCACCGCCGAACTTTCCGCCGGCGTGGAGCTTGGTCATGACGACCTCGACTCCGGAGAGGCCGGTCTTGGGCTCGACATCCACCGGGATGCCTCGGCCGTTGTCCCGGACCTCTACGGAGGCGTCGTCGTGGAGGATGACTTCGATGTGGTCGCAGTAGCCACCCAGGGCCTCATCGACGGAGTTGTCGATGATCTCCCAGAGGCAGTGCAGCAGGCCGCGGCTGTCCGTCGACCCGATGTACATGCCAGGACGCTTGCGAACGGCCTCGAGCCCCTCCAGGACGAGCAGGTGCCGCGCGGTGTAGTTGGAACCGTCCCGGTCTGCTCCGGTCAGCAACGCTGTGGACGGCACGGACGTCTCGGCGGTCACGCGGTTCGCTCCTCGCTGAATTTCAAAAGGGGCCTCTTGGGGTAAGGCCCCGGCTTCGGTTGCCGCTCAGAGGGTACCGAGGCCTGGTAGAGCCGTTGTAACGCCACCCTCGTCACTACTCACACTAGTCCAGTGCCGCACGCTTGTTCGATCCCTCGATTGAGTGAAGCGAACGTCACGTTCCCTTCCAGGCATGAACCATTTAGGCTCCGGGCACGTCCTCATGAACAACCGGCAACCCAGCCGGCGGACGACCGACCTGACAGACAGCGCGAAACCGTACGACACGTTAGAGACGTAATACGGCACATTCGCCGCCAACCGGCAGCAGACAGCCGCCTCGGAAAAAACTTCGAGGAAAAGCCACGAGCGGGAACGTTTTCGGCCTGGTTGGATGTTGACCCTGGTACGACAGCTCGTCGAGCTAGAGAAGAGGCGACGTGACTACTGTTCTGACCCCCGCGAGCCCCCTGACGGCCGCTGATCGCTGCGACCGCTGCGGCGCCCAGGCATACCTGCGCGTCGTCCTGTTGAGCGGCGGTGAACTGCTCTTCTGCGCCCACCACGGCCGCAAGTTCGAGCCGGAACTCAAGAAGATCGCCGCTGAGATACAGGACGAGACGGAGCGGCTGACGGCCGTCCCGGAGACCAACGACGAGGATCGCTGACACCTCGCCCCCACGACGAGCGATCCGGCGCACACCAGGCCGGTGACCGGGCGGCCGACCCTGCCAACCCCAGGGCCGGCCGCCCGCTCGCGTTAGAGGGGCGCCCAGACGCCTTCTCGGCGGTCTCTCGCGGCGCCCCACACCCCCCACACGCACAACTCCCGCACGTTCAGCCGCGCAGAGGCATCGCCCGTGCGGCGCTCGAGACACGCGTGTAGACCCCGGGGCTCCCGGCCCGCCCACAGCCGCTCCCCCACGACACCAGGCCGATCAGCCGCCCGCGCGCGACCAGCGGACCACCGCTGTCCCCCTGACAGGCGTCCCGCCCGCCCTCAAGTTCCCCCGCGCACAGCATGGATGCGGCCGAGTACTTTCCGTCAGAATTGCCGGGATAAGCGTCCTGGCAGGTCGCATCAGGCAGTACGCGCACCTGCGCGGAGTGCAACGTCCGTGCGTAGTCGCCCGATCCCGTGGTGTCACCCCACCCGTAGACCGCCGCGCGTGTGCCGGGTTCGTACGCCTGGTCCCCCGCGGCCGCCATACCGATGACGTAGCCCTGCGGAAGCGGGTTGGCCAGCGACAGCACCGCGAAGTCGCCCGCGTTCGACGAGCTGTCGTACTCCGGGTTGACCTTCACCTCACGTACCGGAATCTCGCGGCCCTGCGCTCTCCCCAGGTCGTCCCGGCCGGCGATCACCTTCAGGTCACTCATCTCGCCCAGCCGTACCCCCAGGACTTCCTCCCCCAGACAGTGGGCCGCCGTGAGGACCGTGGAGCGACCGACCACCACGCCCCCGCAGAACTGCCCCGAGCGCGTACCCCCGAACCGGTCACGGCTGGACAGCGCCACCACCCAGGGGCTGTCGGCCACCCGCACCGGGCCGCCCCCGACGACGACGCTGTCGGCGGCCGCGGGGGTCGTGGAGGCCAACGGCAGCGCCACCACCGGGGCCACAAGGGCCAGCGTCGCCGTGAAGGTTCGGGCGAAAGGACGAGGCATGCGATCTCCTCACTCTGGGTTCTCGTGAAACACCCACAGTGATCCAGTGCGTCACGCCGCGCACCCGCGCCACGCGCGTCCGCGTCACGGCGGGCGCCTCGGGCGCATCGGACAAACAGAAGACCCGAGGCCTCGCGTGAGGCCTCGGGTCTTCTTCGTGGAGCGCTGGTGACTAGTCGAGGTAGTCGCGCAGGACCTGCGAACGCGACGGGTGACGCAGCTTCGACATCGTCTTCGACTCGATCTGACGGATGCGCTCACGCGTCACTCCGTAGACCTTGCCGATCTCGTCGAGGGTCTTCGGCTGGCCGTCCGTGAGACCGAAGCGCATGGAGACCACGCCCGCCTCACGCTCGGACAGGGTGTCGAGCACGGAGTGCAGCTGCTCCTGAAGGAGCGTGAAGCTGACCGCGTCGGCCGGAACGACCGCTTCGGAGTCCTCGATGAGGTCACCGAACTCGCTGTCGCCGTCCTCACCCAGGGGGGTGTGGAGGGAGATCGGCTCACGGCCGTACTTCTGGACCTCGATGACCTTCTCGGGGGTCATGTCGAGTTCCTTGGCCAGCTCCTCCGGGGTGGGCTCGCGGCCCAGATCCTGGAGCATCTGGCGCTGCACGCGCGCGAGCTTGTTGATGACCTCGACCATGTGCACCGGGATACGGATGGTGCGGGCCTGGTCGGCCATCGCGCGGGTGATCGCCTGACGGATCCACCAGGTGGCGTACGTGGAGAACTTGTAGCCCTTGGTGTAGTCGAACTTCTCGACCGCGCGGATCAGACCGAGGTTGCCCTCCTGGATGAGGTCCAGGAAGAGCATGCCGCGGCCGGTGTAGCGCTTGGCCAGGGAGACCACCAGACGGAGGTTGGCCTCCAGGAGGTGGTTCTTGGCGCGGCGCCCGTCCTCGGCGATGATCTCCAGCTCGCGCTTGAGCTTCGGGGCGAGCTTGTCGGCGTTCGCCAGCTTGTCCTCGGCGAACAGGCCGGCCTCGATGCGCTTGGCGAGCTCGACCTCCTGCTCGGCGTTGAGCAGCGGGACCTTGCCGATCTGCTTCAGGTAGTCCTTGACGGGGTCGGCGGTGGCACCGGCCGCGGCGACCTGCTGGGCCGGGGCGTCGTCCTCGTCCTCGTCGGACAGCACGAAGCCTGCCTGGGGACCCTCCTCCGTGGACTCGCCCTCACCGGGCTTGCCCTTGGCGGACGTCTCCTCAGTGGCCTCGTCGTCCACCATCTCGTCGTCCTGCTTGGACGTCTTCTTGGCCGTCGCCTTCTTGGCGACGGTCTTCTTGGCGACGGCCTTCTTCGCCGTCGTCTTCTTGGCGGCGACCTTCTTCGCGGGCGCGTCCTCAGCGGCGACATCCGCGGCCGACGCCTCGGGGGCGGCGGACGCGGTGGCCTGCTTCGCCGTGGCCGTCTTGGCCGCGACGGTCTTGGTCGCGGTGCGCTTGGCCGGGCTCTTCGCTGCGACGCTCTTGCGGGGGCGTTTCGGCTCCGCGGCACTGACCATCAGCGTCACACCCTCTTCCTCGAGGATCTGGTTGAGGCTGCGCAGAACGTTCTTCCACTGAGTGGCCGGAATCTGGTCAGCTTCGAAGGCACGACGCACGTCATCGCCGGCGATCTGCCCATCAGCCTTTCCCCGCTCGATGAGCGCCATGACAGAGACGGATTCGGCGATCTCCGGCGGGAGCGTACGGGATGTGCTGGCCGACACGAACAACCTCTCGGAACGTTGGAAAACGGCTTCCGGCCCCGTCCATTGTGGACCAGGACCGACGACCGACGACTAGGGATGGGCCGACGGCGCAGGCGGGGCCGGGGAGCTACACAGCGCCGCGAACGACTGCTGTATTCCTTCCTCGGCTATCACCTCTTAGGTCATCGCGCTGCCCCGACGAGCGTTACGCCCAATCTACGTGGCCCGAGTCACACCCCGTATGCGCTCAAAAGCGGCCAGATACGGTCAGAGGTGTGCAGACCTGAGTCCTGACGGCCCTCCGACCCGCAACGACCGCGTCGCCGGGTCCCTGCCGGATCCCCGAGGAACCCGCAGAAGCCCGGCGACGCCACCGCGCCAACGGAGTGATGAGGTCGGGCCGCGAGGCGCATCAGCCGGCCGTACGAACGCAGACCCGGCCGTCAGTGCTCGCGGGGGGCGGGCACGACGCGCTCCACCTCCGGGTGGACGGTGAGCAGCTGGCGCATGGCGGCCTCGGCGCCGGGGCCGTCACCCGCGCCGAGGGCGTCGGCGATGCGCGAGTGGTGCACCAGGGACGCCTCGGTGGGGCGGTCGCAGCCGGTGATCGGGCCGCCCGAGACCTGGAGCGCGGCCGAGACGATGCCCGACAGGTGCTCCAGCATGCGGTTGCTCGCGAGCTGGATGAGCAGCGAGTGGAACTCCGCGTCGGCGCGGGAGAAGGTGATCCCGTCGCCCTGGCTCAGGGCGTGGCCCATGATCTCGACCATGTCGGCGAGCCGCTGCTGCACCTCCTCGCGGCCGTGGCCCGCGGCGAGCCGCGCGGCGAGGGGCTCGATCGTCCAGCGCAGCTCGCTGAGTTCGCGGCGCTGGTCGTCACGCTGCGGCCCGAACGCGCGCCACTCGATGATGTCCGGGTCCAGGAGGTTCCAGTCGCTGACGGGGCGCACGCGCGTGCCGACATTGGGCCTGGCACTGACCAGACCCTTCGCCTCGAGTACGCGCAGCGATTCCCGGACGACGGTGCGGGAGACCTCGAACCGCTGGCCGATCTCCTCGGGGACCAGCGGGCGGTCGGCTCCGAGGTCTCCGGAGACGATCATCTGGCCGAGCTGCTGGACGAGTTGGCCGTGCAGTCCACGGCCGCGACTGCCGGCGGTGCGTCGTCCCACGCGGCCGAGGTCGTGGTCGGCGCTGTCCCAGGAGGGCGCACCGACGCGGTCGGCACCCGGGGCCTCGGCGTAGGGGTAGCGGTCGAGATCGCCCGGGCCGGCGAGGCCGGAGTCTGCGGAGCGGGCGGCGGTCATCATGGTGTGCGCAAGGGTACTCACGGAACCTTTGTCGGCGTGGCTCCCAAGTCCCTTGAGGTCTTTGGTGAAAAGCACACGAAAGGGTGATCGCTTACCCCGCCGCAATTGACGCCTTATCGGAAAGAAATGGGCGTTCTCCGGGGGAGTTGTGCGCAGCACGTGAACGGAACCGACGGACGGTTGTCATCGAGCCCTGCCACGCATCCCTGTGAGCAGATACGCGCAGAGCAGAGCGGTCACCGACAACATCAGCGCACTGCCCACAGGTTGAGCGACCATCCGGACTCCACCGGCCAGATATCGCTCGACACCGAAGGGCCACTGCACCAGCGCGAGGTCGCGCAGCCTCCCGGGGAGCCCCGCCGCCGATCGCACAGACGGCCCCTCCAAGGCCTTTTGTACGAGCGGCACGACGACGATCGGCACCGCGAGAACCGCGGCGAGACCGGCGGTCGTGGACCGGAAGACTCCTCCGGCGAGAACCCCCGCCCAGGCACAGCCACCGACCAGGGCGAACCAACTCACGCTCAGCGAAAGCCAGTCGGCGGGAACTTTCGCGACCTCTTCTCCGTATACAAGGTGCAGGAGAGCGGCGTCGGAGATCAGCACAAGCAGGCTCAGCAGGAGCGCGGTGGCGGCCGCGACGGCCAACTTGGCGCTGAGCAGCCCCAAGCGGCGGGGGACGGTGCCCCGGTCGGCGGCCAGGGCGGGGTGGCGGAACTCTTCACCGAAGGCGAGGGCGCCGAGCAGTCCGGCGCCAAGCGCCGCGGGCGGCAAGGGAAGTTCCTGGGGCCAGGCGGCCAGCAGGTAGGGCTGCGGCGTGTGCCCACTCCGGGCGAGGAAGACACAGATCACGGCGGAGACAGCGAGGACGGCGGCCGTGGAGAGGTAGCCGGTGCCCACACCAGCGGCGCGGCGCAGTTCGTAGCGCAGGGGGCGTAGGGGGCTGCGGGCAGGGCGGACGGAGATGGGGGGCGGCAACTGGGATGGCGCCGCGGGGGCCTGCTGGGGGGTGACGGCGGCGGTGACGGTGGTGGTGGCCGGTTCCGTGGGGGCGAGCGGGATGAGGTTCTTGGCCGCGGGGGCGGGCTCTTCCGCGGGCGTGGTCTCGGCCTGGGGGGAGGCCTTGGCTTCGGGTTCGGGTTCCGGTTCGGGTCCCCGTTCGGGTTCGGGTTCGGCTTCGGCTTCGGCCGGCGTGACAGTTGCCGTGGGAGAAGGCGCGGCAACCTCAGCCGCCGCAGGCCCCGCATCCCCGATCTCGTCGGCGAGTTGATGGACGAGGATTCCGTGACGGAAGGCTGTCTCCCCGATGTCGGCACAGTTACTGCCGTACACCGAGAGCCGGTTGCCGTCCTCCTTCACCACCTCGATGGAGCGTTGCCGGGCGCGGGCCTCCTTGGACAAAAGCGCGCCGAGCCGTGCCGCGTGCGGGCTGCGTACCGCGACCCGGGGGCGTAGCCGGGTGCGGGCGAACTCCCTGGCTTCCTGGTCGGCCACCAGCCGGCCCGCTTCCAGCGTCACGACGCGATCGGCGGTGCGCGCGGCTTCCTTGGGGTCGGCCGTGGAGAACAGCACGGTCCCGCCCTGGGCGGCGTGCGCGCGCAGAACGCTGTGCAGCCAACCGCCCTCACGAGCCGAGAGCCCGTCGGCAGGGTCGTCCAGGACGAGTGTGTGCGGGTCGGCGAGGAGCGCGCAGGCGAGGCCGAGACGACGGTCCATGCCGCGCGAGAGCGTGCCGAGGCGCTGATCGCGAAGGCTCACCAGACCGACGACTTCGAGTACGTCGTCGGCGCGCTGGACGGGCACACCGGCGGCCGCGCACAGCATGCGCAGCTGACCTCGGACCGTACGGCCGGGGTGTCCGGGAACCTCACCCAGGAGTACGCCCACCTCGCGCGAAGGATAGGTGATGCGGTGCAGCGGACGCCCTCTGAAGTAAGTGATACCTCGGCCCTGTTGGAGTTCGAGCATGAGCCTCAGCGCCGTCGTCTTACCGGCGCCCTGCGCGCCGAGCAGTGCCGTGACACGGCCTGTTCGCGCCTCGAAGGACACGTCGTCGACGGCAGGCGGCAGCTCCTGGCGGGGATTGCTTGTCAGTCCGATGGCCTGGATCATCGCTTCTCTCGCGGGATGTGCGACCGCTCGACGGCCAGGTTCGTCCGCCGGGTCGGGGACGGACGAACCCCGTGGGTACATCAGCAAGATAACGCGATATTTCTGGCATTTCGGTCAGGGTGGGGGCCGCGGGTGTCCATCACGCCGCCGGACCGACGGATGGCCGACAGGTGACCGGTGGGGCGACCAGCGAAGCGTCCCTCGGGGCGACCCGCGGCGCGAGCCTCAGACTTCGGGGCGCAGCATCGGCGGGTTGAGCAGCGTCGCGCCGCCCGCCCGGAAGAGCTGAGCGGGGCGACCGCCCTGGCGCGTGGTCGTGCCACCGGTGGGGACGAGGAAACCCGGCGTGCCGGTCACCTTGCGGTGGAAGTTGCGCGGGTCGAGCACCACGCCCCACACGGCCTCGTACACGCGGCGCAGCTCGCCGACCGTGAACTCGGGCGGGCAGAAGGCCGTCGCCAAGGAGGAGTACTCGATCTTCGAACGTGCGCGCTCCACGCCGTCCGCCAGGATCTGTGCGTGGTCGAAGGCGAGCGGCGCCGCCTGCTCGTCCTCGCGTCCGTATCCACCCTGGTTGAGCAGTGCCTCGACCGGCGCCCAGCGCGCGCTGTTCGCGTCGCCGCCGGCCCGCGGGGCGGGGAGATCGGGAGCGAGCGCGAGGTGGGCAACGCTGACGACCCGCATCCGTGGATCACGCTTGGGATCGCCGTACGTGGCCAGCTGTTCCAGGTGCGCGCCGTTCGCCTGGGCCGGGGAGTCCGGATCGTGCGCGCACAGCCCCGTCTCCTCCACCAACTCGCGCGCGGCGGCCGCCGACAGGTCCTCGTCGTCGCGCACGAATCCGCCGGGCAGCGCCCAACGCCCCTGGAACGGCGACTCGCCCCGGCGTACGGCAAGCGCGCAGAGCGCATGCCGACGCACGGTCAGCACGACCAGATCGACGGTGACAGCAAACGGCGGGAAGGCCGACGGGTCGTAGGGCGACATGCCGCGATCATAGTCGTCTGCCTGACGATAAACAGCTCCTCCGGCATCCGATCCCGACCGGATTCACCGGCCCTCACGTCGGGTTTGAGCCACACCCGTCGTACGTGAGCCACACCGGCCGCAGGTCCTTGCCTCGTTCACCACACCACCGCAGCGCCGTCCCCCCTTGGGCCGCCAGTCACACCCCCAGCTGCAGCCCGTCGGCCGCTTCCTCGACCATGGCGAGGCCGAGTCGGCTGACGCGCACGGAGAACGGGGCGCCCGCGACGCGCAGCGCCGTAAGGCCCAGCTCCCCCAGGGGTGCGCTGCGGACGGGGCTCAGCGTCACCGTGCCCGACGGGGCGTCGGGCCGGATCCCGGCGAGCGCGGTGAGGAGCTGCACCCCGGCAGCCGCAGCGGTGGCCGCCGGGCGGCAGGCCGCGGGGTGCGGCAACGGAGCACCGCCCTCCGTGCGCTGCTCCCCCGCGTACATCTCAGGCAGCCGGTAGCCGAACGTCTCGGCCGCCGCCATCACCCCTCGCAGCAGCCCGCTCGCCTCCTTCTCGTAGCCCGCGGCCGCCAGACCCGCGACGGCGACCGCCGTCTCGTGGACACGGACGGCCCCGCCACGATGGCCGAAAGGGTTGTACGCGGCTTCCTTGGCCCCCAGGCTCCGCAGCCCCCACCCCGAATCCATGGCGGGCCCGCCCAGCAGCCGGGCGAGCTGCTCCGTCCGCACCTTGTCCAGCAGCCCTGGCGCGAGCACGCCCGCTCCGAGCAGCCCCGTGTCGAGGAGGTGCGCGGCTCCGCCGGTGAGCAGCGGCACGGGGCGACCGTCGGCCAGGCAGGCCGCGGCGGGTCGGCCACCCGCCCGGTCCTCCACCCAGAAGTCCTCCTGGAAGGTGCCTCGCAGCCGCTCCGCCCACTGCCGCAGGCCGGCACCGCCCGGGCGGCCGTGGGCATCCAGCAGGTCGGCGCCGAGCAGCGCGGCCCGGTGGGCATGGGCCTGGGTCTCGCAGCGCGCGGGCCCACCCGGGTACGGGTCCGGCAGGAGCCCCCCGTCGCCCACCGCGGCAAGCAGCCACCGCAGGCAGCGCTCGGCCGCCGGCAGCAACTCCTCCGTCTCCTGAGCCGGCAATCCCCAGCGCCACGCCTCCGCCAACACCACCGGGAAGAGCAGCGTCGCCTCGACCCCCGTGCACCCGGGCGGCAGATGCGGCCCCACGTTTCGCAGCGGCCCGGGGATCATGCCCACCCGTGGTCCCTTGCCCGCGAGTTGACGGCGGGCCAGCGTACGCAGTGTCCCCACGGCGATCCCGGTGCCGAGCGGCAGGGCCATCCGGGCGGCGGCGAGGGCCTCGGCCGGCGCGAGCCCGCAGCGCCATGGCGCCCCCGCGGCCAGGTGGACGTCGGTCGGGTGCTCGGGGTCCCGCAGCAGCAACGCCTGGAGATCCTCCACGGACCGGTCCAGCAGGGCGTGGGCCCTGGGGTCGTCGCCCGCGGCCCGCGCCGTGGCGAGGGAGCGCGACGTCCCGTGCCCGATCGCCCTCGCCGGGCCCGCGCCTTCCGGGCGCACGCGCAGCTCCAGGCTCCAGGTGCCGCCCGGCGCCAGCTCCACCTCCCAGCGCAGCAGTCCCGCCGAGGCCAGCGCGTCCGCGGGCGCCGGGTGTGCAGTGACCACACAGTTGCCCGAAGGCGCGGACCAGCGCATTCCGGAGTCGTGGACCGTGGGGGGCAGTTCGGGGCCGGTGTTGCCGGAGGCGACTGCTCCGAGCTCCGCCAGATCCGTGCCGAGCGACACCTCCACCGGTAGTCGCAGGCGCCGGGCGGCGGCGCTGCGCAGGGTGATCCGCTCCGTGCCGTCCGCATACCGCGTTCGCTCGACGATCACGTCCGGGTCCGGGCCGCCGTCCGCGGCGGGCCGCAGCGTCGCCGTGAAGCGGGCATGGTCGGCCGAGAGCATCCGTGCCTGCACGGCGATCGGCTCGCGCCCCGCCACGCGTAGCTGACAGCGGGACAGCAGCCTGCGCCCCGCGCGGTAGAACCCCTCGAGTCCGCGGCCGGTCAACTGGCCCTGGTCCGTCGAGATGGCGAGCGCGGGCAGGGCGACACAGATCAGCGTGGTGTGTGCGGGCGGCAGTTGCGCCAGGCGACGCGGCCCGGGAGCCCGCATGGATCCGCCGGGTGGGGGCGGGGAGCCCAGCACGGGCCGCTGGGGTCCCCCTCTGCCGGAGACGGGGGACGGGGCGGGCAGGGGCATGAGACGGCCTCTTCTGCGCTGTCCGCGCTACGGGAAGTCGGGGGTCGTACGGCGGATCGACCCAGGCACAGGTACCGCCACTCAGGTGAACGGACCTGCACCGCCGCAAGTCACGCCTACCGGAGGGGAAGCCACTCGCCCGGCCCTGGCCCGACCCGTACGGCAGCACGGCCGGCGCCTGCCCGGCGCCTACCCCCGGGTGCCACACACCTGCGTTCACGTGTCGTTCCTCGCCGTGCGACGGATGGTGCGGCGACGGTTCTGTGGCCCCGTGGCCGGCCTGTCGGCGACCCGTGCGCCGGTGCCGCCCTTCGGGCGTGCGGGGCGGCGGCGTCGAGGGGCGACACCGACCGGCTCAGCCACCGGCTCACCTTCGGGGTCCGAAGGCTCTGCGGGCTCCGAAGGCTCCGAAGGCTCCGAAGGCTCCAAGGAGAGTGGCAGTTCGGTCTGCACTCCCGTGGCACTCCGGTCGCTTCGCTCCGTACGCAAGCAACGGCGGATCGGCTCGGGGTCCAGATCTCCGGTGCAGGCATGGTGCAGGAGTTGCGCGAAGGTGTAGCTCGGATCGGCGCACAGCGCCATGGCGAGGGCTTCCTGGCCCTCCGTGGTGTCGCCCAGGGACCATGCGACCCAGCCCGCGAGCGACAGCGGTGCCGCCGCGTGCTCCTTGTAGGCCCCGACGCAGCGGCGGGCCAGGACCCGCCAGAGACGTAGCGCCGATGCCGCGACATCGCCTTCCATCCACTCCGCGGCCCGATCTCGCGTCGTACGGTCCTGCAGACCGAGGATCAGCGCGGCGGCCTCGTCGTGCGCGAGGAGCTCGTCGTCCTGGAGGTCCGCCTCAAGCCTGTCACCGACCGCCGGCGCGGCAACCATGCGCGCCATGATCCGTCGGGCCAGGTCAAGCGTGTCGGCGGCGACCGCTGCGCGCCCGTCCTTGCCCAGCATCCGGTGCACGAGCGCCATGCCCGCCGCGTCGAGCGCGGCTTCCTGGTCAACTGCGGCGACGGATTCCCAGGGGGACAATCGCGCCCGCATCTCTCGCGGGGTGACGCCTACTTGGACGCCGGCGTATGCCGTGGCGGCTGCCAGGACCGAGGTGCCGGGACGCAGCAGTGGCACGCCCTCCGGCGGGCAGCATTGCTTGTTCGGGCAGCAGTAGGTCCAGAAGGTGCCCGCCGAGATGC
Organism: Streptomyces sp. NPDC002853; assembly: GCF_053591915.1. Lineage (NCBI taxonomy): Bacteria > Bacillati > Actinomycetota > Actinomycetes > Kitasatosporales > Streptomycetaceae > Streptomyces > Streptomyces sp. NPDC002853. Next base: position 90,959 of record NZ_JBSFUS010000006.1, on the reverse strand, counting down.
ACACGACCTCGAACACTGGGACGTCGAGCCTTCCGCAGGCGGTGCGGAGTACCTGCGCCAGTGGTCGCAGGCGCTCCATGACCTGCCGGCCGGTCTCGGCGCCGTCCGGCTCCGCGCAGAGGAAGGCCACGATGCCGTCAGGTCGGGCGCCACGCCGCTCGCAGCCACCCACCAGGCACTGGGCGAGCTGCTCCGCGATGGGCGGCCAATCCTCCGCACGCCCGGGAATACCGAGGCGCACCCGGCCGCCGAACCGCCCCCGCTCGCCGTGCAGGGCGATGAGGACGACACTCTCCTCGGGCCTGAACCCGAGCAAATACGGCAGGGCGTCCGCGAGTTCGGCCGGGGTGCGCAGGGTGACCGTCGTCTCGTCGATGGACGCCGTTCGCTCAGCCGAGTTGCTGGAGTTGCTGGAGCTGATGGAGTTGGTGGAGCTGCTCGAGTCGATCGGGTTGTTCTGCTCGCTGTGATTCGTCATGCGCCGACTCTCCCGCGGATGACCAGCTTCCGGTTTGTCCTGTGGATAAGTACGGTCAGGGGCACGCCAAGAGTTATCCACAGCTCAGCGGACCCGTTCGCCTAATGTCAGACCCATCGGGTTGCATGGGGGCATGAGCAACGAAGATCTGCGCACGGCGGCCGATGCCGTACTCGCCCGCCTCGTCGGCGGCCCCGCGCCCGCAAGCGGCGAGGCGTCTGCGCCAGACGGCCCACGGCTGCGCGAGGACCAGTGGCGCGCGATCGAAGCGCTCGTCGCCGACAAACGACGGGCACTGGTCGTCCAGCGCACGGGCTGGGGAAAGTCCGCCGTGTACTTCGTCGCGACGGCACTGCTGCGGGAGCGGGGCAGCGGCCCCACCGTGATCGTCTCCCCGCTGCTCGCGCTCATGCGCAACCAGGTGGAGTCGGCGGCGCGAGCCGGCATCCGCGCCCGCACGATCAACTCCTCCAACACCGAGGAGTGGGAGACCATCCAGGCCGAGGTCGCCTCCGGCGACGTGGACGTCCTCCTCGTCAGCCCGGAGCGGCTGAACAACCCGGACTTCCGGGACCAGGTCCTGCCCAAGCTCGCCGCCGCGACCGGCCTGCTCGTGGTCGACGAGGCGCACTGCATCTCGGACTGGGGCCACGACTTCCGGCCCGACTACCGACGGCTGCGCACGATGCTCGCCGACCTCCCCCCTGGCGTCCCCGTCCTGGCCACCACCGCGACGGCCAACGCGCGCGTGACGGCTGACGTGGCCGAACAGCTGGGCACCGGTGGCAGTTCGGACGCGCTCGTGCTTCGCGGGCCCCTCGACCGCGAGAGCCTGAGCCTAAGCGTCCTGCAACTTCCCAATGCGGCACACCGGTTGGCTTGGCTCGCCGACCACCTGGACGAGCTGCCGGGCTCAGGAATCATCTACACGCTCACCGTCGCCGCAGCCGAGGAGATCACCGCCTTCCTCCGGCAGTGCGGGCACACCGTCACCTCGTACACCGGAAAGACGGAGAACTCGGACCGCCAGCAGGCAGAGGAGGATCTGCTCGCCAACCGCGTGAAGGCCCTGGTCGCCACCTCCGCCCTGGGGATGGGCTTCGACAAGCCCGACCTCGGTTTCGTGGTGCATCTCGGCTCCCCCTCCTCCCCGATCGCGTACTACCAGCAGGTCGGTCGCGCGGGCCGAGGTGTTGATCATGCGGAGGTGCTGCTCCTTCCGGGCAAGGAGGACGAGGCGATCTGGAACTACTTCGCCTCGCTCGCCTTCCCGCCCGAGGAGCAGGTCCGGCGCACACTGGACGTGCTGGCGCAGGCGGGCAGGCCCCTGTCGCTGCCCGCCCTGGAGCCCCTGGTCGAGCTGCGCCGGTCACGCCTGGAGACCATGCTCAAGGTCCTCGACGTGGACGGAGCGGTCCGGCGCGTCAAGGGCGGCTGGACCTCCACGGGGATGCCCTGGGCGTACGACGCCGAGCGGTATGCCTGGGTCGCCAAGCAGCGACAGACGGAACAGCAGGCGATGCGTGACTACGCCACGACTCCCGGCTGCCGGATGGAGTTCCTGCGACGGCAGCTGGACGACGAGGCAGCCGCCCCCTGCGGCCGCTGCGACAACTGCGCGGGAGCGCGCTTCACCGATGCCGTGTCGTCCGGGGCGCTCGACACGGCGAAGGGCGAACTGGTCCGTGCGGGCGTCGATGTGGAGCCCCGCAGGATGTGGCCCACCGGGCTCGCCGCGATCGGCGTCGACCTGAAGGGACGCATCCCCGCCGGGGAACAGGCCTCGCAGGGCCGGGCATTGGGGCGCCTCTCGGACATCGGGTGGGGCAACAGGCTCCGCCCGATGCTCTCGCCGCAGGCCCCTGACGGGCCGGTGCCCGACGACGTGGCGAACGCTGTGGTCGGTGTCCTCGCCGACTGGGCGAAAGGTCCCGGCGGCTGGGCATCGGGCAGCGCCGACGCGCAGCCGCGACCGGCCGGCGTCGTGACCATGTCCTCGCACACCAGGCCCCAGCTCATCCAGTCGCTGGGTGCGCGGATCGCGGAGATCGGCCGCCTGCCCCTCCTCGGCTCCATCGAGTACGCCGCAGGAGCCGATTCGACGCACGTTCCGAGGAGCAACAGCGCCCAGCGTCTGCGCGCCCTCGACGGGACGCTGACCGTGCCGCCCCAGCTCGAAGCGGCGCTCCGGGAAGCGGGTGGCCCCGTGCTGCTCGTCGACGATCTGACGGACAGCGGCTGGACCCTGGCGGTGGCCGCGCGCATGCTCCGCCGAGCCGGAGCCAAGGGGGTCTTGCCGCTGGTCCTGGCTGTACAGGGCTGACGAAAGCGTCAATGGGGGGCGCCGTGGGCAGGGATATAGAAGGCGCATCACCAGATACCGGTCGGCGTTCCCAATTGCTCGTTGCCGCAAGGCAGTCCGACGGGAAGAATTGGTAGCGCTCCCCGCGCGGCTCTCCGTGGCCCGGCAGCACTGTGCCGCGGTGCGCTCCCCCAGTCCGACCCCGCCCTCTGGGCGCGTAGCCGAAGGGAGGACCGTGACCTTCGGATTCGCTCCGTCCGCTGCGGCATCGATGCCGGATTCCTCGACGTCGGCTGAGATGTCCGCCGATTCCGCCAACCGACTGGCCCGGATGCTGGAGCCCGCGGAGTGGTCAGCCGCGGGGATCCCCCTGCTGCGCAACCCACGTGAGGTCGTCAGCGGCCTGCACGCCCGGCATCGTCCGACGCCCGCGACAGCCGTCGTCGCCGTTCTCGATCCGGAGGAACGGCTGCGGGCGAGCGCCTCGTTCACCCGTCGGCCGAGCGCGGCGGACGGCTGGGTCTTCCGTAACGCCCTGCTCGCGCAGTTGCGCCGGATCATCCCGCACGATCTGCGCCGCCGCACACCGGTGCGTACGGCTGTCCTGCTCTACTGCCGTGACGGTGACGCGCGTTGGACGCAGGAGGACGGGGCGTGGATGTGGGGGCTGCGTGACGCCTGCACGCTGCACGGGCTGCGGTGCGGCGCCTACATCACGTTGACCCGGGACGGCTGGCAGGTGCTCGGCGAGGGGCGCGGCGGCCGTCGGCCGAGCACCGGATCACAGCCCGAGACCTTCGCCGACACCGATCCGCCGCCACCACGCACCGGCGGCGCGGCGTCCGACGTCCTGCGCCGAGCGGCGGCACGCTGAGGCGTCCGCCGCACCACCCGCCGCGAAGCGGGCCACAGGCATGGACCGGCGCGCGCCGACCGGCAGCGTCGCGCTATGCGCGACACCACAGCTCGCAGCTCACTTCGCCATGTCACCGAAACCGGTCGCCCCACGCCGCGACTTCGTCCACCTGACGACGAACGTCAGGCAGCCGAAGCCGTGGCGCGGATGTCGGACAGCGAGCGTCAGACGCCCGCGCCCAGCATCGCGTTGATCCGCTGCGGGTCACCGCAGACGATCAGCAGGGTTCCGGCCCGGGCGAGCGCCGTCGGCAGCGCGCCGACAGCGATCTCCTCGCTGCCGCCGTTGATGGCGACGACGACCACGGGGCGGGACACGGCACGGTCCAGGGCGGCGGCGTCCGCGTAGAAGACGTCGTCACCCGCGTCGTGCTGAGCCCAGTAGGAGACCTCGCCGAACGACAGCTCGTGCGTGGCCCACGGGTGCGGGTCGCCGGTGGTGATCACCAGCACCTCACCCGGAGCGCGGCCCGAGTCGAGCAGCAGGTCAACGGCTTCCTCGGCGGCGTCGAGCGCCCCCTCGACGGGAGCCGGGATCAGCTGGATCTGCGGAACCGAAGTACCGGCGTCCGTCGCGGGGCCCGCGGGGACACCGGCGGGAGCGACGGACGATACGGAAACAGCCGGGGCGGACGGCCCGGGCTTGGCGGCCGGCTCACGCGACGTGCGCTGCGCCGGCGGCGTCGGCCGGGCGGGGCCCGGTCGGCCAGGACGCGGCGCGGCCGCGGGACGCGGGCCGGGTACGGGGCGGGGGGTCGGCGTGATGCGGCCACTGGCCGGGGTCACGCGGGGACCCTGGGCACTCTCGTGAATCTGAGGCTCCTCGGGACTGAGAGGCATGCGTTGTTATTTATCAAACGCCGGTGCGGGTGGCATCGGCGGGTGGCACTGGAGTGCGATGGGAACTGCCGGAAGCGTCAGAAATCGAAGCCGAGCTGGCCCTCGATCTCCGGAACGCTTCCATCCGCCCAGCTGCGGGCCTTCTTGAGATGCCGCCACTGGGGCAGCGCATCAAGATACGCCCACGACATCCGGTGGTACGGGGTGGGCCCCCGCTCCGCCAGCGCGGCCTTGTGCACCGGCGACGGATAGCCGGCGTTGGCCGCAAAACCGAAGTCTGCATGTTCGATACCCAGTTCGGCCATCATTTTGTCGCGCCGAACCTTCGCGATCACCGACGCCGCGGCGACGGCCACACAGGATTGGTCGCCCTTGATCACCGTACGAACCCGCCAGGGAATCCCGAGATAGTCGTGCTTCCCGTCGAGGATCACCGCTTCCGGACGCACCGGAAGCGCCTCCAGGGCGCGCACCGCGGCGAGCCGCAGCGCGGCGGTCATCCCCATGTCGTCGATCTCCTCGGGCGAGGAGTGCCCCAGCGCATAGGCCGTGACCCAGCTCTCCAGCTCCCCCGCGAGCGTGGTGCGCCGCTTGGGAGTGATCAGCTTGGAGTCGGTGAGTCCTTCGGGCGGCCTGCGCAGTCCCGTGATCGCCGCACATACGGTGACCGGTCCCGCCCACGCGCCGCGCCCGACTTCGTCGACTCCGGCAACGATCTTCGCTCCGGTGGTAGCGCGAAGGGAGCGCTCGACGGTGTGGGTGGGTGGTTCGTACGGCATGGCGCCTGACAGCGTACGCCGCCACATGCCGCCAGCGACACCCAGGTCTACCGACGAAGCAGCGGAACCATGACCTGATCGATCAGGTCGGCGAACTCCTCGTCCCCCCATTCGCTCCCGCACACCTTGGATCGGTACATCATCATCGCCGGAATGACCTCGCATACGTAGGAATTCGTGGCCTCGGGACGGACCTCTCCGCGCTCGACCCCGCGGCGTACGACCTCTTGGATCAATCCCACGCTCGGCCCGATGACCCCGTCGAAGATCACGCCGTGAAACCGCTCGGCCGTCACCGTGTCGCACTCGTGAAGGACCGCGCGGAGAGCGAACCCGGGCCGCGAGAACATCGCCTCACGCATCTGGCTGCACAGCTGGAGGAGGTCCTCCCTGACCCCTCCGCAGTCCGGTGCGGAGTCGAGTTTCGGAAGGCCGGCCTGCAGCGCGTCGACGACGAGGTCCTCCTTGGAGGGCCAGCGGCGATAGACGGCGGCCTTGCCGGTCTGCGCGCCCGCGGCCACGCCCTCCATCGTCAGGCCGGCCCAGCCGACGGTGCTGAGCTGTTCGAGCGTGGCCTCGAGGATCGCCCGTTCGAGGACGGGGCCCCGGCGGCGCAGGGAGGCCGTCTGAGCGGGTGCGGCGCTCCAGCGCGAAGTAACCATCGACATCTCTCCGTTGGAGTTCGAGGCAGTGTCAGTGAACGGTTGCGTTCACTGATGGGGAGTCACTACCGTTGACGGGACAGTGAACGGGAGCGTTCACTAACGCACTTGTGGGGGACCCATAGTGACAACCTCTCAGTTAGCCAAAGGTCAGAAGCCCGGTGCCGCCCGCCGAGAAGGCCGGCCCGGTATAGCCCTGACCGTCATCGCGGCCTGCCAACTCATGGTGGTCCTCGACGCGACGATTGTGAACATCGCGCTCCCGCACATTCAGGACGCGCTCAAATTCTCGACCACCGACCTCACTTGGGTCGTCAGCGCTTACACCCTCACCTTCGGCGGCCTGCTGCTTCTCGGCGGCCGGGCCGGGGACATCCTCGGCCGCCGCCGGGTCTTCATGACCGGCATCCTGGTCTTCACCCTCGCCTCGCTCCTGGGCGGATTCGCGCAGGAGCCCTGGCAGCTGCTGGCGGCGCGCGCCCTGCAGGGCGTGGGTGGCGCGATCGCGTCGCCAACCTCCCTGGCCCTCATCACCACGACGTTTCCCGAAGGCCCCGAGCGCAACCGCGCCTTCGGGGTGTTCGCAGCCGTCTCCGCGGGCGGCGGCGCCATCGGCCTGCTGACCGGCGGCATGCTCACCGAGTGGCTCGACTGGCGCTGGGTGCTGTTCGTGAACGTGCCCATCGGCATCCTGATCGCCTTCCTCACCCCGCTCTACATCAGCGAGTCCGAGCGCCATCCGGGCCGTTTCGACATCGCGGGCGCCCTCACGTCGACCCTCGGCATGGCCTCCCTGGTCTACGGGTTCATCCGGGCGGCCGAGGACGGCTGGAGCGACAGCCTCACCATGGGGTCGTTCGGCGCGGCGATCGTGCTGCTCCTCGCCTTCGCCCTGATCGAGAGCCGGGCGAAGGAACCGATCACTCCGCTGAAGATGTTCGCCGACCGCAATCGCTCCGGCTCGTACGTGATCATGCTGAGCCTGGCCGCGGCGATGTTCGGCATGTTCTTCTTCATCGTGCTCTTCGTCCAGAACGTCCTGGGCTACACACCGATCGAGGCGGGCCTCGCCTTCCTGCCGGTCACGGTCGCGATCGTGGCGGGCGCCGGCATCTCCCAACGGCTGCTTCCGACCCTCGGCCCCAAGCCGTTCATGGTGATCGGATCGGCCCTCGTCGCCCTCGGACTCGGCTGGCAGACCCTCATCAGCCCGGACAGTTCGTACGTGAGCGGTGTGCTCGGCCCGATGCTCCTGTTCGGCTTCGGCATGGGTCTGAACTTCGTGACCCTGACACTGACAGCCGTCTCCGGAGTGGCCCAACACGAGGCGGGCGCGGCATCAGGGCTGCTCAACGCGACGCAGCAGGTGGGCGGTTCGCTCGGCCTCTCCATCCTGACCACGGTGTTCGGCACGGCGAGCCGCGACGAGGGCAAGGAACAGATGGCGGACTTCATGGCGAACGCCTCGCCGGAACAGAAGGCCGCCTTCGCCAAGACCGGCGAACTGCCCGCGCCCTGGGGGCACGAAGTGCTGTCCGAGGGGATCTCGACGGCCTTCATACCGGCCGTCGCCATGGCCCTGCTCGCCCTGGTCATCGCGCTGGTGGTGGTCCGGGTACGCAAGAGCGACATGGACGCGCTGTCCGGTACGGCGAGCGCGGCGGGTCCGGCGGGCGGCTGACAGGCAGGCCCCCACGCGTACGTGCCGGGTCGCCCGCGGCGGGCCGCCCGCAGTGCCGGACCGCCCGCGGTGCCGGGTCGCCCGCGGCGGCGGGAGAGCGACCCGGCACTCGCCGCCGTGGAAGACCACTGCCGCACTCTCGCTGCCCAGAAGACCGGCGCCCCCGACCGCGCACGACTCAGCGGTACGAGGTCTCCCCGCCCTGGTCTGTGCAGCCCGACGAGGGTGCCTCGGGCGGCCGGTCGTCGAGGATCTCCCTGGCCCGCGCCTCCCCCAGGCTGGTGGCGTACCAAGGGCCCCTCTCGGGACCGAGGCTCGTCTCGATGCCCTCGAGGACGCAGGAACGCAGCGGTTCCGCCAGCCCGTCGAAAGCAGCAGCAGCATCGGCGGACAGCCCTCGCGCGTACTCCAGGTCGAACTTCCCGGTGTCTTCGTAGCGCTGCACATTGCGCTCGGCGATGAGTCCGTCAGGCGAGAGGAGCCCGAAGGCCAGTACACCGGCGGCCGCGCTCGCCGCAACGGCGCGCGGCAACCACCGCGCGCCCCACACCCCGGCCGCCATGATCAGCACGATGACCAGGCCGAGCCAGAGCTCGACGGCCACGACCGACACCCTCAGCCTGGTGAGGCCGTACGCCTCGACGTACATGTCCATGCGCCGCACCGCTGACGCGACGACGACGAGTGTGAGGGCGCAGAGCGTGCCGAGCACGGCGCGCACCAGACCTCGGTCACGCGCCCCGCCTCGCGGTGCCCAGCGCAGGGCGAGGACGATGACGACCAGGGTGAGCAGCGTGGCGAGCAGCAGCTGCCAGAAGCCCTGGCGTGCGTACGCGGCGTACGACAGGTCGGTCTTCTCCAGGACCGCGTCGTAGCCCCCGAAGAGCACGGCAAGCTGCACCACGTTGAAGGCCGCGAACAGCAGGTTCAGGACGATCAGCGGCAGCGCCCACTCGACGCGGCCCCGCTCCCGTCCAGGACTCACGACGAGCCGGTCCCACCGCACGGGCGCGGCAGCGGTGTGCGCCGCGGCGAGCGCCCCTACGACACCGGCCGCGAAGAGCAGCAGACGCCACGGCCCGTCGGCAACGGAGGCGTCGGGCATCAGATCGCCGAGCAGCCCCGCGAAAGCGGCGTCGGCCCCCGCGAACAGTGCGCCGAAGACCAGCAGCAACACGGCGGTCACCGCGACCGCCCGCAGTACGGGACCGCTCCTGGACCCGCTCGCACGGTCCCGCATCCCGCGCCAGCCCCAGCCGAGGCCGGAGAGCACCGCTTCGAAGAGACCGATCGGGCCGAGCAGCACGCCGGGCCAGGTACGGCAGCCGTGCAGCGCGAGCGAGCCGAGGCCGACGGCGCCGACGATGGCGAGGAACGAGGGCCAGCCCGCGTCCCGCAGCGCGGGCACGGCAAGCAGCGCGAGGCCGCCGATGGCCCAGGCCAGCGTCCATGGGCGCGGCCTACGACCGGCCTGCTCGGCGGCGAAGTACGCGGCGAGCGCGGCGGGCACGGCGACGATCAGCAGGTTGAGCGCGAGCCCGTCGCCGAGCAGCAGCATGCTCAGCAGGCCGGTCGCGAGCACCGCGCCGAGCGTCCCCGCGCGGACCGGGGCGGGCGGCTCGGAACGCAGGCCGGCCAACAACGGCTCGTGCCTGTATGCGCCCTCCGGGTACGCCCAGTCGGGACGAGGCCCTGGGCCGTCCCCCGCGGGGCGCGGCCGGGGCACGGCGTCCTGGGGTTCCTCGGGCGCCTCGCCGTGGCTGTCGCCGTCCGCTCGCCGCACTGCCGGCGGCTTTCTGGCTGGATCTCCTACCGGCTGTGCTGGTGAATCCTCCACATCTGATGGCTCAGGTGTGGACGGTGAATCGGACACGGGACCCCCTCCCGGCCGGCCCGCACGTGCAGCAGACGGCACGCACGCGTGGCGGGGCCGCCGGGCGACCGGCATCTCTTTGAGGCGCAAGCCATGATCAACTCGCGGCCTGCCGGAAAGAGTAGCCGGGCAGCCCACGACGGCCCCCACATCGGCCATGCTGTGGCATGACCGTGACAGTCGCACAGGAACCCCGAGGTCAGCCCGCCGCGACCGCCCAGGTCAGCCCGCCGTAAAAAGCGAAGTCAGCCTGCCGTGACCGGCACCCAGCCGGGCAATGCCTCGGTCCGCTCCAGCCACGCGTCGGAGGGCGCTCCGCCCTCGCCGGCAGCGACCACTCCGCCCACGATGGCGCAGGTCGTGTCCATGTCGCCGCCCACCTGCGCGGTGGACCAGATGGCCCGCTCGTAGTCACCCAGGCCACGAGCGGCCGACCACAGCGCGAACGGCACCGTGTCGTGTGCCGTCGTGCGGCGGCCGCAGCCGAGGACCGCGGCGACCGTCGCCGCGTCCCCGTAGTCGAGCATGTCCCGCGCGCGACGGAGCCCCGCTCCCACTGCGCTACGGGGCACGAGGTCGATCACGCCGTCGAGCAACGCCTTCGGCGCGGGCGGCCCCGCGGGGTCGGCCGTGAGCGCCGAAGCAGCGGCCACCGCCATGGCTCCCACGACCGCCTCACGGTGCTGGTGCGTGGGGTAGGCGGAGATCTCCGCCTGGTGGGTCGCCTGCTCGGGATCGTCCGCGTACCAGGCACCGAGCGGGGCGATCCGCATGGCCGCCCCGTTGCCCCAGGAGCCCTGCCCCTTGAACAGCGCGGAGGCCAGCTCACGCCAGTCCCCGCCCTCCCGGACCTGCCTGAGCAGCCGGTTCACGGCAGGGCCGTAGCCGCGGTCGAAGTCGTGGTGCTCGGCGAAGGACAGGGCCAGGGCGTCCTGGTCGATCCGGTCGTGCCGGATCAGGACCGCGAGCACGGAACAGGCCATCTCGGTGTCGTCGGTCCACTGCCAGGGACCTTGGGGCGCTTCGCGGCGCTTCAGCAGGGGGTAGTTCGCGGGCACGAAGAACTGTGAGCCCAGCGCGTCCCCCACCGCCAGTCCACGCAGGCTGGCCAGAGCGCGGGCCAGGCGCCGGTCGGGAGAGGAGTCAGCGGTCATCGCCCTGCCACTCTATCCGGTGACGCCGTAGGGCTCGGGTTCGCGCCAGCGTTCGAATGGCCGGTCCAGTGTGTACTTGCCGTCGTCGCCGAGCACCAGCGTCCTCATCTCGCCGTTCCCGGGGTTGGACAGCGACTCGAACTCCGCCACCGACCAGTGGAACCAGCGCATGCAAAAGAGCCGCATGGTCAGGCCATGGGTGACAAGAAGGACGTTCGGGGGATGGTCCGGGGCCTCGAAACTCCGGTAGAGACTCTCCAGGAACGCGCCCACCCTGTCGTACACGTCGGCCCCTGACTCACCCTGGGCGAAGCGGTAGAAGAAGTGCCCGTACGCGTCCCGGTAGGCCTTCTGCAGCCTGACGTCGTCCCTGTCCTGCCAGTTTCCCCAGTCCTGCTCCCGCAGGCGCGGCTCCTCGCGGATTCTCACCAAATCGGGGTCGAGCCGCAGGGCCCGGAAGGTTTCGTGGGTACGTCGGTAGGGCGAGACGTACACGCTCACCCGCTCCCGGCCGACGACCTCCCGTAGCTGCTCACCCGTCTCCTCCGCCTGGCGCCAGCCCTTCTCGGTGAGCGCCAGCGCGTGATCGGGTTCGCGTTCGTACACGGTGTCGTCGGCGTTTCCGGCCGACTCGCCGTGCCGGACAAGGAAGATGCGCTGCGGACGTGCCATACGGAAACCCTAGATCGGCCCCTCCCCCGCGGCTCAACCGGTCGGCCGCCGGGGCTCCATCCGGCGTACGCGATTGCCGCCGCCGCTTCCGCTCACGGCAGCAAAACCGCAGGTCACCGCATGTGGGGTGTCACACCGTCCACGACGGCTCCAGTTCCACGACGTCACCGGCGAGCGCGGCGACGTCGGCCTCCGTCTGGGCCCGCAGCAAGAGGCGCTCCACGCGCTCCCTGCGGTACTTGCCGTGCTCGGCGGCCGAAAGCCACATGGAGAGCACCAGGAACTCATGCCCGGGTGCCTCCCCGAAGAGCCCGCGCACCATCCCCGGAGAGCCCGCCATCGCCGGATTCCAGACCTTCTCCTGCATGAGCGCGAAGTGCTCCACCCGCGCCTCGCGGACCCGGCAGTGCGCCACCCGCACCACGTCGGCGTCCGTGAAGCGCGGTTCGAAGCCCGTCTTCACGTCGAAACGATGGTCGAAGAGCTTGATCTGGATGTCCTTGAAGGTGCCCGACTGCGTGGCGGCGAGCCGGTCATGCGAGCGCGCCATGAAGGAGTCGTAGAAGGCCCGGCTTTCCCAGAAGCCGAAGACGTGCGCCACGCCCGGCCGCTCCCGACTCCACCCCCCGCCCTGTCCCCGGAACCCCGGCTCCCCCAGAAGCCCCGCCCACTTCCGCTGTCCCCGCTCGAACCCCCGTCGGTCCACCACGGTGCAGCGAATCCACTTGACCAGCACCGCGCCATCGTACGGCGCGGAACGTGGCCCGGGTCACGCTCCGGCGTAGTGCGCCCGGATCAGCCCGGCGCGATCATCGGCGGTCAGTTCAATACCGAACTCACGGTCGAGGAGGTTCCCCAACTCCTCCGCGGATACGTCCCGTTCGTCCGATGTGCCGTCCGGTCGCGTCACTGTCAGGCGCTCGCCGACCAAGGTGCGCCGCACCTCGGGAGCGGCCTTCTGGATCACCGGGCGGCGGATGAACGACGACAAGGGGTGGGTCGATGTGTAGTGGTTCATCACTACGTAGTCGACGGCAAGACGTTCTTCCAGCGTGTATTCGTAGAGGTCGAACCAGCCGTCCGCGTGCTCGGTCCGCAACACCCGCGCACCGTTTGCCTCTTGGACGATCCCGAACCGCCACTCTCCTTGTCGCACGTCTTGCCGTACGTCGCCCTCGTCCCCCAGAGGGATCGGTTCGATCAGGCCCTCGGCGCCGAAACCGACGTCACAGTGCCACTGCCGACCATCCGCCTCGACCTTCAGGAGCATGTGCGTCACCGCGCGCCGCGACGAGGCACCCGCCCTGACCCGGGCACCGAGCCCCGTGACGGCGAAACCGATCCGCTCCAAAGCCGCCGCGAACAGAAGGTTCTGCTCGTAGCAGTAGCCGCCTCTGCGCTGTCGCACCAACTTGTCCTGCAGAGCGCCCAGATCCAGCGGCACGGATCGTCCGAGCATCATCTCCAGGTTCTCGAAGGGGATCGACGCCACATGCGCACGGTGCAGCGCACGGAGGGTGTCGAAGTCAGGCTTCGCCTCCCCTTCATGACCGACCCTGGCCAAGTAGGCCTCGATGTCCAGTTCTTCCCCGTTCCATGTCATGAGGGCAATGATCTACGCGCGCGCAGGGGCACGCCACCTGGAATGTCCGCGTCAGCCCCAACAGCCTTACCGATCAGGAAACTTCAGTGATGTCAGTCATACGCCGTAGCGTGTCCGTAAGACATGCCGTCCGGACATGCGTGGTGCGGCAGCGGCAGCCGGGATGACGACGAGTACGACGAGGTGGAGCTCCGTGAGCAGTGTCAGCAAGGGGATCAAGAAGGTCGAGGTCGGGCTCAAATGGGACCCCAGCCCGGTCGGCGCGCCCGCGCATGATCTCGACATCATCGCCGCGACCTACGCCGCGCACGCTCCGTACGACAGCCCGGTGTACCTGGTGCACTTCGACAGCCGCGCCCCCGACGGGACGATCACCCTCAACAGGGACAGCAAGACGGGCCAGGGCTTCGGCTTCGACGAGGTCATGACCCTGGAGCTCGACCGGCTCGCGGTTGCCTACGCGCGCGTGGTGGTCGGCGTCGCCATACAGCCCAACGAGGCGCGCAAGGTGTTCGGCGACATCCCGAACACCGGGGTGCGCATCCGCGAGGGGCACACCGACCTCGCGCAGAGCGATCTCTCCGCCGTCTCCGGGCACACCGCTGCGACGATCGCGGAGTTCAACCGCGACGAGTCGGGCGCATGGTCCTTCCGCGAGATGATCCGCGGGTTCGACGCCGACCCGACGTCCTTCGCCGCGGTGATGGGCACCGAGATCTGAGCACCACGCCCGGACCGGGAAACGCCAAGGGCGGTGACGCCGATCTCTCGACGTCACCGCCCTGGACGGTCAGGCTTCACTCACGGCTGGTGCCGGGAGCTCCCGGCCGGGTCAGCTGCAACCGCTGGTCGAGCCGCAGCCCTCGCAGATGTAGCAGGAGCCGGCCCGCTGCATCTTCGTGCCGCAGGAGAAGCACAGCGGCGCGTCGGCCTGGATGCCGAGCTGCATCTCGACGAGCTCGGCGCTGGTGTGCGCCTGCTGCGGAGCGGGCTTCTCGGCCTCGGCCTTCGGTTCGGCGACCGCCTTCAGGACCTCGGGCTGCCGCGGGGCGGACTGGGCCAGGCCCTCGACGTCGACGTCCGACTCGTCCATGGACGGCTCGTACGAACCCGTCTCCAGGTGACGCTGACGCTCCTCGGCCGAGTGGATGCCGAGCGCGGAGCGCGTCTCGAAGGGCAGGAAGTCCAGCGCCAGGCGGCGGAAGATGTAGTCGACGATCGACTGCGCCATCCGCACGTCCGGGTCGTCCGTCATGCCGGCCGGCTCGAAGCGCATGTTCGTGAACTTCGAGACGTACGTCTCCAGCGGAACGCCGTACTGCAGGCCCACGGAGACGGCGATCGAGAAGGCATCCATCATGCCCGCGAGGGTCGAGCCCTGCTTGGACATCTTCAGGAAGACCTCGCCGAGACCGTCGTCCGGGTAGGAGTTGGCGGTCATGTAACCCTCGGCGCCACCCACGGTGAAGGAGGTGGTGATCCCCGGGCGGCCCTTGGGAAGGCGCTTGCGCACGGGACGGTACTCGACCACCTTCTCGACCGCGGCACGGATCGTGTCCTCGGTCTTCTCGGTGACCTCGACCTTCTCCTGCTCCTTCTTCTTGGCGGAGAGGGGCTGGCCGACCTTGCAGTTGTCGCGGTAGATGGCGAGCGCCTTGACGCCCATCTTCCAGGCCTCGTAGTAGACCTCTTCGACGTCCTCGACGGTCGCCGTCTCCGGCAGGTTGACCGTCTTGGAGAGCGCTCCGGAGATCCACGGCTGGATGGCCGCCATCATCCGGACGTGGCCCATCGCGGAGATGGAACGCTCGCCCATCGCGCAGTCGAAGACCTCGTAGTGCTCGGGCTTCAGGCCGGGGGCGTCGATCACATTGCCGTGGTCGGCGATGTGGGCGACGATCGCCTCGATCTGCTCCTCCTGGTAACCCAGGCGACGCAGGGCCTGCGGCACGGTGCCGTTGACGATCTGCATCGAGCCGCCACCGACGAGCTTCTTGAACTTCACCAGGGCGAGGTCGGGCTCCAGGCCCGTGGTGTCGCAGGACATCGCGAGACCGATGGTGCCGGTCGGGGCGATGACGGACGCCTGGGAGTTACGGAAACCGTTCTTCTCGCCGAGGCGGATCACGTCCTGCCAGGCCTCCGTGGCGGCGGCCCAGATCGGCGAGTCCAGGTCGTCCACGCGGGGCGCCGTGGCGTTCGCGTCGGCGTGCTGCTTCATGACGCGCTTGTGCGGCGTGGCGTTCTTGGCGTAGCCCTCGTAGGGGCCGACGACCGCGGCGAGCTCGGCGGAACGCTTGTACGACGTACCCGTCATCAGGGAGGTGATGGCGCCGGCCAGGGAGCGGCCGCCGTCGGAGTCGTACGCGTGGCCGGTGGCCATCAGGAGGGCGCCGAGGTTGGCGTAACCGATGCCCAGCTGGCGGAAGGCGCGGGTGTTCTCGCCGATCTTCTGCGTCGGGAAGTCCGCGAAGCAGATGGAGATGTCCATCGCCGTGATGACCAGCTCGACGACCTTGGAGAAGCGCTCGGAGTCGAACGACTGGTTGCCCTTGCCGTCGTCCTTGAGGAACTTCATCAGGTTCAGCGAGGCGAGGTTGCAGGACGTGTTGTCCAGGTGCATGTACTCACTGCACGGGTTCGAGCCGTTGATCCGGCCGGACTCCGGGCAGGTGTGCCAGGCGTTGATGGTGTCGTCGTACTGGATGCCGGGGTCGGCGCAGGCCCAGGCGGCCTCGGCCATCTTGCGGAAGAGCGACTTGGCGTCGACCTCCTCGATGACGTCACCCGTCATGCGGGACGTCAGGCCGAACTTGCCGCCCTCCTCGACCGCCTTCATGAACGTGTCGTTCACGCGGACCGAGTTGTTGGCGTTCTGGTACTGGACGGACGTGATGTCGTCGCCGCCCAGGTCCATGTCGAAGCCCGCGTCACGCAGGGCGCGGATCTTCTCCTCTTCCTTCACCTTGGTCTCGATGAAGCCCTCGATGTCGGGGTGGTCGACGTCGAGGATGACCATCTTGGCCGCGCGGCGCGTGGCGCCACCCGACTTGATCGTTCCTGCGGACGCGTCGGCACCACGCATGAAGGAGACCGGTCCCGAGGCGTTGCCACCAGAGGACAGCAGTTCCTTGGAGGAACGGATGCGGGACAGGTTCAGGCCGGCGCCTGAGCCGCCCTTGAAGATCATCCCCTCTTCCTTGTACCAGTCGAGGATCGAGTCCATGGAGTCGTCGACGGCCAGGATGAAGCAGGCGGAGACCTGCTGCGGCTGGGGCGTTCCGACGTTGAACCAGACCGGCGAGTTGAAGCTGAAGATCTGGTGCAGGAGGGCGTACGCCAGCTCGTGCTCGAAGATCTCGGCGTCGGCGGGCGAGGCGAAGTAGCTGTAGTCCTCGCCGGCCTTCCGATAGGTCTTCACGATGCGGTCGATCAGCTGCTTGAGGCCGGTCTCGCGCTGCGGGGTGCCAACGGCCCCGCGGAAGTACTTGCTGGTGACGATGTTGACCGCGTTCACCGACCAGAAGTCGGGGAACTCGACGCCACGCTGCTCGAAGTTGACCGAGCCGTCGCGCCAGTTGGTCATGACGACGTCTCGGCGCTCCCAGACCACCTCGTCGTACGGATGCACGCCGGGCGTCGTATGGATGCGCTCGATACGCAGACCCTTGCTGGCCTTGGATCCCTTGGCTCGGGAACCTCGTGCCGGGCCGCTCGTCGTCTCGGTCATGCCGCCTCCCTGTATCAGGCTAAAACGCCCTGAAGTGCCACGATGTTCCCGTGACACGGTGTTGTCTGGTGCCGCGAAAGCCGCGAGGCCTCCGCAACAGGTCTGTGTGTGCCGCCGTCGGCCGTTCAGCCGGTCAGTCGGCGGCAGTGGCGGGCACCGGGACTTCGACAGTCCCTCCGGGCCCGCAATCCTTCGCGCCGGGCTCCCCGCCGGCGCCCTGCGGCTCTTCGTCGAGCCGCTTGTCCCGCTGGTCCCTCAGTTCCCCGACGGCAGCCTCGAAGTCGTCGAGCGAGTCGAACGCCCGGTACACGGACGCGAAGCGCAGATAGGCCACGAGGTCCAGCTCCTGCAGCGGACCGAGTATGGCCAGACCGACGTCGTGCGTGGTCAGTTCGGCACTTCCGGTGGCCCGCACCGCCTCTTCGACCCGCTGGCCGAGCTGGGCGAGCGCGTCCTCGGTCACCGGACGCCCCTGGCACGCCTTGCGTACGCCGTTGATCACCTTCGTACGGCTGAACGGTTCGGTCACGCCGCTGCGCTTGACCACCATCAGCGAACACGTCTCCACGGTCGTGAAACGACGGGAGCAGTCGGGGCACTGACGGCGCCTGCGGATCGACGTGCCGTCATCGGTGGTGCGACTGTCGACCACGCGACTGTCGGGGTGCCTGCAGAAGGGGCAGTGCATGGAACTCCCAACCCTCCTTCACGACACGACTCGTAGGCCTCAACAGGCCCGTGAGGCCCTCGAAGCAGCCCCAAGCATAGGCGATGCCCAAGGCCTGGAAAGACCGGGGACCACAACTTCTGGGCCGTGGTTGCAATCCAACCACTAGATCTGGGGTTTGACCGTAAATCCGGCCCCATCGCGTGTCGCGCGCCCACGGCCCGCCGGGAAGGGTACGAGCCCGCCTCGCGCGCCGCACGGGAAGGGGGCGGTGCGGGGTTGACCGGGTGCCGAGTGGCAGTATGGGAGCCCCACCGAGGGGGCCGCGGCCCTGGCGGTGAAGCGTACCGTAATGAACCGAAATGCCAGTCGGCTCGAACGTTAGCCATACACCCAGACGCATGATCAGAACAGGCGATCTGCGATTTTTCACTCGAACGTGTGTTTGGCGCAACCTTTCGAAAGCAACTACCGTTGGCTAACTAGGGAGAACATCTCGAGAGGGGCCGACAGACGTGACCACCACCGCAGACAGCGCCACCATCACTGCCCAGGACCGCCAGAGCCGACTCGAGCCGGTGCATGCCATGAATGACGCAGCCACGAACCAGGAGGGCCCCAAGCCCACACGCTCCCTACCGGGCCGACCTCCTGGCATCCGCGCCGACAGCTCAGGGCTCACCGACCGGCAGCGCCGTGTCATCGAGGTCATCAGGGACTCGGTGCAGCGGCGGGGGTACCCGCCGTCCATGCGGGAGATCGGGCAGGCGGTAGGCCTCTCCAGCACCTCATCGGTCGCTCACCAGCTGATGGCCCTGGAGCGCAAGGGCTTCCTGCGCCGCGACCCGCACCGCCCCCGGGCGTACGAGGTGCGTGGCTCGGACCAGCCGAGCAGCCAGCCCACGGACACGGCAGGCAAGCCCGCCGCTTCGTACGTCCCACTGGTCGGCCGCATCGCGGCCGGTGGCCCGATCCTCGCCGAGGAGTCGGTGGAGGACGTCTTCCCGCTCCCCCGGCAGCTCGTCGGCGACGGTGAGCTCTTCGTCCTCAAGGTCGTCGGCGACTCGATGATCGAGGCGGCCATCTGTGACGGGGACTGGGTGACGGTCCGCCGCCAGCCGGTCGCCGAGAACGGCGACATCGTCGCCGCCATGCTCGACGGCGAGGCCACGGTGAAGCGGTTCAAGCGCGAGGACGGTCACGTGTGGCTGTTGCCTCATAACTCCGCGTACCAGCCCATCCCCGGTGACGAGGCCACGATCCTCGGCAAGGTGGTGGCGGTGCTGCGGCGAGTGTGAGCCTCCGCCCCCGACCGGGCCCCGGAACCAACTGCGCCGGTTCCGGGGCCCTGCTGCGTCTGCGGCCGCCCACCGGACGGGGTGTAAGAGATGGTGGCCCGGGTCTCACGCCCGGGCCGTCCCTTACGCCTCGGCAGCCTCGTCCTCACCGTCCGTCTGGGGATTGGTCTTGGGGTCAGGCTTGGGGTTCGGCTTGGGGTCCGCCTTGGCTGCCGCATCGATCGCGGCCAAGGAGCGGCGGGCCTGATTGCGGTCCGTCGTGTACCAGAAATCGGGGAGCGAAGCCCTCAGATAGCTGCCGTAGCGCGCGGTCGCGAGCCGGGGGTCCAGGACGGCGACCACCCCACGGTCCGCGGAGGCCCGCACCAGCCGGCCCGCGCCCTGCGCCATCAGGAGCGCCGCGTGGGTCGCGGCGATGGCCATGAAGCCGTTGCCACCGCCGTCGTCCACCGCCTTCTGGCGAGCGCTCATCAGGGGGTCGTCGGGGCGAGGGAAGGGGATCTTGTCCATGACCACCAACTGGCAGCTCGCGCCCGGCACATCGACGCCCTGCCACAAGGAAAGCGTCCCGAACAGGCAGGTCCGCGTGTCCGCCGCGAAGTGCTTGATCAGCTCGCCCAGCGTCTCCTCGCCCTGCAGCAGGATGGGCATGTCGAGACGGCCACGGAGCTCCTCGGCGGCGTTCTGAGCGGCGCGCATGGAGGAGAACAGGCCGAGCGTTCGACCGCCTGCCGCCTCGATCAGTTCGGCCAGCTCGTCGATCATGTCGCTGCGCGTGCCTTCACGGCCCGGCCGGGCCAGGTGCTGGGCGACGTACAGGATTCCCTGCTTGCGGTAGTCAAAGGGCGAACCGACGTCGAGGCCCTTCCAGGCCGGGGCGTCCTCGGACTCGATGCCCTCGGGGGCGAGCCCCAGGGAAGCGCCCACGCCGTTGAAGTCGCCGCCGAGCTTGAGGGTGGCGGACGTGAGGACGACCGAGCGGTCGCTGAAGAGCTTCTCGCGGAGCAGGCCCGACACGGACATGGGGGCGACCCGCAGCGAGGCTCCGAAGCGGTCGTGCCGCTCGTACCAGACGACGTCCCACTCTGAGCCGTTGCTGATGCGCTCCGCCACGTCGTGGATCGTCTCTACGGAGGCGAGGGCCTGTTTGCGTACGGCGTCCTCGTCCTGGACCGATTTGTCGCGGGTGGAGCCGAGGGCCGAGATGACCGTACGGGCGGCGTCGCGCAGAGCCATCAGCGCGTATCCGAGGTCCTCCGGGACCTCCTCGAGGCGGCCGGGGAGTGCCAGCTCCATCACCCGCTCGAAGCCCTCGGAAGCGGTCTGGAGCTGATCTGCCGCCTTTTCGTTGACGAGCTTGGCGGCTCGGCGCACGGCTCGGTTGACCTGGCCAGGGGTGAGCTCTCCGGTGGCGACACCGGTCACCCGGGAGACCAGTTCGTGGGCCTCGTCCACGATCAGCACTTCGTGCTGAGGAAGGACGGGGGCGCCCTCGATGGCGTCGATCGCGAGGAGCGCGTGGTTGGTGACGACGACCTCGGAGAGCTTGGCCCGCTCCCGTGCCGCCTCTGCGAAGCACTCCGCTCCGTACGCACACTTCGAGGCGCCCAGGCACTCCCGGGAGGAGACCGAGACCTGGGACCAGGCACGGTCGGAGACTCCCGGAGTCAGGTCGTCCCGGTCGCCGGTCTCGGTCTCGTCCGCCCAGTCGCGCATCCGCAGCAGATCCTGGCCGAGCTTGCTGGTGGGGGCAGCGGCCTCGAACTGGTCGAAGAGGCCCGGCCCGTCCTCCTCTTCCTGCGGCACGCCCTCATGGAGGCGGTGCAGACACAGGTAGTTCGAGCGGCCCTTGAGCATGGCGAACTGGGGGCGGCGGCGCAGCAGCGGATGCAAGGCGTCCACCGTCCGCGGCAGATCACGCTCCACGAGCTGGCGCTGCAACGCGAGGGTGGCTGTCGCGACCACGACACGCTCACCGTGCGCGAGCGCGGGCACCAGGTATCCGAGGGACTTGCCCGTGCCGGTGCCGGCCTGGATCAGAAGATGGGAACCGTCGTCGATCGCCTCGGCGACGGTCTCGGCCATCGTCACCTGGCCAGGGCGCTCTGTGCCGCCGACGGCGGTGACGGCGGCGTGCAGGAGCTCGGGAAGGGAGGGCTTTGTCATAGCGCGACCACCCTACGGGTCTCCACTGACAATCCCTCGATCAAGGCTGATGCAGAGGGTTCGGGACGCTCCCGTACACGGCGGCGTGGGGCCGTTCGGGACGGTCCCGGTACCCGTCGAGGTGCAGCCGGTTGCGGTTGAGGCACAGGCGCTCGATGCGCGGCGTGAGCAGGTCGAACATCTCGTACCGCTCCTTGAGCTGGGGGGCCCGCGCCTGATGGCGGAGGATCTCGGCGCGGACGAGGGACCAGAAGGTCGTCTCCGGGACACCCAGCTGTTCGTGGCAGAGCGGGGCCAGGTAACGGAAGACACCCACGAAGAGCCCTGCATGGATGAACTGCGTGAGGAAGTCCGGGCGTTCGGTGAGCAGGACGTCGCGGACGTCGTCCGGCATCGACGCGTGTTCGGGAACAGCCTCGGCGCTGACATTTATGTCGTCGACGAAGTCCTTCACCGCGAGACGGACGGGGACATCCTTGTCGTCGAAAACGACGATGGCGTTCTCCCCGTGAGGGGAGAACACAGTGCCGTACCGGTAGAGGAATTGCAGCAGCGGAGGGAGCAGAGCACCGAAGAGGTGACGCAGCCAGGCCTCGGGAGTGAGCCCGGAGCGCTCGACCAGCTCGGCGACGAAGGCTTTCCCGTCCGGATCGGTGTGCAACAAGGAGGCGAGCGTACGGGCGCGCTCGTCCGGGGCAAGATACCGGGTGATCGGCTCGCGCCAGATCGCCCCGAGCAGTTCCTTGTATTGGTAGGGGACCTCAGGAAGGCCGTCGTACAAGGGATGCTCGACGGTCACCGAAGCGACCTCGCCGAGCAGGATCACCCGGCATTCGTCGCGCAGGAAGGGGTCGGCGTCACGCAGGGCGTGCATCCACGCGGTGACGGCGGGTGCGGCGAGAGTGCGCTCGGTCGGGAGTCCGCGCCACACGAGGGTGTTGAGGACCGACAGCGGCAGCTTGACGGTGTGCCGATCGGGACGGGACAGATTCAGGAACGTACGGATGGACTGCTGGGGCAGCCGCAGATCACCGTCGGTGGGCAGCGGCACGATCGCGCCCTCGGCCACGGAGGGGGCGAAGAGGGGCAGCACGACGTCGTCCCACTGCCACGGATGCACCGGCAAGTAGAGATAGGCGTGCGGGTCGAGCCCGCGTGCCGTGAGAACCTCCGCGAAGAATGCCCGTGTGGCGGGGGCTAGTTCGCGCGTGTAGAGCTTTTCCGCCGTGTCCAGGCCCGCGACGCCTCGGTAGGCGGCGAGGTCGGCATGAACCGCGATCCATGGGAGCTGCGCGGTGAGGCGGGCCTCGGGCGCCCAGCGGGCGGCGTCGCTGGCGGAGAAGCCGATGCGGCCCTTGTTCAGGACGAGCCAGGGGTGTCCGGTCTGATGTCCTTCGAGTTCGGCGTAGCCGAGGTCGGCGAGCTGCGCCGCGGTGAGGGCGGTCTGGTCGAGCCGGGCGTCGGCGGTGAGTGTGACGGTGAGCTCGCGGATGAGGTGGCCGAGCGTGGCGCCGTCGATTCCCAGCGTGCGGCGGGCCCGGGTGAGGAAGCGGAGGGGGTCACTGAAGGGGAGCGGTGCTGTTCCCTCGCCCTCGGTCAAGGCGAGGCTGGCCGGGTCGACGCGCCAGCTGCCATACGAGCCTCGGCGGGCACGAAAGTGGAGGCGGGGGGCTGTCTGCGGCCGGGCTTCGCCTGGCTCGCCTGCGGCGGAAGCGCCGTGACCGTCGCTCTCGCCTGCGGCGGAAGCGCCGTGACCGTCGCCGTTCTCGTCGCCGTCGTCGCTGTCGTCGCTGTCGTCGCTGTCGTCGCTGTCGCTGTCGCTATCGCTGTCGAGCCGGAGGCTGTAGCTGACCAGGTCGCCTGGTGCGGCGGGGCCGGGGTCTCGCGGCCCGGTGGGAACCGGCTCGATGATCTCCTCGTAGGCGAACTCGCCGACCATCTTGGCGAGGAGGCGGCGCCCGGCCGTCGCCCACCTGTCCGCGGTCAGTTCGGGCGGGTCATAGAGAGCGAACGGCTCTCGGGATGTCGGGGGGACGGACGGATTCGGCACGGGGACTCCTCAGGGAGGGAACCGGATCAGGTCGAGCGGTGTACCAAGAGTGAGCGGGTCAGAGCACTGCGCGCAGGGCCCGGTCACGGACCATGAGCGCCGCCCGCTTGTCGGGAAGATCCACTTCGGAGGCGTAGCGGAAACCGGCGCTCAGGAATGCGGAGACGGAGGGGGTGTTGCGAAGGTCGGGTTCTGCGATGACGCGTGCGCATGAGACGCGGCGGTCGAGCACAAGGTCGGCGACGGCTCTCAGCAGAGAGGTGCCGAGCCCTCGGCCACGGTCGGCGACACCGCCGATGAGGAGGTGAAGACCGGTGTCGTGCGGGCGGGCCGGATAGTGCCGGGCCAAGGCGTCGAGGTCCGCGCGGTAGACCTCCCAGTAGCTCATCGGCGTGCCGTCAAGGACACCGAGGCAGGGGACGCTGCGCCCGTCACCGTCGATCTGGTCGCGCAGATGCGTCTCCGTGACGGAATCGGGGCCGGCCAGCTCCCAGAATGCCGCCACGGCAGGGTCGTTCATCCACCGGCTGATGAGGGGGAGATCGCGTTCAATACGCACGGGGACGAGTTGGAAGACACCGGCTGAGGTGGTCGCGGGGCCCCAGTCGGCGACGTTGTCCAGCAGGTCGTCGGCTGACGAGGCGGCCGACGAGGCGGCTGACGGGGCCGGGGCACGGACTGCCGTGCGCGCGCCGACCTCGATGCGTCCGGCGTACGCACCCGGCGCTTCGGCCGCGCCGCTCGCACCGAACATGGCGATGAGTTCATCCGGGAGGCGCAGGTCCAAGGTGTCCTGGACATCTGCCCTGTCGGCGGCACAGGACTCAGTGGCGGGTTCGGCGACGGACTCGGTACCGGCGTCGGTGCTCGCATCGGGGGGAGGCGGAGGCACGGCGTCGCTCCTCTCAGAAAAAGCGGGTCATGTTCCTCAGGAATGAAGGGGGTTGGCGATGGAGACGTAGACGGACTGGGTGTCGACGGGGCCCACGAGCTCGTCGAGACCGCGGAGACGGGTCAGCAGGTTGGCCTTGCATCGCAGGACGGGTGAGTCGAGAAGCAGGGCAGGAAGCGGCGTACTCAGCGCGGCCGGGCCGGAGACGATGTCACCGAGGAAGCGTCGGAAGGCGGCGAGCAACAGCCGCTCGTCGGCCAGGCGTTGGGCGCCAAGCGCTCCGATGAGTCCGAGGACATTGTTGATGCCGAGGTAGTAGGCGAAGCGCTCGTCCGCCACCTCGTCGGACACGAAGGTGTCGCTGTGCTCGCCGATGCCGGGGAGCCTGCGGTCGAGTTCGGCGCGTCGGGACTCGCGGTAGTAGTAGCCCTGGTTGTCGCGGTAGCGACCGCCCACGGGCCAGCCGTCGGAGTCGAGCAGCAGCAGGGTGTTCTGCTGGTGGGCCTCCAGGGCGACGCCTGCCTCACTGTCCAGCCAGAGCACGGGGCGCACGACGTGCTGCAGGTAGCGCAGGAACCACTCCGTGGCGACGGCTCCGCGGGGGCGGCCCGTCCGGCCGGCGAGGCGGGTGACGATCTCGCCGAGCCGGGAGCGCATCGGGGGACGGTCGTGCCCCGTGGCGTGCGGTGAGGGCCTGGGCGAGACGAGTCCCGCAATGCAGGTGGCGTCGTCACCGGGGCCGAAGGGGTTGTGCCGGATCATCAGGTCGAGCCCGGTCACGGGCGCGCCGTCGGGGCCGGTCACCGCGAGCCAGGCCGGGTCGCGGATCACGTCGAAGCCCGGGTGGACCGCCTGCCACTGCTCGGCGAGGCCGCTGCGCAGCAGACGGTGGACCTCGACGCCTCGGTGTAGTTCCTTGCGGAGATTCTCACGACGGGAGTTGGTGATGCGCAGGCCGAGCGAGAGTTTCAGCATGGCCGGGGCGCCGGAGCGGTAGAGGGTGCGCACGGAGGAGGTCGGGTACCACGGTGCGCCGTGCGGGCCGAGGTCCTTGAGAAGGCCTGCTTCCAGGAGGGCGGCGGTCGTGGGGCGGTGCCTGAGCTCACGCATCTGCCACGGGTGCAGGGGCAGGGCGGCGTGGCCTTCTGGCAGCGGCAGGTCCGGACCCGCGAGGCGGGCGGTGAGCTGCTCGGCCGGGAGGGTGCGGCCTCGCTCGGTCCAGGCCGAGTCCGCGGCGAGCACCGACGGGTCGACGGCGATCCAGTGCAGCGCGAAGGCACCGCGCAACTCCGGTGAGTAGAGACGGGATTCGGTGTCGGAGAGACCCTCGCGGCTCTTCGGGGTGGGGTGCAGGGGGTGGCCGAGGAGCAGGGACTGTTCGGCGGCGAGGAAGAGGTCGGGCTCGTCGCCGGGGTTGTTCCGGCGGTCGGCGATGAAGGTGGCGGTGCGCCGCACGGAGTCGGCGACACGGCCGACGAGGTCCCCGCCCTCGACCCGCTCATCACCCTCCCCACCGCCACCGGCGGGGCGCGCTGTGCCTGCGGGGCCTGCGGGGCCTGCGACCATGCCTGAGTCCGTGTCGCTGCCGGAGGCCGTGTCGCTGCCAGAGGCCATGTCGCTGCCTGCGTCTGCGTCGCTGCCTGAGCCCGGGCGGCCGGGCTCGGCGTCCGAGTCCTGGGTTCCGCTGCGTTGGCCCGTTTCGCGGCCCAACAAGGCGGCCACGGTGACGGCGTCGGCCGGGGGTGCGCTCTGGGGGCCGTCCTCCAGGTAGGGGAGGCCGAAGCGATGCCAGCCGGTGGCCGACCAGTAGTACACGGGGACGAGGAGCGCGGTGCCGCTGGCCTTGAGCGGGATGCGCAGGGCGCCGTGCTCGGGGGCGGGGAAGTCGTTCTCGCGTACCCAGCAGCGCAGGAGGTTCTCGATGGCCGCGACCTGCGCGGCGGTGTGCGGATCGGGGTGCTCCAGGAGATCGGCGGTCGCGCCTCGCAGCTGCTCGGTCTGCAGGCCTCCCTGCTGCCTGGGGACCGTACCGGGCTCCGCCACCAGCGAGGAATGCTTGCCGCACGCGCCTGGCACGTGGGGGCGGGGTGGACCGTCGGATGGGGGGGTGGCGTTCAAGAGAGCTTCCTTGTGAAGTCGTTCGGGCTCCGGGGCGACGGGCTGGAGCTGAGCTGATGTCTCTTGGCCGTCCGCGGGACGGCCCGGGTCCGGTGTGGCTATCCGTGGTGCGGACGCGCCGCCGCGGAGATCGCGTCGGAGAGGCGGTCGAGGATCGCGGCCGCCTGCTCGTCCGTGATGGTGAGAGGAGGAAGGAGGCGCACGACGCTGGAGTGCCGTCCGCCTAGCTCGACGATGAGGCCGCGGCGCAGGCATTCGCGTTGCACCACCGCGGCGAGTTCGGGCGCGGCGGGAAGCGGTCGCGGGGCTCGGATCAAGGCACTGTCCGAGGCGCCTGTGCCACTCGGAGCGGCCGGGTGCACTCCACCCGGATTTGCCGGGTCCGCCCCGCTCGCGGCAGCGGGGTCCACGAGTTCGACGCCGATCATCAGACCTCGGCCGCGTACGTCGCCGATACAGGGGTGCTCGGTGGCGAGCGACCGCAACTGGGTGAGCATGCGGGTGCCCAGGACCCCCGCGCGTTCCGCGAGGCCGTTCTCACGGACGTACGCGAGGGTGGCCGCGCCGGCCGCCATGGCGAGCTGGTTGCCGCGGAAGGTTCCCGCGTGGGCGCCCGGTTGCCAGACGTCGAGGTCGTCGCGGTAGATGACGACGGCCAGTGGCAGGCTGCCGCCGATGGCCTTGGAGAGCACCATCACGTCCGGAACCACACCGCTGTGCTCGACGGCCCAGAAGGTACCGGTGCGCCCGACTCCGGTCTGGACCTCGTCCGCGATGAGCGGGATGGAGCGTGCGGCGGTGATCTCGCGCATGCGGCGCATCCAGCCGTCGGGAGCGGGATTCACACCGCCCTCCCCCTGCACCGGCTCAAGGATCATCCCGGCCGGTCGGGGCACACCCGACTTGGTGTCGTCGAGGAGGTTCTCGGTCCAGCGGGCCGCGAGTTCGGCGCCGTCCGCACCGCCGATCCCGAACGGGCAGCGGTAGTCCTGCGGATAAGGGAGGCGGGCCACGCGTACGTCCGGTGCGCCGCCGGATGCGGAGAGCGCCCCCGCGGTCATGCCGTGATAGGCGCCGGTGAACGCGAGCATGCCGTCGCGCCCGGTCGCCGTACGCACGAGTTTGAGCGCGGCTTCCACCGCGTCCGTGCCGGCGGGGCCGCAGAACTGGATGCGCGCGCGGTCGGCGAGTTCGCGGGGCAGCGTGTGGAACAGCTCGGTGGTGAAGGCGTCCTTGACCGGCGTCGCCAGGTCGAGGACGTGCAGCGGCGCCCCCGAGTCGAGGACCTTCCTGATCGCCTCGAGCACGACCGGGTGGTTGTGTCCGAGGGCCAGGGTCCCCGCACCCGAGAGGCAGTCGAGGTAGCGCTGTCCGTCGGCACCCTCGATCGTCAGGCCGCGCGCGCGTACCGGCACGATCGGCAGGGCGCGCGCATAGGTGCGCGCGGCCGATTCGCGCGCCGACTGGCGTCGCAGGATCCCCTCGTGTGCTGCGGAGTGCCCCACGGAAGCGACGGAAGCGGAGGGTCCCGCGGAAACCGCCGCGGGCGCCGGCTCGGTCACGGCCACGACTGTTGGTCCTCCCGCTGGGAATGGGCGCTTCCCACTCGATCTGGGCGAGCGCGCCGACGAGTTGGCAGGGGAGATGAACGCAGGCCGCCAGTCCCCCGTACGTACCAACGACGGGGGCTGCGGAGGAACACGGGTAATCGGAAGATCCTTGCCGTGACGGAACCGTTGCCGTTCCGTCGGCTGTCCCCTATGGCACCGGCATAGTGTGGGGTGCCGTTCATCCGCGGCAGGGGTGCGCAGCGCCACGCGAGTACGGTGCTCAACGCTCCGCGCCGCACGCGGTGTCCGGCATGTGAACGATCTCGAAGCCCAGGGGGAATCTCTACTATGCGACCCATACGCCCGCTCAATACCGCTCGTCGTGGGAAGAGCGCGCGCGGCAGGACCTCCCCCGTGGCGGCCGCCGTCGCCATCGGCGCGGCACTCGTTCTGACCGCGACGGCCTGTGGCCCCAGCGAGGACAACGCGGGCGACGATCCGGCCGCCTCCCAGCCCGCCGACGGCGACAACGGCAACGGCAAGGTCCAGATCCCGCAGGACATCCAGGACCGGCTCAAGGAGCACGGCATCGACCTGGACAAGTGGCGGGACGGGGCCTGGAAGAACTGGGACAAGGACGACTGGCTCCGCGAGGCCGGCGACTACGTCAACCCGATCATCGAAGGCCTGTGGGACTCGGACCGCATGCGGGACGCGGACAAGAACCCCGACCGCGGTGTTGACGACAACGACATCTCCGGTGACCAGGGCGTGACCGACCCGACGCCCGAGCCGGTGGAGGCGGCGGCCCTGAAGACGCCGTACGACGCCAGCGCTCCGGCCTCGGGCAAGCTGTTCTTCGACGGCCCCGAAGGCTCGATGGTCTGCTCGGCCACCGTCGTCGAGGACCCGGCGCACCCGGGCAAGTCCAACATGGTGTGGACCGCGGGTCACTGCGTGCACGCCGGTGCGAAGGGCGGCTGGTACCGCAACATCGCCTTCGTGCCCTCGTACAACAACAGCGGCAAGTCGGCCGCCGAGCTGCAGAACGCCCCCAAGGAAGAGGTGGCTCCGCACGGCGTCTGGTGGGGCGACTGGGCACAGACCTCCGACCAGTGGATCGAGAAGGGTGGCCCGACGGGCGGCACGGGCGCGCCGTACGACTACGCGGTCATCCACGTGACGCCCGAGAAGGGCAGCGAGGGTCAGTCTCTGGAGGAGCAGGTCGGTTCGGCGCTCCCGGTGGACTTCAACGCCCCGGCCGTGCCGCAGATCGCCGACATGACGGCGACCGGCTACCCGGCGGCTCCGCCGTTCGACGGCCAGAAGGCCTTCCAGTGCGCCGACAAGCCGGGCCGGCTCTCGATCAGCAAGCCGGACCCGACGATGTACCGCATCGGCTGCACGATGACCGGTGGTTCGTCCGGCGGCGGCTGGGTCGCCAAGGGCTCGAACGGCGAGCCCGCCCTGGTGTCCAACACCTCCATCGGCCCGGTGACGGCCGGCTGGCTGGCAGGTCCGCGGCTCGGCAAGGGTGCCAAGGGCATCTACGACGCGGTGAGCAAGAAGTACGCCGACAAGTAGCGAGCCGCAACGTAGGGGCCACCACGTAAGGGCCACCACGTTGGGGCCACTCGA
Source organism: Streptomyces sp. NPDC002853 (assembly GCF_053591915.1). Taxonomy (NCBI): domain Bacteria; kingdom Bacillati; phylum Actinomycetota; class Actinomycetes; order Kitasatosporales; family Streptomycetaceae; genus Streptomyces; species Streptomyces sp. NPDC002853. The sequence continues at coordinate 61,891 of NZ_JBSFUS010000006.1, read as the reverse complement.
TGTACGACGGCGGGGTCGCCGCAAACCTTCACGACCCCGCCGTCATTCGTCCTCGATCGCACAGGCATAGTGAGGTGTCGCGTCGGCGGGGAGCTCCCGGAGCACCCTCGCCCCCACATGACAAGTACATGGCAATTGCAGCAATCACGCGTTCAATTCGGGGGTTACAACAGCATGCGTTCCATTCGTGCGCCCTACGCGCGCAGTCGCGGACGACGTCTCGCACTCGCCGCGACCGGACTCGCCGCCACTCTGGCACTCACCGCCACGGCCTGCGGTCCCAGCGACAACAAGGCCGGTGACAAAGCCGGTTCCGACACCGCGCAGGGCGCCGACAAGGGTTCCGACACGGACACGGGCTCCGATGCCAAGCTGCCCGGCGACATCGCCGACAAGCTGAAGGACCACGGCATCGACCCGGACAAGTGGAAGGACGGGGCCTGGAAGAACTGGGACAAGGACGACTGGCTCCGCGAGTCCAAGGACTTCGTCAATCCCGTCATCGAGGGCCTCTGGAAGCCCGAGCGGATGACGAAGGCCAAGGACCCGAACAAGACGATCGCCGCGAAGGACGCGCCTTCCGACCAGGGCGCCACCGACCCCGAGCCGGCGCCGGTCCAGGCCAAGCGCGAGAAGACCCCGTACCACAAGAACGCCGCCCCGGTCGGCAAGATCTTCTTCGATTCCCCCGAGGGCTCGATGGTCTGCTCCGGCACGGTCGTGAAGGACCCGCGCAACCCGGGCAAGTCCAACCTGGTGTGGACCGCGGGCCACTGCGTGCACGCCGGTTCGGCCGGTGGCTGGTACCGCAACATCACCTTCGTGCCGGCCTACAACGACCTCGGTAAGTCCGAGGCCGAGCTGAGCAACGCCGCCCCGCAGGAAGTCGCCCCCTACGGCCAGTACTGGGCCGACTGGGTCTCGACCTCCGCCGAGTGGATCGACCAGGGCGCCTCCTCGGGCGGCGCCGGCGCACCGTACGACTACGCCGTGATGCACGTGAAGCCGGAGCAGGGCTCGAAGTCCCTCGAGGAGACGGTCGGCAACGCGCTCGCGGTGGACTTCTCGGTGCCCTCGACGCAGAGCGTGAGCTCGATGGGCGCCTGGGGATACCCTGCCGCTCCCCCGTACAACGGCCAGATCATGCACAAGTGCATCGACAAGCCCGGCCGGCTCTCGCTGACCTCCGCCCAGCCGACGATGTACCGCATCGGCTGCACCATGACCGGCGGTTCGTCCGGTGGCGGCTGGTTCCGGATGGTCGGCGGCAAGACGCAGCTGGTCTCGAACACCTCGATCGGCCCGGCCGAGAACACCTGGCTTGCCGGTCCGCAGCTCGGCAAGGGCGCCGAGCAGGTCTACGACATGATGAGCGAGAAGTACGGCTCCAAGTAGCCGCACGGCGGGCGACCGCCGCGCCTCGCACCTGACATGGCGAAGGCCCGCCCCCTACGAGAGGGGGCGGGCCTTCGCCATGCGTACCGCGTGAACGGCGCCTGTCCGGGCCTGCGTTCAGCCCGCGACCGGCACGTACGGCGTGAGATCCGCCGCCAGTTCCTCGTGCACCCGCGCCTTGAGCAGCGTGCCGTCGGCGGTGTGCTCCTCGGAGAGCACCTCGCCCTCGGCGTGCGCCCGCGAGATGAGCTGACCCTGGGTGTACGGCACGAGGGCCTCGATCTCGACCTCGGGCCGGGGCAGTTCGGTGTCGATCAGCGCGAGCAGCTCCTCGATGCCCGCGCCCGTGCGCGCGGAGACCGCGATCGCGTGCTTCTCGTTGCGCAGGAGCCGCTGGAGGACCAGCGGATCGGCCGCGTCCGCCTTGTTGACGATCACGATCTCGGGCACGTCCGTCGCGCCCACGTCACGGATCACCTCGCGCACGGCGGCCAGCTGCTCCTCCGGCACCGGGTGCGAACCGTCCACCACGTGCAGGATCAGGTCGGACTCGCCGACCTCCTCCATCGTGGAGCGGAACGCCTCGACGAGGTGGTGCGGCAGATGCCGTACGAACCCGACGGTGTCGGCCAGGGTGTAGATCCGGCCGCTCGGCGTCTCGGCCCGGCGCACGGTCGGGTCCAGGGTGGCGAACAGGGAGTTCTCCACCAGGACGCCCGCGCCAGTGAGGCGGTTGAGCAGGGAGGACTTGCCCGCGTTCGTGTAACCGGCGATCGCGACCGACGGCACCTTGTTGCGCTTGCGCTCCTGGCGCTTGATCTCGCGGCCCGTCTTCATGTCCGCGATCTCCCGGCGCATCTTCGCCATCTTCTCGCGGATCCGACGGCGGTCCGTCTCGATCTTGGTCTCACCGGGACCACGGGTCGCCATGCCGCCGCCGCCACTGGATCCGCCGCCGCCCATCTGACGGGAGAGCGACTGACCCCAGCCACGGAGGCGCGGGAGCATGTACTGCATCTGGGCAAGGGCGACCTGCGCCTTGCCCTCTCGGGACTTGGCGTGCTGGGCGAAGATGTCGAGGATCAGGGCGGTCCTGTCGACCACCTTGACCTTGACGACGTCTTCCAGGTGAATCAGCTGGCCAGGGCTGAGCTCACCGTCACACACGACGGTGTCCGCCCCGGTCTCGAGGACGATGTCGCGCAGCTCCTGGGCCTTGCCGGATCCGATGTACGTCGCCGGGTCGGGCTTGTCGCGGCGCTGGATGACGCCGTCGAGCACGAGCGCGCCCGCCGTCTCGGCGAGAGCGGCCAGCTCGGCGACCGAGTTCTCCGCGTCCTGCACTGTGCCCGAGGTCCACACCCCGACGAGCACCACTCGCTCCAGACGGAGCTGTCGGTACTCGACCTCGGTGACGTCCTCGAGCTCGGTGGAGAGTCCGGCGACGCGGCGCAGGGCCGCACGCTCGGAGCGGTCGAACTGTTCGCCGTCCCGCTCTCCGTCGATCTCGTGGCTCCAGGCGACGTCCTCTTCCATCAGGGCATCGGCCCGAAGACCTTCGGGGTAGTTCTGCGCGAGGCTCTGCGCGTCCTGGGAAGGGGAAGAAGAGGAGGTCATTGGATCCTTACGTCGATGGGATTCTTCATTGGGGTCAACGCTCGGGGCCGCCCCGAGATTCCCCGGGCCGGCCGGTGCGGTCCCTGAGATCCCCCCGAAGGGTTTTCCCGGAGCCGCAGCGGCGCCGACCTGAAGATGGTTGCACGGAACGGCCCGTCTCGTCACCCGGGTTATTTCCCTGCCGGAGCCGCCTTACGCCAGTCCGGGTGGCCCGGCATCGGCGGCGTCTTCGCGCCGTACAGCCAGGCGTCGAAGAAGCCGCTCAGATCGCGGCCCGCGGTCGACGAGGCGAGCCGGACGAAGTCCGCGGTCGTCGCGTTCCCGTCCCGGTAGGTGCGCACGAAATCGCGCTCCAGGCGGTCGAAGTTCTCCTGCCCGATCTCCTGCCGCAGCGCGTAGAGCACCAGCGCACTGCCGTCGTACACCACCGGCCGGAAGATGCTGATCTTCTGGCCCGGTGCGGGCCCCTTCGGCGCGGCCGGCGGTCCGCCCGCCGCGCGCCAGCCGTCCGACTGCCGGTAGGCCTCACGCATCCGCTTCTGGAGGGGCTTCTTCGACTTCTCCTCGGCGAAGAGTGCCTCGTACCAGGTGGCGTGCCCTTCGTTGAGCCAGAGATCGGACCAGGAACGCGGGCTCACGCTGTCGCCGAACCACTGGTGCGCCAGCTCATGCACCATGATCGAGTCCACGTACCACTCGGGGAACTCGGGCCGCTTGAACAGGTCGCTCTCGAAGAGGGAGAGCGTCTGCGTCTCGAGTTCGAAGCCGGTCCGTGCCTGCGCCATCAGCACGCCGTACGCCTCGAAGGGGTAGCGGCCGACCTTCTCCTCCATCCAGCGGATCTGGTCCGGCGTCTTCTTCAGCCAGCGCTCCATCGCCTTGCGGTCCTTGGTGGGCACCACATCGCGTACGAGGAGGCCGTGCGGCCCGGAGCGGTGGACCACGGTGGAGCGGCCGATGGACACCTGCGCCAGTTCCGTCGCCATGGGGTGGTGGGTGCGGAAGACCCGGGTCGTGGTGGGCCCCGTGTGCGCCGTGGCGACAGGCAGGCCGTTGGCGACGGCGGTGAGCCCCTTCGGGGTGGTCACACGGAACGTGAAGATCGCCTTGTCGGCGGGGTGGTCGTTGCACGGGAACACACGGTGCCCGGCGTCGGCCTGATTGGCCATGGCGAGCCCGTCGGCGGTGGGCACCCAGCCGCCGTCCTGGTTCTTCGTGGGCGCGGGGTCGCTGGTGTGCCGGACCGTGACCCGCATCCGCTCGCCCTGGTCCAGCGGGCGTGACGGTGTGACGACCAGGTCCTCACCGGTGGTCTCGAAACGGGCGGGTGCGCCGTTGATCTCGGCGGAGCGGACCTTGCCGTGGGCGAAGTCGAGGTTGACCCGCTCCAGCGGTTCGCTCACGCGGGCGTCGATCACCGTGACGGCGTCGAGCGGCTTCTTGTTGTCGCCGCGGTAGGTGAAGGCGATGTCGTACGCCATGACGTCGTACCCGGGGTTGCCCAGGTGCGGGAAGAGGCGGTCGCCGATGCCGAGCGGTTCGGCCGGTGACGGCGCGCTCGCGGCGAGGAGGGTGGCGGAGGTGGTCGCGGCCAGGAGCGCGGTCGCGATGCGAAGAGTCCTCGGCCGCGAGGCCTTGACCCGGGAGGTGAGCAGCATGAACTACCGCTATCAGCGCGAACCTTCCACACCGGTGGCGGCGCGCGCCATGCCACTCGAACGGGTCGCCAGTAGGCGGTCGGGGCGACGTCTGCACCCGGGGTGACGCCTACGAAGTCGCTGCCGCCGGGTGCTGGGCACGACTGACGTCGTACACCCCGGGCACCGCACGCATCGCACGCATCAGACCCGGAAGGTGCGCCGCGTCCGGCAGTTGCAGCGTGTACGTGTGGCGCACGCGCTGCTGGCTCGGCGGCTCGACGGTCGCCGACATGACCTCGACGCCCTCCAGGGCGATGGCTTCGGTGAGGTCGGCCAGCAGATGCGCTCGCCCGAACGATTCGGCGATCAAGGTGACCCGGCACTCCGCGCTGTCCCCCCAGCGCACACCGATCTCCGCACGCCCCACTTCCTTCATGCGCGCGACGGCCGGACACTCGACGCGGTGCACGGTGACGACCCCGCCGCGCACGGCGAAGGCGGTCACCTCGTCGGGCGGCACCGGCGTACAACAGCCCGCGAGGCGTACGGTCGCGCCTTCCCTGTCCACCACGGCGTTCGCCGCCGCGGGGCGCGGGAAGTCGGCGGCCTGCGGCGGCGGAGTCGCCTTCTCCGGGGCCGGGGCCGGGGCCGATGCGGCGGGTGCAGCGGGCGTGGGGTGGGTCGTGAGCCAGCGCCGGATGGCGATCCGCGCGCCGGGCGTGCGGGCGTGGTCGAGCCACTCGCGAGAGGGTCCGGACGCCACGTCCTGCCCCATGAGCAGCTGGACCGTGTCGCCGTCGTGCAGGACCGTGCTCAGCGTCGCGAGGCGTCCGTTGACGCGTGCACCGATGCAGGCGTGGGCGTCCTCGCCGTACTGGGCGTAGGCGGCGTCCACGCAGCTCGCGCCCGCGGGCAGTCCGAGAGTGCCGCCGTCGGGGCGGAAGACGGCGATCTCTCGGTCCTGGGCGAGGTCTTCGCGGAGGGTGGACCAGAACGTGTCGGGGTCGGGGGCCGCTTCCTGCCAGTCGAGCAGGCGGGAGAGCCAGCCGGGCCGGGTCGGGTCGGCGCGCTCGCCCTCCACGGCGTCGTCGGAAGGGGCGTCCGAAGCGGTGTCGGACTGCTCCTCCGAAGGAGGAGCGTACGGATTGTGCAGCGCGACGACGCCTGCTTCGGCGACCTTGTGCATCTGGTGCGTACGGATGAGGACTTCGGCGACCTCTCCGTCCGGGCGGGCCACGGCCGTGTGCAGCGATTGGTAGAGGTTGAACTTCGGTACGGCGATGAAGTCCTTGAACTCCGAGACCACCGGCGTGAAGCAGGTGTGCAGCTCGCCGAGCACGCCATAACAGTCCGCGTCCTCGTTCACCAGGACCAGGAGCCGCCCGAAGTCGGCCGCGCGCATCTCACCGCGTTTGCGGTGCACCCGGTGGACCGAGACGTAGTGCCGTGGCCTGATGAGGACTTCGGCCGCGATGCCCGCCTCGCGAAGCACCGCCCGGACGTCGTCCGCCGTTCCTTCCAGCGGGTCGCCGCCGCCGGCCGCGTTGGCCGCGATCAGCTCCTCGACCTCGGCGTACTCCTCCGGGTGGAGGATCGCGAACACGAGGTCCTCCAGCTCGGTCTTGAGCGCCTGCACACCGAGGCGTTCCGCGAGCGGGATGAGCACGTCCCGCGTCACCTTGGCGATACGTGCCTGTTTCTCGGGGCGCATGACACCGAGCGTGCGCATGTTGTGCAGGCGGTCGGCCAGCTTGATCGACATGACACGTACGTCGTTGCCGGTGGCCACGAGCATCTTGCGGAAGGTCTCGGGCTCGGCGGCCGCTCCGTAGTCGACCTTTTCCAGCTTCGTGACGCCGTCGACCAGATAGCAGACGTCGTCGCCGAATTCCGTGCGCACCTGATCGAGCGTCACATCGGTGTCCTCGACGGTGTCGTGGAGCAGGGACGCGGTCAAGGTGGTGGTCTCGGCGCCCAGTTGGGCGAGGATCAGGGTCACCGCGAGCGGATGTGTGATGTACGGCTCACCACTCTTGCGCATCTGGCCGCGGTGGGAGGACTCCGCGAGGACCCACGCGCGCCGCAGGGGCTCCAGATCCGCGTCCGGGTAGTGGGCGCGGTGGGCTTCCGCCACATGGCCGATCGCGTCCGGCAACCGGCCCCGCGTGGCCGACCCAAGGAGGGCTGCCCGGCCAAGCCTTCGCAGGTCAAGCCGCGGACGACCGCGCCTGCGCTGGGCTCCGGGCGTCACGGGGCCAGACATCGCAGGGTTTGTAGCCTCCGCACTCATGGGCACCTCCGGCTGCTCCGACCGGCGGTGAGCGGACGACGGCGTGCTCCGTCCGGGCCGGTGCTTGATGCTACCGAGCCCATCACGCGCCGCTGACCGCCTCTCGCCGAGCGTGAAACGGATCACCCATTCGAGCGACAGTTCACGGGTTTACAGTTTCGAGCCATTCCGCGTCGATCATGCCTTCGGCAACGATCACCGCGGGGCCCGTCATCTCGATCTCGCCGTCGGGCCGCTCGGTGATCACCAGGCTCCCACCGGGCAGATCGACGGTGTACGTGACCGGCGAACCGGTCGTCACGGGGTCGGCCCCGTCCCTGCGCGCCGCCGCGACGGCCACGGCGCACGCGCCCGTGCCGCACGAGCGGGTCTCGCCCGCGCCGCGCTCGTGCACCCGCATGGCGACGTGACGCGGGCCACGGTCGACGACGAACTCGACGTTCACACCTTGCGGGTACGCCGAAGCGGGGCTGAATGGTGGCGCGTCGTACAGCTTGCCCGCGTGGGCCAGGTCGTCGACGAAGGCGACCGCGTGCGGGTTGCCCATGTTCACGTTGCGTGCGGGCCAGTGCCGGTCGGCCACGGAGACGGTGACGTCCCCCTCGGGGAAGGACGCCTTGCCCATGCCCACGGTGACGTCCCCGCCGGCCTCGGCCTTGGCGATGTGCACGGTCTTCACGCCGCCCCGGGTCGCGACGGCCAGGTCACCCTCGCCCACCAGGCCGGCGCGCTGCAGATAGCGGGCGAAGACGCGCACGCCGTTGCCGCACATCTCGGCGATCGACCCATCGCCGTTGCGGTAGTCCATGAACCACTCGGCGTCGGCGGCCAGGTGGCGCACCTCGGGGTGCGCCGCGGTACGCACGACGTGCAGCAGACCGTCGCCCCCGATGCCCGCACGGCGGTCGCACAGGGCGGCGACAGCGGTCGGGGGCAACGCGATGGCGTTGTCGGGGTCCGGGATGATCACGAAGTCGTTCTCGGTCCCGTGCCCCTTGAGGAAGGCGATCCGCGTGCTCATTCCTCGATCGTACGGGGTAGCACGGACAGTCCGTCGTCAAGGTGACCGGCGAGGCTCTGACCTGGCGTGATGCCGTCAGCGAAGGCGCGCGACCCGCCACACGGCGAGGACGGCGACGGCGAGGAAGACCAGGGCGTACGCGGAGACGATCCGCCAGTCCGGGCGGCGTCCGGAACCGCGTTCCGGCAGCCCCGGCCAGGTGTGCCCCACGCGGCGGGCGGCCATCATGCCCCAGCCCGCGGCGCAGCTGCTGATCAGGAGCCCGAGCATGGCGACGACGGCACCGCCGTCCCCGAACTCGAAGGCGAGCGGGAAGGCGAACATCAGCGATCCGGCGGCGGCGAGTACGACGATCGGCGCGAGCTGCCAGATGCGCAGTCGGCGCTGCGGTCGCAGTTCGACCTCGACTTCCGCCGCGGCCATCGCGTCCGCGACGGGACCGTCGTCGGTCATGTCGCCCGGCATCTCATCAGGACCGTCCGGGGTCAGCTCGCCGCCGTCATGCGCGGTGTCACGAGGGCCGGCCTCCATCGCCATCCGCCCTCCCACTCCGGACTCCACTGGTCGATCGATGGTCGATGATGGCACGGCGCCAGGGGCCGGGATGACCGCCGGAGCGTCCCGATGCCATCACGTGATCAGGCTGTGACCGCTCGTTCGACCAACGCCATTGCCCGTCCTGGGAGTTCCCCTCGATCGGCCATGGCACCACTGAGCCAGTGCACCCGGGGATCGCGGCGGAACCACGAGTCCTGACGACGCGCGAAACGCTTGGTCGCGCGCACGGTCTCCGCGCGCGCCTCGTCGTCGGTGCACTCCCCCGCGAGCGCCGCGAGCACCTGCTGGTACCCGAGCGCACGCGACGCCGTACGCCCGTCGCGCAGGCCCACGGCCTCCAGGGAGCGCACCTCGTCGACGAGACCCGCGTCCCACATGCGGTCCACACGCGTGGCGATGCGTTCGTCGAGTTCGGGGCGGCCCACGTCGACGCCGATCTGGACGGTGTCGTAGACGGAGTCGTGGCCGGGGAGGTTGGCGGTGAAGGGCTTGCCGGTGATCTCGATGACCTCGAGGGCACGGACGATCCGGCGGCCGTTGCTGGGGAGGATGGCCCGGCCCGCTCCCGGGTCGGCGGCAGCGAGGCGGGCGTGGAGCGCGCCGGAGCCGTGCAGGGCGAGCTCGCCCTCCAGGCGGGCCCGGACCTCGGGGTCGGTGCCGGGGAATTCCAGGTGGTCGACGGCGCCCCTGACATAGAGCCCGGAGCCGCCGACCAGGATCGGCCAGCGTCCGTCGGCGAGGAGGCGGTCGATCTCGGCGCGCGCCAGCTTCTGGTACTCGGCGACGCTCGCGACCTCCGTGACGTCCCAGATGTCGAGGAGGTGGTGCGGCACTCCGTCGCGCTCTTCGAGCGTCAGCTTGGCGGTGCCGATGTCCATCCCTCTGTAGAGCTGCATGGAGTCGGCGTTGACGACTTCGCCGCCGAGGCGCTGGGCCAGAAAAACGCCCAGATCGGACTTTCCTGCCGCGGTCGGCCCGACGACGGCGATGACCCGCGGTGCGGGAGCTGCTCTACTCACCGCCCCAGTCTCGCAAACCCCGCGGCGACTTCCCGAACGAGCTACGTGACGCCACACGTCCGGGGTCGTTGCCTGTTGCGAGGTTCCGGCCGCCGGTTTTGAGGATCGGCGACCCGGGAGGCGCAACAGGGCGCACCGGGCGGCGCGGGATTTCGCCCACACGAGTACCGTATGGAGTAGATATGGGCGTTTTTGCACGGTTCCGTAGGAAGTCCAAGGACACGGAAGAGGCGTCCACGGCCGAGGCGGCAGCGGGCGCCCGCACGGCCGAGGCGGAAGCGGCCGGGAAGTCCACCGAACCGGAGGCCGACAAGGGCGAGGCCAAGGCCGAAGCCGCCGTCGGGGACGAGCCCAAGGGCGCGGCCGAAGCCGGGACGGCGTCCGCCAAGAAGGCCGACGAAAAGGCCGAGGCGAAGGCAGAGGCGGCGGCCGAAGCCAAAACCGAGTCCGAGTCCGAGTCCAAGGGCAAGTCCGGTGACGAGCCGGACGACACCGAGGCGGCCTCCGGGGAGAACGTGGACATCCCGAAGCAGCAGTCCGCCGAGAAGGCAGCCGACAACGACGAAGCCGACGAAGGCGCCCGCAAGTGACTCCCCCGGCGAGGGAAGGTGACCGATGGGCTTCCTGCAGAACCTGAAGAACAAGCTCGCCCCGGCCAAGGGCAAGGTCGCGGGCCTCGCGCAGCAGCACGGGGACAGGATCGACCAGGGTCTCGACAAGGCCGCGCAAGTGGTCGACGCCAAGACCAAGGGCAAGTACAGCGACAAGATCCAGACGGGGACGGGCAAGGCGAAGGACGCCGTGGACCGCCTCGCCGGAACGCCCGACAAGGGCAAGGGCACGGGTGGCGGGCCCACCCCTCCGACGCCTCCTCCGGCTTCCTGAACCACCGGCTGAATCACTCGTCGGCTCACCGGCCGCATGACGGCGCCGGAGCGCCGGCTGAGTACGTCGCCAGGTCACCCGCTGAACGACTCCGGCGGACGGCCGTGGAGCGCCACCAGCTCCGCGGCCGTCGCCGTGCGTCGGCCGTGCGGATGGCGGGGCTCCGCGTCGGCGCCTCAGGCCGCGCGTGCGGCTCGCGCCGCGCCGGCCGCTACGACCAGGTGGACACCAGATACCCGACGCCGTACGGAGCGTCCTCGTAGAGCAGCTCGCCACTCAGGCCCGCGCCCTCGGCCGCGCCCGCGAGCACCTGCCACGGTGCCCGCCCCGCCACCTTCAGTTCATACGCCAGCTCCTCGTCCAGCGCCTTGAGCGCCTCGATGTCCGCGGCGCCCAGCGCACGAGCGACCTCCGCGTCGAAGCCGGCCGCCCGCTCGTCGAGATACCCCGGTGCCTTCAGCGTGCGGCACGCGCTGGCGTCGCCCATCACCAGCAGTGCCACGCGGTCGGCCCCCGCCGCGATTTCCCTTCCGACTTGGATACACCGCTCGGCCTCCAGAGGTTCCCCCACCCCGAGACCTTCGAGCGGGGCCGCCGACCATTTCGTGCGGTCGAGCAGCCAGGCAGCCACGGCGAGCGAAGGCGGAAGGAGGCCCTCCGCCACATCGTCGCCGGAAGGCCCGAGGCGGACGTAGAGGTCCACGCCGAAGCCACGGAAGGACCCACGCGCGCCCTGAGGATGCGGGCCACGCCCGCTCTCCCCGGCGGGGCCGACCACGACAAGCCGGTCGGCGCGTGAGGCCGCGAGCACCCCGATGGCGTCCGTGCACGCGGCGCGCGCGGCGTCCAGTTCGGGGGCGGCACCCGCGGCCACCTCGGGGACGAGCAAGGGTGGGCAGGGGCAGACGGCTGCGGCGACAAGCATGATCCGCAGCGTAACGCTCGTCGGCGCACTAGTAGGAGATCGGTCCCGAGTCCCATTCCGGCTCGGAGATCGAGAAGCGGTACGGGAAAGATCCCCCCGACGAGCCGTCGCCGATCACCATCCAGCCGTCGGCCGTGCGGTAGGGCCGCATCCGTACGGGATAACGCGGGTGCTTGGGCGGTACAGGCGGACGAACTCCGCGAACCGCTCCACCGCCTCCTCATGCGTGCCGTCCACCGTGGCCATCAGCTCGAACAGATGCCAAGCCCCCGGCCCCGGCGGGTTCTCCATCATCAGCGCCCAGCGCGCCATCGGCCCGCCCCCCGTTGTCCGCCACCCGATCGTCGAACGTGCTCGTCCAGGTCAGTCGCAGCCGCAGCCACTGCCGGCGGCCACCGGAAGCGGCTCGGGGGCGCCGATCTTCGGCAGCCCGAGCATCACGCCCGCGGGCTTGGCGGCCGCCTCGGCGTTGCGCTTCTCCCAGGCGTCCCCCGCGCGCGTGGGGCGCACGTTCAGGACGGGGCCCTCGGCGAGCAGGTGGTGCGGCGCCGCGTAGGTGATCTCGACCGTCACGACGTCACCGGGGCGGACCTCGGTGTCGGGCTTGGTGAAGTGGACCAGGCGGTTGTCCGGGGCGCGTCCGGAGAGGCGGTGGGTGGAGCCGTCCTTGCGGCCCTCGCCCTCGGCCACCATCAGCTCCAGGGTCCTGCCGACCTGCTTCTTGTTCTCGTCCCAGGCGATCTCCTCCTGGAGGGCGGACAGACGCATGTAGCGCGCCTGCACGACCTCCTTGGGGATCTGCCCCTCCATGGTCGCCGCGGGCGTACCGGGGCGCTTGGAGTACTGGAAGGTGAAGGCGTTGGCGAAGCGGGCCTCGCGGACCACGTGCATCGTCTGCTCGAAGTCCTCCTCGGTCTCCCCGGGGAAGCCGACGATGATGTCGGTGGTGATCGCGGCCTCGGGCATGGCGGCGCGGACCTTCTCGATGATGCCGAGGAAGCGGTCCTGGCGGTACGAGCGGCGCATCGCCTTGAGGATGGGGTCCGAGCCGGACTGGAGCGGCATGTGCAGCTGCGGCATCACGTTCGGGGTCTCGGCCATGGCCGCGATCACGTCGTCCGTGAAGTCGCGCGGGTGCGGGGACGTGAAGCGCACGCGCTCCAGGCCCTCGATCTTCCCGCAGGCCCGCAGGAGCTTGCTGAAGGCCTCGCGGTCACCGATGTCCGAGCCGTACGCGTTCACGTTCTGGCCGAGCAGGGTGATCTCGGAGACGCCCTCGGAGACGAGCGCCTCGATCTCGGCGAGGATGTCGCCGGTCCTGCGGTCCTTCTCCTTGCCGCGCAGGGCGGGCACGATGCAGAAGGTGCAGGTGTTGTTGCAGCCGACGGAGATGGAGACCCATGCCGCGTACGCGCTCTCGCGGCGCGTGGGCAGCGTCGAGGGGAACGCCTCCAGGGATTCGGCGATCTCGACCTGCGCCTCCTCCTGGACGCGGGCCCGCTCCAGGAGGACCGGCAGCTTGCCGATGTTGTGCGTACCGAAGACGACGTCGACCCAGGGGGCCTTCTTGACGATGGTGTCGCGGTCCTTCTGGGCCAGGCAGCCGCCGACGGCGATCTGCATGCCGGGCCGCTTGGTCTTCATCGGCGCCAGGCGGCCGAGGTTCCCGTAGAGACGGTTGTCGGCGTTCTCCCGGACGGCGCACGTGTTGAAGACGACCACGTCGGCGTCGCCGTCCGAGCCCTCGGGCGCACGTTCGTATCCGGCGCCCTCGAGGAGACCGGAGAGACGCTCCGAATCGTGGACGTTCATCTGGCACCCGTAAGTGCGTACCTCGTACGTTCCTTTAACGCCCACTGCCTGTTCCCGGTCGCCGCTGCTCATGTGACAAGGGTAGGCGGTCGCGGGAGTGTCCCCGCCGGGAGCTCTGCCCTGGCCATGGTGGCGAGTGGCCTGGCAGGATCGCGCGCATGCTCACGGCACTCCCCCACATCAGCAGGCGGCGCGCACTCCAGGGTGCGGCGGCCGCCCTCGTGGTCTTCGGGCTCCTGATGTGGTGGCTCGTCCCGGTGGGCGACGACTCCCCGAAGGGCCGGATGACGTTCAGCACAGGCGTCAAGAACGCCGTGTACGAGCGGTACGGCAAGCTCCTGCGGACCGCGGTCTCCCAGGACATGCCCAAGGTGGACGTGGAGCTCCTCAACAGCGAGGGGTCGCAGCAGAACGTCGAGCGGGTGGCCACGGGGAAGGCCGACTTCACCATCGCGGCCGCCGACGCCGTGGAGAAGTACCGGCTGGAGGGGCGTGCGGGTGCGGACGGGCTCCGGGGTTGTGCGCGGCTGTACGACGACTACGTGCAGCTCGTCGTCCGGCGCTCGTCCGACATCGACAAGGCGCAGGACCTGCGGGGCAAGAAGGTGGCCGTGGGGCAGCCGCGCTCGGGCGTGCGGCTGATAGCGGACCGGGTGCTCAAGGCCGCCGACCTCGATCCGGAGAAGGACCTCACGGCGCTGCACGCCGGGATCGACAAGGCGCCCGACCTCCTCAAGAAGGGCGACATCGACGCCTTCTTCTGGTCGGGCGGGCTGCCGACCACGACGGTGCGGCTGCTCTCCGAGGAGTTCGACATCCGCCTCGTCGAGCTGGGCACCCTCGTGGACGCGCTGCACGAGCAGGGCGGAGCCTCCCGCTACTACCGGGCGGCGGTGATGCCCGCCGACGCCTACCCGGCCGCCCAGCAGAACGACGCCGTACCCACCCTGGCCGTGGCGAACCTCCTGGTGACGACGGACCGGGCGGACCCGAAGCTGACCGAGGGGCTGACCCGCACGGTGATCGACAGCCGCGACCACATCGGCGGCAAGGTGCACGCGGCCCAGCTGGTGGACCTGCGGACGGCGCTCTACACGGACCCGTTGGACCTGCACGAGGGTGCGCGCCGCTACTACCGGTCGGTCAAGCCGTAGCCGTAGCCGTTGCCCTTGCCGTCAGGCCTGGTGCCCGGGTTCGCCACGTGGCACCCCGACGGTCACCCGCAGTCCGTGCGGCTCGTTCTGCTCGTACGTGATGAAGCCGCCGCCCGCGGTGAGCAGGGCGCGCGAGATGGACAGGCCGAGGCCCGATCCCTTGACGTTCTGATGGCGATTGCTGCGCCAGAAGCGGTCACCGATGCGGGCCAGTTCGTCCTCCGTGAGGCCGGGGCCGCCGTCCGTGATCACTACGGTCGTCCGCTCACCGCTCCAGGAGACCTTCACCCGCACCTCCTCGCCCTCGGGCGTGAACTTGAGGGCGTTGTCGATCACCGCGTCCAGGGCGCTGGACAGCGCGACCGGGTCGGCCCAGCCGGTGGTCGCCGGGCAGTGGCCCGTCAGCCGCACCCCGCGCTCCTCGGCGAGCGGCCGCCAGGCACCGACCCGTTCGGCCGCGAGCTCCCCGATGTCGGTGAGCCGCAGATCAGCCGCGGCGTGCTCGGCCAGGGCGAGGCCCAAGAGGTCGTCGAGCACTTGGGCGAGGCGTTTGCCCTCGGTGCGCACGGAGGCGATCTCCTCGTTGCCCTCGGGCAGTTCCAGGGCGAGCAGCTCGATGCGGAGCAGCAGCGCGGAGAGCGGGTTGCGCAGTTGATGCGAGGCGTCGGCGACGAAGGCCCGCTGCTGCTCGAGCACGTCCTCGACGTTGTCGGCCATCTCGTTGAACGACCGGGCCAGGCGCCTCAGTTCCGGCGGCCCGCCCGCGGCCGCCACCCGCGACTTCAGGCGCCCGGTCGCTATGTCGTGCGTGGTCGCGTCCAGGACCCGCACCGGACGCAGCACCCAACCGGTGAGACGCAGCGCGGCACCGACCGCGAGCAGCATCGCCGCCAACTCGCCGGCACCGATGAGCAGCCAGCCCTGCAGCGTCTGCGAACGCATGCGTCCCGTGGGTGAGTCGGTGACGACGACGGCGATGACGTCCCCGTCCCTGATCACCGGGGACGCGACGACGAGCCGGCCGCGCTGCCAGGGCCAGACCTGGCGCGGATTGTGGCTTCCACGGGACCTGAGGGCCTCTTCGAAGGCCTCGCGCACCTCGGCGCCCCTGGGAGGCAGGAACCAGTCCTTGGGGGCGTGAGCCATGGGCTCACCGTCCCGGAAGAAGACGCCCGCCTTGATCCCGTAGACCTCGTGGTAGTAGGCGAGTTCGGTCTCGAGGGTTTCGCGCCGTTCGTCCTTGTCCCGCGTGCGCGAACCCGTGGGACGTTTCGTGACGAACTGCGCGAGTGCCGCGAACCGCGCCGTGTCGTCGATCCGGTCAATGACCACCTTCTGCTGCTGCGCCGCCGCCACGCTCACCGCGAGCGGGAAACCGAGCGCGAGCAGCACACCCGCCATGAGGACGATGAGCAGCGGGAGGAGGCGAGAGCGCACCTGACCTCGCTACTCGCTACGCGGCCGGGGCCACGAGCCGATAGCCCACGCCCCGGACGGTCTCGATCAGGGCCGGCATGTGCAACTTGGAGCGCAGGGAGGCGACATGCACCTCAAGGGTGCGCCCCGTTCCCTCCCAGCTGGTGCGCCACACCTCGCTGATGATCTGCTCCCGGCGGAACACCACACCGGGCCGCTGCGCGAGGAGCGCGAGCAGGTCGAACTCCTTGCGGGTCAGCTGGACCGTCGAACCGTCCACGCTGACCTGCCGGGTGGGCAGTTCAATGCGTACGGAACCGAGGCGCAGTTCGCTGTCGGCGGGGCCCGCGGCGGCGCCGGACGGGGGCCGGCGGATGACTGCGTGGATGCGGGCGATGAGCTCCCCGGTGTCGTACGGCTTCACCACGTAGTCGTCGGCCCCGAGATTCAGGCCATGGATCCGCGAGCGCACGTCGGCACGCGCCGTCACCATGATCACGGGGATCGATCCGCGCTTGCGGATCTTTCCGCACACTTCGTAGCCGTCCTGGTCGGGCAGCCCCAGGTCGAGGAGCACGACTCCGAAGGGTGCCGTCGCGCCGGGCAGCAGGGCCTGCAGCGCTTCCTCGCCGCTGCGGGCGTGCACGACGTCGAAGCCGTGCCTGGCCAGGACCGCGGACAGGGCGGCGGCCACATGATCGTCGTCCTCGACGAGGAGCAGTCTCATACGGGCCCCCTCCGGTTCATCGGTCGTTCGGTTCGCGCTCGCCGATGGCCGGTACGCGCGCGTGCACACGCACCATGGCATCCACGCCGATGAGTAAGGACCGCGTCAAGAGGGTTCGGGTCACGGGCACGTTCCGTTATGGAGCCGGTACGCGCCCCGGCGTCCCCGTTCACACGGTGTGTCCGGTTGCGGCCGGATCGTTATGCTCAATTTCCCCTCAGATGTAATGACGCTGGTCGCACCGGGTTATTACTGTCCTCCCAACCGAGGAGGATGGAGCAACAAGCCGTGACCGAAGTATCGGTGACCAAGGACGCCATACCGCCCGGGGCGGACGACCTGGTCGTGCTGAAGAACGTCAACAAGCACTTCGGCGCTCTGCACGTCCTCCAGGACATCGACCTGACCATCACCCGCGGTGAGGTCGTCGTCGTGATCGGCCCCTCCGGGTCGGGCAAGTCGACGCTGTGCCGCGCCATCAACCGCCTGGAGACGGTCGAGTCGGGAGAGATCTCGATCGACGGCAAGCCACTGCCCCAGGAGGGCAAGGAGCTCGCCCGTCTCCGTGCGGACGTGGGCATGGTCTTCCAGTCCTTCAACCTTTTCGCGCACAAGACCGTGCTCGAGAACGTGATGCTGGGCCAGATCAAGGTGCGCAAGACGTCCAAGGCGGAAGCAGAGACAAAGGCACGCGGCCTCCTGGACCGTGTGGGTGTCGCCACGCAGGCCGACAAGTACCCCGCACAGCTCTCCGGTGGCCAGCAGCAACGTGTCGCGATCGCCCGCGCGTTGGCCATGGACCCCAAGGTGATGCTCTTCGACGAGCCCACGTCGGCGCTCGACCCGGAGATGATCAACGAGGTCCTCGAGGTCATGCAGCAGCTCGCGCGTGACGGCATGACCATGGTCGTGGTCACCCACGAGATGGGCTTCGCACGCTCCGCGGCCAACCGCGTCGTCTTCATGGCGGACGGCCGGATCGTCGAAGAGGCCGTGCCGGACCAGTTCTTCAGCAACCCGCGCAGCGACCGGGCCAAGGACTTCCTGTCGAAGATCCTTCACCACTGACGCGTGGTTCTCCCCTGCGTCTCAACCCTCTTCTGCCGAAACAAAGGATGTTCACCATGAAGGCTCGCAAGGTCACCGCGGCAGCCGCCGCCGTACTCGCGCTCTCCGTCACCGCCACGGCCTGTGGCTCGGACGACAAGGACGACAAGGGCTCCGGTGGTGGCAAGAAGATCACCATCGGCATCAAGTTCGACCAGCCGGGTGTCGGCCTGAAGACGCCGGACGGCTACACCGGCTTCGACGTCGATGTCGCGACCTACGTCGCCAAGGAGCTCGGCTACGAGGCCGGGGACATCGAGTGGAAGGAAACGCCCAGCGCGGACCGCGAGACCGCCCTGCAGCGCGGTGACGTCAAGTTCATCGCGGCGTCGTACTCCATCAACGAGGAGCGCGAGAAGAAGGTCGACTTCGCCGGGCCGTACCTCCTCGCCCACCAGGACCTGCTCGTGCGGTCCGACGACAAGATCTCCAAGGGCACGGACCTCAACGGCAAGAAGCTCTGCTCGGTGACCGGCTCCACCTCGGCGCAGAACGTCAAGAAGGAGATCGCGCCGAAGGCCCAGCTGCGCGAGTACAGCACCTACTCCGAGTGCATCGACGGCCTGGGCAGCAGCGCCGTCGACGCGCTGACCACGGACGACTCGATCCTCGCGGGTTACGCGGCGCAGGAGCAGTACAAGGGCAAGTACAAGCTCGCCGGCCTGAAGCTGACCAACGAGAACTACGGCATCGGCATCAAGAAGGGCGACACCAAGCTCAAGGACCAGATCAACAAGGCCCTCGAGAAGATGGTCTCGGACAAGTCCTGGGACAAGGCCGTCAAGAAGAACTTCGGTCCGGCCAACTACAAGAACGAGCCCGCCCCGAAGATCGGCGACATCGTCAAGTGACCTCGTGGGAGCGGCTCCTGAAGCCGGTCCACTGACAGGGCACACGCCGGTACGCCGCCGCTCAAACGCGGCGGCGTACCTCGCCATCACCACATGCGAGAGCGCGGGAGATCGTGTTCGACTTTCTTGAAGACTACGACTTGCTCGAGGCCTTCTGGATGACGGTGAAGCTCACCGTCTTCGCAGGCATCGGTTCCTTGGTCTGGGGCACTCTGCTGGCCGCCATGCGGGTCAGCCCGGTTCCGGTCATGCGTTGGTTCGGTACCGCATACGTCAACATCGTGCGGAACATCCCACTGACCGTCATCATCGTGTTCAGCTCGCTCGGGCTCGCCGATGTCTTCGGCATCACTCTGGGTGCGGGCAACGACTTCGACACGCTGGGCTTCCGTCTCTCGGTGCTCGGCCTCGGCGCCTATACGGCGGCGTTCGTGTGCGAGGCGGTGCGGTCCGGCATCAACACGGTGCCGCTGGGCCAGGCGGAAGCTGCACGCGCCCTCGGGCTGGGCTTCAGTCAGGTCCTCGGTCTCATCGTGCTGCCGCAGGCTTTCCGCTCCGTGATCGGCCCCCTCACCAACGTACTGATCGCCCTGACCAAGAACACCACGGTCGCAGCGGCCATCGGTGTGGCGGAGGCGGCTCTGCTGATGAAGGAAATGATCGAAAATGAGGCGCAGTTGTTCCTCATCACCGCGATATTCGCGCTCGGATTCGTGGTGCTGACCCTGCCGACGGGCCTGATACTCGGCTGGCTCGGCAAGCGTCTGGCGGTGAAGCGATGACTTCCGTCCTGTATGACGCACCCGGGCCGCGCGCCAAGCGGCGCAACGTCCTTCTCTCCCTGCTCTTCCTTGTGCTCATTCTTCTGGGTCTCTGGTGGGCCTGGACCATGATGTCCGACAAGGGGCAGCTGGAGTGGGCCAAGTGGGAGCCCTGGCTCGCCGACTCCGAGGCATGGACGACGTATCTCCTGCCAGGACTCGCGAACACGCTGAAGGCAGCAGGCCTCGCCATGCTGATCGCACTTCCACTGGGCGCGCTCTTCGGTATCGCACGGCTCTCCGACCACCGGTGGATCAGGGTTCCCGCCGGGGCCGTCGTCGAGTTCTTCCGGGCGATCCCGGTACTGATCCTGATGGTCTTCGCCAACCAGTTCTACTCGACGTCCGGCGACATCAGCGTCGACGCACGCCCCATGTACGCCGTGGTGACGGGCCTGGTGCTCTACAACGCCTCGGTGCTGGCCGAGATCGTGCGGGCGGGCATCCTGTCGCTGCCCAAGGGCCAGACGGAAGCCGCCAAGGCGATCGGCCTGCGCAAGGGCCAGACGATGAGGAGCGTGCTGCTTCCGCAGTCCGTGACCGCGATGCTCCCGGCGCTCGTCAGCCAGCTCGTCGTCATCGTCAAGGACACCGCGCTCGGCGGCGCGATGCTCAGCTTCACCGAACTGCTCAACGCCCGGAAGACGGCGGCGTCGTACTACGCGAGCGTCATCCCCAGCTTCATCATCGTCGCGCTGATCTTCATCGTGCTGAACCTGCTGCTCACCAGCCTCGCCTCCTGGCTGGAGCGCCGAATGCGGCAGTCCAAGAAGAGCACGGGCGCCGTGGTGGGCCCCGAAGCGCTCGAAAACCTGGAGACGATCGGCCCCAAGACGGTCCGTAGGGACCACGATGCGGGCGGCGGGGGCGGATTCGGCGCGGCTGGCGGCGGAGGCTAGCGGCATCTCCTGAACGGTCGGCCAAACGACGGAGGCAGTGGCATACGGCCACTGCCTCCGTCGTTTCGGTGTCACATACGGGCCTTTGCCGCCGCCCACACCATCGGTGTGATCTGCCGACAGCCTTGTCACGCGTTCGCCCAAGCGCCACAGCAGTCGGGCGGCAACTTGACGCGGGCACCAGCGGTGGGTTGCATACGTTCTGTGATCGTGCACCGGGCTCCAACTGCCAGTTCCTGTACGTACGTCCAGCGCTCCCGGGCCCTTGCGGCGGGAGGGTACGCACCGTGGACCCGGTGATCGTCGTCGGCGCGGGCCCCGTGGGGCTCACGCTTGCCCTGGCTCTCGCGCGTCACTCCGTACCCACCGTCGTACTCGACGAAGGGCCCGGCAAGGACGAGCAGCGGCCCGCGCGGACCGTCATCCTGCGGGATGACACCGCGGCCCTCATGGAGCGACTCACCGGTCACTCGTTCGGTGACCAGGAGTCGGGCGCGCGGTGGGACGGCTGGCGTTCCCTGCGGCGCAAGCAGCTGATGCGGGAGCTCACGTTCAGTGATGAGGTACCGGCCCCCCTCCATGTGCCCCAGCACGCACTGACCGGCGCCCTGCGCGCGGCCATCGCCGAGGAACACCTCGTCAAGATCGCGGTGGAGAGCAAGCTCGACTCCCTGGAACAGGACGCGGACGGGCTGACCGCCCACACCCGTGGCCCCAAGGACACCTGGTGGCGCGGCAGTTACCTGGTCGGCTGCGACGGGCCACGGTCCACCGTGCGCAAGCTCCTCGACGTCCGCTTCCCGGGGCGTACGGCCGTGGAGCGACACGCCGTGGCCGCGCTGCGCACGGAACTTCCCGGGCCCGGCCAGGCGTTGTTGCATCGGATGCCTCCGTGGCGCCACGGGGGCGCCGAGGTGACGGGCCGTCCGCTCGCCGGCGGGGTGTGGCGGCTCGACTGGCTGCTGCCGCCGCGCGGCGAGCTCGTGACGCCGGACGCGCTCGTGGTGCGTATCCGCGAGACCCTCGCGGGCTGGTGCGGCGGCTCCACCCCGCCGTACGAACTGCTCGACACCGGGGTGCACACCGTCCATCACCGGCTGGCCCGCCGGTGGCGGGTCGGCCGTGCCTTCCTCGCGGGCGACGCCGCGCATCTGCTCGGCGCGCTCGGTACGCAAGGGCTCGACGAAGGGCTGCGGGACGCGGACAACCTCGCCTGGAAGCTGGCCCTGGCCTGGCACCACGGCGCGCACGACGCCCTGCTCGACAGCTACCAGGCCGAGCGGCGGGCCGGTGTCGCCGCGCGCCTGCGCGCCGCCGATCAGTCGCTGCCGATACTGCGGGGCGGCAAGGGCCTGCGCTCCTACGTTCCCGGTTCCGCGCGCGGGCACGACACGCTGCTCACCGACGGTCACGTGGGACGTGGGCCCCTCGGCGCACCCGCGTCGTACGCGGACTCGCCGCTGGCACCTCCGCCCTCCGAGTCCGAGGTGCCCGTGGGGACGGAACCGGGGTCACCCGTGGCCGATGTGCCGGTGACGGCTCCCGACGGCTCCTTCGTGCGGTTGCGCGACCGGCTCGGCGCGAATCAACTGCTCGTCGTCCTTGTCGCGCCCGGCACGGTGGTGTGGGAGCGACGGCACTGGGTGACGGCCGGGATCATGCCCCGGCTCGCGGCCGCCGTCTCGGCGCTGCCGCACCCGGCGGAACTGCTGGTCGCGGAGAGTTATCCCGGAGCCCCCGCGCACTCGGTGCTGCTCATCCGCCCCGACGGCCATCTGGTCACGGCGCTCGGCGGGGTGCGCCCCGCCGAGCTGTACACGGCGGCCGAGACAGCCCTTGGCGGGGCGTCCCCGAAGCGGCGCGCGGACAGCGCGGACGCCACGGAGAAGGCGGGGAGCGGGGCCCCTGCGGGCCGCCCGACCACACAGTGAGAAGGAGTTGACCGGCACGCAGCGTCATGGTCTACTCCGAAACGTGACCGACACCGATGTGCGCCTGTGGCGGAGGGTCCATATGGACCTCGTCCGCTATGCGGGCTGCGTGTGTCGTCCGTCCTGCTGAATTCGCCGCCTTCTCCTCTGCGCGCCCTCTCCTTCTTGGCGCGCGCTTCCGCGAACCTCCAGGACGGTCCCCGTGTCTGCTTCTGCCTCTGCTCCTGTTTCCATCCCCCGCGCTTCCGCCACCCATGGCTCCACGGCGGGGTCCGCGCCCACAGCCGCCGAGCTCCTCGAGTTCGTACGCAGGAGCGCCGGCGACGCCGAGCTCATCGCCTCACTCCCGCTGGACCCTGAGGGGCGTACCTGGGTGCGTCTCGAAGGGCCCGGAGGCAGCGAGGCCTGGCTGATCGGCTGGCCGCCCGGCACCGGCACCGGGTGGCATGACCACGCGGAGTCGGTGGGCGCCTTCTACACCGCTGCCGGCACCCTCAAGGAGAACGCGCTCGCCGCCCGGTTGCCCACCGACGGCTGGAAGACCCTGGAGCTGTCCGAAGGGGTCGACCGTGAGCGGGAGTTGACGGCCGGCAAGGGCAGGGCCTTCGGTCAGAACCACGTGCACGAGGTGCTGAACGAGTCCAACGGCGAGCACGCCATCTCCGTGCACGCCTACTACCCGCCGCTGCCGCGCATCCGTCGCTACAGCCGCACGGGCGCGGTCCTGCGCCTGGAGTCCGTGGAACGCCCGGAGGACTGGCAGTGACCGAGCACCCCACCGGCGAACGTCCCACCGGCGAACGCCCCGTAGGTATCGATGAGTTGCTGGATCGCGTGCGTCTCGACCTCGAGCGGGTCACTCCGGAAGAGGCGCGTGACACCGCGGCCGCGGGAGGACTTCTGGTCGACATCCGGTACGCCGCCCTGCGGGAGCGGGACGGCCTGATCCCCGGTGCCCTCGTCGTCGAGCGCAACGAGCTGGAGTGGCGCCTGGACCCGCGGGGCAGCCACCGTGCCGCGGAGGCCACGGGCCACGACCTGCGGGTCGTCGTGATCTGCAACGAGGGTTATGCGTCGAGCCTCGCGGCCGTCTCCTTGCGGCAGCTGGGTCTGCGCCACGCGACCGACCTGATCGGCGGGTTCCAGGCGTGGAAGGCCGCCGGGCTTCCGGTCGCCGGCTGAGCACGCGCGCGTGGGCGCCCCTCACCAGGTCCGGTAAGGGGCGCCCTCCATTGCGTCTCGCCGCTTACTCGACGCTCCTTGCCGCTCCCCCGCCTACTCCTTGGCCGTCGCCACCGTGACGGGGCGGGGCCTGAGGGCGGCGCGGCCCGGGAGCGCGGTCGCGGTGAGGGCGAGCAGAGCCGCGACAGCCACCACGGATACGTACGCCAAGGGGGCGATCGAGGGCGCGGCGCTGCCGGTCATGCCGACGCTGAAGGCGGTCAGGACGGCGAGCGCGATACCGCTGCCGATGGCCGTGCCGATGAGCAGGACGGACAGCGCCTCGGTACGCAGCATGCGCAGCACCTGGCGGCGGCTCGCACCCGCCAGTCGCAGCATCGCGAACTCACGGATGCGCTCGGAGACCGACATGGCGAGGGTGTTGACGACGGCGATCGCGGTGAACGCCAGGATGAGGCCCATGGCCAGGTAGTTCACCTCGGCGTTCGCCTGCTGCCGCTCGGCCTGGAGGTTGTCGACGGCGGCCGGGGCGAGAACGCGCACGCCCGGGAACTTCGCGACGCCTGCCGCGAGTTGTTCCTGTGTACGGTCGCTCTTGATCAGGACGGTGGCGGCGAGCGGGTTGTCGACGTGGCGGGCGACCAGTTCGTGGGCCATGGTCAGATCCCCGAACCCGAGCCCGCGCGCGTACACGGCGCTGACCTCGAGCCTGGTCTTCGTGCCGTCGCCGAGCGTGAGCTTCAGGCTGCTGCCGGGCCGCAGGCCGAGTTGGTCGGCGGCCAGTTCGCTGACGGCGACGCTGCCCTTGCCGAAACCCCGCAGGGATCCGGCGGTCACGTCCGGGTCCCAGGTACGAGTGAGGCCGGCCGTGCTGACGCCCTGCGCCGGGTACTTGTCGAGCCCCACGCGCACGGTGGTGCGTACGACCTCGGTGGCGGCCTCGACGCCCTCGGTCGTACGCAGCTTCCGTGCGGCCTCGGCGGGGACACCCGGCCCTTGCGCCGCCAGGACCCAGTCGGCGCGGATACCCTCGCGGGCCTGTGCTCGGGCCGCGTCGCCGAGGGTGGGCTGGACGAACAGGACGGTGCAGGTCATGCCGGTGAGGAGGGCGAGCGGGGTGACGGCCGCCGCCATCCGGGCCGCGTTGCCGCGAAGGTTGGCGTGTGCGAGGCGGCCGCCGGGGCCGGAGAGCCGCAGCGGTCCGCGGAGCAGGGCAGCCGCCGCCCTGACCAGGAGCGGGCCGAGCAGGGCGACAGCGGCGGAGAGGACCACCACGGCCAGGAACGTCACGGGGGTCGACGCGGGCTCGGTGCGCAGCACGCTGAGCACGGCGACCAGCACGGCTCCCGCGGCGAGGACGAGGACGCCCGCGATGATGCGGCTCCACGGCGGCCGGGCACGCTCGACACGCGCTTCGGCGAGAGCCTCGGCAGGGCGGATACGGGCGATGCGGCGGGCTGAAAGGCGGACGGCGGCCCAGGCCCCGAGCAGCGTCGCGGCCACGGCGGCGAGGAGCGGGAAGACACTGACGGTCCGCTCCAGGGTGGCGGGGACGGCGCCCAGGTCCACGAACTTGGCGTGCAGCATGCCGCCGAGCGGGATTCCGGCGAGCGAGCCGGTGACACCCGCGGCCGCCCCGACGATCAGGGCCTCGCGGCCGAGAAGCCCCCGGATCTGCTTCGGGGTGGCGGCGATGGCGCGGAGCAGGGCGAGTTCGCGGTGGCGTTGCTGCACGGAGAGGGCAAAGGTGCCGACGACCACGAGGACAGCGACGAGGAGGGAGGTCCCGCCCATCGCACCGCCCATGCTGACCAGCTTGATGCGGGCGCCCGCCGCGTCGAGGAACTCCACGGGGCCACGGTCGTCGCCGGTGCTGACCTGCGACTTCGTACCGGCGAGGGCGGCTGCGACCCTCGCCTTGAGCTCTCCCGTTCCGGTGCCGTCGGCCGGCATGACGCCGAGAGTGGTGATCTTTCCGGGGTGCGCGGCGAGCCGCTCGGCCTCTGGGGAGGAGAAGAAGAGGGACGTCTGGTGGGCGAGGGCGCCTTCGGAGGGGGCGGCTACACCGGTGACGCGGTAGGAGCGCGGGGCTTGTGTCGACTGGACGGTGAGGCGGTCGCCGGTCGTGAGCCGGGCGCGTTCGGCAAGGCCGCTGTCGATGACGAGGTCCCCTTCGGCGCGCGGGGCCTTGCCCTCGACGAGACGGAAGGGGGTCAGTGCTGCCGACTCCCAGGCATGGCCGTACGCCGGCTTGTCGGTGAGGTCACCGGCCGCAGGGGTCAACGGCGTGGCGAGGAAGGTGAGTTCGGGGATGACTTTGCCGACTCCCCGCACGTCCTTGAGCGTGTTCGCGATGTCGTCCGACAGCCAGGCCCGCTCGGCGATCGGCTTGGCCTTGTGCTTGACCTTGGTCTTGCCCTTCTTGTGCTTGACGGTGGTCTGGTGAACGCTCTGGTCCGCGGAGACGATCACGGGTGCGGCGGCGTAGCGCTCGGTGTGGATGGTGCCGCGCAGGCCTGTCTCGAGGAGGGTGCCGCAGGCCGTGATGAGCGCGGCGGCGCACATCAGTGCCAGGAAGGCGCCGAGGAATCCGCCCTTGCGGTCTCGGACCGTCTGCAGTGCGTAGCGCAGCATCATGATGTCGCCTCGGGCTCTGAGGAGGAGGAAGAGGGGGCGGAGGAGTGGGCGGAACGGGGCGGCGCGGGCGCCGACGGCGCGTCGGTGGATGCGGGCGCCGGGAAGGCCAGGAGCCGTGTGAGTACGGTGCGGGCGTCGGCCGGGGTCTCGGCGTCGGTGCGCTTGTAGCGGTTGAGCAGGGCGATGTACTGCTCGAAGAACTCACGGAGTTCGGGAAGCGTCAGCCGGATCGTGCCGCGCGAGTACGGAAACGCGTCGGCCCACTCACCGAGTCCGGCGTCCTCGGTGTCACAGGCGTCTCGCTGCAACTGCTCGAAGAGCTCCAGGTCGGCGGCGTAGGAGAGGTGGTTCAGCTCGTCCATGACGAGTCGAGTCTCGGCGTTCTGCTTGCTGCGGGGCGGGAAGCGCCGGTCGCCGGGGATAGCGCGCCACCAGCGTTCGCGGCCGTGGCCCGTACCGGCGGTCTCCTCGACGAAGCCGTAGCGGGCGAGTTCGCGCAGGTGGTAGCTGGTGGCGCCGGTGTTGAGGCCGAGCGCCCTGGCGAGCGTCGCCGAAGTGGCCGGGCCGTGCACGGTGAGGTGCTGCAGCATCCGCACGCGCCGAGGCTGCGCGAGCGCCTTGAGGACGCGGAGGTCGCTCAGCTCCTCCGGGGCGTCGTCGGTCGTGCCGGGTTCCTTTGCCATGCGTACACAGTCGCCTGTGCACAGGTTCCTTTGCAGTGCGGTGGACCGGCGTCTTCGGCGGGGGGTTAACCCCACCTTGCAGATGCAGGAGGGGAATTGAAGTGGGCGTCCTGGAGGCGGCAGGGCGTCAGACGGCCCCTCGTGACGCCCCTCCGCGGAACGCGAAAGGGCCGGGCCACGGTTCACACCGCGCTGCCCGGCCCTGACCTGAGCCCCACCCCCGCGAGGGCCCTGGTCGTCTCAATCCCCGTCGTACCCCAAGTCCTCCGCGTCCTCGCCCTCTTCCTCGATGGCCTGCCGGACGATCCGGAGCGCCAAGCCTTCCGAATAGCCCTTGCGGGCGAGCATGCCCGCGAGGCGGCGCAGTCGCTTGTCGCGGTCGAGGCCCCGTGTGGCACGGAGCTTGCGGGCGACCAACTCGCGTGCGGTCGCCTCCTCCTGCTCCGAGTCGAGCTGTCCGACGGCTTCCTCGATCAGCGTGGCGTCCACGCCCTTCGTGCGCAGCTCCTGCGCGAGCGCCCGTCGGGCCAGGCCCCGGCCGTGGTGCCGGGACTCCACCCACGCGCCCGCGAAGGCGCCGTCGTTGATCAGGCCGACCTCTTCGAAGCGGGTCAGCACTTCCTCCGCCACGTCGTCCGGGATGTCCCGCTTGCGCAGCGCGTCCGCCAGCTGTTTGCGCGTGCGCGGAGTGCCGGTGAGCAGCCGCAGACAGATCGCCCGCGCCTTCTCACCCGGATCCGCTGCCGGCGGCTCCCCCTTCTCGGCCCTCGACGAGGAAGGGGGGCCGCTGTCCTGTGAACCGCCGCCTCGGCTTTCGCCGAAGCCGCCACGCCGTCGGCGACCTCGCCGGCCGCCGCCCCCGCGGAAGCCGGTGCCGTCACCCTCCTGGTCGGCGCCACCCTGATCCACACCGTCCGCGAGGCCTTGGCCCGCGGGGTCGGTGTGGTGCTCGGGAGTGATCTGGTCCGCCCAGTCCGTGCGCCGCGTCATGGATCAGCTCTTGGCCGCGGCGGCCTTGGGCTTGGTGGTCTTGGTCGCCGGCGCGGGCACCGTCTTGGCGGCGTCCTCGGTCACCGCACCCGTCGCGTCCTTGGCGGGCTCGGCGGCCGGCTCCTCGTCCTTCGGCTTCACGCCGACGCCCAGCTTCTCCTTGATCTTCCTCTCGATCTCGTTGGCGAGATCGGGGTTGTCCTTCAGGAAGTTACGGGCGTTCTCCTTGCCCTGGCCGAGCTGGTCGCCCTCGTACGTGTACCAGGCGCCGGCCTTGCGGACGAAGCCGTTCTCCACGCCCATGTCGATCAGACCGCCCTCGCGGCTGATGCCCTGGCCGTAGAGGATGTCGAACTCGGCCTGCTTGAAGGGCGGCGCGACCTTGTTCTTGACGACCTTGACGCGGGTGCGGTTGCCGACCGCGTCCGTGCCGTCCTTCAGGGTCTCGATCCGCCGGATGTCCAGACGCACGGAGGCGTAGAACTTCAGCGCGCGGCCACCGGTCGTGGTCTCCGGCGAGCCGAACATCACGCCGATCTTCTCGCGGAGCTGGTTGATGAAGATCGCGGTGGTCTTGGACTGGTTGAGCGCGCTGGTGATCTTCCGGAGCGCCTGGCTCATCAGGCGGGCCTGCAGACCCACGTGCGAGTCGCCCATCTCGCCCTCGATCTCGGCACGCGGCACCAGGGCCGCGACGGAGTCGATGACGATCAGGTCGAGCGCGCCGGAGCGGACCAGCATGTCGACGATCTCCAGCGCCTGCTCTCCGTTGTCCGGCTGGGACAGGATGAGGTTGTCGATGTCGACGCCCAGCTTCTTCGCGTACTCGGGGTCGAGTGCGTGCTCGGCGTCCACGAAGGCGACGGCGCCGCCCGCGCGCTGTGCGTTCGCCACGGCGTGCAGCGTCAGCGTCGTCTTACCGGAGGATTCCGGTCCGTACACCTCCACCACACGGCCGCGCGGGATGCCGCCGACGCCGAGCGCGACGTCGAGGGCGGTCGATCCGGTGGGGATGACCTCGATGGGGTCGTTCGGCCGCTCGCCCATGCGCATCACTGCGCCCTTGCCGAATTGCCGTTCAATCTGTGCGAGCGCGGCTTCGAGCGCCTTCTCGCGGTCGGTTCCTGCCATGGGTTCCACCCGATTTGCTTGTGTCGATCGCTTCACGTCAATGACGCTAGCGCCTGCCACTGACAATCCGCCCCGACGCCCGTCCGGCCTGTGGATAACTCGAGGCGATCGCCCCGCCGGAATCCGCCGGAGCCCAGGGATCCCCCCGCGAAAACCCCGGGAAAACGCCGCCAGGCAACCCATAAGAATGGATGTTCGATTTTGGTGTCAAGCGCACCACGCGGGCCCCACCGAGAGTACGGAAGGGCTCCGTCCGCCGGGCGGACCCCGGCACTCGGGCGATTCCCGGCGCTACCGACGCTCGCCCGGGCCCGGCTCCGGGCCGGACCCTGAAGCGGAATCAGGGCTCGCTCCCGAAGCCTCCTCGGCGGCGACCTCGGCCTCCGAGCTCGCCCCCGGATGGTTCGGCCCACGCAGCGCGCGCCTCATGCGCGTGAGGAGGGACGCTCCACCCTTGCGCCGGTGTCCATGGACGCGCGGGTCGTCCGTGACGTCGTACCGCTTCACGTACGCGCCCAGGAAGGCCTGCAGGGTCGCGATCGCCGGGATGGAGATCAGGGCGCCGACCGCACCCAGGAGTGCCGTGCCCGCGATGACCGACCCGAAGGCGACCGCCGGGTGGATGTCCACGCTCTTGGCGGTGAGCTTGGGCTGCAGGACGTAGTTCTCGAACTGCTGGTAGACCACGACGAAGATGAGCACCCACAGCGCGTACCAGGGATCGACCGTGAAGGCGATCAGCATCGGCAGCGCGCCCGCCAGATACGTGCCGATGGTCGGGATGAACTGCGAGACCAGGCCGACCCACACCGCGAGCACGGGTGCGTACGGCACGCCCAGGGCCTGCAGCAGTACGTAGTGCGCGACTCCGGAGATCAGCGCCATCAGACCGCGCGAATAGAGATAACCGCCGGTCTTGTCGACCGCGATCTCCCAGGCGCGGAGCACCTCGGCCTGGCGGGCGGGCGGCAGCACCGAACAGAGGGCGCGCCGCAGCCGCGGGCCGTCTGCCGCGAAGTAGAACGAGAACAGCAGGACCGTAAGGAGCTGGAAGAGGCCCCCGAGGACCTGCGCCGACACGTCCAGGACGCCGCTGGCGCTGTTCTGCACGTACTTCTGCAGCCAGTCCGAGTGGACCAGGCTGTCCTGGATCTCGACCCGGGAGAGCTCCGTGTGGAACGTCTGGTTGATCCAGCTGATGACATCGTCGAGGTACTCGGGGAAGTCTTCGACCATGTCCACGATCTGGCCCGCGAGCATCGACCCCATGAGCGTGATGAAGCCCGCGCTCGCGATCAGGACGCCGAGGAAGACCAGGAAGGTGGCGAAGCCCCTGCGCAGCCCGCGCGCGGCCATCCAGCTCACCGCGGGCTCCACCGCGAGCGCGAGGAAGAACGCGATCAGGATGTTGATCAGCAGCCCGGTCAGCTGGTGGAAGGCCCAACTGCCCAGCTGGAAACAGGCGATGAGCGCGAGGGCGAGCACCATGGCGCGCGGCAGCCAGCGCGGCATGCCGGTGGCCCGCCCGCTCTCGGCCCCGTTCGGGGGCTGTGCGGGCGGCGTCGTGCCGAGCGGAGCTACGTCCTGAGTGACCTGCGCGGTCTCGTCTGTCGATGCCACGGGGCCAGTCTCGCCCACGCCGACGACATTCGGCCGCCGCCCCCGCATCTTCGCGCTCCCCGGCACCCGCGACGGGACGCGGAAGAACGGGGAACTACCCCGGCGTCAGCGCTTTTCGGCCGGTACGTCCATGGCCGAGCACACGGCGCGCCATACGTCCTTGGCGTCCCAGCCCGCGTCCAGTGCCTGATGCACCGTGCGTCCGCCGAGCTCGGCCATCACGTGATCGCGGGCGAACGAGTCGGCGTACCCCTGTCCGAAGTGGTCCGCCATCCGCTCCCAGAAAATCGTCAACCGCATGCCCTCAGTATCGCTCCCTTGGGAGTGCAGCCGGACGCAGGGGGATCACCGAAGGCGCTTTCCGGCCTACGGTCTGTGCATGGCCGAAACCGGAGCATCCCCGCACGCCGCGTCCTCGCCGGTCGCACGCGCCGAGCACTTCGTCTGGCTCACCGCGCGCGTACTCGAGCAGCGGCGGTTCGCGTACCACTTCCTGAGCGGCACGGGCAGCGCCGGAGCCGGTCCGTCGGCCGACGCGGTCGAGACCGCGCTCGCCGCGTACGGCACTCAGGACGGCGGCTACGGGTACGCGCTCGAACCGGACCTGCGGGGCCCCGTCAGCCAGCCCCTGCACACCGGGCACGCGCTGCGCGTCCTGGACTCGATCGGGCGCTGCGGCGGGCAGCGGGTGGAGCGCGTGTGCCGCTACTTGACGTCGGTGTCGACGTCGGACGGTGCCCTGCCGGCGATCCATCCCAGCCAACGCGCCTACCCCTCGGCGTCGTTCATGCCCGTGGTGGACGATCCGCCGAGCGAACTCCTCACCACCGGCCCCGTAGTGGGCCTGTTGCACCGCAACGAGGTGTGGCACGCCTGGCTGTTCAGGGCCACCGACTTCTGCTGGGCCGCGGTGGAGTCCCTGGAGAAGTCCCATCCGTACGAGATCCAGGCGGCCGTCGCCTTCCTCGACGGGGCGCCCGACCGCCCGCGCGCACAGGCGGCAGCCGACCGGCTCGGCAGGGTCGCGCGCGAGCAGCGGCTCGTGGCGCTCGACCCCGAGCGGTTGGACGCGTACCCCGTGGCGCCCGGCTACGCACCGGGTGAGCACCACTTCGCGCACGACTACGCCAAGACCCCCGGGTCGCTCGCGCGCGCGTGGTTCACCGACGAGGAGATGGCGCGCTCCCTGGACCACCTCGAGCGGGAGCAGCAGGAGGACGGCGGCTGGCCGGTCCTCCCCCATGGCTCGACGCATGGGGGGACCCCCACGCGGCAGTGGGCGCCGGGCAGCGCTCTCGAAGCCCGCCCGATCGTCACCGTCGAGGCGCTGCGCACCCTACGGGCGTACGGTCGGGCCATCGGCTGACGGGGCCTCCTCGGCCTCCCTCAGCAGCAGCGCCGCGATGGCGAGCGCCGTGCCGCGCGGTGCCGACAGGTCGAGGCCGGTGCGCTCGCCGATCTTCGCGAGGCGGTTGTCGACGGTGTTGGGGTGCAGGCCGAGGGCGGCGGCGGTCGCCCTGCGCTCCTGCTGATGGCCCAGGTGGGTGCGCAGCGTCTCCAGGAGCTCGGGCCGGTCGGCCACCGGGTCGAGCAGTGCGGAGATGAGGTGGCTGCTCTCGTTGCGCCGGGAGAGGTGGTACTCGAGGAGCACGTCCTCCATGCGGTGCAGTCCGGGAGGCAGGCCGCACGCGCGCGTGACGCGCAGTATCTCGGTCGCGGTGCGCGCCGCGTCGGTCACCGCCTCAGGCCCGGCCGCGTCCACGGCGGCCACGCGGACGGGGAGGTCGCAGGCCTTGCTGAGCCGGCGCGGCAGGTCTTCGGGAGGCCGGCATTCCTGCGGCACGACGACCCGGCCGCCGTCGGCCTCCAGGAGGGCGAGTACCTCCACCCCGAAGGCGTGGTCCAGGGCGGTCTGCACACGTCGCAGGCGCCGCCGTACCGCTACGGGGCCGTCGGCCGGCGTCCCGTCGAAACCGACCGCCAGGACGAGCACGGGCCCCGCAAGGTTCAGTTGGTCGAGCAGCACGTGGCCGGGCGGCACCATGCCGTCGAGCAGACCGCGGACCAGGGACCTGCGCTGGGCGCGCTGCTCGGCCTCCAGCGCGGAACGCTCGTCCAGGTAGGTCTCTGCCACAGCCCCGACGATGGAGGGATGTGACTGCAGGAGGACGTCCACGAGCTCGACCAAGGCCGCCTCCTCGCCGGGGCGGGCCTCGTCGCGCAGCGCCTGCCACAGGACGTACACCCCCAGAGCGTGCGTACGCAGCAGGAGATGCAGGGGCATGCCCTCTTCCGCACGCTGGGCGGCGCGCTCGCGGAAGAGCCGGTGGCTGCCGGGCCGGTCGGTGACGCGCCGCAGGAAGAGGCGCACTCCGTGGCGCGCCGTCGCGGCTATCTCCAGGTCCTTCACGTCGTCGGGTAGCTCCGCATACCCGGGGAGCTCCTCGAACGACTCACGCGCCATCCTGCGGGCCAGTTCATTGACCCGGGGCTCGCAGCGCGCCGCGAGTGATTTCGCCTCGGGAGACAACGCCACGGGGTCTCCTCTCCGGGGGTGGGGCCGCGATTGTGACGCGTCACATTACGCGGTCAGCC
Organism: Streptomyces sp. NPDC002853; assembly: GCF_053591915.1. NCBI lineage: Bacteria > Bacillati > Actinomycetota > Actinomycetes > Kitasatosporales > Streptomycetaceae > Streptomyces > Streptomyces sp. NPDC002853. The sequence goes on along the minus strand of NZ_JBSFUS010000006.1, from coordinate 28,985 downwards.
CATGAGCGCCCGAGCCCCCGCGGTGACGACCACGGCAGCCCCGATGACGACCAGGAACGGCGCCCGCATCAGCAGCGCCACGGCCGCTGCCGCGAGCCCCAGGGCCTTGGCGTCGAGCTCGATGACCCGCCCGTCGGCGAAGGCCTGCTGGGCCGTGAGCGCGGCCAGGAGCGCCACGGGCAGCAGGGCGGCCATGCGCTTGACGAGCGGGCGCTCCAGGGCGCCCGCGGGCACCAGCAGACCCGCGAGCTTCACGAGGTAGCAGCCGACGAAGGTCACGCCGATCGCGATCCAGATGTTCAACGGTCTTCCTTCTGGGTGTCGTCGGGGCGATCGTCTTTCCTGGCCGGCTCGGAGGCAGGCGCGGAATTAGCCCTTCGGCCCTCTACGTAGAGCACCGCCGGCACGGCGAGCGCGGCCACCAGGACCGGCACCCCCGCGGGCAGCACGGGCAGCAGGCCGAGCCCGAGGACGACCGCGACCGCCGCCACCGCCCGCTCCGTGGTCGTGGTCAGCATCGGTGCGAGCAGTGCCAGGAAGACCGCCGGTCCCGCGGCGTCGAGCCCCCACGCGTCGGTGTCACCGATGGCCTCGGCACCGAGCGCCCCGAGGAGCGTGGTGAGGTTCCAGAGCACGTAGAGGCTCAGTCCGGTGACGGTGAAACCGATGCGGGCGGCGCGCCTGGTCGGCTGCGCGAGCGAGACGGCGGTGGTCTCGTCGATGACCCAGTGGGCGGCGAACGGGCGCACCGCGCGCGGGAGGGCGAGCAATTGCGAGAGCCGCAGCCCGTAGAACGCGTTGCGTACGCCGAGGAAGAAGGCGCCCGCCGCGGCGGTGAAGGGGTTTCCGCCGCCCGCGAGCGCCCCGACCAGCGCGAACTGCGAGGCTCCGGTGAAGACCAGCAGGCTGAGCACGCAGGTCTGCAGCACGGTGAGACCGCTGCCCGCCGAGGTCACCCCGAAGGCGAAGCCGGAGAGCCCGACGGCGACCCCGACTCCGAGGGCGTCGCGGACTACGGCGGAATCGGGTTTCTCCGGTGGTCGGTCGGCTGTCACGTCTGCTGAGAGGCCTGCGCCTATGTCTGCGGGTGTCGTCTGTTCTGCCACACGCCGGACGGTACGAGCAGGGACGATTCCCCGTCTTGTACGTTCTTGCGCTCGCTTACGTTCTTGCGCTCGCCTGCCTTCTTGCGTACGCCTGCCTTCTTGCGCTCGCGCTGGTACGCCCCGGGCGGTACCCCGACCGCGCGTGTGAAGTGCCGGTTCAGATGCGGCTGGTCGGTGAAGCCCACGGCGACGGCCGCTTCGGCCGGGGACGTTCCCGCGTCCAGGAGGCGCCGTGCGGCCCGCACACGCGCGTCGGTGAGCCACGCGTGCGGAGGCATCCCGTACACGTCGCGGAAGGCCCGCAGCAGAGCGAACGGGCCGACTCCGAGATCGGTGGCGAGCCGCTCCAGGCTCGGCGGGTCGGCCAGCCGCTCCTCCAGGACGGCACGCGCGCGTGCCGCGATCCTGGCTCCCGCCGTGCGCGCGGCACGCTGGGGGACGGCCCCGCCGTTGTGCCGCAGCAACCGGGTCACGGCCACCCTCAGCAGCGTGTCGGCGGCGAGCGCGTTGCCCTCCTCGGCGGCTCGCAGCACCCGGTGGACGAGGGTCACGGCGTACGGGTCCTCGAGCACCGGACGGATGAAGCCGGGTGTCCCTCGAATGGCGGTGGTCTCCGCGGCGATGGCGGCGACCAGGTCCGGCGACGGGTACACCGCCGCGTACCGCCATCCCTCGGGCGCACCGGCCCGGCCCGTGTGCGGCGTGTCGGGGTTGATGAGGGCCAGGGTCCCCGGGCCCGCGTGCTGATCGGCGCCGCCGTGGTGGAAGACGTCGACGCCCTCGGCGATCGCGGCGATCACGTAGTGCTCGTGGGTGTGTCGCACGAACGTCTTGTCGATGTAGTGGGCACGCAGCAGGTCGACCCCCGGCAGCTCCGCGTATCGCCAGTGCCGCGCCTGCTCCGCCGAACCTGCCATGCCCCCATTCTGCGACAGCCACGCAAACCCTTTTCCGCAGGTCGGCGCCGTTGTCAGTGGCTGGGTGCACGATGGGGTCATGGTCAGGTCCGCATCCAGTGCCCCCGGCGCCCTTGATGGGTTCTCCCCCGCGACCCGCAGCTGGTTCACGGGGGCCTTCTCCGCGCCCACGTCCGCCCAGGCCGGGGCGTGGAAAGCCATCGGCGAGGGATCGGACGTGCTGGTCGTCGCGCCCACCGGCTCGGGCAAGACCCTGGCCGCGTTCCTCGCCGCCCTGGACCAGCTGGCCTCGACACCGCCGCCCGCCGACCCGAAGAAGCGCTGCCGTGTGTTGTACGTGTCTCCGCTGAAGGCCCTCGCGGTCGACGTGGAGCGCAACCTGCGCAGCCCCCTGACCGGCATCCGCCAGGAGGCCGTGCGCCTCGGGCTCCCCGAGCCCGAGGTCCGGGTCGGCATCCGTTCGGGCGACACCCCGCCCGCCGAGCGCCGCTCCCTGGCCACGCGCCCGCCGGACATCCTGATCACCACCCCCGAGTCGCTCTTTTTGATGCTCACCTCCGCCGCGCGGGACGCGCTGGCGGGCATCGAGACGGTGATCCTGGACGAGGTGCACGCCGTCGCGGGCACCAAGCGCGGCGCCCATCTCGCCCTCTCCCTGGAGCGGCTGGACGAACTGCTGCCCCGGCCCGCCCGGCGCATCGGCCTGTCGGCGACCGTCCGTCCGGTGGACGAGGTGGCGCGCTATCTGTCGCCACAGCGCAGGGTGGAGATCGTCCAGCCGCCGTCCGGCAAGGAGTTCGACCTGTCCGTGGTCGTGCCGGTCGAGGACCTCGCGGAGCTGGGCGGTTCTCCGGTCGCCGACTCCGACCAGGGCGCGGAGCGGCCCTCCATCTGGCCGCACGTCGAGGAGCGCATCACCGACCTCGTCCAGGCGCACCGCTCGACCATCGTCTTCGCCAACTCCCGCCGCCTCGCGGAGCGCCTGTGCAATCGGCTGAACGAAATCGCGTACGAACGCGCGACGGGAGAGCCCCTCCCCGAAGACCACTCCCCCGCCGAGCTGATGGCCGAATCGGGCGCGGCCAAGGGCGCCCCTCCGGTCCTCGCCCGCGCCCACCACGGCTCGGTCTCCAAGGAGCAGCGCGCACTCGTCGAGGAGGACCTGAAGGCCGGCCGGCTGCCGGCCGTCGTCGCCACGTCCAGCCTGGAGCTCGGCATCGACATGGGAGCGGTCGACCTGGTGGTCCAGGTCGAGTCACCGCCCTCCGTGGCCTCAGGACTCCAGCGCGTCGGCCGGGCGGGACATCAGGTGGGAGCGGTCTCCACCGGCGTCGTCTTCCCCAAGTACCGAGGGGACCTGGTGCAGGCCGCCGTGGTCACCGAGCGGATGCGGACCGGCTCCATCGAGTCGCTGCGCATCCCGGCCAACCCCTTGGACGTCCTCGCCCAGCAGCTCGTCGCGACGGTCTCCCTCGACACCTGGCAGGTCGACGACCTCCTGGCCCTGATTCGCCGCGCCGCCTCCTTCTCCTCGCTCCCGGAGTCGGCGTTCACGGCCGTCCTGGACATGCTCGCGGGCCGCTATCCGTCGGACGCCTTCGCGGAGTTGCGTCCCCGCGTCGTCTGGGACCGCGTCGCCGGGACCGTCACCGGCCGCCCCGGGGCGCAGCGCCTCGCGGTCACCTCCGGGGGCACGATCCCCGACCGCGGCCTCTTCGGGGTCTTCCTGGCCGGCGCCGACCCCAAGAAGGGCGGCGGCCGCGTCGGAGAGCTCGACGAGGAGATGGTCTACGAGTCCCGGGTCGGCGACGTCTTCACGCTCGGCACGAGTTCCTGGCGCATCGAGGACATCACCCGTGACCGCGTACTCGTCTCCCCCGCTCCCGGCGTCCCGGGCCGTCTCCCCTTCTGGAAGGGCGACCAGCTGGGCCGCCCGCTCGAACTGGGCCGTGCGCTGGGCGCCTTCCTCCGGGAGGTCGGCTCCCTGACACGCGACGACGCGCGCGTGCGCCTGCAGGCAGCGGGCCTCGACGACTGGGCGGCCGAGAACGTCCTGACGTACCTCGCCGAGCAGCGCGAGGCCTGCGGCCACATCCCGGACGACCGCACGATCGTGGTGGAGCGGTTCCGCGACGAGCTGGGCGACTGGCGGGTGGTGGTGCACTCCCCGTTCGGCGCTCAGGTGCACGCGCCCTGGGCCCTGGCCCTCGCCTCCCGGCTCAGCGAGCGGTACGGGATGGACGCCCAGGTCATGCACGCCGACGACGGCATCGTGCTCCGCCTGCCGGACGCCGACCTGATGAGCCTGGACCTGCTCGACCAAGAGCCCACCGACCAGCCCCTGGGGTATGACAGCGAGCAACCCCCCGTAGGAGCCGGGGACGTCGCCTTCGACAAGGGCGAGGTCAATCAGATCGTCACCGACCAGGTGGGCGGCTCGGCCCTGTTCGCCTCGCGCTTCCGCGAGTGCGCCGCCCGCGCGCTGCTGCTGCCGCGCCGCAGCCCCGGAAAGCGCACGCCTCTGTGGCAGCAGCGCCAGCGCGCGGCGCAACTGCTCCAGGTGGCCAGCGAGTTCGGCTCGTTCCCCATCGTCCTCGAAGCGGTCAGGGAGTGCCTCCAGGACGTCTTCGACGTCCCCGGTCTCACGGAACTGATGGGCGACATCGAGTCCCGCAAGGTCCGGCTCGTCGAGGTCACCACTCCCGAACCGTCCCCCTTCGCCCGCTCACTCCTCTTCGGCTACGTGGCGCAGTTCCTGTACGAGGGCGACTCGCCGCTCGCCGAGCGGCGCGCGGCGGCCCTCTCCCTGGACTCCCGGCTCCTCTCGGAGCTTCTCGGCCAGGCCGAGCTGCGCGAGCTGCTCGACGCGGACGTCCTCGCGGAGCTGGAGCAGGAGCTCCAGTGGCGCACGGAGGACCGCCGCGTCAAGGATGCCGAGGGCGTCGCCGACCTGCTGCGACTCCTCGGGCCGCTCACCGGCGCCGAGCTCGCGGAGCGCGGCGCCGAGCCGGAGTGGGCTCAGGAACTGGCCTCCGCCCGCCGCGCGATCAGCGTCCGCATCGCCGGAGCCGACCACTGGGCGGCGATCGAGGATGCTGGCCGGTTGCGCGACGCGCTGGGCACCGCGCTGCCGGTCGGTGTCCCGGAGGCGTTCACCGAACCGGTCAAGGACCCCCTCGGTGATCTCGTCGCGCGGTATGCGCGCACGCACGGCCCGTTCACCTCGGCGACGGCGGCGGCCCGCTTCGGTCTCGGCGTCGCCGTGACCGAGGGCGCGCTGCAGCGCCTTGCCGCCAACCAACGTGTCGTACAAGGAGAGTTCCACCCGGCGGGCATCGGACAGGAGTGGTGCGACGCGGCTGTCCTGCGCCGCCTGCGACGCCGCTCCCTCGCGGCCCTCCGGCACGAGCTGGAGCCGGTGCCGCCCGCCGCGCTCGCCCAGTTCCTGCCCCAGTGGCAGCACTTGAGCGGTCACGGGCTGCGGGGCGTGGACGGGCTGGTGCGCGCCATCGAGCAGTTGCAGGGTGCGACCGTGCCCGCGTCGGCGCTCGAGAAGCTCGTCCTGCCCTCCCGCGTCTCCGGGTACGCACCGGCGATGCTCGACGAACTCACCGCCGCCGGAGAGGTGGTGTGGGCCGGGGCCGGCTCCCTTCCCGGCAAGGACGGCTGGGTCTCCCTGTACCTGGCCGACGCCGCGCCCCTGCTCCTGCCACCGGCCCATCCGCTGGAGCTCACCGCGCTGCACCAGTCGGTCCTCGACACACTCTCCGGGGGGTACGGCCTCTTCTTCCGGCAGATCGCCGACCAGATCCGGGCCACGACCCACCCCGAGGCATCCGAGCTCCAACTGGCCGACGTGATCTGGGACCTGGCCTGGTCCGGACGGCTCACGAACGACACGCTCACCCCGATGCGCTCGCTCCTCGGCTCGGGCCGCACCGCGGGCTCCACCGCGCACCGCGCCAAGCGCACCATGCCGCGCGGACGCTACGGCTCGCTGACGGGCGCCGCCCGCCCCACCTCGTCGCGTACGGGCCCGCCGACCGTGGCGGGCCGCTGGTCACTGCTCCCCGCCCACGAACCCGACCCCACCCTGCGAGCCCACGCCCTGGCCCGCACCCTCCTGGACCGGCACGGCGTGGTCACCCGTGGGGCAGTCGCGGCCGAGGGGGTGGAGGGCGGCTTCTCGGCGACGTACCGCGTCCTGTCCGCCTTCGAGGACAGCGGCCAGGCGCGGCGCGGCTATGTGGTCGAGGGGCTCGGCGCCGCCCAGTTCGCCATGGACGGCGCGGTGGACCGGCTGCGCGCGGCGGCGAACGCCCGTGACCGCACGGACAGTTCACCCGGCGCCATGAACTACTCCCCGCGCCCCTCGGACTCCCAGGCCCTCGTCCTGGCGGCCGCCGACCCCGCCAACGCCTATGGAGCCGCGCTGCCCTGGCCCGATCCGCCCACCGACGCGGGGCACAAGCCGGGCCGCAAGGCGGGCTCCCTGGTCGTGCTCGTCGACGGCGAACTGACCCTCTACATGGAGCGCGGCGGCAAGACCCTGCTGGCGTGGCCCGCGACCCCGCAGGACGACACCCCGGCCACCGAGGACGTCCGGCTGCACGCGGCGGCCGAGGCTCTCGCCACCGCGGCCCGCGCGGGCTCACTGGGCACCGTCACGGTCGAGCGCATCAACGGCGCTTCCTCCCTGACCTCCCCCTTCGCCCCCCTCCTGGAAGGAGCAGGCTTCCACGCCACCCCACGGGGCCTACGCCTGCGCGCGTAGCGCCACCGCAGCAACACAGCCATGTACTGCGGGCGAGACCCACCGCATCAACAGCCACCCCCCGCCCGGCCCTCACCACAGCCCCGCCTCACCCCCGACATGCAACCCTGGACCTCATGCCCGAAGGCGACACCGTTTACCAGGCAGCCCGGCGACTGCATACCGCCCTCGCCGGGCACACCGTCACGCGCTCCGACCTCCGCGTCCCGAAGCTCGCGACCGTCGACCTGACCGGGCGCACCGTCCTGGACGTCACCCCGCGCGGCAAGCACCTCCTCACCCGCTTCGAGGGCGGGCTCACCCTGCACTCCCACCTCCGCATGGACGGCTCCTGGAAGGTGTACGCCCCCGGTGAGCGCTGGAGAGGCGGCCCCGGCCACCAGATCAGGGCGATCCTGGGCAACGCCGAGCGCACGGCCGTCGGATACCGCCTCCCCGTGCTCGAACTCCTCCGCACCGCCGAAGAGGACAAAGCCGTGGGCCACCTCGGTCCCGACCTCCTGGGCCCCGACTGGGACCCCGAGAAGGCCCTCGCCAACCTCCTCGCGACGCCCGAGCGCGCCCTCGGCGAAGCCCTGCTCGACCAGCGCAATCTCGCGGGCATCGGCAACGTCTACAAGAGCGAGATGGGTTTCCTCCTTGGCGTCACGCCCTGGCTCCCGGTAGGTGAGCTCCCCGCCGAGACGATCTCCCGCGTCCCCGCCCTCGCCAAAAAGCTCCTGGAAGCCAACCGCAACCGCCCGTCGCGCACCACCACGGGCCATGACCGCGCGGGCCAGCGCCTTTACGTCTACGGCCGCGCCCCCCGCCCCTGCCTGCGCTGCGGCACCCCCATCCGCCAGGGAGAGCAGGGCGACGGCTCCCGCAGCCGCCCCACGTACTGGTGCCCGTCCTGCCAACAAGGCCCAACGCCCTAACCTTCGCCCAACCACCCCCACCGCCCCTCACCCCTCGCCCCTCGCCCCTCGCCCCTCGCTGCCACCACCAGCCCCCACCAACCCAACCCCACCCACCAGTTGACGCCCCGTCAGATTCCGCCGTACCGTCCCGTCATGCCCCTCACGGCGTACGACCTCAGCGGGCGCACCGCATTCGTCACCGGCGCGGCAAGCGGCATCGGCCGCGCCTCGGCCGTACTCCTCGCGGAAGCAGGCGCCCTCGTCCACTGCGCCGACCGCGACACCCAGGGGCTTCACGAGACGGCCACGCTCATCAAGGCCGCGGGCGGCACCGCGCACATCCACTCCCTGGACGTCTCGGACAGGGCCCAGGTCGACCAGGCCGTCGCGGCCGCCGCCTCGTCCACCGGACGCCTGGACGTGATGGCCGCCATCGCCGGGATCATGCACAGCAGCCCGGTCCTGGAGACCCGGGACGAGGACCTCGACCGAGTCCTGAACATCAACTTCAAGGGCGTTCTGTACGCCTGCCAGGCCGCGGCCCGCACGATGATCGCCGCGAACACGGCACGTATGGCGAATACGACGGACAGCCCCGACCACCCCCACAACCCCGGCAGCCCCGACCGTCCCCACAGCTCCAACAGCCCCGGCAGCCCCCACAACCCCGGCAGCATCATCACCATGGCCTCGGGTGCCGTCGACACCGGCGGCCCGGGCCTCCTCTGCTACGGCGCGGCGAAAGCCGCCGTCGTCCAGCTCACGAAGACCCTCGCCACCGAGGTGGGCAAGCACGGCATCCGTGTCAACGCGGTGGCCCCCGGCTGGATCCGCACCCCCATGACCGACCGCCACGACGCCGACGCCCAGGCGCACACCGAGGGGCTCATGATCCGCATGTCCCCCTTGGGCCGCGTAGGCGAGCCGGAGGACATCGCACATGCCGTCCTGCACCTGGCGTCCGACGCGTCCACCTTCACTACGGGCCAGATCCTCCGCCCGAATGGTGGCGTCGCCATGCCTTGGTGACGGCGTCACCGGCGGTCCGGGCGACGCCCCCGGCCGTACGCTTCCCGAACCACCCCGCCACACCACCACCCGCCCCCCTGCCGGGCTCCCTGGCCGGGGAGGCTTGCGAGGCGGCCCGAGCAGCCCTGGCGGCCTCCCGAGCAGCGGCCCGCGAGGCCCCCACAGCCCGGGACTGCGGCACACAGTGCACCGGCAGCAGACTCAGCCCCCACCCACCGGCGGCGACGGCCCCCTCCAGGACGCCCGCCTCAGGGACGAGGGCCAGCCGCAGCACGCCCCACCACCAGAGCGCACCGAGCACAAGAGCCGGCGCCCACCGCACGACTCTCCATGCCAAGGCCACCACCTCCACACGAGGCCCGGCGCGCCGATCCCGGCCCGCCACCCAACACCCGACGCCCCACCCAAGACCCGACGTCCGGCACCCAGCACCCGACGTCCGCCACTCAAGACCCGCTGTCCGGCACCCGGCACCCGAACCTGGCGCCCGACGCTAGACGCCCACCCCACCCGACGGGAGGGCGCACCACAGGGCACACGGGGCACGAGCCACAGGGCACACGGGGCACGAGCGAGCCACCGCCCAGCCCTACCGGATGCCGGTCTCAGCAATCAGCCGCAAAGCCATCCCCCGCATCCCTCCGCGCAGCGCCTCTCCACCCCGCGCTCCCTCCGCCCAGCCGCCCCGCCCGCAGCCCGGCACATCGCCTCATCCCGTCGCTCTACACACGCGATCAACCGTTCTCCGCCTGGAACATCCAGTGATGCTTCTCCAGGTCGGCCGTGATCCCGATGAAGATGTCCTGACTCACCGGGTCCGCCTCGCCGGTCGACTCCACGCGCTCCCGCATCCGCGTGATCACCGCACCGAGCGCGTCCACCAGCGTTCCCACCGCGTCCGCGTCCTTGACCCAGCCGGCGGCCACGTCACCGATGCCGCTGCTCCGCGCCACGGTCGACGCGCGACCGTCGGGCGAGACACCGAGCGTGGAAGCCCGCTCCGCCACCGTGTCGGAGTGCGTCCGCGCCGTGTCCACGACCTCGTCGAGCTGTAGATGGACGGAGCGGAAGCGCGTGCCCACCACGTTCCAGTGGATCTGCTTGGCCACCAGGGAGAGATCGACGAGGTCCACGAGCGCCCCTTGCAGGGCCTCCGAAACCGTCTTCAGGTCCGCCTCGGACAGAGGGCTCTTCACGACGTACATCCAGCCTCCAAAGATCATGGGAACGCGTAAGCGAAAACCCCCACCAACCATGGCACAAATGCACCAATATGGACATCGCACAGGGTGCACGCACCGTCACCCCGAACTCCCACCCCATCCCAACCGAGCCCCGGCCCAGCCCCAGCCCCAGCCCCAGCCCCAGCCCCAGCCCCAAACGCACAAAAGCCCCAACCGGTAACCCGGCCAGGGCTTCGTACACAAAATGAGCGCTCAAACAGCGGGCGCAGTCGCAGTCAACGCGTCATCACGCGGCGACGACATCCACCGCCTCCGCAGGCGCCTTGATCGTCACCCGTTCCGGCGGCACACCGCTCACCGAGACGGAATTGAGCATCGGGCGAACCGGTGCGCGCACCGGTTCCGTAGCCGCTGCCGACGCAGCCAGTTCGGCGAGGGAGAGCTCGTCGCTCACCTCGCGCATGAGCTCGGACATCCGTACGTCAAGCGCGTCGCAGATCGCGGAAAGCAGCTCGGAGGATGCCTCCTTCTGCCCCCGCTCCACCTCGGAAAGATAGCCGAGCGAGACTCGGGCGGACGAGGAGACTTCGCGCAGAGTACGGCCCTGGCGCTGGCGCTGCCGACGCAGCACGTCACCCAGCAGGCGACGGAGCAGAATCATCGGTGGCTCCCTCCTCGGACCGCGTAGCCGCATCCTTCACGCCCCACCGTACCGCCTCGCGCGGCGGCCGTGCGGGGAGCGATGTCGTGTTCACTCAGGGCTGCAAACATCAAGTCCCCCCGTTCTGTTCCGTATCCTGTGCCCGCCCGTTCCCGGCACGTTCGCCGGACAGCCGCTCGACCAGCAGCGTGAGCACGCTCCGTACACTCTCCATACGGATGTCCGAACGCTCACCGTTCAACCGCAGAGCGGCGACTTTCCCCTCAGAGCGAAGAACGGAATCCGCGCCGCCGACGGCGGCCCCAGGCGCCGCGTCCGGGGGTTTCGGCCCGGCGACCGCCACGAAGACCGTCCCGACCGCCTGACCGTCCTGCGGCTCCGGCCCCGCGACGCCCGTGGTGGCGATCCCCCAGTCCGCGCCCATGACCTTGCGCACACCCGCCGCCATCTGCAGCGCCACCTCGGCGTCCACGGCACCCCGCTCGGCCAGCAGAGTGCCGTCGACCCCGAGCACCTCGTGCTTCAGGTCGGTCGCGTACGCCGTCACGGACCCCCGGAGGACTCGCGAGGCTCCCGGTACCGCCGTCATCTCGGCGGCCACCAGGCCCCCGGTGAGCGATTCGGCGACGGCCAGCGTCTCGCCACGCTCCTGAAGAAGCCGCAGCACCTGCGCGGCCAGACCGAGGGACGTCACGGAGCCGACTCCCGGGTCCCTTCGCCGGAAGCGGAGGCCGATGCCTCGGCGGCTGCCGCTGCCGCCTCCGCGGCCGCGGCGGAGGCCAGCGACGCCGCCTGCGCCTCGGCGAGGCCCGAGCGCCGCAGCAGGATCGCCTGGCGCACGTAGTCGAGCCCGGTCAGGACGGTCAGGACGACGGCGACCGTCATCACCCAGAACCTCAGCGTGGCGAGCGGCCCGGTCAGCGCCAGGACGTACATCCCGGCGGCCACGCCCTGCCAGAGCGTCTTCATCTTGCCGCCGCGGCTGGCCGGAATGACGCCGAAGCGGATCACCCAGAAGCGCAGCAGTGTGATCGCGAGCTCACGTCCGAGAATGACGCCCGTCACCCACCACGGCAGATCGCCGAGGTACGAGAGGCAGATCAGCGCGGCACCCATGATCGCCTTGTCGGCGATGGGGTCGGCGATCTTCCCGAAGTCCGTGACCAGGTTGTACGTACGTGCGAGGTGCCCGTCGAACAGGTCCGTGATCATGGCGACGGCGAACGCCGCCCAGGCCCATGCACGCCAGGCCGGGTCGTACCCGCCGTCGGCGAGCAGGAGCATCACGAAGCCGGGCACGAGCAGCAGCCGGATCACCGTCAACAAGTTGGCGACGTTCCACACGCTGGCCTGATTGACGGCCGCAGCGCCCAACTTTCCGCCGCGCACCGGCTTGGCGCCCTGCGCGCCGGAGCCGCCCGCCGCGGATGCCGGGACTCCGGTCATCTGCGTGCCTCCTCGGCCGGGATCCGGGGCGGGTCGCCCAGGATTTCGCTGTACTCAGCCACCAGGTCCACGCCTTCCGTGCCGACCACCTTTGCCACGACCATACGGCCGACCTGCAGATCTTCCCCACCCGTGGCGCCCGTGAAGCGGATCTGGCCGTCCGTCTCGGGCGCCTGGTGAGCCGCCCGGCCGATCGCGCCGTCCTCCTCGTCCACGGACTCCACGAGCACCTCGACGGTCTCACCGAGACGGTCGTCGGCGCGCTGTGAGGTCAGTTCCTCGGCGAGCCGCGAGATACGCGCGAGCCGCTCGTCGACGACGTCCTGGTCCAGCTTGTGCTCGTACGTCGCCGCTTCGGTGCCCTCCTCGTCGGAGTACCCGAAGACGCCGATGGCGTCCAGCCGCGCACCCGTGAGGAACCGCTCGAGCTCGTCCACGTCGGCCTCGGTCTCGCCGGGGAAGCCCACGATGAAGTTGGACCGCACGCCGGCCTGCGGCGCCTTCGTACGGATGGTGTCCAAGAGCTCCAGGAAGCGGTCGGTGTCCCCGAAGCGCCGCATCGCCCGCAGCACACCGGGGGCGGAGTGCTGGAAGGACAGGTCGAAGTAGGGGGCGACCTTCTCCGTGGACGTCAGGACGTCGATGAGCCCGGGGCGCATCTCGGCGGGCTGGAGGTAGCTGACGCGCACCCGCTCGATCCCGTCGACGGCGGCCAGCTCGGGCAGCAGCGTCTCCAGGAGACGAATGTCACCGAGGTCCTTGCCGTACGAGGTGTTGTTCTCGGAGACGAGCATGACCTCCTTGACGCCCTGCTCGGCCAGCCAGCGCGTCTCGCCGAGCACGTCCGAGGGGCGCCGCGAGATGAAGGACCCGCGGAAGGAGGGGATGGCGCAGAACGAGCAGCGCCGGTCACAGCCGGAGGCCAGCTTCACCGAGGCGACGGGGTTGGTGCCCAGGCGACGCCGCAGCGGGGCACGCGGCCCCGAGGCGGGCGCGAGGCCTTCGGGCAGGTCCATGGGCGCGTGGCCGGGCAGCGCGACGTCCGAGCCCGCCTCCTGCCGCTCCGCGGGGCTGATCGGAAGGAGCTTGCGCCGGTCGCGCGGGGTGTGGGCCTCGACACTGCCACCGCTCAGGATGGTGTTCAGGCGGGTGGAGATGTCGGAGTAGTCGTCGAAACCGAGGACACCATCGGCTTCGGGAAGGGCGTCGGCAAGCTCCTTGCCGTACCGCTCGGCCATGCAGCCGACCGCGACGACGGCCTGGGTCTTGCCATGGCCCTTGAGATCATTGGCTTCCAGCAGGGCGTCGACGGAGTCCTTCTTGGCGGCTTCGACGAATCCACAGGTGTTGACCACGGCGACATCCGCGTCTTCGGCGGCCTCGACGAGCTGCCAGCCGTCCGCCTCCAAGCGGCCTGCGAGCTCCTCCGAGTCCACCTCGTTACGGGCGCAGCCAAGAGTGACAAGGGCGACGGTACGGCGTTCGGGCATGTTCTCAAGACTACTTCGTCCCTGCCCGGGCCCCCGCCGCGAGGGTCCGGGCCGCCGTCACAGGCCTCAGCCGACCTGGGGGTCGCCCTTGGTGTACGTGAGCCGCTCGACCTGGCCGGGCTCGAATTCGTTGTCGACCGTCTTGCCGTTCACGAACAGATGGATCGCGCCCGCGTCGCCGAGGACCAGGTCGATCTTCTGCTTGTCCTGGAAGGTCTTCGACTTGCCCTGCTCCAGGACGCCGTCGAAGAGCGTCCGGCCGTTGTGGTCCTTGGCCGAGATCCAGCTTCGGCCGTCCGCGGCGTTGACCTTGACGGTGACCTTGTCCTGGGGGGCGCCGGCGATCGCGCTGTCCGACGGGTCCGGCTTGGGGTCGGCGGGCTTGTTCGGCGCGGGCTTGCTGGCGGGCTTGCTGGTGGCCGGCGTGGCACCCTCGGCAACCTGCGACTTCGATCCGTCCTCCTCGCCGCCGCCGCTGAACGCGGTGAAGCCGACGAAGCCAACGACCGCGACGATCGCGGCGACCATGGCCGCGGTCCAGTTCGGACGGCTCCGGTCGGACCTGATCCGCTCGGCCTCGAAGAGCGGCGCCGCGGGGGTGGGCGCGGGCGGACGACCGCCGTGCGCCTCGTCGTACTGGGCCAGCAGGAGGGCGGGATCGAGCCCCACGGCACGCGCGAGGGTACGGATGTGGCCGCGGGCGTACACATCTCCGCCACATCGGGAGAAGTCGTCCTGTTCGATCGCGTGCACGATCGGGATGCGCACCCGAGTGGACGTACTGATCTCGTCGACGGTCAGGCCCGCGTCGATGCGTGCCTGCTGCAGCGTGCGCCCGATGGAGGGCCGGTCGTCAGCCGGACTCTCGGCTGCCGGACGGTCGTCCGCGGGCAGGTCGTCAGTGGGTCGGTGGTCTGAAGGGCGGTCGTCTTCAGGGGAGTTGCCGATGGACACGGGGGCGCCTTTCGAGCGTGTAGCCACCTGCCGGATGTTCAGTCTAGGGGGGTTCCCGAAGGGTGGGGCAACTGGGCGACGGACTTTGTACGCCATCGGAATGGCGGGACATCCTGATGGTGGGGCACGGTGCCTTCCCTCCCCTCAACTTGACGTATGCGGAAGAGAAACGGTTGCCTGCCGCTCCCTTATGGGTGAGCCTCCCCGCGGATCACGGCCAGCACGCCATCCAGCTCATCGGGTTTCACAAGAACGTCACGAGCCTTTGAGCCTTCGCTGGGACCCACGATGCCGCGCGACTCCATGAGGTCCATGAGCCTTCCGGCCTTCGCGAAACCGACGCGCAGCTTGCGCTGGAGCATCGACGTGGAGCCGAATTGGGTGGAAACGACCAGCTCAGCGGCCTGGCAGAGCAAATCGAGATCGTCGCCGATGTCCTCGTCGATCTCCTTCTTCTGCTTGGTGGAGACGGTGACGTCCTCCCGGAAGACGGGCGCCATCTGGTCCTTGCAGTGCTGGACGACCGCGTGGATCTCGTCCTCGGTGACGAAAGCGCCCTGCATACGGGTGGGTTTGTTCGCGCCCATCGGCAGGAAGAGCCCGTCACCCTTGCCGATCAGCTTCTCGGCACCCGGCTGGTCGAGGATGACGCGGCTGTCGGCGAGCGACGAGGTCGCGAAGGCGAGCCGCGAGGGCACATTCGCCTTGATCAGACCGGTCACGACGTCCACGGAAGGCCGCTGTGTGGCGAGGACCAGATGGATGCCCGCCGCACGGGCGAGCTGCGTGATGCGCACGATCGAGTCCTCGACGTCGCGCGGGGCGACCATCATCAGGTCGGCGAGCTCGTCGACGATCACCAGGAGGTACGGGTAGGGGCTGAGCTCACGCTCACTGCCCTCGGGCGTCTTGAGCTTGCCCTCGCGGACGGCCTGGTTGAAGTCGTCGATGTGCCGGTAGCCGAACGCCGCCAGGTCGTCGTAGCGCAGATCCATCTCGCGCACGACCCACTGGAGGGCTTCGGCGGCCCGCTTGGGGTTGGTGATGATGGGCGTGATCAGGTGCGGGATGCCCTCGTACGCGGTGAGCTCGACGCGCTTGGGGTCGACGAGGACCATCCGTACGTCCTCGGGGGTCGCCCGCATCATGATCGACGTGATCAGACAGTTGATGCACGAGGACTTACCGGAGCCGGTGGCTCCGGCGACCAGGATGTGCGGCATCTTCGCCATGTTGGCCATGACGTAGCCACCCTCGACGTCCTTGCCGAGCGCCACCAGCATGGGGTGATCGTCCTCGGCCGCGTCCGCCAGACGGAGCACGTCGCCCACGTTGACCATCTCGCGGTCGGTGTTGGGGATCTCGATGCCGACCGCGGACTTGCCGGGGATGGGACTGATGATGCGGACGTCGGGGCTGGCGACCGCGTACGCGATGTTCTTGGCCAGAGCCGTGATCTTCTCGACCTTCACGGCCGGGCCGAGCTCGATCTCGTACCGCGTGACGGTCGGGCCGCGCGTGAATCCGGTGACGTCCGCGTCAACCTTGAACTCGCTGAAGACGTTGCTGAGCGAGGCGACGACCGCGTCGTTCGCGGCGCTGCGGGTCTTGCCGGGGCCGCCGCGCTCCAGCAGGTCGAGCGCGGGCAGCGAGTACGTGATGTCGCCGGCCAACTGCAGTTGCTCGGCCCGCGGTGGCAGGTCCCGCGCCTTCTCCGGGGCGGACTTGGTCAGGTCCGGCACTCCGGAGTCGTCGGACTCGCCGGGCTTCTTCCTTCGCACGCCGGGCGGCGGGCTGTCCGTGGCGCGCGCGGTCGGCACCGGGGCGGAGCTCTCCGCGGGCGTCTCGGGCGGCTCGGGCTTCTCCTTGCGCTCCCCGGAGACGCCCTGTGTCAGGTCGGCGACCAGCGGCGAGGGCGGCATGCCGTGCAGAACGGCGCCGTCCAGCGCGGCGGCCGCCGCGGCGGCCACGTCCACGGCGTCCATCGGGCGGTCCAGAGAGGGCTGTGCGGCCCTGCGGGGCCTGCGGCGCCGGGTGAGCGCCTCTTCCTCCGCCTGGCCCGGGGCGTACGCCTCAGGGGCCTCCGCGCGCCTGCGTGAGCGGGCGGGCAGCGCCTCGCGCCACTGCTCCTCGTAGCGCTCGTCGTCCGCGTAGTCACCCGGCATCGCTTCGGGTTCGGGCTGGACGATGCCGAGCTTGACGCCGAGCAGCCGCAGTCGCTGCGGAATGGCGTTGACGGGCGTCGCCGTCACCACGAGCAGCCCGAAGACGGTGAGCAGGACGAGCAGCGGTACGGCGAGGACCTCGCCCATGGTGAAGATCAGCGGGGTCGACATGGCCCAGCCGATGAGTCCGCCCGCGTCCCTTATGGCCGCCATGCCGTCCGCGCGGGCGGGCGAACCGCAGGCGATGTGCACCTGGCCGAGCACGCCGATCACGAGGGCGGACAGGCCGATCACGATGCGGCCGTTCGCCTCGGGCTTCTCGGGGTGCCGGATGAGGCGTACGCCGATGACCGCGAGCAGTATCGGAAGGAGCAGGTCGAGGCGGCCGAACGCGCCGGTCACCAGCATCTCGACGAGTTCCCCGACGGGACCGCGCAGATTCGACCACGTGCCCGCGGCGACGATCAGCGCGATGCCGAGCAGCAGCAGCGCGAGGCCGTCCTTGCGGTGCGCGGGATCCAGTCCCTTCGCGCCGCGCCCTATGCCGCGGAACAGCGCGCCCACACTGTGCGCGAGACCGAGCCACAGGGCGCGCGCCAGGCGGTACACGCCGCCCGTGGGACTGGGCGCCGGCTTGGGCACGGGCTTCTTCGCCACGACTTTCTTGGCGGGCGCCTTCTTCGCCGGAGCCTTCTTGGCGGGCGGCTTCTTGGCGACGGCCTTCCGCGCCGGAGCCTTTGTGGGCGCGGCCGCCTTCTTCGCGGGCGTCTTCTTGGCTGCGGACGGACGTGAGGCCATGGGTCTGAGGTTACCGGTGCAGGCCACTGCGGACACGTGTGCCTACTGCTTCACCCGTTTGTGTCGCCCTTGCGGCGGCGGTGAACTGACGGATGTTCACCGTCGCCGCGTCGGATCAACTCTGCGAGGACACCGAAGGCGCACCGCTTCCGGTGCCCGGCTCCAGGGCGTCAAGAGCCCGCCGGAGGCCGGTGAGTTTGCGTTCGAGATGGGCAGCGGTGGCAACTGCGGCGGCGTCCGCCGAGTCGTCGTCCAACTGCTTCGAGAGCGCCTCGGCCTGTTCCTCGACGGCTGCCAGGCGCGCGGAAAGCTCGGCGAGCAGCCCGGCGGGCTCCTTCGCGTCACCCGCCGCGGACTTGCCGCCGCCTTCCAGCTGGAGCCGCAGCAGCGCTGCCTGCTCCCGCAGTTGGCAGTTCTTCATGTACAGCTCGACGAACACCGAGACCTTCGCGCGCAGCACCCACGGATCGAACGGCTTGGAGATGTAGTCCACCGCACCGGCCGCGTACCCGCGGAACGTGTGATGCGGGCCGTGGTTGATGGCGGTGAGGAAGATGATCGGGATGTCCCGGGTCCGTTCTCGCCGCTTGATGTGCGCGGCGGTTTCGAAACCGTCCATGCCTGGCATCTGGACGTCCAGCAGAATGACCGCGAAGTCGTCCGTGAGTAGTGCTTTGAGCGCTTCCTCCCCGGACGATGCCCGTACCAGGGTCTGATCGAGCGCAGAGAGGATGGCCTCCAGCGCCAGCAGATTCTCCGGCCGGTCATCGACCAGGAGGATCTTGGCCTTCTGCACCATGGCCCGCCCTCCTCGCCCCGGCGGTACACCGGGCGCCGCCCCAGGGGACGACTCCCTTACGCCGTCCGTCCTTGTGCCGGTCATGGTAGCCGCACCCCGCCTGTCGCCACACCCTGTCACCGCGATGTCACTGTGCACGTAGCAGAAACGCAGTGGGAGACCAGAAGGTTCCCCGAATACCGCGCCTCTACACGGCCTCAACCACACTCTGTCAGCAACTCCGCGTGATGAAGCCTCTTCTCGGTCACTCCCCGCGCATCCACTGCTCCATCACCGAGAGCAGATGATCCGGGTCGACCGGCTTCGTAACGTAATCGGACGCCCCGGAGTCGATGGCCTTCTCCCGGTCGCCCTTCATGGCCTTCGCGGTGAGCGCGATGATCGGCAGCCCGGCGAACTGCGGCATCCTGCGGATCGCCGTCGTCGTCGCGTACCCGTCCATCTCCGGCATCATGATGTCCATCAGGACGACCGTCACGTCGTCGTGCTGTTCCAGGACTTCGATGCCCTCACGGCCGTTCTCCGCGTACAGCACCGAGAGCCCGTGCTGCTCCAGGACGCTGGTGAGCGCGAACACGTTGCGGATGTCGTCGTCGACGATGAGCACCTTCTCGCCGCCGAAGTTGTGGCCCGGCCGCGCCTCGGCCGCCTCCTGCTGCCCCGGGGTCGGCCACTGCTCCTGCGAGCGCTGCTCCTGAGGCTCGGCGACACCCTGCCCCGGCAGCACCGGCGGCTGCTCCGAAGAGGCGTGCGCGGCACGGCGCCGGCGCCTGAAGAGCGTCCCGGAGTCCGGCATCGCGTCCAGCTGCGGCGGCGTGACTCCCTCGCTCTGCGCGGGCTGCTCGGCCGTGGACGCGCCCTCCTCCAGGGCGGGCCTCGCGACCGTGCCCGGCAGGGGTGACAGTTGCGAGTAACCCTGCGGCGGCAGTTCGCTCGGGTGCAGCGGCAAATAGAGCGTGAACGTCGATCCGCGGCCCGGTTCGCTCGCCGCGTGGATCTCACCGCCCAGGAGACGCGCGATCTCCCGGCTGATGGACAGCCCGAGGCCCGTGCCGCCGTACTTCCTGCTCGTCGTTCCGTCGGCCTGCTTGAACGCCTCGAAGATGACCCGCATCTTGCTGCCCGCGATACCGATGCCGGTGTCGCTCACCGAGAACGCGATCAGATCCGCGTCCGCGTCACGCAGCGAACCCGCCTCCAGGAGCTGTTCGCGGATGGCGTTGGGCACGTCGGCGTTCGCGTGCCTGATCACCAGCTCGACCGCTCCGGAGTCGGTGAACTTCACCGCGTTGGACAGGAGGTTGCGAAGCACCTGGAGGAGCCGCTGCTCGTCCGTGTGCAGCGTGGCCGGCAGCTCCGGAGACACCCGTACGGAGAAGTCGAGCCCCTTCTCTGCGGTCAGCGGCCGGAAAGTGGCCTCTACGTAGTCCACGAGTTGCACCAGGGCGATGCGCGTCGGGGAGACGTCCATCTTGCCCGCCTCGACCTTCGACAGGTCGAGGATGTCGTTGATGAGCTGCAGCAGGTCCGAACCCGCGCCGTGGATCGTCTCGGCGAACTCCACCTGCTTGGGCGTGAGGTTGGCGTCGGCGTTGTCGGCGAGCAACTTGGCCAGGATCAGCAGGGAGTTGAGCGGCGTACGCAGCTCGTGCGACATGTTCGCCAGGAACTCGGACTTGTAGCGCATGGAGACCGCGAGCTGTTCGGCACGCTCCTCCAGGACCTGCCTGGCCTCTTCGATCTCGGTGTTCTTGACCTCGATGTCGCGGTTCTGCTGGGCCAGCAGCTCGGCCTTCTCCTCCAGTTCGGCGTTGGAGTCCTGCAGTGCCTTCTGCCGGTTCTCCAACTCCGCCGAGCGCTCGCGCAGTTGCTCGGTGAGCTCCTGCGACTGCTTGAGCAGCACCTCGGTCTTCGTGTTGACGCTGATGGTGTTGACGCTCGTCGCGATCATCTCGGCGATCTGGCTGAGGAAGTCCTTCTGGATCTGCGTGAACGGCTGGAAAGCGGCCAGCTCGATCACGCCGAGGACGGTCCCCTCGAAGAGCACCGGAAGGACGATCACCTGCGCGGGCGGCGCCTCACCGAGTCCGGACGCGATCCGCAGATAGCCGGAAGGCGCGTTCTCCACGAGGATCGTGCGCCGCTCCTGCGCCGCCGTGCCGATCAGCGTCTCGCCGGGCCGGAAGGACGTCGGCATGGAGCCCATGGAGTAGCCGTAACTGCCCATCATGCGCAGCTCGTACGCGTCACCCTGCTCGGCGCCGGGCTCCGGGGCGTCCTCCGTGGGCAGCGCCAGGAAGAACGCGCCGTGCTGTGCGGAGACCACCGGCGTCAGCTCGCTCATGATCAGCGAAGCCACGTCCGCGAGGTCCCGGCGGCCCTGCATCAGGCCGGAGATGCGGGCGAGGTTGCCCTTGAGCCAGTCCTGTTCCTTGTTGGCGAGGGTGGTGTCGCGGAGGTTGGCGATCATCGAGTTGATGTTGTCCTGAAGGACCTGGATCTCGCCCGCGGCATCCACGTCGATCTTCAGGTTCAGGTCGCCGCGCGTCACCGCGGTGGCGACCTCTGCGATGGCGCGTACCTGGCGCGTCAGGTTTCCGGCCATCTCGTTCACGGACTCGGTGAGGTCACGCCACGTGCCGTCGACGTCCCGAACCCGCGCCTGACCGCCCAACTGCCCTTCCGTGCCCACCTCGCGGGCCACGCGCGTGACCTGCTCGGCGAAGGACGACAGCTGGTCGACCATCGTGTTGATCGTGGTCTTCAGCTCCAGGATCTCGCCCCGGGCGTCGATGTCGATCTTCTTGGTCAGGTCGCCCTTGGCGATCGCGGTGGTGACCATCGCGATGTTGCGGACCTGGCCGGTGAGGTTGGAGGCCATGCCGTTCACGGACTCCGTCAGGTCCTTCCACGTGCCCGACACTCCGGGCACCCGGGCCTGACCGCCGAGGATGCCGTCCGTGCCCACCTCACGGGCCACCCGGGTCACCTCGTCCGCGAACGAACTCAGCGTCTTCACCATCGTGTTGACGGTGTCGGCGAGCTGCGCGACCTCGCCGCGCGCCTCGACGGTGACCTTCTTGGTCAGGTCTCCGTTGGCGACCGCCGCCGCGACCTGGGAGATGTTGCGCACCTGACCGGTCAGGTTGTTGGCCATCAGGTTGACGTTGTCGCTGAGGTCCTTCCAGGTGCCCGTGACGCCCGGAACCCGCGCCTGACCACCCAGGTTGCCCTCGGTGCCCACTTCGCGGGCCACGCGGTTGACCTGCTCCGCGAAGTTGGAGAGCTGATCCACCATCGTGTTCACGGTGGTGACGAGCTCGAGGATCTCGCCCTTCGCGTCGACGGTGATCTTCTTGGAGAGGTCGCCCATGGCGACGGCGGTGGTGACCTCGGCGATGTTGCGGACCTGAAGGGTCAGGTTGTTCGCCATGCCGTTCACGGACTGCGTGAGGTCCTTCCAGGTGCCGGAGACACCCTGCACCTCGGCCTGGCCGCCCAGGATGCCGTCGGTGCCCACCTCGCGGGCCACCCGCGTCACCTGCTCGGCGAAGGCGGAGAGCTGGTCCACCATCGTGTTGAGGGTGTTCTTCAGCTCCAGGATCTCGCCGCGCGCGTCCACGTCGATCTTCTGCGACAGGTCACCTCGCGCCACCGCGGTGGCGACCTGCGCGATGTTGCGCACCTGGGCGGTGAGGTTGCCGGCCATGCCGTTCACGGAGTCGGTCAGATCGCGCCAAACTCCGGCCACTCCGGGCACCTGCGCCTGACCGCCGAGGCGGCCCTCCGTGCCCACCTCGCGGGCCACCCGGGTCACCTGGTCGGCGAAGGCCGAGAGCTGGTCGACCATCGTGTTGATGGTGTTCTTCAGCTCCAGGATCTCGCCGCGCGCGTCCACGTCGATCTTCTGGGAGAGGTCACCGCGGGCCACCGCCGTGGTGACCTGGGCGATCTGACGTACCTGCGACGTCAGGTTCCCCGCCATGAAGTTGACGGAGTCGGTGAGTTCCTTCCAGGTGCCGCTGACGCCGTCCACGCGCGCCTGGCCGCCGAGGCGGCCCTCCGTACCCACGTCGCGCGCCATCCGCGTGACCTGATCGGCGAAGGACGACAGCTGATCCACCATCGTGTTCACGGTGTTCTTCAACTGAAGCATCTCGCCGGAGACGTCGACGGTGACCTTCTGCGACAGATCGCCGTTGGCGACCGCCGTCGTGACCTGCGCGATGTTGCGGACCTGCCCCGTGAGGTTGCGGAAGGCGGTGTTGACCGAGTCCGTCAGGTCCTTCCACGTGCCGGCCGCGCCCTGCACCTGCGCCTGACCGCCGAGCTCACCCTCGACACCGATCTCCCGCGCCACGCGCGTCACTTCGGCACCAAAGGCGGAGAGCTGGTCCACCATCGTGTTGACGGTGTTCTTCAGTTCGAGCATCTCGCCCGCGACATCGACGGTGACCTTCTGCGACAGATCGCCGTTGGCGACCGCCGTCGTCACCGTCGCGATGTCCCGCACCTGCGTGGTGAGGTTCCTGAAGACCGTGTTCACCGAGTCGGTGAGGTCCTTCCACGTCCCCGCGGCGCCCGGCACATTCGCCTGACCGCCCAGCTGCCCCTCCGCGCCGACCTCGTTCGCCACGCGGGTGACCTCGTCCGCGAACGTACGCAGCGTCTCGGTCATCTGATTGATGGTCTCGGCGAGTTGCGCGACCTCGCCGCGTGCGCTGACCGTCACCTTCTGGGACAGATCGCCGTTCGCCACGGCCGTCGTGACCTGGGCGATCCCACGCACCTGGGCGGTGAGATTGCCGGCCATAAGATTCACCGAATCGGTGAGGTCCTTCCACACACCCGCCACACCCGGCACCTGTGCCTGGCCGCCGAGCTCGCCTTCCGTGCCGACCTCGCGCGCGACGCGGGTCACCTCGGAGGAGAACGACGAGAGCTGGTCCACCATCGTGTTGACGGTGTTCTTCAGCTCCAGCATCTCGCCGGCGACGTGAACCGTCACCTTCCGCGACAAGTCACCCTTGGCGACCGCCGTCGTGACGAGAGCAATGTCACGCACCTGCGCGGTCAGCCGGTACGCCATCGTGTTCACCGAATCCGTGAGATCTTTCCACGAACCGGACATTCCGCGAACCCGGGCCTGGCCGCCCAGCTTGCCCTCCGTGCCCACCTCGCTGGCCACCCGCGTGACCTCGTCGGTGAACGTCGAGAGCTGGTCGACGAGGTTGTTGACCGTGCGCCCGACCTTCAGGAACTCCCCGCGCAGCGGGTGACCGCTCCCCTCGTCGACCTGCGCCCGCAGCTCCATCCGCTGCTCCAGGTCGCCCTCGGCGACCGCGGAGAGCACCCGCCCGACCTCGGAGACGGGGCGCACGAGGTCATCGACCAGCGCGTTCGACGCGTCGATCGCCGCCGCCCACGAGCCCTCGCTCGCGCCGGTCTCCAGGCGCTCCGTGAGTTTGCCCTCACGTCCGACCATCCGCCGGACCCGGGAAATCTCACCGGTCAGGTGCAGATTGCGGTCGGCCACCTCATTGAAGACGGCGGCGATCTCGGACATGACGTCGTCACCGGACACCGTGAGCCGCTTGCGGAAGTTTCCGTCCCGCATGGCCGCGAGCGCCGCGAGCAGCCTGTTCAGGGCCGCCGTGTCCACCGACGTGGTCGCCCCGTGGCGCGGTTTGCGCTGTTTGCTCTGGGACTGTCCGTCTTTCGCACGCGTTTTAGTGCCCCGCGTCGCTGCGCCAGACTCCACTGTGTCCCTCCCGCAAGGGTCGACCGTACTGCTCGGGTTACCTGGGCTCTCTCCAAGAAGCTTGCCCAGTGTTTCACCATGGCTGAACCAGGCCATAACAGTTCGGCAGCTTCGCACACCGTCCGCACACCCTCCGGGCGGAAACACTGACGACCGGCATCAGCATGGACGGCGAAGGTAAGTAACCTGGCATCCGGCTGTCCAACCACCCCGGTCCTGCCCGGCCTGGGCGGTGGCACACGTACAAGCGGGCATCGGAGGGGCGGCCGCACCATGGTGGGAGACTTGGGCGTCGATACTCGTACGAGGAGTTCTGTGATCACCGCGCGCGCGGCTGCGACTTTCGACCCCGTCGGGCGTTCCGTCGCGACGGCCCGCTCCTTTGTCCGCGACACCCTCCAGGGCTGGGGGTTCACGGACATCGTCGACGACGCCGTCGTCCTCACCAGCGAGCTCGTCACCAATGCCGTGGTGCACGCCGGAACCGCCGCCGACGTCCTCTGCCTGCGCAGCGAGGACGCCGTACGCATCGAGGTCTCCGACCACTACCCGGAACGCGAGATCCCGCTCCAGCAGGCCGCCGTGAACATGGGCAACCCGGACCGCGAGGGCGGTCGCGGCCTCCAGCTGTGCGCGGCGCTCGCCACCCGCTGGGGCGTCGACTACACCCCCACCCAGAAGCAGGTCTGGTTCCAACTCGACCTCCCCGACCGCTCCGTGGGCACCCGAGCCGCCGGCCCCGCCCTCCCCGCCGAGCTGCTCCCCCTCACCGACGGCAGGGTCCGCGTGGCCGTCGTCCAGATCGACCGCGTGGGCGCGATCTCCGCCTGGAACGAAGACGCCGAAGAACTCTTCGGGTACGCCGCCGAACAGGTCACCGGCAAACCGCTCACCGACTTCGCCGCCTGGCCGCACACTCCGGGCACCAGCACCGGCATCGTGGAAGCGCTCCAACTCTCCCGCTGGGAGGGCAGTTACGGCATCCGCGGCTCCGACGGCCGCGTGACCCCCGTCTACGCCTCACATCTGCGCGTGCGCGATGCCGACGGCGAACCCTCCACGGTCTGCCTGCTCGTCCGCGACGACGAGCGCGCCGTCCTGCAGACCCCGCTGCGCGGCCCCGCCCCCGAGCCCGGCGCGCTCACCGAGTCGCACACCGCCGACCCCTTCGAGGTCTTCATCGGCTCCCCGGCGCCGGACGACCTCGACGGCCTGCTCCAGCGCACGGTCGAACGCGCCCGCGACATGCTCGACGGCGACGCCGCCTTCCTGCTCCTCGCCACGGACGACGAGACGGAACTGGAGGTCCGCGCCTCCACGGGCCTGCCCTCCGCCCGCCAGCGCTTCGCCCGCGTCCCCGTGGAGGCCGGCCCCGGTCGCTACGGCTCCGCCCGCATGCCGGCCGTCCACGAGGACCTCACGGTCGTCCCCGGCGCCGTTCCGCTCCTCAGCGGCACGGGCATGCGCTCCGTGGTCACGGTCCCCTTGAAGGTCGAAGGGCGCCTCACGGGCTCCCTGGGCGTCGCCGCCGAGGCCCCCGACCGGTACTCCAACGAAGAAGCCCTGCGCCTCCAGTTCGCCGCCGACCGCATCGCCCTCGCCGTCGAGTCCGCGCGCCTCGGCGAGCTGGAACGCCTGCGCCGCGGCTCGCTCTCCTTCCTCGTCGAGGCATCGGACCTCCTCGCGGGCACCCTGGACCGCGACCAGACCCTGGCGCTCATGGCCCAGATGACGGTCCCGACGCTCGCCACCTGGTGCGCCGTCTACACGATCGCCGACCAGTCGTCCGAGCCCTACCTCTCGTACGTCCTCCATGAGGACGAGGAGCGCATCGACGGCCTGAAGGCTCTCCTCTCCAAGATCGCCCCTCCCGACCCCGTGCCGACCCCAGGAGCCCGCGTCTGGGCCGCCCCCTCGGAGGCCGCCCACCAGGCCGCCCTGCGCACCTCCATGCGCAGCCTGGGCCTCGGCGAGCCCCTGAGTCTGGGCTCGGGCATCGGCACGACGCTCTCCACTGCGTCGGCGGTGGGCGGCGAGACGGTCGTGTTGCCTCTGGTCGCCCGCAACCGCGTCATCGGCATGCTCACGCTGGGCAAGCCGTCCGACGAGCACTTCCGCCAAGAGATCCTGGAGCTGGCCGAAGACCTCTCCCGCCGAGCGGCCCTCGCCCTGGACAACGCCCGCCTGTACTCGGAGCGCATGGCCATCAGCCAGTCCCTCCAGCGCAGCCTGCTGCCGCCGGGGCTCCCGCAGATCCCGGGCGTCGAAGTCGACGTCATCTACCGCGCGGCCGGCGAGGGGAACGAAGTCGGCGGCGACTTCTACGACCTCTTCCCCATCCGCGACGGCGCGTACGGCTTCGCGATCGGCGACGTCTGCGGCACGGGCCCGGAGGCCGCCGCGGTCACCGGCCTGGCCCGCCACGCCCTGCGCCTCCTCGCCCGCGAGGGCTTCGGCGGCCCCGCCGTCCTGGAACGCCTGAACGCCGCGATTCTCGACGAAGGCGCCCGCAGCCGCTTCCTCACTCTCCTCTACGGGGAGTTGTGGCCGCAGGAGGACGGCTCCGCCGTACTGAAGATCGTCTGCGCCGGCCACCCGCTCCCGCTCCGCCTGCGCCAGGACGGAACGGTCGAGCCGTACGCGGAGCCGCAACCGCTCCTCGGCGTCATGGAGGACCTCGAGCTCTACGAACAGACGATGACGCTCGACCCGGGCGACGTCCTGCTCTGCGTGACGGACGGGGTCACCGAGCGCCGCGAAGGCACCCGCATGCTCGGCGACGACGGCCTCGCGGACGTCCTCACCACGTGCACGGGCCTCACCGCGGGCGCGGTCGCGGCCCGCATCATGCGCGCGGTCGAGCGCTTCGCGTCGGACGCCCCGTCGGACGACATGGCGATTCTTGCGATGCGCGTCCCGGACATCCACAAAGACTGACGATCTCGCGCCGGGGGCCTGGGCCCCCGGGCACAAAAAAGCCCCCGCCCAACTGGGCGGGGACTTTCCCGTCTTGCTCGCTGAGCCCCCATGCGGAATCGAACCGCAGACCTTCTCCTTACCATGGAGACGCTCTACCGACTGAGCTATAGGGGCCTGTTGCGCTTCGCGGTTTCCCGCTCGGCAACGGAATAGATCATACCTGAAATCGAAGGTGCCTCGAACCGACCGTTCCTCTGGACCGCCCGCACCGCCGCAGCCACTCTGCGCCCATGTCGACCCGACGTGGTACATCCATGCGGAACTCCTTACCCGTGGCGCTGGCCGCCCTGCTCCTGCCGCTCGCCGCCTGTGGGTCCGACGACGACAAGACCGCGGACCAGAAGCCCACCAAGAAGCCGCCGGCAGCGGAGACCCCGCGCCCTGGCGATCAGAAGGTCACGCTCACCTGGAAAGGCAAGAAGCGTGTCTACACGGTGCACGCCCCACCCGGCTACTCCCGCTCGGAAAAGCTCCCGCTGGTCATCGCCATGCACCCATATCCGGCCGACGGCGCGGCCGCGGCCACGATCAGCGGCCTCAGCGCCAAAGCGGACAAGGAGAAATTCCTCGTCGCCTATCCCGACGGCCTCAACCAAGCCTTCAACGCGCTGATCTGCTGCGGCACAGAGGACGACGTGGGCTTCATCCGTACGATCACGAAGAGGCTGACCAGCACCTGGAACGCCGACCCGGACCGCGTCTACGCGACCGGCATCTCCAACGGCGGTGACATGTCCTTCAAGCTGGCGGTCGAACTCCCCGACACCTTCGCGGCCATCGCCCCGGTCAGCGGCGGCTATCTCGGCCCCGACTCGGCGGACGACTCGTACATGCCGAAAACCCCTGTCTCCGTCATCACCTTCATCGGCGGCCTCGACGAGCACTACGCAGGGATGGACGAGGGCATCACGGCCTGGCAGAAACGCCTGTCCTGCAAGACGAGCCAACCCGAGAAACTCAAGAAGAAAATCAAGAGGACAACAGCCGAGTGCCGCGACGGCTCTACCGTGGTCGTCTACCGCTTGCCCGACATGGGCCACCCCTGGCCGGGCGGCGCGGGCGGCAGCATGTCGGACCCCACCGCGGGAATCAACGCGACGGACCTGATGTGGGAGTTCTTCAAGTCTCACCCCAGGGAAGCGCCTTAGCGCACGCGGCTCTCAGAATGCCGGCTGGAGAAGCCCGCCGAGCGCGTTGCAGGCGGACACCACACGCTGCAGCTCACGCCGAGACATCGACGCGTCGACCGGCAGCGCCAGAGTGTCGTCCGCGGCACGCTCGGTCTCCGGCAGATAGACGTCCCGCCAGAACTTGGGCGTGCGGTGAACGGGCGTCTTCACGGGCACCCGGCAGTCAATTCCCTTGGCCCGCACGGCACGCGCGAACGCGTCCCGGTCCGGCCGCCCGTTGCCGGGCACCCGCACGACGTACTGCTGATAGCTGTGCCCCTCGACACCGTCCGGGGTGATCACACCGCCGAGCCGCCCGCTGAGGTAGGCCGCGTGAGCCCGCCGCCGCGCACGCTCGTCGTACGGTGCGTCCGACTCGCCCTGCTCCAGTACGAGAATGCCGTGCCGCATCCCGACGTCCCGAAGCCGCCTTACGTCAGCCGGGTGCCCGAAGCGGTGCACGACGGCGACGGCGGCCGTATGGGCAGTCACCGCGGCGGCCACCGCGTCAGCATCGAGGCAGTACGACGCCCGATCTATGTCCGCGAACACGGGCACGGCGCCCGCCATGACCACGGCCTCGGCAATCTCGGCATTCCCGTATGCCGGCACGATGACCTCGTCACCGGCACCGACACCTGCGGCTCGCAACATGCCAACTGTCTGCATGACTCCGATGCTGGCGGCGGAACGTGAACGGCAAGTGACACAAAACAAAAAAGAGCTGGTCCCTGAACCGAAGTTCAGGGACCAGCTCTATTAATAATAGTTCGGCGGCGTCCTACTCTCCCACAGGGTCCCCCCTGCAGTACCATCGGCGCTGTGAGGCTTAGCTTCCGGGTTCGGAATGTAAC